>JAJDCR010000165.1 GCA_029260735.1 Planctomycetota bacterium
TTAAGTCCCAAAATCCCCCTGAAGGGGGTGAGACAAAGAAAGTTTCGCCCCTTCAGGGCGATTTGGGTCGGGTGTTCCATTTACCTCCGGGTTTGCACCCGGAGCTACTAACATTAATCCCCTTCGGGGACATTTCAAGGACTTGCTACCTA
Source organism: Planctomycetota bacterium (assembly GCA_029260735.1). Taxonomy (GTDB): domain Bacteria; phylum Planctomycetota; class Uabimicrobiia; order Uabimicrobiales; family Uabimicrobiaceae; genus JAJDCR01. Next base: position 153 of record JAJDCR010000165.1, read on the forward strand.
ACCTCAGCTCTATCATTAGATCTTACCAATTTCTTATACTTCTTTTCCTGAGGATCAAAATAAACAAAGGTAACTGGAGGGGGTTGAAAAAATCCTTTCTCCTCGGCGACATAAACTAACTCAAACACTCTTATCCATTGATTTTCTTGGTAACTTTGCACTTTTCCCATCACGGGAGCAAAGGATTGTAAGTTCACTTCCGAAAGATCTCCATCCCCTTTAATCGTAATTATTTGAGTGACAAATTCTCCTTGAGAAACAACTTTGGGTGTCAGAAACGACTCCATCGTAAAATTTCCCACTGCCTTTGAGAAAGTATTTGGCAGAGGAGAAGGAAGAGGGCTTATCTTTACTTGGATCGGCGAAGCTGATAGCATTAGCTTTTTTTCGACTCCCCCAAAAGCTTCGCTCAATGGGCTGCGAGTAAAAAAGTCATCTTGAAAAAAATCATCTTCTCCAAAAACTTTGTCGAAAGTATCTTTTTTTTCCTTTTTAGGTAAAACAACTTTACACTCCAAGCGAAACTTATCTAAATCAATAGACTGTGCTATTTTTCCCAAAACGAAGTCCTGATATTCTATTATTTTGTAAATGCGATTATCTAAAACTTCATAGCAAGTAATATAAGGCAAATTTTTTAGTCTTTGTAAGCCTCTTACATTTGGAAAAAAATAGTTTTCTTCTAGTAGTCGTACTCCTTCACTTAGTCCTAAGCGAGCTCTTAGAGAAAAAACTTCTCTGACAAAGGGAGAATAAGATGTTGCCTTCAATTGAAAAAATAAGCTAGGGCCGACATCTTTTTGAACAAACTGAGATGAAACTTTTAAGACTATAGGAGAAGTGAAGTAGACTCTTCCTTCTTGTGAAAAAGTAATTTCCCCCACCTTTGCCATTCCTTCAGAAAGAGCTTCTAGTTTGTATAAATAACGAATTACCATGCGAGGGCGGTCTAAAATTTCTGTGCGAACAATTTTTTCTGGTGCTTTAATTTGATTTAGGTTTTTTAGAGAAAGCTTGGGAGCTGACCAAAAGTCATTTTTTCCAATTACCATCAAAGTAAATGTGAATTTTTCTCCCGGCCGAAAGACTTTTTTTTCCACTCCGGCTAAAATACTAAATTCTTCACTAGCGAAAAGAGGTAAACTAGAAAAAAAAGCAAAAAGCAAAAAAGATCGGAAATAAAAAATCATAGAACAATGCCTTTAAAAAAAATCTATGAAAAAAATATGTAGTCCTATATATTTTGAGGTATAGAAAGCAGCTTTAGAAAATTCTAAAAAAAAAAAAAGAATTTCCCAACAACATTTTACAAATAAGCGTATATATATATGAATCCTTATAGCAATCTCCTACTTTCCTTCCATCAATATTCATCGACGACCTATAACCCCGGGGGCGGGGTTTTTTATTAGCTCTTGGTCTTCATCCGGCCAAGAGCTAATTTTTTTTGACTTCTACTTATTTAATCTCAAAAGCAAAGCAGGATCTCCAAAAAGATTGTAAGCATACAAAACGTGGTTAGCCTTTGTTCTTTCTTTTTTTTCTCGGTAAACATGAGTTTTCGCTCGATAAAGAATCTGTCCTAAACGAGCAGCCGGAGAAAAAAGGGTAGGAGATATTCCTTGGGCAAGCAAAGCTCCTTCTTGAAAAGAAGCTTGGTGTTGGGGAAAAATTCTACTGCTAGGGCTAATTATGGCAACCGCCTCTAAGCTTTGTGAAAATAAAAACTCTCCTCCAGAAGATAATTCTTGGTTAAACATACCAACTCCCGGGTCTGAGCTTATAAGAATAGCTGAGAAAATTTTCTCTTTTTGCTCTTTTTCCTCATAATCAATAGTTTTTCTTGCCAAAAAAGCAATTTCCTCCTCCTTGTCACTGGGAAATCTTCCCAGATAAACGTCCGGCCAAATATCATCCTCTATTCCTAACAAACTGTATCCATAATCAGAAGGAAAACCTTCTTCATATTGAGGAGGTAATGTGCGACTGCTTCCGGCCAGTAAAACGTACATCAAATTAGGACGAGATTGAAAGTATTCGCGAAGAAAGTTCTTTAAAGCAAAAGAGGGAGAGGAAAAATTTTGCTTAGAAAAAATCTCTTCGCTTGTTTTGATAGTGACAATAAATCCACTCTCCATTCTCCACTGAACAAGAGGATCTAAAGAAGTTAGTAAGTTTTGGGAAGTGATAAGCAAATATTCTGGTCGACTATCTTGAGTAGCCAAAGTCGAGGTTTGTGCTATAAGAGATACATGAAAAATTTCTAAGAACAGCAAAAAAAAAAATCTTTTCATCTGAGACACCTTTCATTGAGAAAACTTAAATTTTCATTACTAGCAAGACTAGTAAATAGATTAGCAAATCAGGTGCCAAAATTTAATATAAGGTGTTTAGACAAGAAAACATGGGGAGAGAGAAAGTAGAGGAAAATAAATGGGAAATTTTTTGCTCATTAAAAAAAGAGGGGTGAGTAAAAATTTACCCACCCCTCTTTTGCTAATATTTTTACTCTTTGCTCTCATTGTATATTTTTTCAAGATTAGCAACGAGTTCTTCTCCGCTTTTATATCGCTTACTGGATTTAATTTGAAGCATTGTCATAATTGTGTCAGAAATATTAGGCGGTATGTTAGGCTGAATTTTTCTAGGAGAAGTCGGCAAACGGCGTGTACGCACCTTGATGAGATAATCAAGAAGATCTCTTCCTCCTGTTCCTTTATAGCCATCAAAGTAAGGTGGATCTCCTGTTATCATATGATAGTATGTTGCTCCTAGGCTATACATATCGGCTTTAAAATCAACCTCTGTATTCTTAATCCTCTCGGGAGAAATATAGGGGTAACTACCGACAATAGAGTCACGAGCAGTTATTTCTATGTCGGCCATACCTCCTGTGGCTTTCGCAATCCCAAGGTCGACCATCTTAATTTTCTTGTCCTCGGTAATTTGAATATTTTCAGGCTTAACGTCTCGATGGATAGTGTCATGTTCCCACATATAAACAAGAGCTCGAGCACTGTGAAGAATGATTTTTGTCGCCCACTCTAAGGGCAACATATGATCAGGGGAAGAATCCAAGAGATCTTTCACACTTTGCCCAGGAAGATATTCCATCACCATAAAGAATTTCAGTTGAGCTTTTCGTCTTTCGATTGTGCATATCTGACGCACATCATAGCCTTGAACGATATTGGGGTGATCAAAACGCATAAGCATCAATCCTTCCATTAAGAAACGATTGATATCAGATAGAGCACTAAAAAGCATGGTTTTAATTGCAACCATCAGGCCATCATTGAGACGACGTGCTTTGAATACTTTTCCCATTGCTCCATGTCCTACTACGTCTAACACTTCGTAAAAGGACCCTCTACTCCCGCTAAGAATAACTCCCTGCTTAATATCCTCGTCCAGATTACATTTCTTGTCCAAAGGATTGGAGAAGGCGTCTAAGAGGAATAGTTGATAGTTAGGTTCTCCAGCCTGCTTGAAGTCCACTTTAAGGCTTTTTACTGATCCCGTTAGTACATTGATTTGCCCAGAGACTCCAACCGCTCGACCTTCTTCTTCTTCCGCTTCTAAAGTAGGTTTTTCTTTGGAGTTTGTTAAAACAAAAGCGGGAGTTGTCTTTCCCACTCCTCGTTCAAAAAACACTCTCTGCTTATTGGGAATAGAAGGATTATTTCCATGAGAAGCTGTTGCCGTCGAATTAAAATAAATATCGTATCTTCCTTCAAAAGTCGTATCGATAGTATCACCTTGATAGGCATAGATAGTAAGAGAAAAAGGTTCTCCGACTTTTTCTTCATCCCCATGCTCTGTTTGCATAAGAAGGGTTCTAGGCTTTTCTGAAATAAGAAATTCAAAAGCACGCTCCTCACAGCAAACTTCATCCTCTTCTTTGTGATCGTGAGCATTGATTTTGATATGGCCGACAATTTCTCCTATGGGAGCTCGTTCATTTATATCAATACTAAACAGAAAATCTGCTTCTGCTTGTACCTGTAATTCTTCAGGGTTGTCTGGGTGAGGAGACACATCAAATAAGCCGGTTATATCTCTTTCTTGCTCCCAAAACGTAACTTCCGCAGCATTCACTTTTAAACAACTATCCCCGCTGTTGTGCAAACGGACGGAGATTGGGCAGGAATCTTCTCCTTGGTAGAAGTTTTGTTCCATTGAAATGCCCAAAAACTCAAATTTAGCTGGTCTTGGCTCTATCGTAAAACTAGTACTTTGCCCTTCCTTGCTTTCGTATCGAGCGATAAGTCTTTCTGTCTTAGGAAGAGTATCGTTTGGGTCTGCATGATAAGATAATCCTAACCCTGCTAAGTCGGCAACCCCATTCTGAAAATGCTTCCCTAAAACTTGGTTTTGTTTTGATTGAGAAAAACTGATCTTACCTCGTTGGCTATGTGTTACAACAAAAACATCTTCATCAAAATCAGTTTTAACATTTCCAAAAGAGTCATGAGCAATGAGAAAGTTGTTTCCTTCGAAAGTAGAGCCATTCTTTTGCGTTGGTTCTAATATTAACTCAAATTTATGAATAGGTCCTGCTGATAGCTTCCAAGCAGCTGTTTCTCCAGCTGCTCCCCCCGTCATATTTTCTTTCACTTGTAGAACAAACTTTTGTTCACTATTGAAAAATATAAAATCGCGCGGAGTAACTGCTTCTCCATCTCTAAATTCAAGCATTAACTCTTTTGGATACTGAGGCATTCGACCATTGGGAGCTGCGGAGGCGTTACTTTTAAAAAGAATTTTTCTTTTTCCGTTATAACTCCTATCCACTTTGTCTTCTAGAAAAGCAGCTAGATGCAGGCTAAAAGGAATACTCGCTGTTTCCTTGCCTTCATTTTCACTTTGTATTTTAAAAGTTCGCCCTGAAGGTTCTACTCTCCAAGTGAAAGAAACTTCGGGAGCTATTTCTAGGCGGGTTTTTTCTTCTAAAATTCTTAAGCGTACGTGTACTTCTACTTTACCCAAGATAGCTTCTGGGTTAGACAAAATACGATACGGAATTTCTGAAACCCCTGGAGGAAGAAGAAAGGATGGTTGAGAAAATTGATAGCTTTCATCCACTCCATTGTCTGTTAAAAAACCCAAATAACTCTTATCAAGAAGAGCTGGCAAGTCGCCATCATTTCTCACTTTCAAAGTAACTCGATGTTCTTGCCCACGAAGAATAACATCAGAATGGGCAACTTCTTCAATATGAATCGTGCTTGAGCGTGGTAAAACCTGAAAGGGAGGAGTCGTAATAGAGAAATCTCGAAAACTAATTTTAAAAGTAGCCTGCTGGGGAAGAATATCTCCTTGGCAAATAACTTTTAGCCTTTGTCTACTCAAATCCAGAATACCATCTCTGAATTCTTCTCCGGAGATTTGATGAACATCAACTCCTTCTTCCGTAGTAATTTTGCCTGGGATATTCTGCAGCTCAAGACGAATATTCTTTTGAAATCGGCGGATAACATTTTCATATTTATCCACTACCACGATATTTCCCTCTAAAAACTCTGTATTTTCAATCGTAGCAGGAAGTTTAACGTGGAAGTTGCCAATGCCTCCTGAGCGAACATTGATTTGAGGGCTTCGTCCCTGTATATCACTTTCTCTCTCCCGTGCTGAAAGAATTATCGCATCTTCAGCTAAGACAAAAAGAAACTCTTTTTCGGTGACAGCAACTCCATTTTCAAAAAAGAGATTTAAAGTGTCAGGAATTACCGATTTATCTCCTGTTTTTGCATCGTGAGCATTGCTTTCAAAATATATTATTTTTTCCCCTTCAAAAGAATTATCGGGGGTTTTTTCAATGTAAGATTCTAGTTTTAAACGAAAAGGAACTCCTGCCTTTTCTTGCTGCTTATGTTCTGTCGAAATACGGAAAATACGTCCTTTTGCTTCAACTGCCCACTGGTGATTTTCAATAACCTTAAGAGGAACTTGGCTTTCTTCCTCCACAGCGACAATACTTATCTCTATGTTTGTCACTCCTGTGGGAACTTTTGCATCCATGTGAACATTGTAGGTTAAAACAACAGGAACAAAGGGAATCAAAGTCGAACTATTACTGGGGTTAGGCGAAAGTGTGTAATGCGAAGAGATATCCTTATTTTCTTGTTCAAAATGAAAAAGAACAGAGACAACATTTGCTGCGATATTTCCCTGATTTTCCAGCTCCAAAGAAATGATTTGATCTGTTTTTTTAGGATTGATTGTCTCAGGAAGAGAAACTCGATTTAATTGAATAGAGGCTGGTCTAGGGATTACTTCAACAGGATTACTTTTTCCTTGAACCTCTCCGCATACAACAGCAAACTCTTCTACTTTTGGCAGCTTAACATTGGCATCCGTAAAGTATTTCATTTTCCTTTCGGATAAATCGACAACTCCTTTTTCAAAATAAGAAGCCGGTATAATTCCTTCCTTTTTATTTTCATCAAAGCAGATTTTTCCAGACTCATCCATGGGGAAAATTTCGCAGTCTTGGGCAAAACTTTCCACAACGTTCCCATATTCATCCATTGCAGAAATTTGATTTTCGCCTTCAAAAGGAACGCTATTGATTTGTTTTTCTCCTAGAGTCACCCAAAAGAAACTCAACTTTCCTGATGAAACTTGGACAAGTATGTTTTGGCTACGAGGTCCCCCAGGGCTCAAATCGGCAACTCTAAAAACAGCCTCTTGAGAACTATCCGTTAAGATAAAGACGGGTGGAATTTCAGCTACTCCACGCTCAAAATTAACCGATAAGCTTTCAGGGATAGTAGGAGCTTCTTCTGCAGGAGAAATACTTGTATCACACTCTATCTGTAGCTCATACTCTCCCTCGTAGGAGTCATCAATGTCCTCTCCCATAAAGGCTCCTAATTGGAAACCAAATGGCTCTCCAACCTGGGTTTGCAAAGAGCTACCAGAAAGAGGAAAAAAAGTTCTCCCTACAGGGACAACCTTCCAAGATACTTCTTTTCCTTCTTCCCGTGGAACATTTTTTTCTTCATTGAAAACTTGAATATGAATATTAAGAAAACTCTCTCCTAAGCTTGCTTCTGGAGAAACCTCCACTAAAAATTTAAGCAAGATTTCACTGTTAGCTCGCAGTATAGGCAAATTGTCTAAATCAGGGATTACCTTATATTCATGATCCATGTCTTGGTTATCTTGTCGAAACTGGAAACCAACGTTCTCAATGTTAAGATCAAAAGATGATGTATTGGATAACAATGCCTCTACAGGTAAATTGCCTCCTTGTTCAACAACTTTTTCTGCCCGAACTCCGCTTAAAGTAAAACGTATGGGGTTAGGTTCAATAGTAATTTCTTTGCTATAGCCATCTTTATTTCCACAAAAAACAGCTAAAATATCTTTTCGGGGCAGTTGATCTTCGTTTTCTTCGCTATAGTAAGTTTCTAGGAAGGTCAGGTTGGCTATCCCATTTTGAAATGCCTCAGCGGGAATCATATTGGGTTCTGAAGCAGAAGCAACTTTGATCATCCCTTTTTTGCTTTTTGTTTCTATTTGAACATTTTCAGAAAAACTCGTAACGGTGTTCCCATATTGATCGACGGCCTTCACTTCATTCTTCCCTTGAAAAAGGAATCCATGAACTTGGGGCGAAGCAAGATTAAATAGAAAACGATCAAACTCCCCAGCAAGAACGGAAATTTTTTCACTACAACCTTGAGCTCCATCTGAGACATCTTCGATAGCAGTAATCTCTGGCATTTCGGCACTATTACTAAACATAAATTCGCGCCCTGTCACTCCCCGCCCTTCGACAAACTGGATAGTGAGTTGATGAGGAATTGTCGGTGGAATTCCGAAGGGTGTATCAGTAGCTGATGTTTCAAAACGAATATTTTGAATATTATTATAGTTAACGTCAACCTCACCGTTTTCAAGATAAGTCCACAGGTTTAAGCCAAAAGGCTCCCCTGCTTTTTCTTGCATTTGGTGTTCTGTTTCAATAACAAATATTCGTTTTTGTGTAATAACCCAATGAGCCACTCCTTCGGCAAAGAGAGTGTCATCGCTTAAGACGTCTTTACCGGCTATTTCAATATAGACATTGGTAGATCCAGACATAACACTGTTATTGATATCCACTAGGCAAGATAATTTCACAGGAAAAGAGTTTTCCACTTGGGCAGGATTATTATCTGCCGCTTTAACTGAAAAGAAAGAACTTACGTCCATTCCATTATTTTCAAAAGCGATCTCAATACTCAAAATGTCAGCGGTAGTACCTGGGTTTGAAATAGTAATGATGATCTCTTGGTCTTGAAGTCCTTGAGATACTTTTTCGGGTAAAAAAATGTTTTCTATTCTGAGCTGAGCGGGACCAGCTAGCTCATTTTCGGCTTGACATTTCCAACACCGATAGCTTCTACCTCTCAACTTTATAGGTACATTCCAGTGAGCAGAGCAAGCAGGGCAACTTAGCTCCATACGTTTTTTACTTCTGGCCGGAATTTTCAAAAAACGGCTACAGGAAGGACATTGAACGATCCGTTCCACATCGCTGGCATGAGCAATCAGAATATGACCGCAATTAGTATTAGTACATGGAACCGAGATCTCTTCGCTTGACATTTTCTTTCTCCAGTCAGACTTGACTTACTTCAAGATTAAAATATTTGAGAATTCTACTGTTTAGATTTCTCAGGAAATAATTCTTGTAAGTATTTTATGAGAGTTAAATTAGTAGGCCCATAACCACCGTCATACATAAAATGCTCCAAGTCAGATCCCATTTCACCAGCATTTTGATAGCGATGGTCTAAATTTTTATGTAGTGACTTCACTAAAATGGCTTCTACTTTAGAAGAAATATCAGGAATTTTTTCTCGAATAGGAGGTATATCCTCCTTGAGAATCCGCTGCATGGTCATGATAGTCTCTTCGTTTCCAAAAAGCATTTCCCCTGAAAGCATTTCGTAAAAACAGATTCCTAAAGAAAATATGTCTGACCGAGCATCTGTTACTTGGAAAGAGGCTTGCTCTGGTGACATATACGGAACTTTACCGTAAAGAACATCTCCCTCTCGGTTATGCATAACATTCGCTGCTTTGGCAATTCCAAAATCGGTCAGTTTAACGACTCCTTCAAAGGAGATCATAATATTTTTAGGAGAAACGTCTCGATGAACAACTCCTAAAACATTTCCGTTTACGTCTCTTCTGTTATGAGCGTACTCCAAAGCTCGACAAACCCGACTGATGATAAAACAGCTAATTTCTTCGGGAACTTTACGGTTTTGATAAACGTGCTGGTCATAGAACTCCTGCAGGTTTATTCCTCGAATATACTCCATGGCAATATAAAAACTATTTTGATATCGTCCCAGTTGATAAACTTGGGCAATATTTTCGTGAACCAAGTCAGCCACTAATTTGGCTTCCCCGATGAACATTTCCACGAACTCTTCATCCTCGGCTGCATCTTCCATTAATGTTTTGATTGCCATAGTTTTTTGGAAGGCTTCAGCACCCAACTGAACTGCTTCATACACAGTCCCCATGCCTCCAGAGGCAATTTTTTTTACCAGGCGAAAGGTGTTTTTATCATGAATTTCGACAATACCTTGTTGGTTAAACATACCCGCTCTTTCAAAAATAAGTTTAAAGTTCATTACAAAACATATCTCAGCCACGTCCCTAATTCCTTAGTAATTAGGAGGACTTTACCACCAAATTATGGATAAATTATATTGAGAATACTTATGATGTCAAGAACAATGATTTTTTCTATCTGATCAAATCAAGGCCCTTCTTGATGATTTATGGTGACTTCAGCACCTCTCTCTTAATCTTATCTGCAGCTTGATAATCTTGAATAGATTTCTGAAAATCTGTTGCGTCGGTAACATTGACCCCTCGATTTTGATAAGCTTTCCCCCGGGCTTCATAAGCCTCGTAAAATTGAGCGTTATATTGAATTGCTAAGGTGAATTTTTCGATCGCTTTGTTCCAGCTTTTCAATTCCATATAAGCATACCCTAATCGATAATATGCCAAAGCATACGTTTTATCAATTTTTAACACTCGTTCATACTCTTCTATCGCTTTTTGATAGTCCTTATACCTCTGGTAGACATCCCCTTTTTCCAAGTAAGCTTCGGCTAGTTTAGGATAAGTTGAAATCGTTTGTTCAAACTTTCTTAGAGCTTTATCTATTTGGTTTTTTTTCTTTAGCTCTCGCGCTTCTTGTAAAAAAGCTTGGGCTTTCATTAAACTCTTTTTCTCTTGCTCGTTAAGTCCTTCGTTATCTTTACTTAGTTGAAGCCATAAAAACAAACCAAGGGCGACAAGAAAAAAAATTGCTCCTGCTACCTTCAAAGTTTTCTGGCGATTTTTTTTCATCTGCCTACTCCAGCGCTCCCAAGGACTCATTGGTTTTGCTAAAATAGGTTCTCCTTTTAGATAACGATCTAAATCTTCAGAAAGTTCTTTGCAAGTTTGATAGCGATGAGTTACATTCTTTTCCATACACTTAAGGCAAATAGTTTCTAAGCTTTTGTCTACTTTGCGACTACATTTACTAGGGGCAACAGGCTCTTCTTCTACAATTTTATGGTACAGCTTAATTAAGTTGGATTCTTTAAAAGGCAAACGACCTGCTAAGATTTCATATAGAATAACTCCTAGAGAGTAAATGTCAGAACGCCCATCGATTTCATGGCTTCCAAGAGTTTGTTCTGGCGACATGTAAAAAGGAGTCCCCATCGTCTTTCCGTCTTCAGTCACTTTAGCCTCTTCAGACTCTTTTTCTTTTTTTTCTTTTTTTTGATCAAGAGCTCCCTCTGAGCTGTCCTCCATTCTTTTGGCTAATCCAAAATCCGTAATCTTAGGCTCATCTTCTAAATTGATAATGATATTAGAAGGCTTAATATCGCGGTGAAGAATGTTACTTCTGTGAGCATAATCTAAAGCATTGGCAATTTTAACGAGATAAGAAACCAATTTTTTCTTTCGAGACCGACGCTTCATGTGCTCTTTGAGAGTTTCTCCGTCTATAAACTCCATAGTGAAATAGTACGGTGGTTTTTTGGAGCTAATTTGGTAGATTGTCACGATATTAGGGTGTCGTAAATCTCTAACGGCCTCTGCTTCTAGTTGAAAACGACGAATTTCATTTTCGGAAGCAGCTCCTCCAGAACGCAAAAGCTTTAGAGCTTCAATACGATCTAGATAAATCTGTCTCACTTTGTAGACAATTCCCATCCCTCCTCTCGCGATTTCCCCTTGGATTTCATAATCAGGTATACTAATCGAAGTTTGGGTTATTTTTGCAGAAGAATTGGTTTCTTTAGAAATGGAAGGAACCAACTGAGAAATATTTGCAGGTAAAGAAGTGGAAGATGAATTCACTAGCTTTTCATACAAAACTTGAGCCTGTTTTTTGACAAACACCATCGTTTTGGTGTAATCTGTTATTTCTAGAAGTCTTTTTTGGACTAAAAGTTGTCCTAGTTTACATTGTTTTTCGACTGGTAAACGCGACCTTTCAATCAAAACTTCTTTGATTGTTTCCGTCGAAAACAATCCCTGAGAAATAAGAGCTTTAGCTAAAAGTTTGTCTTCCCACTTATCTAGGCATACATTAAATTCAATTGTTTTTTCCATCTTCTCTTTTATCCCTCGGGGATAGCTGCTACTGGACATAGATAATATCAACAACTACATCATTCTCAAAATAAACCGCTCTTTTCCTTCGGTCTATTGTAAAGTAAATCCAGATATCTCTATCTTTTTTTTCCAAGTCAGGGGGCCATCCCATAGACCAAAGAACGAGTTTTTTACTCATCCCTCTTTTTATTTCTCCCAGCTGAATAGACCTAAAATCTTCTGGGGGCAAAGCTTCAATTTCATCAAGAGGGTTTTCGGTAGAAAGATATCTCTCTAAACAATCCACCAAACTAGCATCTTCGGAAAGGCGAGAAAAACGCCAATATAAAATGAATTCACGATTATAGTTATCTACCATAATGGCGGTTTCATTATCAATATTTTTTAGGCGTACAGGAGTTCCCACAGGAACAATCTCTCCATCTATATAGTTTTGCCAATAAATAGACTGTTTTTGATAAATTCTTAAGTTTGTCGCTAACCACATTTCTTGCCCAAGTAATTCTTGGGTCTTAGGGTCAGGAGTTAGGGAAGTACAAGCGATTGCCAAAAAAGAACAAATCCATAAGAGTAGCCATTTTTCCATCTCAGTCACCAAAGTCTTTCTAGTATCATAAATTCTATGTATTGTTTATATTATAACCATAGACTGAGGGAACGACAACGTAAAATCACTAAGTACATAAATATATTAGCTCCAAAAACACTCTTTTGTTATAATACCCCCATTAAAATCGAGAAAATTCATCTTCCATAGGACGGCTCTATGTTTAGCAAACCAAAGGAAAAAAATCTCTCTCCGAAAAAAAAGTTTTCCAAAAAGAAAAAATTTGGCTTACTCATTCTCTTCTGTACAATCATTTATATTTTTAGGGTTCCTCTTTTGTCTCCTCCTATCACCTGGGGACTTGAAAAAATAGTTAAGCAAACAGTTGGTCTTGACATAGAGATTCAAGAATTTAAAGGGACCTATTTCACAGGAATATCTCTTCACTCTATTCAAATCAAAGACGGAGGAGATCTTTTTCAAAGCTTAGATGTTGAGGAAGTGTCTGTTCAATACAATCCTCTATTTTTTTTAGAGGGGGGCCGTATTCTAACGGAAGTGAGGGTAATTAAACCTAAAATTTCTGCTTTTGCCCCCCCTTCGGAATCTGTTTCTCCAGAAAATTCGACCCCTTTTAAACCTATTGATTTGAGTGAGATTTGGGGACAAATTCCAGATATTATTGTAGAAGAAGCCCATTTAGTTTATGAAGACAAAACTCAGGGAATTCATGCCTCTATCAGAAACTTATCTTTACATCATACCCCTGAAGTTGGCAAACTCCAAGTCGCAGAAATTTTAGCAGGGGGTATCTTACCTCAAGAAATACAACTATCTGATTTTTTACTTGCTTGGAGTTTTCAAAATAAAAAACTTACCATTACAGATTGCCAAGTCAAAATTGAAGAGTTTCCCGAAAAATTAAACCTGGAAAAGCCTGTTGTCATTGATTTAAAAACAATAGGAGCTTATCCTGTTGAATTAGATTTTCCTTTGCCTGGAGGAAAAGCCGAAGGAAATCTGGTGATCGACTTGGAAAAGGGAGCCCAAGTTCGCTTTCAGAAACTCTCGACTACCTTTTCAGAACTTCAAAAAACACTATCTTTTTTAACAAAAAAAGAGTTAGATCTCACTCCTGGTGGAGTTTACCTGAATTTTGGGATCGATCTTCCTTATTGGGATTTACGCTCTCTTCGGGGCCGTTTAAACTTAAATATCCTTTCTGCGGAAGACGAAAAATCTCTTCCACCCACTACTGCAGAGATCAAAAAAGGTTTTACTTTACTTTTCAAAGTGGCGGAGTTAGGAACCCTTACTCATTTAGTGAATAGTCTTTCTCCTATTATTCCCCAAAAAACAGATTCATCTTGGAAAGTACCTGTAGAGTTACAAGGAGGAATCTATGCCCAAAGCCATTTTCAAATCGAAGAAAAAAAAGGGAAAGAAAGTCTCAACGGTAATTTTTCTTTAGGGTTAGAGCAGTTTTTAGCCGGTCTAGAGGGAAACTTTAAAGGAAAAAGAGTTGCTTTCGACAAATTTTACTCCCAGGGGAAATGGCAGGCAACTTGGCCGGGAAAGTTAGGTGGAGAACCTGAAAGAGTTAATATTCCGGAGTTTAAAATAAACTGGGATGATGTAACTATCTTTCAACTTTCGTCTCAACTGGACTTAAGTTCTAAAATAAAAGAAGTTTCTCTGGAAGGAGAAGTAGACTTCCCCTTGGTTGAGCCCTTACTCAAACTAATTCAAAATGCTCTTTCGCCTTCGACAAAAAAAAATCCTGAACATCCTTTATCAAAGATGCAACTATGGAACGGAAGTATCCACACAGATTTTCATCTCAAAGCAAAAATTAATGAAAAAAATATTCCTCAGAGTTTTCAAATAAACCTTAATCTAAATTTAGGCCCAGGAGACTGGAAAGAGTTTTCTTATCAAAATATTTCCTTAGATATAAAATTAAAAGATGTCCAGGGAGATCTTTTCGTAGAGCGCTTTGTTTTTTTCGTGAACGGAGAGAATGTTTTTGAAATTCAAGGAAAAGTAGGCTATCAAAAGGGACGATCAAGTGATATCTTTATTTTAAGCAAGTTACAGGGGGTATTACCTTATTTAAAAATGATCATTCCAGAGTTGGAGTCTTTTTCAGGAGATCTCCAAACCAAGGTGCATTTTAAGGGAGAGCTTTACCCTCTCCTAGATGTCAAAGGCCAAGATGATATTCCCAAGGCTTTAGCAGGAGCTGAAATTGGCTTAGAAATTCAATTACAAGAGGGAAAATGGCAAAAATTTTCCTGCCAAAATCTTTTGGGAAAACTTCAGCTTAAATTCGAAAAAGGAGATTTTCTTAAACTAGAGGAGCTTTCTCTAACTCTCGATGAAGAAAAACTAATCGACTCTCAAGGAAAATTTCATTACCCCAGTAAGAAATTTTCTCTAAAGAACAGATTTTTTTGTTCAGACTTAAGTAAATACGCTTCTTTTATTCCCCCTTCTGCTCCTAGCATTAGAGGAGCTCTTAAAGTAAGAGCCGATTTTAATGGTAAGGTTCCTTTTCAAATAGGGGAACCTTTTCTTCTACACAATCACTTACAAGTTTTGTTAGAGAATGGACAAGTTGTTCTTCCCGCGACAGCAGAAGCCCCCCCTAAAACTTTTTCTTTTGAAGAAATCAAGTTTCAAGTGGCCAGTAAACTAAAGGGAACTTCTTGGTTAGAACTGGATCAGCTAGAGCTAGAAAGTTGTACTCTTCAATTAAACAAAGAAAATATATTCCGAGGAAAAGGAAAGATATACCCCTTTTCTTCACGTCAAAGCCAGTTGCAAGTTTCTCTGAGTATAAAGGACATAGAAAAGCACTTAGAAAATTTTCTTCCTCCCGAGAAAAGGAAGCTTTCTGGAAATTTTCGTTTGAACTTGCTGCTGCAAGGAAAAATCGAAAAATCACCTCAAGTAGCCCTTCAACTACAGCTAGGACTATTCCAAGGTAAAATTGATACCTATTCCTATCAATCTCTCGTTCTTAAAAGCAAACTAAATTTAGCTCTAGGTCATTTGAGAATACCCAAACTCCAAGTCCTTCTCGACAAAAATCAAATATTTAAAACGACCCTTGATTATAACTACCAACAAGAAAACCCTTCTTTAAAGATAGACAGTGCTTGGCAAATTCTAAATATCGAGCGCTATTGGCCCCTTCTTTCTCAAGAACATCAAGAACATTCTCCCTGTGCCGGAAATCTTCAAGGAAGTTTTCAAGTCGAAGGAATCCCTCCTTTCCATCCCGAAAGAAAACCACAGCTCAACTTAGAAAATCCTTGGCATCTTAGCCTAAAACACTCCTTACAACTTTCCTCTGGTAGACTTTTAGAAAAAGCTATAGATAAACTTTCCTTCCAGGGAAAAATAAACGTTAACCAAGAAGAAGTTGATATTAGCAAAATAGAATTGATTTTAGAGCAAAATACTCTTGTTAAGATTTTTGGCAAAGTAGGCTATTCACCGGGTAGTGAAACAAGCATTACTTGTCAAAGTACTTTAAGTGACTTAGCTCAATATTTAGAATATCTAGAAAAAGAAAACTCTAATCCAGCCATTCCCATAAATGGAGATTTGATTACAAATCTTCAAATCAAAGCAAAATTTCCCTCCCCTGGCGAATTACTATCGGCAGAGCTTACCTCCTCTATTCATTTTGAGAACGGAAAGATCACCCTAGTTTCTTCCAAAAATGAGAAAAAGGATGTTCTTCGTACTTTTGTTATTCCTCCCACTCATTGGTACTCTAATGTCCAACTAAAAGAAGAAGATATACTCATCAACAAATGCCAAATTTCTTCTCAAAAAAAACTTATTTTAGAACTTTTTGGCCAACTTAACTTGAAAGAAAAAAACGATATAAAGCTCCGCTTTGATTTAGAAAAAATGATTAACACATACCTTGCTGCCTTGCAAGGCCAAAGTAAACCTGTTTTACTAGGGAAATCTCAGGGAGAGCTTCATATCTTTGGGCAAATTCCTCAAAGTTCTGAAGATGACATTGATTTAAGAGGAACATTTACTCTTCCCTTTCAAGTCAAGGAAAAACAGAAGGCTTGGCAGTTTAAACCCCATCCTAAAATTGTTCTATCTGCTCGCGAGGAAAGTGGTCCTCAAGGCTTTCAACTTTCTTTTCAACTCAGTGGTTCTCAGAGTAGTCCCAAGGTCGATGCAAGCTGGAGCTGGGAACAAGAAATTATTCGCCTTGTTGGACAAGATTTTCGGATTAAAGACATCTCTCTTCAAGGTAAATTCAAAGAGCAGACTTTAAGCACTTCCCTCGAAGCTAATATCGGAGGTGGTAAAGTTCTTTTTGTTGCTCAACTCGATTTGAATGAAAAGCTGGAGCCAAAAAAAGTTCGCCTTGACATTACGGGGAATCGTTTACTCTTAATTCGCACAAATAAACTGTATGGGCGAGCAGATAGTAAAATCTTCTTCGAAGGAGAATGGCAAGAGGACTCTCTAGGGCAAAAAAAAATCAAAGCCCTTTTGGGAGGAGAAGTTAAAGTAACAGAGTTTGAAGTTTCTGCTTATTTTGACAGCTCGACAATAGAAAATATACAAGCCCCCCCTACTCCGCACCGAGTTTCTGGCCCCCAAGGACCTTTAGGAATAGAGATCCCAGGACTTGATTTAGAGCTTGATTTGAAAATTATCTTAGAAAAAATATCTGTTCATAACAATCTAGTAGAAATGGAAACAAAAGGAAATATTACAGTAAGTGGTAATAGTAAAGCTCCTATTGTCTCAGGCTGGATACGAACTACCTTAGGTAAGCTATTCTTGCCTCAAGGAGTTATGAATATCAACGAATGTCTTATCCGCCTGAAGGCCTCCGACCCATTAGTTCCTTACATTAGCCTAGAGGCGGAAACAAAAATCCAGAGCTACCAAGTTTTTGTTCATGTCAATGGGCCTGTTAGCGGCTTAGAAATTGAGTTTTCATCCTTTCCCCCTCTTCCGACAGAAGATGTTATTTCTTTACTAGTCACAGGAGGAACTCGTAGCCAGCTCAATGAATCAGGTAGTAGTCGTCTCGTCAATACGGGCATTTCGTTTCTAGCTCAACAATTTATTAACTCCATTGGTTTAGGACAATATGTGACTACCCAATTTACATCCACCTCTTCTGTAATTACAGTTAGTCCTCCCCAATGGAAGGGTTTTGCTCTACAGGGAGCAGTAGACACCGAAGGAAAGGCTCAACTAAATGCTTTGTACCGCATATATTTTAAATAGATATTTCTTCTTTGCTTTTGGGGCATTACTGCTCTTCAATCCCCTCTCGTTATTGCAAGCAGAGTTTAAATACTCTTTTGAGGGAAACAAGAAGTACTCCACTAGCGAACTAAGTAAAGTTATAGCCTCAGAGTGGGAAAAGTATTTGAAAGATAAAGATCTTTCTTATGTTGATGATGCAGCCTATGCTCTACTGAAACACTATCGTAAGAATGGACATCATTTTGCATCTGTTGATTATGATACTCAGAAAACCGAAGTTATATTTATTGTTGAGGAGCAGTTTCCTGTCATTTTGGACTCGATCATCATTCGCCCCGAGCAAGAAACTCAAGCTCTTTTTTTCACCAACAATGAATTAAAAGAGTTCTTAACCAAACCAGACGCAAAAAACTATTTTCAAAAAGGGCAAGTGGAAGCGGATATCTCTGCGATTAATGGGCTTTATGCAAAAGAAGGCTTTCTCCAAATGAGCTGGAAAATCCGCTATGATTTTACCCCAGACCCTCCCGAATCTCAAAAAGTGAAAGTTATCGTAAAAATAAAAGAAGGGCCACGTAGTTATCTGACACAGGTGAGTTTTCAAGGTAATGAGCATTTTTCTTCCTCGGAGTTAAGTTCTATTGTTCAATTTTACGGCCGTTCTTTCTATCGTTCACGTATGCACCAAGAAATGTCTTCCCTTTTACGAGAATTTTACCGCCAACAGGGATACGCTCAGGTTTCTATTCAAACTCAGATCCAAAGTCAGCCACGCCCAGACTTAAAGCGAGAAGAAAACACTATCTGGTTCAAAATCAAAGAAGGAGAGAAAAATTTCATCCGTAACATATCTGTCACCGGAAATGAAATCACCGATTCAGAGATCATTTTAAGAGAGGTTTTACTCAGATCAAAAAATCCCTATGATTTAAAAAAAATCCGCCGAAGTGAAAGAAACATTCAGAAAACAGGGCTATTTCTTTTTGCCGAAATCCAAGAGGAAGTTGTCGATTCCCAAAATGTTGATTTAACGATTTTAGTCAAAGAAAGGGAATCTCGCATTGTTTCTTTTTCTTTAGGATATAACACAACTTATGGAGTTGTGGGAGGAGTTGTTTACGAGAATATCAATCTATTTGGAACGGGAAGACGTTTCATTTTTTCTTTAGAATCGAGTATTGTCTCAGGAGAACTATCCAAGTCCGAAGCGGAAATGAGATTTATCGAACCATACCTTTTTGATGTTTCTACTCTGGAAGGTGAGATATCTTTCTTTGTTATCAATGAAGAGACACCTACTTTTACTGTCTTCAGTCCTGGTTTTGACATTCTTATGCGAAAGACTTTTATCGAAAAGATTGTCGGAGAATCAGATTTTAGTTTAAAAGGAGAATTGGGATACCGCCTTGAGTTTAGTGATGTCATTGATGTGGAAGACGATAACTTAGAGCAAGAAGAAGGGCTTACGATTATTTCTAGTCCTCATCAAAAACTCACCTTTGACTCTAGAGATAACGCTGGCTATCCTACCGAGGGAATATATAGCTTTATCGAACTAGAGCAGAGCTTGAGTGCCCTAGGAGCTGATGTCGATTTTTATAAGACCTATTTTCACTTTGCCTCTTTCCACAGTATCGGAAAACACAAGTACTCTCCTCTTCCTATCGTCTGGGCTTGGAGTTTGAAACTAGGAGTTGTTATTCCCTTTGGAGACACCGATGAAATCCCTATACAAAAGAAGTTTTTTTCAGGAGGAGCTACTAGTGTTCGTAGCTTTCAAGAGCAACAACTCCCTCCTCTAGATGGTGATGATAATCCGGTAGGAGGAGAAGGTGTTTTTGTTGCTTCTAGTGAACTAAGGTTTCCTATTTATGAAAGCTTAGGAGTCTCTCTCTTTGTCGATACAGGGCAAGTTATCCCCAAAGTTCGCGGTTTCAAAGATTATCGTCTTTCAAAATTAGAGTATGCGATCGGGGCAGGTATTTGGTATAATAGCTTTTTGGGTCCCATTCGTTTTGATTTTGCTTTTAACCCTGATCCAGAAGAGAATCCATTAACAGGGGAAGAAGAAGATCGTTTTGCTTGGTTCATATCGATAGGGTTTAGTTTTTAGAGAAAGGAATAAAATTGAGCGAACAACTACAACTCCCTTCTCAGTATGGTAAGCATATTATCACCACTTTGCAACCTGGGAAAAAAAAAGCCTGCCCTCCTTGTAGCCAAGAATCTTTGGCCAAGCAAGCTTACCTAGAACAAGAAGAAAATACTGAAACATCCTCGTTGCTATTAAAGCGAAAACTTGATATGCTAGACGATACAATCGAGTACGATTTTGGAATCAGTGCCGCCAATCGCCAAAAACACAACTCTTTTTTTGGCCGAATTTGGGAAAAACTACAAGCTTGGTTTTTGGGGAAAGAAAAGGGATCTAAAAAACCTTTCAACAGGTTTTAGAAGCCTAGGAACTCGACAGTATGGTAGCAAAACAAGATCTATTGCTAGGAAAACTATGTATTGCAAAAAAAGTCCTAGACAAAGAACAACTAAAGCGGGCCCTAAATACCCAAGAGAGTAAGAATCTTCCCTTAGGCATAGTTCTTTTAGAGCAAAAACTGCTGACAATGGAGACACTTCAAACTCTAACCGAGCAGCAGCAAAAAAATATTTCCACTACGGATAGCCGGGAAAAAGGGGAAAGCCTAGCTTTTTTAAAACAAATCCTCAAAAGAAAAATTGTTGCCACAACAACATTAAAGGATTTAGTAAAAGAATATCAAGAACAAGAAGAGATTTCCCTATCTTTAGCTGAAATATTTTTGCAACAGCAGAAAGTACCTCTCCTCGACTTTATCGAAGCATACTATCTAATGGTAGAGGAAACCATAATCTGCCATGGCTGCGAAAAAGAGTTTCGTTTACTAAGCTTAGAGCCAGGAAAAAAAGTACGCTGTAAGCACTGTAAAAGTGTCATTCTCGTCCCCTCACTAGAAGATGAACTTCAACCCTTAATGCAAAATGCCGAATTTACTTCCACCATTTCAGAGCAAGATATTTTTGCTGGTTACGAAATTTTGGAAGTGATTGCAGAAGGGGGAATGGGAGTTATCTACCGAGCTCAAAAACAATCATCTGGACAAATAGTAGCAGTCAAAGTACTTAAAGAAGCAGTAGGTTCATCGAGAGAAACAAAAGATCGCTTTGATCGAGAAGCCAAAACTTTGGCTCTTTTGAGACACCCTAATATTGTATCTATTTTAGAGGTGGGAATTGAAAATAAGGTGCCTTACTTTACAATGGACTATATTGAAGGAGAACCTCTTTCCCAAATCATTAAGAAGAGGGCTCTTGAGATAGATTTGGTTGTTAAGATTTTAGTTAAAATTTGTGAAGCTGTTCATTATGCTCATAGCCAAGGGGTTATTCATCGAGATTTAAAGCCATCCAATATTCTTCTTACTGTCGATAATGAGCCAAAAATTATTGATTTTGGATTAGCAAAATGCATCGATTCAATCACAACGGTTCCCACAAAAACAGGCTCTACTCTAGGAACTCTATGCTACATGTCACCAGAACAAGCTCGGGGAAAATTAGGATTGGTCGGTCCAAGAAGTGATATTTACTCTCTGGGTGTTATTTTCTATGAAATGCTCACGGGACAAAACCCCTTCATTGGAGATAGTGTTTTTGAGGTCTATCAAAAAATTCTAACCGTTGATCCACCACCCCCTAGTCAGGCTAACTCAAAAATTTCTTATCACTTAGATAATATTTGTATGAAATGTCTGAAAAAAGACAGTTTTCATCGCTACAAAACAAGTGAGCTTCTTATCCAAGACTTAGAGAAAAAAGGAAACCAAAGGAGTTTTTTAGAGAAAATCTTAGGTTTTTTTTCCAGAATGGTTAGAAGGAAATAAGGATAGGCTCGAGGGTAAGGCTTATCTGAAAGCACTTTTGAAAGCGATGCTCTAAAATCATTCGAAGGTTTATGTTCCCTGGAGGGTGAGACTCCTGCCGAACAGGGGATGTGATTGGTTCCTGATGGTATTGAGGCACATTCACAGGATGATAGGTTTCATATTGAAAAAACGTTTTATATCGCACGTACTCCTGCCGCGCCGGGGTTGTGCCAAGATAAAAATATCAAGAGCCAAGCACATCCCCTGTTTGGCAGGAGCCTCACCCTCCAAAGAACATAAGCCTTCGAACGGTTTTTAGATCATCGCTCTCAAGCCTATATGCTAATCAAAAAACACATCTTATCCAGGAGTATCTTGCCCAGGAGGATCTTGCCCAGGAGTATCTTGTCCAGAAGAGATTTTTTCATCTTCTCCAGGCGTATCATCTGGTAAAATCCCATCTAGTTGTGCCATGAAGTCGTCAATTCCACCCTTTAAATTTTCAGAGTTTTCTACTAAAGAATTCTCCTGATTTTCTTGCTCAGAATGCTCAACTTCAGCGTGCTCACCTTCTTCAGCGTGTTCACCTTCTTCAGAGTACTCGCCTTCTTCAGCGTGCTCAACTTCTTCATGTTCACCTTCTTCAGAGTGCTCACCTTCTTCAGCATGTTCCCCTTCTTCAGAGTATTCCCCTTCTTCAGAATACTCTTCGCTAGGTTGTTCTCCCTCTATTCCATAGGTATGCTGATCTTGCTCTCTTAGCAAAAGTCCATTTTCTAATAAATTAACCAAGTGGCTCAGGATTTCATAATCGGAAGCTTCTTCTGAATCTAAAAGAGCTTGGATAGGTAAAGGAACAATAAATCGGGCTAGAATAGGGTCATCTACTTCGAAAGAAGGTATTACTCTTTCATTAAAGTCAGTAAAGTACTCTCGCAACATCTGATACTCATCACATTGTCGAGTAAGTTCCAAGAGAAGAAAAGATGTATCAACCTCAATTGTTTTTTCACAATCAACACTCTCTGAAGTAACAAACAAAAACTCTCCTTCTTCCATTAAAGCTATACGTAAAAGAGCTTTAAATCCATTACACGGGCCACACCTAGCATCAACTACGTTACCATTCTGAAAAAAAATAGCCATAGTTTCGTCTTCAGTTTCAATAGTTAGTGTTCCCGAATGCTGGACGGTAGAGCAAATTTGTAAAACCTCGATTAAAGGAGTCGACTGTAGCTTTCCCTTGCAAGTCCAAGATGATTTGGAGTTTTCGTCATGAGTTGCCTCGGTAATTTTATCAATCAAAGTTTCCAGAGAAAAAGGTTTGTTGATACAATCAAAGGCTCCTATCCGAATGGCTTTCACTCCTAATTCCATAGATCGATGTCCTGTTACCATTATAACGGGTAAGTTAGCTTTACGCTTTTTAATGATAGTTAGAACATCCAACCCGTTCATCTGAGGCATGTCATAGTCCAGTAAAAGAACATCTGGATTCAAATGAGGCAATTCTCGAATAGCTTGAGTCGGATCGTTGATACAAATGACATCGTACACGTTAAGTAACATGGCACTAATCATTTTGCAAAAAAATGGATCGTCATCAATCAAAAGTACTTGTAGAGACGATCGTCTAGTAGTGACAGGACTTTTACGAGCAGAAGTTTGTCCAAGTTCCTTTTTTTGAATACTCGTAAGAGGCGGCGCGGGAGTGTCCTCTGGTTTCTCTGTTTTCTCATAGTTGTTATTCAGTTGACTTTTACTGAGATGTTGTCTCATTTGATGAAAAGACGGACTATCTGAAACAGCCTTTTTGGGAGAAATAGAGCTTCCTTCTTTCAAAGAAAGAACAGAATCTTTTCCTCTTTTACCAGGAGGGGAAATAGTTCGAATTTCTGTGAAGCTCCCCACCATTTCGGGCGATGAGGGGCCAGGTCTCATCTCGGTGAAAGATCCCACCTCTTCTTCTTCAGGCTCAAATGAGTCTTCTCTGATCCCTGTAAAAGCGTGCTCTTCTTCGGGAGATCCTCGCATCTCAGTGCTGGATCCCACTTCTTCAGAAGCGGGGTCGTCTCCAAAAAGATTATTGGCCATGTCATCAAAAACAGCATTATCTATTTGGTTAAGATCCATTTCTTGTAAGAAGGTTTCTTCTTCAATGATAGCACATAGTTTTTTTACTTCGGCAGAACCGATTTGTTGCTTATCTAGCTTTCGCTGTAAGTATTTTGTTTGTCGTAAAAACTTATTCAAATCGTAAAAATTGTCTGCGTTTGCAAAAAGACCTCTCTCTAGTAGTTCTGACCAAAGAGAAGCTGGAAGAGTTTCTTTGTGGCAATAAGCCACTTTTAGCATTTGATGAAAAGGCTTAAGCTGGGGAAGGATAAAGATTTTCTCTTGGAAAGTTTCGCTGTTAGAAAGTGCATTGTGGATATTTTCTAACTCTGCTTGCAGTTCTTCCATCAAAACATTAGATAATTCTCCTTCGGAGAAATATTTTTGTTTTTCTGCTTCACTCCAAAAATCTTCTAAGCTAAACAACTCAAGGATGCTCCACTCTTTTTCAATAAGAGGATTTGGGAAAAAATCTTGTTGTTTAAGAGTTTCTTGAAAAGTTTTCTTTTGCTGCTTTCGAATTCCTTGCAGTTCATTAAACTGTTTCTCTGTCAATAGTCCTTTTTCGTGTAAATAAAAAGGGAAACTATCGTCTTTCTTGGGATATTTTTGATGAAGTTTGTGAACCGAGCTAATAAGGCGCGTTCCTAACTCCAGAATAGAAATTTTCTGAAAGTTAGCTAAACGCCTTTCACTGTTAATCACTTTGATAAACAAGTCTAACAGTTCTTCCCATAAAGCGATGATGTATTTGTTTTCTAAACGTCCACTTTCAAAATAATTCATTGCTTTATTCAAAGTTGACAAACGAGGAAAGTTAACGACCGAGTCCACATCAACGCTAGTATATTGATGGAGCTTAAAAACGACCGAAAGCAATTTATTTAAAGGACCATTAATTCTTTCTAAGTTTTCGGAAAGAGCTGCTTGTAATTCAGGATCCTCTATATGATTAACCTGGACATAGAGATATTTTAAGAATCCCTTAAGAGAGTGTCCAACATAGTGACTGAGTTGGATCAACTCCGCTAAATGAAGGATATTTTTAATCCCAATATCAACTTTTTTTGCTCTAGTTCCTTTGAATTCGCTCGACTTTTTCATAGTAGTTTCTTACTCTATACTTGGACTACTCATTCACAACCAATTATCCGATATATGTCATCTATGTTGAAAGGTTTACGTAAATAGCCGTCCGCCTTTCCAACATAGCTCATCAAAGTAGAGTCTTCGGCTCTACCTGTAACCAATACGATTCTTGCCTCTGCATCTATTTTTTTTATCTCATCAAAAACTCCAAAACCATTTATTTCGCCAGGCATTTTCACATCTAAAAAAATTAGGTGAAATTTATATTGGCGAGCAAGCTCAACAGCTTTCATACCATCATCAACTACTTCAACATCAAACCCTTTTTCCCTCAAAACATGTTTTAGTAACTTACGAATATTTTCTTCGTCTTCCACTACTAGAATTTTTTGAGTTTGGAGCGAAGGAGACGACCTATCTCTTAACATTTTTGGAATTTTCTGAGTTTGAGGGAGAGTTCTCACAGGTAGTACAATCGTAAAAGTAGTGCCCTTATCTATTTCACTTTCTACGAGAATTTTTCCTCCATGCTCTTTCATTATATGATAACAAGCATAAAGTCCCATTCCTGTACCAGGCTGAGTTCCTCCTCCAAAGCTCCCTTTGGTTGTCCAAAAGGGATCAAAAATCTTTTGTAAATTCTCTGAATCAATTCCCTTGCCTGAATCTTGGAAATTTATATGTATCCAATTTTGATCTTGCAATGATATTGTTATGGTAATAGTACCAAATTGCTCTATAGCATGCCAAGCATTAATGATTATATTTTCAAAGACTTGCTGAATTTTATTAGGGTTAGCCACTGTTTCAGGGACTGGATTAAAGTTTTTCACGACCTTAATCCCTTCATTTTCTAAGGCGCCAGTAGTAAAGCGTAAAACATTCTCCACAACATCAACAATGTTTACTTGCTCATCAGCATCTCTCTGTTTAGAAAAGGACAATAGGCTTTCTGTGATAGTACTTGCTCGGCGACATTGATTGATTACTGTATCAACAAGTTTATCTTTGTATTTTTCATTTACTTGGGCTATTTGGGCAAAACCATACATACTTGCAATAATATTATTAAATTCATGAGCTACTCCTGCCGCTAAGAGACCAACTGTTGCCATCTTTTCAGACTGAATGAGCTGACTTTGAATGGACTTGAGCTTTTCCGTTCTCTCGGTCACTCTTTTCTCTAGCTCCGCATTCCACTGAGCAATTTCTTCCTCTTTATTTTTTAGTTCTCGATAGAACTTAGAGTTGGTTAGAGCTATTGCCGTATAGCTAGCCAAAATAGAGATTAAGCGCAAATCCTCTGTTGTAAAACGTCCTCTATTTTTTTTATCACTAACACAAATCGCTCCAATAGCAGGCTTATTATCATCATCTTTCTCATTGGAAGTAGTGATAGGGACAATAACAAAAGAAGATCCCAAATATTTTTCCTTGATCCAACCCTTTAAGTCTTCTGGTATATTTTTTCCCTGTCCCAAGAGAGGCTTGCGGTCTTTCATGACCTTAACAAAAGAGGCGGGGATGGACATTTCTTTTTGTTCTTCTTTTGTTGCTCCTATAGCATGAGAAAGAGAGATTTTTCCTTCTTCTTGCAAAAAAAGATAGCTTTTTTGACAACCGAAAATACGAGAGGCATAGAGACAGGCATCTTCAATAATAGATTCCTGACGTAGGTAAGAAGAAAGACCTTGTGTTGCATGGGAAAGAGATAATAGGTTGTGTCCGAACTCTTCTCTTTCTTTGTAAAAGGAAGCATTTTCAATTACCATGGCCGCTTGTAAAGTAGCCTTTGTCAAAAAATCAAGATCTTTACTGGAAAAATGATTGCGGCGGTAAGAGTCGACTTGAATGAGTCCTAAGATTTCTTCATTCCGAATCAAGGGAACACACATAGCAGACATAATGTTGTGCCGAATCATACTCTCTGCTTTTATCCGAGGGTCTTCCATTGTGTTTTCACACAAAAGTGACTGTTTTGTCGAAATAACCTCGTCCATAATAGTTTGACTAATTTTAGGGCTTTGGGAAATTTGCTCATTTTTAACGATAACAACCGCAGGTACCATTTTCTGCCGGCCTTTGTCAAACAACATGATAAAACCACGATCGGCAGAAAACTCATCCAGAATAATCTCTAGAAATTTTCGAAGCAGTTGATCTAAGTCTAAAATACCACTTATAGCGTTGGATATTCTATATAAAGTGACAAGTTTTTTGTCGTAGGTCGTTTGATCTTTGAAACTTTCAATGATATGGTGGGCATTGTCGTAAGGAGTTTGACGAGATCCAATCCGAGATTCAATAATAGCATCAATAAAAGCGTCGTTACTTTCTTCTCCTGTTTTAGAGGAATCGGAAACATCTTCTTGGTCATCAAAAAGGAAGACAAAATCCCCTACTGTAACGATGTCTCCATGATGTAACTTAGCATTGTCTTCCACAGCACTTCCATTTACTGAAAAATCAATACTTTCACTAAAAGCAGAGATATGTGCATTGCTATCCAAAAGCTTTATTTTCAAGTGATGGCTTTCTACCAATGGCGAATCCAAAACAATACTATTGGAAGGGTTACTTCCTAGACTCTCTTCGTTAACCAGCATGAAAGTTTTGTTTTCCAAGTCTGGTCTCGGTGCTGAGATTACAATTAACTGGGCCAAGGTTTTGTCATCCTTTCTTAGTCGGACATAACTCTATTACTTTGAAAAGGCCTTTCATGAAAATTCCTAGTCTTTTTTGCGGTAAAAAATTGATAAAACAAAAGATTCCAGGTTTTCATTTTTTAACTTATATTACTTTTATTAGTTTTTAGTGCATGATTGTTTTATTTCTGAACACTTTCATACTTATAAAATAACGAAATCTTAAGTTTTTGCAATTTTTTTTAGAAATAAAGTAAAATTTTCTCTTAAATTTACACTGCTTAACTTAGATATACCATAACAAAATTTTATTGACTTTGCCAGAGGTGTCCAGTATGATTGAGCCAGATAATTCTGAATAATACGAGTGCTAATTCAGATACTGTAATTTTGGGAATGCCTAAAAAAGGAGATCTATGTTGCCTGTGTCGACTGATCCATCCAGGGGAATACAGCTCAAAGAAGGCAGCTTTACTTTTCCCCCTCAATATAAGTGTAGGGTAGATATAGAAGCTCTCAAGGAACTTCCCCGTAACTTTGAAATTTGCGAACAAGGGATCGAAGCTCTAAATGACCTCTTCTATGAGGCTCCTCCTGAGCAAAAAGAGGGCGTATTAGTCCAAAAAGCGATCTGGGAAAATGTTCTTGAGCGTATTCAAAAAGTTCATGTCTTCAATGCTAGTTCTAGCTATACCGACTTATCAAGTCAACCTCTTCCTCCTCGGGTTATCTTAACCAAGGACAAACAATCTTATCCTCTAGATTCGATTCTTGTGAAAGACCTAGGTAATCCTTTTCTTGAAAAGAAAAGGTTGGCCAGAGAACTGCTTGCTATTGTCGCAGCTGTCAAAACCGTTCGGGAAGAGCCGCTCTTTCAATACAAAGATTTTTTTATTTTTCCAAGTAAAGACGCTTTTGTTCTTTCGGATACGGAAACCGGAGAACGCCGGCTTACAATAGCTCTTTACTCTATGTGTCCCGCAGAAACAGATGAAAGCATTAGCAGCGAAGAACACTGCTTGACTGCTATTAAAGATTTAATTAGAAGTCGGTGGGACTTTCGAGAATTTCGTCGTGTTTTAAATGCAAATGATTTAGACACAGCCTTTGAAGCATTAAAACACATCTCCCAGGATATTCCAACCTGGAAATTACTCGCAATCAACAGTGGTTATGCCGCTATCTATGCTTTTATTGCATTTGTCGCCTTTTCTTTTTTAATGTTCTTGACTAGCCTGACCCCATGGAACCGGGCTATTTTACAAGACATTAGCTATCAGTTCATTGGAGAGAAGGATCCCGCCAAAGTAAAAAGTACTTTGGCTATGGTACGCGACGAGACAGGTTACCGAACCGAAATTTCAGACAGTCCTCGTATTGAGCTGAATACGCAAGGAGAAAGCAAAGAAAAAATCCAGATAATAGGAACCTACTTGTCGCCTCTACGTCTGGACACCATGAAGGGACTTTTTATATTCGACACCTTGGGGATGACCCAAGCTTTAGATCGAATCTATAATTTAAACTACCAAGCTCCCCTCAGCTTAGAAGAAATTAACATTGAGCCTAAGACTGAAATGGTTAAACTCACTTCCTCTACGATTCAATCAGAAGCAGGAAAGAGTGAGCCTGTTTTTCAACTCACCAGTCAAAAAAAATGGGGACGAGAACGTTTTTCTATCAAGCCCAAAGATGAGCGAGTAGAAAAATCACTCGAGATGGAAGCGGTTGCTATCCAGCCTGACTGGACCTTAGAAACAGAACCTAAAACCATCAGTTTCCAACAAGCTGTCACAGGAAAATTAGGGGTTAGAGGACTTCGTATTTACGCAAATCCTACCGAAAAAGAAAAGAAAAAAGGAGCCAAAATTCAAGTATTGAATGAAGGCGCTTATTTTCGAGTTACTTTTGATAACCCCAATGAAGTTACTGTTCCAATGCAGATGCGCTATCTTCGCGATCCGAAAGGGAACCCTGTTGCCACTATAGATTTCAGCGAGAGTTTCTATAGCGAAAAACAACCTCCTATCACCCGCTCGATTCGAGTTCGGCGCCCTAGACCGCAAGATGATTTTGAAGAGCCCGATATAGACAATTTTGATGATCCCGATATGGATAATAATGATCGTCCTAAAGGGTCTCTCAGCCGTCGCAACGGAGATATTTATGAGTTAGATGGGCAAGAGTTCTATCGACTAAAAGAATTGCCCAGCGGAATTACAACCTTGCATCTTGCTTCGAAGTCTCTTCCTGATGAGCCAGTGGAAGGAATACTTCATATCGCTGTTCCAGGGATTGGAAAGTCGATCGAAGTTCCCATTAAGTTCATGCCTCAAGAAAAAATTGAGTCTGAGCCTAAAGAAATGGTTCATGTGCGTGATACAGTCACAGGTTTAGCTTATCCCATTACTTTAACAAAAAAGATATGGGAGCAACCAGCCACAAAGATTAAGCCAGTTGAGAATGGAAATTTTATTTACGACCTCAAAGCAGGCGAAAGTAAAACTCTTCCAGGGTACTCAGCCTTGGGCTTAGGTTTACAGTTACAATCAGATCCTAACACGATTTACTTTTATAACATGGCGACAGGAGAAACAGAAAGTATTGTCAGCTACACTCGCGAAAGCGATGGCGTTTTGTACTTCTCTGCCAAACCAGAAACCTACCAAAAAGTATCAGCTGACTCCAAGTGTTTTGACCCTGTTAGTCCGGATAAATTAGGTTCTTTCAAAATACGAGAAGAAAAAGCCAAAGGGATTAACCAACTCTATGTTGTTGTCCTAACAGACAAAAACGTAGAAGATTCTTCTTTAGCTGTAAAATGGGACGGAGAGAAGGTCGCAACCACTCTTCCTATTTCAGCTCGATCTCGAGAAGCTCTTAAAGTGGTTACCTGGAAAGATAGTTCTCTCACTCAGGGAGTGAATCAGTACAATCGCAAGGACTGGACAGAGAGCGCTTCTGTAGAAGGACCTCTCGGAGGTTTCCGCTATAGCGTAGTTCTCTTTTCCGGAGAAGAAGCGGTTAAGGATGTTTCCAATGAAGTCTATCTAAAAATAGATGACCCTAGTATAGCGAACACTCTGTACCAAACAACAGACGGCGACTGGTTTACCTACAATGAAGAGTCTATTCTCGGAGCAAAGCGTCTTTCGCAACCATCTTCTCAGATCAAGTTCTTAAAAAGACAAAAAGATCCGGCTCATATCGAAGTGGATACCCAAGAAGCTCTTCGAAGTAAAGACCGCGATTATCTTTTCTTACCTGAGCAACAAGACATTGGACGAGTTACTAAGTACCTAGTTGTACCTGGGAAAGCTATCCATCCGGGAGATAAAGACAAGAAAGTCAATTTTACTTTCTACTATCCTGCCAAAGAAATGGACGCTCAACTGGAAGTTACTGTTTCTAGGGCAGAGATTAGACCAGAAAACTGGAAAGTCACTCTCAACAACGATGAGAATACTTTAAGCATCAAAGTTAAGGAATACGAAAAAGCCGACCATGAAAAGTTGGCCAATAAAGTTCGATTCCTTTTGGCTTGTGCTTCCACACAACTTATGCACGGCCGTTACCACCAAGAGTGGAATGCTCATGAAACCGATGAGAAGCTCAGCGAAGCAATTCGTTGGAGTCTCCAGTCTGTAGGTTTTGATGATCTTAAAGCTCCTCCAGCTATCTTAGGAAAGCTTGGAGAAACATTGGCTCAGTCAATTGAGCAAAAAAATGAGTTTGGAATTAAGATGGCCTACCAATTCATGCGAGAAGTTCTTGCTTTGTCTTGGAGCCCTCAAGCAGAGGATTTACTGGCCGACTATCTTAAATTGCGCGACTTGGACAAAGTGTTTACCCAAGGCACTAATGTTGAAAATGATAATTTCAAAGTTATCGTAGGTAACTACCCTAACCGTGCTTTTCCAGTGATGGTAAATGAGCCAGAAACCTACCAAGAAATTGAGTTTATCATCTCTTATGATAAACTTTTGATGGATAAAACCCACGAAAATCTTCATCAACTGAGAGAAGCCTATTATTACGGTATTCCTCACACGATTAAAGATTCTTCGGTCATGAATGTACTAACAGAGCTTTACCCTCACCAAGATGTTTTCCCAGAGCAAACCGTTGCCATCGGGAAGTCTGGTGTCCAAATTTCTGAAAAAATTCATGAAAATTTACTCAAGTACACTCTTTGGGAAAGTCGCCTCAATGACTTTGCTAAATCAGAAAGTAAGTTTTGGATTGCTCTTCAAGGTGTTACTACCGAAATTGCCGACGTAGATGGTAGTATTAACGAAAAAGAAGTCAATGCAATCTCAGAAGAGATTCAAAAACGATTCCAAAGCTACTTCCTTTCGCCGGTTGATGTGCGCCGAGTTTATTGGTCTGAATTAAAACCTAAAGTGCGTAAAAAAGAAGATGCTGGGGATAATCGAGAAAGACTAAGCCCAGAAGAACAATCAGGTCTTCTTCGCTTTGTTGAGCGAACGATGATGCCTCAGTTCACTGACCCAAGTGCTTGGTACAGCAACTTCACCTTTGTTGTTGACCGTCTGACCCAAGATCGCTGTCCTTTCCATAAATGGATTTATCTAAAATCCTACCGTCCGGATGGAAGTCACGTCAAAGTCAGATTGTTTAAACGAGATGGTATTCGTCTATCTCCTTATCCTGGTCAAGACTACAAAGTAGATATTACTACAGATGAAACGGGCTACACTAATATCCTAACAGTAGAAGGAGCTAGTGTTTTCCAAGACTGGTTTGGTCCTCATACTTCTAAAGAGAAAAAAGCTTCTCGTGTGGAAGACCGTCTCTCCGTAAAAATCTACTATGAAGATAACCAAGGAGAGCATGAAGTCGTTCGAGCAGGTGGAATTAGTCCTCCTATTATCGACTTTGAAGTTCATCCTGCTAGTGTAATCCTCTATGAGGTGAGTGGATATCACGTCTCTCCTGACCGTATGCGCGAAGTCGTTCGCAATCAAAATGGTCAATTTAAGTGGGAGATTAAAAAAGACAAAAAAGACTGGGTTTGGAACTTCCTCTTTGAGAATGGTCCAACCTTAACTCCTTTTGCTTTTAATATCCAAGCGACGAAACTAGATCCTGTGGTTATCGACTTTAGCTTGTTTTGGCCACTGACAGTTTCGCCACCAGAAGAAAAAAGAAACTTGGTCAGTTTAGGAGAAGATTACGAACTGGAGTTCTTGTATCTCGACGAGAAGACCCAACTTCCTCAAAACATCTTCTTTCCTTATAACAATTTAAAGGAAATCATTGATGCTTACAATGTTGCCCGTCGTTTGTCTCGCCGTGGTTTTTTTGACCAGTTGGAAAGACTATTCAACTCAAGTAGCCAAGTAAGCTCAGCCGTTCATTTTAAATGGAACCCAGAACTGGGAACTTACTACAACGAACTGCGCCAAATGGAAAACGAGAGACCACAAACTTTCCGCTATAACTACGCCAACAATGGACATGAACTTAAAGTGACCATTTACGAGGATGGTTTAAAGCCGAAAGACTTTGCCGGCACTCATCCTGTTTTGAAAGTGACTTCCCAGCAAAAAGATTCGATGATCTTAATCTGGAAGATATCGCCCAAACAGGGAATCCAACGTGGTTTCCCCAAGTACATCATAGATAAAACACGTATCACAAACAGTGACCCTGTTATCAGTAACGATTAGGAGAGAGTATGGCCTCTTATGAAGAACATTGCCGTGCATTAGGAGAATGCACGGTAAAAATGGTAGATGTCATCAAAGATACACTGCCACTCCAAACTTTCAAGGAGAGCATTGATCCTCGAAATAACAAAATTCTTCGAGACATCGAAGATGAGTTAACTTGCATAGGCAACGATGGGCTGAACATAGTTAGCCGTTCCCAACGTCCTCCCTGTGCGATTCTTCTCGGGACAAGTTCTGCTGGGAAAACGGAGCTTTTGGGAAGCTTTTTACCGAAGCTCAGATCTTTCTCCGGTTCCACGGCGGCGGATACTACTCCTATGCTGGTACGTATGCGTTATCCCAAGGAGTTTAGTCCAGAGGATCATGGGCGTTTGACTTTTCTTATGCCCCGTGACTTATCGAAGCTAATGTCTAGCCTACCCAAGGTTCGCCAAGCCATTCGCGATGACAGTCAAGTGGCCGAGTCTTGGGATGAGATTGTTCGTCTAGAAAGAAGCGATGAGAAAAGAGACGAAGCTTTCGAGAAAAAGCTTTATGTGGCACTTCGCGACTGGGTTCGTGAGGCTCACAATTGGGCTAAAGTAGATGGTGATGAAGAGGACAGTGAGTATTTTGACACTCTGACTCTCATCACAGAACATTTTGATCCCGATAGCAATGCTTTTAATTCCATGAACCCGGTACCTCGCAAGCTTTTGAAGTTTTTCCTAGATAAAGGACAAAAAGCAAAAGACCTAGGTGACATCTTAAGAGATAAAGAGAATCTTGCTCGACAAGAAGCCAAGTCCCTCGGGGAAAAGTACTATCTTATGCGTACCGTTGGTGCGATTACCGATCTCTTTGTTGAGGAAGACATCCTCAAAGATATCGATATCTACGACACCGCGGGAGTTCGTGTGGGAGGAGATGAAGCAGACACTCTCAAACCCGACCAAATGGTTCACTCACAGATCCAGGCGTATAAAAACCGTTGGGGATTTGAGCGTCTGATTCCTTCAGTCGACATTATCATCTTTATTCTTGTTTTGGAAGAGCAACAGGTAGATACCGAGTTCCAGTCACTCTTTGATGAGTGTCGTAAACACGGGAATCTTCAAAAACGTCTCTTCATTTTCTTAAACAAGTTAGACAAAGCGGTTGCTCAAGCAATCAATAAAGAAGACTACAAGAAAAACAAAAAGAAAGAATACGTTCCTGATGAAGATAAAACTTGGAAACTTTGGGTTCAAACCAATGTAATGGATAAGATCCGGGGCTTAGGAGACGATTTTAATAATGTCTTTCTCTGCCGTGCACCCAAGTTTAAAATCAACATCGAAGGGGGCGAGTCCTTCTTAGACAGTAGTACAAGTAGTCCTACTTTAAATCGTTATCTTTACGACGCCAAGAAAAACCTCAAGGCTTGTCTAGATGATAAAGACGGTGGGATAAAGTTTGCTTGGCAAACAGTCGAAAGGATTATGCGTAAACAGGGAAGTCAAATTCGCTATGATCGCATAGGAACTCAAATCCTTCCCTTGGTAAAAAACCTCCTTATGGTCTTGAGTACCAAAAAGGTGGCCGAAGAAAAACCATCGAATAAAGAAATCGACGAGTACTTAGAAAAACTCCTCAAGGACCTAACAGATCTTCGTTGGCGTAGTGAAGAGTTTCGTCTTCCCGAGCGTTTTGGCGAATACTGCGTTCAAAAAGGCTTTTGTACTTCCAAAGAAATTGAGGACTCTCTTCTTTTCCAAGAAGAGGTTAACAACGAAACTGGTCGTAAAGTCCGCATTGGTCAGATTTTGGTAGACCGCAAAATTCTTACACTCGATCAAGTCCGTAATGTTATGTTAGACGCCGAAACCGAGGAAGAAGATTGGGATGTTTATCAAAAGCAAACCTTTGAACATGTCCGCAACAGAGTTAAGCAACAAGTTGTCAGCTTTATGGAAGAAAAAGGACGACCTATCATCAACGGAAATATCCCTGTTGAAGAGGTTATTAATTACCTAAGTGAACCTGTTGCCCAACTCGAAAACGAGCTTCGTGGTATTTACAACAATGAAGAGAGAAAAGCTTTCCAAGAAGCCGTCCAAAATGTAATGGAATGTCAACTTTTGGCTGCTCTTTGGAACCAAGATAAACTGAAGAAACACCTTTGGGATCAAAAATCTAAAATTACCTCTTCTTTCCATATCCGTGATGATATTTCCAAAGAGGAAGCAATCAAAGTAACCGAGTGTTACGATGCTCTAAGTGCTATCAACGAAAAGCTTCCCGCGATTGAGGAATCCAACTAAAATAAAGGAGATTTTTTACCATGAGCATATGGGAGAAAGTATACAAGAACCCAAAAGGAGCGGCTTTACTAAAAGACTCTTCGCTACAGGTTCCTGATATAAAACTGCCAAAACGGGGCTACCAACTTCCCTCTCTGCACATGGGGCTAGCTCTAGGTACAACCTACACCAAGCGAAGTGCCTTTTGTCAAATCGGCAACGAGTTTATGCCTCTCAATTCGGAAGATGAAAGAGCAAAACAAGATCTATCGGTTTTCCGAGTCGAAAAAGTAATCAGTGACATCGATCATGAAGTTGCTCTTGGTGAGGAAGCCCTTGGACATTTTATGAGTGATAGAGGGGACCCTGCTTGTACGCTCTTTTTCCAGCCCAACAGATTTCTTCTAGCGGGAACGAAATTAGCGTCTTTTGTAACTAGCTATGACGGACAAAAGGTACTCTTTCAGTCTCCTTCTAACGATGAAGTATTTAAGCACTTCATCAGAGCACAATACGAGTACCTTTGGAATGCGTCAAAGTCTTATTTTTCTGAGATTCGTCGCTTCCAGCTAGGACAAGTTGTCGTAGAGTACCCTGACTATTTTTCCGAACCAGATCTACAGAAGTACCGCAATTGGTTTGTCGAAGCGGCGGAAGATTTTTTTCCTCCTCTTCTAGACTCGGAAGAAGAGCATGTCGAAATGAAAGACAAGTTCATTTTCTTACCAGAGTCATTGATCACTTTGCTACACTGGCTAACCGACAACGTGGAAGCAAAATTGGCTTCTCAAGAGCTAGATCTAAAAAAACTCTTGGCCCAAAGAGGTATCCTTCCTCGTATCACCGACCAGCTTAGCTTTTTGGTTGTAACAATGGGGGGAACTCACTCTCGTGTTGTCCGCATCAATGTAGACTCTATTTCGGAGTTAGCTTCTGCTAAAAGAGTGGGAGAAGCCATTTCCGTTTACCATAGCTATTTAGGTCGCACAGGCCTTGGAGGAGACCACGTCAGTTGCTCTTTCTTAGAAGAAGAAGAAGAGAAACGCTACGGAGCTACCTCTGCCCACAAAGTCAATACCTTAACTCGTAAGGTCTTTGAAGACTGGGAAAAAATGACTACGGTAGAAGGAAAAAAACACTTCGAAGAACTCTATGGAGATGAGTTTAACAAGGCGATTGAGAAATTAGGTGATCTCACAATTAAAGGTTTCTCAGAAACGCCTGAAAATTCTCTTATCGTCTTAGGAGGAAAAGTTTTTGAACACTCTTATTTTCGAGATAACTTTAAGAAGCACCTTAGTAAGAACCGTGTTCCGATGGCTCGTGTAGTTTCTCCTTCTAAAGGCGAAATCAGCATCTCTCGAGTTTGCGAAATCCTTCAATTCAGCCAAAAAGGTCTGGGCCGCTCTTTTACTCTTAGAAGTAGCCTAGATGCCGAAAGTGGATCACGCATGACTTGGAAAATTGGAAAAGTCGTCGAAGGAGCCCTTGTTGATACCCTAGTCGAACCAGATAACAAAATGTGGGACAAGGATCATCCTCGCGAATTCACAATATCATTCGCCCAAGGTGTTCGTCGAATGAACCTCGGATACCAAAAAACGGCCGATGGCATTAGCCAGCTCTGGGCCAATGTCACAGTGAATACCCGAGTGATCACTCCCCTCCAAGTTACCTTCAAAACCGAAGGAGTTAGCGATCTACAAATCACTAACATTAGCTCGGAAAAAGAGACTAAGATCACCGAGGAAAATTTTCAAATCGACATGCTTATCGCCGGAGAGCATCCTTCTCATTATCCTCTCTACGATAAACTCTTGAAAAACTAAATTTCTCTAGTACGTTTTCTTGTACTTAATAAAAAAGCCCTCCATCAATTTAATTGATGGAGGGCTTTTTTTATTCGGTACTAAAATGCTATTTTACTTCTTCATTCCCCACAAATGCACTTCATTAAAAATATTAATCAAGCCATTAATTTCTGTATAGCCATGAGGAATTTTGTAATCACTGTCCGGCTCTACTACAACTAGACGTGGATCATGGAGTAAAATGTGTTGACGGCTCCACAGAAATATCCCAGGAGGATCTTGGTGCAAAACTTGATGGGTTTTTTTCCAGGCAGAAATCAATATTTTCATCTCGGTAACATCACGAGTACTTGTAGCTATTCTATTGACAGATTCATTACTATAGCGTCCATAGTTCGTGTTAGAGATTTCTTTATCTGCTTTTTTATGGAAAAACATTCGGTGAATGCTCGGAGTTCCTGTCATTTTTATAGTGCGAAAAGCTAGGTCAAACTTCGCTTGGGTTAAGCGAGGATAGTAGCTTTTTCCATCCAAGTAATCTATCTTGACTTCGATCCCGATTTTTTTCATGTCCTCTTTAATAGCTCCGCAAACTTGTTTAATTAAAGGGTCTTTTCCTTCCGGGTTGTTCGCAATGAGATTTAACTCAGGAAACCCAACGAGTTGACCGTTCAATATTTGCACGCTGCTAAAAATTCCAACCTTAGGGGCTACTTCTCGGCGAATTCGCTTAGTCAAAATTCGCTTTTCACGAATTATTTTAACTCGAACAGTATCTTCCTTGGAAGATTTTATTTCCTCCAGAAATTGTTCTAACGAAGAAATTTTAACTCGCTCGACTTCTAAAATGCGATCTTCTCCCGCCAATTCATCAGCAGGGCCTTTCGTTGGATTTGAAAAAACTCGTACTTCGTTTTTTTCCTCATAGAGATCAAGCCCCCAGTTTCGATAAAGCTCAATCATAGCCAAAGCTTTTTTAGCATCATCTTGGTAAACAGGAACCTGCAAATTATAAAAAAAGCTTCTTCGTGGTAGGGGACCAGAGATTAAACGCCCCCCTTCTTCTCCTAAAACGCGTTTTAAAAGAAGTTCTTTTCGAATAAGATAGTTAAAAGCGCGGCGAATAGCTGAAATTTCTAAATAAGGATGAGCACAGTTAAAAACAAAGCTACTAAAGGAGTCATCAAAGTAGCGAGAAACTTTTGCATTGTCACCTAGAGTGTTTGTAATGTAGCTAACATCTTTTTGGGTTGTACTCGTTAATAAATGAACTCGCCCATTAATAAATTGTTCATTGCGAGTGATGCGAGCATTAGGGAAAGCAAACATCTTCACGGTATCGATCGCTTCAACTCCACCAGAAAGCTTAAGGTTTTCGTAATACGGATGCTGCAAACGCCTTTTCATGGTAATCGATCGATTTTCCTCAACGTCGCTAATCGTGTAGCGCCCATAACCAATGAGTTTCTGTTTCTCTTTGTCTACTTCAGCTTCTCTAGGAGAGTTATTATTCAGGAAAGCATTTTTGTTTACTACGGGAAAGTAAAATTCTCCGGGCTTTGGGGTTTTCCAAGCGTTATCTCCAAAATAAGCATCGAAGGTTTGCTCTCCTTTGGCCGTAACGATTAAGCTTCGATTTCCTCCCCAGCTATCCTCATTGAGTTTGCGATACTCCAAAGAAAACCAAATATCTTCAAAGCTAAGTAGGCGTCCATCGGGCCAAAGAGCTTTTTCTATGTTAAAATTCAAGATAGAGCGATCTCGCAACTTAAGAGCTTTATACTGGACTAGACATGGTCGGTATGCCTGCTGCCCAGCTGTAACTTGATAGATATCGACCAAGGGGTCTGCCGTTAACTCAATGAGGCGGCCTTCTACTTGGGTCTGAAATCGCCCTAAAGGGTTAAATGAATACTGTCGCAAATTTGCAAAGCTTAGCGGAAATTCCATTTCTGCATAAACTAAATCTGCTCCATAACCTGCGCTAGGGAAGACACAGAGCAAGAAACAGATATACAAGGAAGCAAACGAAAAAGACATGATTTTGCCTTGCATAAATCTCTACTTTCTATAGTTAAGTGGGAATTCAAAGTCCAAAACCCAGAGCCCAGAATTTCTTATTTTCTAGGGTTTGAAACCCTAGGTTTTATCTCGCCACTGCTTTGCAGTGAAAGCCATTTATATTTTTTACACAAACGTTTGTATTCAGCAAATGATAAGTGATTAATACAGCTTTTCCCAAATCTTCCCATCAGTATAAGGATCTTTGGGAATATTTTCTTCTTCTAAAATGTAAAGCTCTTGAAGCTCAGGGTAAGTATCCACCAGGTTTCCCAGTAATTCATAAGCACTACGTCCATCCCCCAGAAGACAAAGGCTATCTAAAAGGATTAAGAAAACACGGTGGATAGAGTTTTCTTGGAAAACCTTTTGCCACTGCTCCCTATTTTCTTGGCGATGAGGAAATCGAAAAATTTCCAAGTTACGACCTGCCATCCAGAATTGATTTTGGAATTTTTTCTCTTTTGCCTTTTCAATACATTGAGAAAGAGAGCTATATTTTTTCCATTCAAGAACAAGTAAAGCTAAGTGAGCTTCTTCTTGAACCGATTGAGAGGCTTTTAGCAATCTCCGAAAAATTTTCTCCGCTTTTTTCAAGTCACCTTTGGCCAAAACATCCCAGCCCAAAACACAGTGAAAACGACGTTTCATAAACAAAACAAAAGGTTCTTTGGCAGAAGCTTTCTTGTTGAGAAAAATCAGACCTTTACGCCAAACATCGTCGTGTTGAGTAGAAACTTTCCCAAAACTATAAATCATTTCTGCTAAAAAGATTCGGTATTTGTTTAGATCCTTAGCCTCAGCTAATCCACCCCTTTCAAAGAGAGCTGCTAAAGAGGTACTCTCTTGAAGACTCCATTCTTCTCTGTCTAAAAAAAATGAATTATGATGAAAAGCCTTTGTCACCTCATCAATATGAATTTCTTTCCAAGGTTGGCTCAATACTTGAGTCAGCAACCAACCAGATTGGCCACTTTGAGTAAAGCGTGAGACAGAAGGAAGATTTTTCTTTAAGAACAAAAAAAGCTCTTTTGCGGGGAGAATTTTATTTTTCTGCAGCATTCCCCAAGCTTTGGTTAGAGAAAAATCCCAAACCACCTGCTCTAGCGATTCATCCAATTTTTCTTCTTTAATAAAAAAAGAAAGCGCCGCTAAATGTCTTTCCCGAATAAGTAAGTCAACTACTTGAAGAAAAATATAAGATTTATCCGAAGAAAGATTTTTTTGAAGCTCTTCTTGAGATTTTGTCGAAATATCATCCCATAGAGAAAAAGAATTTCCGTTCCAATAATATCGAATAGTAGGACTAAGTTCATTTATTCTACTGTCTACTTTTTTACTTAGGAGAAGTTGAGAAACGATTCCCCCCAGCTGCGCTTCTTGGAACTTTCCTTCTTTTTTTTTCGAGGAAGATTCTTCTAAACACTCTTCTAAACACTGAGAAAAAAGAGATAAGCTTTCATCATATTTTTGATTTTGATAACTTTTGCGCGCTCTTTCCAATGTAGAAACAGAGTCCGCTTGAAGGGGAGAGAACATTAGGAAAACTTGCATTCCCATAATCAAAAAGAAAATTTTTTTTAACCCCAACATAGTTAGTTATTTCCCTCTTGTAGATTAGACTCCATAAATGGCGGTAATACTGCTTGGTCTGCTTTTTTCCGAAGTTCACCGAACTCTGTCCGATGTTTCTGAATTCTATACTGCAATGTTTCTTGCTCTTGGGTAAGTTCTTTTACTTCCCCTTCTAATTTCTTAATACGCTGGCTTTGTTCTTGGAGAGTATCTTTCCAGTCGGCTCCAACACATCCGTACAAGCCCAATGAAAAGAAAATACTTAAAAAAATCGCTTTCACGATAGCTCCTTTTACTGAGGTCTACTAATTAGCCATTTACTGGCCCATAACTTTATTAGTTTGGTCACGCAAAACCTTAATATCAGATTGAACGGTTTCCAGTTCTTTCTCCATGACTTTCTGCTTATCTCGCATCTTTTTCACTTTAGACTCTAAGTCATTCAATTGTTGTTGCTGGAGTTCAATATCTTCTTTAATAGCACCTTCATTCACACAAGCTGTCGAAAAGCACACCATAATACCTAAAACAATAAATAACAGAGATTTTTTCACGATTACTCCTTTAAAGCTTACTAGAGATTAGTATAGAAACTAATTAGGGTGCATCCCTAGACAACGCTCTTAAAAATCTAAAAGATTAACTTCATTTCCAGAAAAATTGTACCTACGTCCGTTTTTATTTAGATAAAACGAAGTTCCACTTTTCCCTATCTCTAAAGTTTGAGAACCTTTAGGGTTTAGGTATATTCGCAGAGAGATATCTCCCTCTTCTATACGAACACGTAGAACTTGGGATTTATCTAAATAAAGACGGACTCGATGTTCTTTTTCCCATTCGTTTTTACTATTATAACCCGTTAATACAATAGAACGAGAAAATGCCGTCTTAACAGTAATAATACCTGTTTCATTCAAGTTTTCTATCACACAAGCGCTTTGCCCCGTATGAGTATGAGCCGTTTTATATACTTTACTTAACCTTTTGACTAATATGGGGTACGCTCTACTTTGGTCTATGGGAAGCTCAATGCGTAAGTGGTACATTTCTTGTTTGTCATCCCACTCTTTAAAAAAGCCAGCAAACCACCGACCTACTTGCAATCGTGCTCCTTTCACGGAGCAATAAAGATCCAAGGAAGCTAATTGAACCTGCTCTGTTTTTTCAACCACATCCAAGTAATCTTGATACTCCGCAGGATCCACCTTTTGCCTTAAAAAATCACAAGCTTTTTGGGCATATTTTAGAGCTTCTGCCGGGCTACATTGATCATAATAACCTCGTCGTCCATTCCAATCCATCAAAACAGTCAAGCAAGAGCTTAGATCAGATAGCTTCAAAGAAAGGTTTTTTATCGGACTGACATAAAGCAGCAACTCAGAAGATAGTCTAATGGAGGAGTTACTTTGAGCTACGGCATCTAAAGTCACTCTGAATACATTTTTTTGAGTTACCTGTGGAATTTCCCAGCCATATTGTAAAGTAGGGCTTTCCAATTTTTTTATTTGTAATATTTTTTCTTCTGTTTTTGTTTTTTGATGAATGGTCAGGCTGAAGTGTAGATAGTTTTTTTCCAGTTCAGCCTCTGTTAGTTCAGAACCTTTATCATTTAAAATTTTCCAAGCAAGATAGCAAATTTGTCCAGGCTTGTAAACAATACCTTTAGTCTGTTGTTTATCTGTATAAAAGTAGAGACTGTCGGCGAAGCCCACAGAAGAAAACACAGACAAAAGCAAAAAAAATGTGATTGTTATAATAAAGTAGTTTTTCTGTTGTTTTTCCATATATTTACTCCTCATCTCGAAGATACTTTTCTTCTATTAAAAGCAGATTTTCTCTATATTTAGAAGGAAGTTTTTCTTCTCTTTTTTGCTCTTGAATGAGCTTTTTAAGTTCCTCTTGAAATTTCTGAGTAAGGTTGTCTTTAGAAAAAGTTAAAAACAAACGTAATCCTCCAGAAAGTTCTCGTAAATTCTTTTCTCTTAGATGTTTCTTGCTTTGAGATAGAAGATTTAAAAGAAAAATTTCTCGGAAAAAAGAATCTTCTTTCAGCTCAAGAGTAGGCTCTAAAAAAGGTTTCCAAACAGAGAGAAAAAGGGAAAATGCTATTTTTTCTTTCTCTGAAAGGTCTTTTTTTGAAATAAATACTAAACTTTTGATATTGTTAACACTAAGCTCTCGAAGTTTAACATAAATAGCTTTACGATCTTCTCCTACTAGAATAAGAGACTCTTTTTCAGCTTTAAAATTAATTAGACGAGCTTGGATTTTACGGCGCTCTTTTTCTAGAAAAAAACTAGAACTCTTACCTCTAAGTTTTTCTAGATTCAAGGTAAGTTGTTGCCAAAGTTCACGATCATTTTGAATGAAAGAAATCCATTGGGACAAATCCTCAGTTAGATGAGGACTAGTTGTTTTTTCCAACTCAAGTCTTTCGATAGACTCGTCATATTTTCTTTGTTGCAATAGATAAGTGATTCTTTCCGAAAGAAAAAGAAACGATTGCAAACGCTCTTCTTGGAAAATGATTTTATCTAGCTCTTTTTCTTGTGTTGCTAATTTAGCTAAGCTTCTTGCAGTTTGATGACGCCTTGCCTCTTGGAAAAGACGACGTGCTTTAGTAAAGTTTTTGTCTGCAATCCAATTTCCGATTTTAACTAAATACCCGTCTAGTTCATCTTGACTACTCTTTTCTACTTGCTCTCGGAGTTTGACGCTTTGATCTTCTAGAGCGAGGAGTCCATATTTTTCGGAAAGTTTCGCTACCGATTCTAGAGCAGGAGCAAACTCTCCATGGCGAATTTTATTTTGAATTTGTCGTTCCACAACAATATACTCTTGCTCCAAATGAACTATATTTAATTGTTCTTGCAGTTTTTTGATATCGTTTTCAATATCTTCTTGGTAAGGGCTTTGAGAATATTTAATTTGAAAAGAACGATACTCTTTTAATCTTTTACCTATAGAACGACTATCTCTCCCATCAACAGGCTCGGAAATAAGTTTAGCATAGCGTTGATGCATTTTTTCTTCTGCCATTTCCTTAAGGCTTTTGGATTCTCTTGTATTTAAATCTTCACCTTCTTCAGAGCCTCCACGAAAAAGGAAAAAAGCAACAATGATAAAAACAAAAATAAAAATATACTTTCCTGGTTCGGTAGATTTTTTCTGAGATTGAAGGATAGGCTTGTTATCAATTCTTCTTGTGCTACTCACCATACTAGGAATATCTATCCCAGCTTGTTTTAGTATATCAGGAGTTCTTAAAACTTGGCCTTGTTGTCCCTTTGTTTGTATTTCCTCTGGTTTCTGTTCGCTAACAAAATCAAGTCCGGCAGTATCATACCTTTTTTTACGAGAAACTTGAGTAATCGACTGAGTTAAACCCATTACCTGCATCTGTCCCGTGAGCTCTTTTTTATTTATTTTCTTTTTTTTCTTAAATTTTTTCCATTCAAGCAATTCTTCGACGCAATGGGCTGTTTTGCATTTGTAGCTTCTCCCTTTTTGAAAAAGAACGATCTGATATTTTTTTTCACACTTAGGACAAACCATCGCCTTGGTTTTTTGCCGTGATTTAATTGTATCAACTTGTTCGGGAGTTAAGTGTCCCAACTCGATCATAATTTCCCCGAGTTTTTTTCCTGAGTGATCCGTCACTGCGCTGAGTAAAGCATCATTGACTTGGTCTTGAGTTGCCATACCTAAGAGGATCGCCACTTTACCAAAGAGAGTTTTTGTACTTTTGTAGAGTTTTTCTTGATTTTCTTTACTAGATTCTTCTTTTATTTCCTTAATTTCTGTAAAGCTCTCTATAGAAGAATCCTTTTTCTCTTTTACCTCTATTTTTTTTTCTTGGGTTCTGTGTTTTTCCTCTTTTTCTTTTTCTAGAGTTTTATCCTCATCAGTTTTATCCTCATCAGAGGAAATCTCTTCTTCTGGAAGAGCTAAAAGAAGAGG
This sequence comes from Planctomycetota bacterium, assembly GCA_029260735.1. Lineage (GTDB taxonomy): Bacteria > Planctomycetota > Uabimicrobiia > Uabimicrobiales > Uabimicrobiaceae > JAJDCR01. The sequence continues at coordinate 44,708 of JAJDCR010000165.1, forward strand.
AGTATCCTCCAAGGCCAATGATTCACTCAAAACAAGAGAATTATTATCTTCTATTGGTAAAAGAGAGCTATCTTCCAAGGATAATGATTCATTCACAGGAGAATTATTATCTTCTATTGGTAAAAGAGAGCTATCTTCAAGGTCTAAAGATCCATCTAAAATAGAAGAAGAGTCTGTCTCTGAACTCAATTTCCCTTTCTCAGAAGACTCTAAAAAAGTCAAAGGAAGTTCCGATTCTTCAACTTTAATAACAGAGTCATTAGACTCCTTTTGAAGGGTCTTTTCTTCCTTTCCTTTTGCCTTAGGTTGGTTTGGCAATATTTCTTCAGGTTCCATCTCTCTACCTTTTGCATGATGTTACTATTCGATTTTTCCAAGAACTTAAATGCTTACTAAAGCTTTCGGACTTACATAAACTGGATGTTGTTTCCTGTAAATATAACAAAACTCTTTAAACGATTCTTTTCAGAAATTTCTAGTTTAATTAAGTTTCCAATTTGACAAGGTTCAACAAATATATCTTCCAACGTTCCTCTCAAAGGAAAATAGTCTTCGCATTGACGAGGTACTGCAATTTCCACAGTGGCCCCAATAATATCCGTTTTCTTACTCGCCTGAATGTCTTTTAGAAGACTCTCTGCTTCTTTCATCTTCTCTTGAACAATATGTAGTTTCTCTGTGAATTCTTGTCCAACATCTTTTTTCTTAGTGTCGCGGACAATTTCTAAGCGCGTTCGTCGGGAATAGAGAAGTTGGTCAAAGTAAGCAAGTAAATCCCGCTCTTCTTCTTCAAATAAAGTATCATCTTTTGGATACCAACCTAAAAAGACGATTATGGAAAAAATCAATAGGCGTAACTCTTGATCTTTATTCTTTTCCACTTCGAGTACTTTATTTAAATTAGGAGAAGCTAAGGTTTTTCTTTTTACCAACGTAACCAAGTGAGCAACTTCTTCTGGAGTTTGAAAAGCAACGGTTTTAGATATCTGTTTGTGGATAGCCCTCATATCTCGAATGACAACTTGAATGAGTTTCCCCACTTTTTTGGGATCTTGAGAATTGGTGTTTCTCAAAACTAGACGAAAACAACGATACTCCATCGCATATTTACGTTTTTGAGGTTTTAAACTACTTAGGAAATCTTCCAATAAAAGGTCTAAGACATCCTGCCCCAACTCCTCTATACTTTTTGTAAAGGATTGTTTTTCCAAAAAAGAAAGAGAGGTTTTATCTAAAAAATCTTTTATGTTAGTCCAAGAAAATTGTTCCTTTTCGCAGCAGTGTTTCAGAAACAATTTTTCCAATAGTAAGGAGATTTCTTGAGAGAATTTCAAATTGGGATAGTCTATATCAAATTTAAATTTTCTTTTGCTTTTATTTTCAAGACAGTGTCCATAATCAAGATAAGAAAAAAATTTACTTTGGCAAATGGTTTTAACGGAAGCTTCTCCCTCTAAGGAAAGGCATATTTCTTTTAGAGTTTTGGCTAAAAGAGAATAACGTTTTGTTTCCAAGTAATTGTGAATTCGCAACTCTTCATCGTCTTTTAGAAAAGGAGATAAAACATCGCTAACTCTATCAACTGCTTGAGAAAAATCTTGATACGTCCCCTCAACATTAGGCCAAATGAAATCTAATTCCTTGACAAGATTAAATCCAAGAGTCACTTTATTCTCTGTTTTAGATTTTTTCTTTTTTGATTGAGAAAGGAGTGACTTTTTTTCTTTCAAATTCCCCATCTCTTGAGATGAGAAATGAAATTTTTTAATTTTCTCTGAAGAAGAATTTTTCTGGATCTTAAACTGGTCTATTTCTGCAGTTTTTTTTTGCTCCAAAAGAATAGCTTCCGTGAGGGTTTGAACCCCTCTTCTTTTAGTGTACTCTCGGAGAGTTTGTTTTTTAGTGCGAGGTTTACTATAAATGTATATATATAGCAAGTACAAACATATAGTGAGGAGCAAAAAAAGATAGACAAGAAAAAGAAGTTGTGTGAACAAACTAAACGCCTTAACTAAGGCCTTAAATCGCCTTAAATCGTCTTAAATCATCTTAAATCATCTTAAATCTATAGATAAATCTAATTTTTACATGTAAAGCAAAGAAAAGTTGGCAGCACTTAGTTCTTGAACCAAGTGAATTTGCCTCTACACGTTATATTATACTTCAGAGAAATGCAAATAACAAGTTCTATTCGAGCAAACTAATGAGCTACCCTACAAAAAATTAGACTTGAATTTTTTTCTTTATCTACGTATATTAAATTCAAAGGCTAAAGTACATATTGATTAGTCTAATAGTTTTCGTTTTCCAGGAAATTACTTCCTAGGAGATTATGAATGAATGATGTTAAAAATAAACTACTTGGTATGATGGCTGTTGAGAAACGTTTTATTACCGAAAAACAACTTATTGAGTGCCTAAACACAATCGAGTTTTTTGAGCGAGATAAAACTTTAGATCAAGTTTTTCTGGAAAAAGGTTACTTAACTCAAACCCAAGTAGATCGACTTAATGGCATGCTCGACGACGAGATGGGCGGCCCAGATGAAAATGTTCAAAAGGCTAAAAGGAAAATGTTTGGTGAGCTAGCCCTAGAACAAAACATGATCAATGACGAACAAATGATGGACGCTCTTGACATACAAGAACAATTCCTAGAGCGAGGAATTAGGGTGCAAATGGGACAGGTTTTGGTAAAAAACCAGTCTTTGACTGCTGCTCAGCTAAAAAGAGTATTGGATGCACAATCCCGCAAGGTATTAGATTGTCCACGATGTAAAGACTCTAAAACTATTCACAATTACAACCCCGGCCAAATTTACCAATGCGAAAACTTGATCGATGGAAGTTTTTGTGGATTTGACCTCACCGAGATGAAAAAGAAAAAGAAGAAAAAATCGACTACAAAAAAACAAATCCAGAAAATAGATCCATTAGATGAACTAGATGATCTAGACGAAGTAGACAATCTACTTGATCCTGAAGATGATGGTGGAGATGGAGATGGGTTTGGTGGAATTGATGATTTAGTCGAGATCAAGCTCTAGATTTATTAAATAGTCCCACTAATGTGTTCTCTAGAATTTAACTAAAGAAAGTCTCTTATCAAAGTTTCTAATTTTTTATAAGGCAGGGAAGCTATGTTGAAAAACCTTTTTTTCTTTTTGGCTATACTATCTTGTTTCGTTACAGGATGTCAAGTGGAATGTTGTAAGATAGATGAAGCCGTTGCGATGGAAGCATGGCCCGTAGTTGATGGAGACACCAACGTAAGTCGAGAGACTCAAGGACTAAAAGAATTTGAGGTGGCTATCGATACCACCGAAACAGAAGAAGTCATTGATCTAAATGGAGGCCTTCAAGAAGTTGATTTGGTAGTGGAAGATACCTATATTCCCATCGCACTAGCAAGTGCTTCTCTGGAAGTCGAAGTTCCAGACCGAGTTTACAAAGAAAATACAATTACCTACACCATGACAGTAAACAATTTAGGCAATGATCCGATCAGTGAATTGGTTGTTAAGAACCGCATTGATCGAAGAAACACCTTTTATGTCAGTTCTTCACCTGAAGGAAGCTTTCGAGAAGAGCATGGCGTCGTTACCTGGGTTGTAACAGATTTACCTCCTTTGGAAAGCAAAATTTTTCAAGTAGAAGTTCTTGCAAAAGGTGATGGCGAAATTGTTAGCCAATCTCTAATCAAATCTAACGAAGTTATTCTCGATAAAAAAGAATCAAAAACTGAAATCCACAGCTCCATAGGTTTACAGATTGATCATAGTGATACCGATGATCCTGTCGAAGTAAACTCCACGACCAGCTATGTCATCAAAGTGAGCAATCAAGGTATTAAAGACGCTCACAACCTCCGTATCACCAACACCATTCCTTCTCAAACAACCTTTGTTTCAGCTGAAGTAGAAGGAACAGGAGAAATAGTTGAGTATAGTATGGATGGTCAAAACATTAGCTTTACTCCCATTCCAATAGTTGAGTTGGGTCAAACAGTAACTTACCGAATTACCGTTCAAGTCGTAGAAGAAGGCGACCTTCTCAATTCTTTCACTATCGACACCGATGATTTTGGTAAAACTCTAACTAGCCAAGAACCGACAAAGGCCGTTTTGGGTGAGTAAAAAGATTCTTGCAAATGCAAACCCAAACTTTGTCTTCTAGGGAAATAAAAAACCCGTACTAGATTTTGATCTAGTACGGGTTTTTTATTTTTTGACCACTGATTTGACCGCAGATTAAACGGATTGGTTGGATTACGCGAATTTTTGTTTGAGATTTTTGAATTGGTTGGGTGCGCTTCGCTTTTGATTGGTTTGTTGATTGTCTGAACCGCAGATTAAGCAGATTGGTCGGATTACGCGGATTTTTGTTTGAGATTTTTGAATTGGTTGAGTGCGCTTCGCTTTTGATTGGTTTGTTGATTGTCTGAACCGCAGATTAAGCAGATTGGTCGGATTACGCGGATTTTTGTTTGAGATTTTTGAGTTGGTTGGGTGGTGATAGATATCATTATGTCAGGTTAGTGAATGCGTTGGAAACCCCGATTTCATCGGGGCCTAACATATTACATCCCTATCGGGATACCAATTGTGCATTAAGATAGGTCAGTTTTACTCTAAGCGAATACCATTTGCGTCAAATTCTAGTGGTATTAATAGTATGCAAAAATGTTTTTATTATGCGCTGATATGGTTACGCCAGATTTCCTCTGAGATATATATCATTTACGTAGGTTTGATAAATTACCTACCCACATATAAACAAACCTAAATCTACCGCGATTATAACACTAATGCCTAACGTAAAGACTATTTGCTTAGAATAAAATTAATCTATCTTAATGCACAATTGGTATCCCGATAGGGATGTAATATGTTAGGCCCGATGAAATCGGGGTTTCCAACGCATTCACTAACCTGACATAATGATATCTATTACCACACAACTAATTCAAAACCCCAAACAAAAATCCGCGTAATCCGACCAATCTGCTTAATCTGCTTAATCTGCGGTTCAGACAATAAACAAACCATCAAAAGCGAAGCGCACCCAACCAATTCGCAAACTCCAAACAAAAATCAGCGTAATCCGACCAATCCGTTTAATCTGCGGTTCAGACAGTTTTTTTATCCGCGATCAGAAAGTAGTAAAATTTTATGAAACTAGTTATTCAAAGAGTGCGAGAAGCCTCTGTTCTTGTCGACGAGAAAGTAGTAGGAGAAATTGGCACAGGAATTTTAATTTTACTAGGTGTGATGAAGGGAGATAAGGTAGAAAACGTAGATTATTTAGCCAATAAAGCGGCAGAGTTTCGGATGTTCCACGATGAAAATAAACGCATGAACAAATCTGTTTTGGACATAAAAGGAGAGATTTTAGTCGTAAGTCAATTTACTTTGGCAGCAGACGGAAAAAAAGGAAGAAGGCCCAGTTTTGATCAAGCAGCTCATCCTTCTGAAGCAATACCATTATACGAGGATTTTGTAAAAAAGCTAAAATCTAAGGGCATAAAAGTAGATACGGGGATATTTGGGGCAGAAATGATCGTTAATATTGTGAACGATGGTCCTGTTACTTTTGTATTAGAACATCCTCACATTTAATCTAGAATGAAATAAAAAATTAGAAAAAGGTTTAAGCCATAAAGAAGAAAGCATCTTTCTCTTTATGGCTTTAGCCTTTTAAAAATTCTTCTATCTCATCAAAAGGTTTTTGAGGAGAAGAGTAGATATTGCTCGTAGGTTGAGATAATCTCTCTAAACATTTTCGAATACGTGTGTATTCTTCTGCCAAAAAGTCAACCTTCTCGTTCAAACTTTGACCCTTATCATAGACCCGCTTGTCTTTGACTTGATCTTTGAAAGAATCAATGTAAGTTAAGGTCGCACTATCTGTATGTGCAGAGTATTCCTCAAAATTTCCCTCTAGATTTAGAGGCAAACGATCTATATCTGAAGAACTTCTTTCGTCAGAGTTTACTTGACGTAGCTGGTGCTCCAGTTTTAATTTTAAACGTTGTTCATGAAGAAAAGATTTCTCAAGTCTTTTATTCTCTTGTTCAAGTTTATCAATAGTCTCAAGTAAAGATTTTTCTCTTACTTCTGCTTCGCGAACTTTATCGTAAGCTTTTTCAATCAGTTTTTCTACTTCCGCTTTTTTTAGCTTCAGTTGATCTATAGCAGCGAGTAACCTTGCTGCATTCTGATCGCATTTTTTCTCACGAATAATAAGTTCACTGTCATCGCCCCCTAACATTCCGTAGAGGCGAGAGACTTTGTCCTGAAGATGAGACTTGATTTCCTCAAGTTTTTCAACTTTCTTCAAACAATCTTGATTTACTTCTCTTCCTTTAGTTGGTTTGAAAGAAGAAGTCATGGATTGTCCCTCATGATAACGTTCAATTATTTTCTTAAAATTAGCCATTCCTCTCTCCTACGTATTTATATTTATGTAGGAGTCGGCACCCTCAAGGAGATGATAATGTTGTGTTGTCCGCCGGCTCAGGAGTTGTTTATATCAGAATAAAGTACAGATTTAAACTAAAAAACAATTGTACATAAAAGGTACATAAAAGTTTTCAGACATCAAAAAAGTAAATTTCTTTTACTTTTTAGGTGCCTTTTCTTATTGTAACTTATATTGCTTCTACAAACAAATAAATATTTTCTTTTTTTTTTTAGGCTAGATTAGCTTTAACCAAGATTAATTACTATTTATTGATTGTTGTTTTTTTATCTTCTTAGAAATAAAGAACTAAGAGTAAATATAGAAGTTTTAGTTAAACAATGTTTACTTTTTTGATTTTTAAATTATTTTTTTCTATTAGCAAAAATATTTTTAGTCAACCACGTTGTCTAGCTAAATTATTTTAGCGAAAACACAAACAATTCAAGAATTCATAAAAGTATTTATTCGTTTTCCAAAAAACTATCTTTTTAATAAAGAAAACAACTATCCATAGTAAAGTGCACCTTTTTCCCTCTATATTTTCAAAAAAGAGGGGCTAAGAATACTTGTGTTTATAATATATTATATTTTTGATTTTGGCAAGTCTTTCTTAAGAAATTTTGTTAGTTTTGTATTAAATTTCTTAAGTTATTTCAGGGGGAAGTTCGCCTTTGGCTCACTTTCCCCTGGGCTACTCATATATAACACCTTCGGTGTATAGAACTTAGTGAATTATTCTTTTTCATAGAAATACGCTTCTATTTTAGATGCCCTAACTTACCAACCACACAAACCGTTTAGAGCGAGCTATTTCTACAATTAAGTGAGGAATCAAAAACTTTTGGATTCCTCACTTAATTTTGATAATAATTTTAACCCTTCGCTTTCATTATCTACTCATCTTTATCGATAACTCTTCCTTCAATAATTTCTCCCTCAATAATATTAGGTCTTGAGTGATTTGAGTTAAAATCAGAACTAAAGGGAGTCATAACCGACATTTGCATTTTCATTCTATTTTTAAAAAGAAAAACCAAATATTTTCGAAGCAAAGCACGAGTAGGTGGAAAAAGAAGAGAGAAACCGAATATATCCGTAATAACTCCAGGTGTAACCAGAAAAATTGCCCCAACTAAAATCATAAGACCATTCAACAATTCATTTGTTGGCATAATTCCTTTGTCTAAATGGCTTTGAATTTTCTTTAGTGTGCTAATTCCTTCCTGGCGGGCTAGACTTGCTCCGACAATTCCAGTGAATACAACGATTAATAGAGTTTCAGAGAAACCTATCCTTTCGCTTATACGAACAAGTAGCATTAGTTCAACTAAAGGAACTATCGTAAACAATAAAAATAGAGAGCACATAAAACTATTTTCTCCTATAGTCAACAATGATCCCCAAATTAAATTCTGATTCATTGTAGACATTTTCGAGCCATTGTTGTAGACTATCTATAGTCTAATAGCAATAATTTTGGTGAAAAAGAAATAGAAACATCTACTTTCTTTTGGTATTTCTTCTATGATTTGGAAGGCTGCAAAAAAATGAAAAAAATATTTTTGCTTTTTGGAATACTAATAACAGCGTTGATGTTGAGTGGTTGCAAAGGGTTTGTTGTTTACGATGAATACTCTGATGAATTTAAAAACAAACCCGAATCGGATTTTTCCTATTTAAAAGATCTCTAAGCATCATCTGTTTTCCTTATCGGGAGAATGTCAAGTTTTAATAAAACATGAAACTTCTCCCGCTGCTTTTATTTAACTGCCTGAAAGAACGGGAGTGGGAAGAGTGATTTGGGTTCTAAACTTCTTAAGTACATCTCTAATCTCATCATCTTCTTCACCTTCTTTTTTAATTTTTTGAGTTTTAGCTCTACGGCTTTTTACTATTCCTGATTGTTTAATCAATTCCCCGCCCTTTTGCACTCGAATAATCACTTCATACAAATTCGCCACATCTTTTGCCCTTATTTCTATACTGAAAGAATACTGTTGCAAAATACTTGTATCAACTCCTTCAATTTGAAAGTTAAAAGGAAATTGGCTGCGAGGTTGCTGCTCTTCTCCAAACCCCAAAGCAGCAAATGGAGCAAACTTATCTTCATTAGGTCCTGGAATAAAAATGGGACTTCCTAAAACGGGCATATCTAAATCTTGCGCCTCCACTCCGGCATGAAAAAATTGTAATTTTTCCACTTTTCCAATGGACATATTATTGATGGCAGCTTTTAAACTTGCATGAACAGATTCAATAATAATCGTAGAGTTGGAAGACTCTATCGCCTTTTGAGTCGCACTCAAACCAACGGGGAATAGAATAAGGATTCCTGTCAGACCGATACTCAGGATACTCATTGCAACAAGAATTTCAACTAAGGTAAAACCAGAAGATTCTTTTTTCATCAAAACACCTTTTTTATATGGAGAGTTTTTTTTACTCCCATTTTCGTCAGTCAAATGAAAGTATTTTTTTAGTAGCTTACTCTTTATTGTTTGAGTTTATCAGAAAATAACGGCTTAGAGTTCTCACTTTACGTTGTTTTTCAACCTCTTTGTCATCACTGATATTGACGATAAGACGAAAGCCAGGAGGAAGTTTTTCGCCAGGAGGATCAGGAGGTAAAGTGATCCCAAACTCTGTCAATTGCCCTGGAGCAGGTTCCACTAAATCCCAGCGTTTATTCGCATCGTCATAAAGCAAATAATCCACTTTCAGACCAGGTACTCCATTCTCCTCTTTAATAAATTCACATAAAGTATCGTAGGTATGAGTAAGGGGGTTATCTTCGTCTAAGGGAGGAAAAGTATCTCCATCTGGCTCGGAAATTTGTCTTTTAAGAACCCATTTGTTATTCGATTTTTTCTTTAGGTAGTAAATTACTTGGACATCACCTGTAACAGGTTCTTGGTCTTCTGAATTAGAATTTAACCAAGAAGTAGTAGCAGCAAAGCGCATAACCACTTGTTTGTCGTCGTTGTTATCAGGGTTGCGTATCTCGAAGGTACTATCATCTCCGCTAGGCGAGTTAATTAAATCCTTTGCGATGATATCAAAAGAAGCGGTCGCATTAAGATAAATCATCATGCGACTTTCTGAAGAGCTTAGGATATTAGTGGAAGTAATAAATATGGATATTGCAGCTCCCACGAGTATCAACATCAAACTAATAGAAACCAAGAGCTCTAGTAAAGTAAAGGCTTTGTCTTGTCGAAGTCTGCTCATAAAATTTTCCTAAGGTATGGTCTCTTAACGAATAGCAAAAGATACTTTGCCAGTATTTTTGCTAAGATCAAGAAAACACTTTCGAGTTACTCCGTTTTGAGAAACAACTATATCTGTGAGATTACTTTCATCAGGGTCATCGCCTCTATCCCCAGAAAAAAAGACCACTCCACTACTGTTAAATTTATAAACTTTAGCTTCTGCGGGAATGCTAACGTTTGCTCTCTCTGGCAAAATAATAGGGGGAGACAAGCTAGTGAAAGTTTCTATTCCTCCTCCAGTGGGCTTGGATGCATCAAAAAGGTAAATGCTTCCCTTCGCTCCTTTTTTTACAGAAGTTGTCGTAGTAGCACCAGGCTTAAGATCAATTTCTCCTGTCACAGGAAAAAGGACTAAGAAAACTTTTATCTTTTTTGAAATAGCCGTCGTTCGAGCTTGGGTAAAAGCCCCTTGGAGTAATTGAGCTGAACTGCGAAGCTCTCTTTGTTCCCTATAATCAATGAAAAGAGGAGCACTCATACTCAAAATCAAAACAATAATTGATATAACCACTAAAAGCTCGATCAAGGTAAAGCCTGGATGACTATTAAAACAAGAAAACTTGGAGTTTTTCATGATTTGAGTTGTCTTTGTGTTGTTTGTGTTCAAAGTAAGTCGAAATTATGTACAAAATTATGTACGAAAAAGGAAGGACTTTGTTGGAAAATGTTAGAATCTATTAAAAATAGACTCTAAAAAGAAAAGGTGGGATGATAAATTCACCTCACCTTTCTCTATTAATAGCTGTTTTATAATTTATTTGGTTTGCTCAAGAGCCCAGCTAACTATATCATCTGAGTCTTCAGCATCAAAGGCCCCAGTAGAAGTAAAGCTTGTCCCCGTGAGTCCCACATCGTCCTGTGCATCTGCTCCCATAGAGTAAATATCAGGTAGATGAGACGCTCTGTTAGCACTGTTAAAGTTATTCGGCCCTGGAGGATTATTTCCACTATGATCGCGCCCAGGAACAACTAATAAAGGATTATTAAATAAATCGACATACAACCTTTCATTATCTGGGTCCTCATCATCTGGCAAATCTCCATCAAGGTAAGGTCCCCGCACAACTTCGTCCACTAGATAAGCTTGGCTTTCCAAAAGAAAGCGTAATCGATGATTCCACTCTGTGGTATTAGCATCGTCAACTCCGCTAAGAACCGACTTATTCGAACCAGGGTAAGGAACTGTTTGCTCATTGCTATTGGATTTAGACATATCCTGGTTTACATCGGGGTAAACGGCAAAGTCCGTGCGATAGTTATTGCATGCTGTGACAATGGCCAGAATTTCTGCTTGAGTGCCTTGGGTTTGCGCTTTTACAGTCATTTGCCCTGCCAAAACAACAATCATTGCTGCAAGAATAGAGATAATCGCAATAACAATTAAAATTTCAATTAAGGTAAAACCTAAGTTTTTTTTTCTCATAACTTTTCCCTTATGGACTGCGGTAGTTTGTAATCCAGGTTTCTGGTTCCTCTTTAACAACGTCACCTAGCTGGTTGTAGACCTGAAATGTTTTGAACTTGACAATAGCCACTCGAGGATCTGGATCATTATCTTTATCTGGATTGAAACGACCCAAGGCTTGCATATTTTTATAAAAGAAAGGCGTTTCAAAACGAGAGGCAAAAATAGGATGCTTAGCATCTTTACCATCAAAAACATCGTCAGGAGGGAATTCAAAATACTGATTTGGTTTCCCATTGACGTTATCATCGTTAGAATTATTTCCGTCTAAAAAGCGAACCAAAGCACCGTCAAAGTGAGGGTTAGTGCCTCCGTCTGAATTTCCTTCATTTTCCGAAGGAGGAAAATCCCCTTCATCTGCTTCATACATCTTAAGGGAACTCTCTAAGTTGGTAATTGTTGTCTTGACCTCTACTCGGATGGTTTTTTCCTGAACCCGTCCTAAAGCAGGCAAAAGAACTGCTGCTAGAATGCCAATAATGGCGATTACGACAAGTAACTCAATTAATGTAAAACCTTGTTTTTTTTGAGGCATCTTGATTTCTCTTCAAAAAAGTGTTGGCGAAAAATGGAGAAAAACGATTTCATCTGAGCATGTCATCAATTAAATCTTGTTTAGTATCTGAGTTCTTATGAAATATAGCAAGGCGCTTTGAATGCGCCTCTTGTCATGGACAACTTTTTTTCTGTAAAAGAAAAGCAACGCTGCTAGATTTTATAAGGGCTAGATAATCAATAATAGTTGATTGGTGACGCGCCCTAGCTTTCTAGGAAAATCCTAGTTCATGGGCTGGAAAAAAAATGAACAGGCCACTATTTCATTTTATCATGAAATAGCTCGCTTGCAAGTTTTTTTTGGTGTAGAGCCAGCCCAAGAGACTATAGAAGACTCTTTGTGTCGAGATCATTTTCTATAGAAAGCTTGACAATAATGGGATGCTTGCAATGGGGACAAGTTCCTTTTTTCCCATTCATGTTTTCATAAATATGTAACATTTTATTGCATCGAGGACAGGTGAAACGTATTTTTTCACGTTTTTTTGTAGGAAGAATTTGGTGAATATAGGTACGTAATGTCTTTAGACACTTCAAGTGCATACTCTGAGCAAAAGCAATTTTTTCAGAAAAATTCTCAATCTCATCCTCTTGAGAGTCTGATGAATCGTAGGAAGTTTCTCCCGTTAACTCTTCAACGTAGTCCAATAAAATTTGATCTAAGCAATGACAAACCTCTTCAATATCTACGCGCTCATCCACACTAGGCTTCATCATATCAAAAATTAAGTCACTCATTGCCTTGGTCGCAGGAGTTTCTTTTACGCTATCAATAACTCTCTCTTTTTCTTTAGAGAGAACTTGCTTGACAATTTCAGATAAACTCTTTCCTGATACAGGTAATTTTCCCGTTAATAATGTGAACATTACAGCTCCCAATTGATAAATATCACACTTGGGAGTTAAAACTTTATCTGTCTTGAATTGCTCAGGAGCGGCGTAAAAAAGAGAGCCCGCAAATTTTCCTTTGAGAGCATTTTCTTCTGCGCTCATAGGACGATAGCGTTCGTAAACACTATCTGCTCTTTTCTTTTCCTGCTCTCGTAAAATATCTAGCTGATCTTCTGTTCTTTTTAGGTCTTTGTCTACTTGAGGAAGTCCATCATTTTGCCCTGACAAAATAATTTGGTTTTTCTTTTCACTAAGTTCGCGGTAGCGCTTCTCAACTTGTTCTATTTCTCGAGTAATTTGCAAAAACTCATCATCGAGTAAACGCAGAAGTCTTTTTCTTTCTTTACTTAAACGCTTGCTAAAGTCTCGTGTCGTAATAGCCAAACCAAAATCCGATAACTTGGGAACGGCATGGGGATCAAGAAGTATGTTGGCAGGCTTGATATCGCGATGAATAATTCCTTTTTTATGCAGCTTGACCAAAGCTTTCGCTAGTCCATAAAACATCGCAAAGGCCACTGTGGGAGAAAGTCTTTCTTCTGGGAACATTCTTCCTAAATTCTCTAAACTTCCATGAGAAGCATATTCCATCATGATATAGTAGCCTAAAGAATCATCTTGGTCTGCTGCTCCATATGGATTCATCAAACGTCCGTGCTGCATTAGTCCAATAATGGTAGGGCTCGGCCTATCATCCAGGGTGAAACTCTCTAGTATTTCAGCTTCCATAATCAAAGAATCTTCAAAACCCTTAAAACCCACCTTGACAACAAAAGTACTAGCTGCTGGTACTTCTGAATAGATAATTTCTTTTCCATCAGCCCCTTGTCGCACAGTGAGGTAATCTACAAAATAGTGCCGAGCCCATTGGTTTTCGGGTCTCAAAGATAAAATTGTTGCATCATGTTTTGTGATCAGCTTGAGAACTAACCCCATTCCTCCGCGCCCCAACTCATTTATTTCATAGTCGCCTTGGAAGAAAGCTTTAATCGCAGCGATATTTTCCTGATAATTTTGATAGTCAAAGAGCCACTCTAAGTTAAAACGAAATCGTTTATGATCTTTCTTGAATATTTCGTATAGATAGTAGTGTTTATCTTTTTCTAAGTCGTAATCTTGAAGAAACTTGAGCCAAGCCATGCTTTGATGATAATTCGAAAAATCAACTGTAATTCTCAATTGCTCCTGAATAGAAGAAAAAAGATTTTTGATATCTTCTCTGTCTACTCTTTTTTCTCTTGTTTGAGTGTCGGAAGAAAGTTTTGTCGACTCACTCGGAGGGTCAACAATGGTAGCACTTGATCCCCAATCCACCTCGCTCTTTTCCAAAGAGTTGATCGTTGATTTTTCAGAAGAATCTAAAGATTCTTCGATAAGCGTAGCTTCTGCATCTGATGAACTTTCTTCTTCGACAATACGAATGACCTCATCAACCTCTTCGCTTTCTTGGATCGTTGCCTCTGACTGCCAAGAAGGCACTGAGGCATTATTTTCTTCTTCAACAAGACGAATAACCTCATCAACTTCTTCGCTTTCTGGGATCGTTGCCTCTGATTGCCAAGATGTATCAGTATTTTTATCTCGAATTTTCATAAAATCTTGTGCCACCCTGGCTAAATCAGCATTTCTAATTGTCTCGTGGAGCTGCGAGGGATCGCTAAAACTAAACTCATCAACTAAGGTGGCTTCCGTGTCCCAACTAGAAGATAAGGCATCTCCCACTTCTTTTGATATATCCACCTCAGGAATCGTAGCTCCCAGATTAAAATTTTCTCCTTCCAAACTAGAAACAGACATATCTTCATCAATTAAGGTGGCTTCAGAGTCCCAGTTTTCATCATCCGAGGAAGGCCTCGAGTCGAAAGTTATTTTCTCATCAATTAGAGTAGCTTCACTCTCTTCCCCTGGAGATGGCAAATTTAAATCAAAAGGCTCATCTATGATGGTTGTCTCGTTTTTCCCTGTTCCAAAAGCATCAATAAAAACCCCCTCTGGGCTTAATCGAGCAGTTGCCTCAAATTCTTCAGGAATGTCCAGGTCCACCATTGTATTAGCTGTTCCCAAAGAATTAGCTTCAGGAGGAAGATCAAAGTTTTGCACTGTCTGGTCACTCGCAAAATCAAAATCACTGTCCTTTACGCCACCATCAGGAAGATCAAAGTTTTGCACTGTCTGATCACTCGCAAAATCAAAATCACTATTCCTTATGCCACCATCAGAAAGATCTACATTTTGCACTGTCTGATCACTCGCAAAATCAAAATCACTATCTTTGACTGTTTGATCTATTGCGGGAGGAAGCTCAAAGTTTTGAACAGTTTCATCACCTCTAACAGAAGCAGTACTTGCTTGATCTGTCGAAGCAGGAAGCTCAAGGTTTTGAACAGTTTCGTTTCCAACAACAGAAGTACCGGTCTTAACGAACGTATTCATGGCATTGGATTTATGTGTAGAACCCAGAGAAGATTTTTCTATGTCTTGGTCAACAATTGTTTTTAGATCTCCCTGATCTTGAGAAGATTCTTTTACAGGAACAATTTGCTGAAACTTTGTGTCTTTCGCAGAAAGAGGACGAGTTAAGTTTCTACGAGCATAGGCCAAGATAGCATCTTTTTGCTCTTGATGTTTTCCCAGCTCTCCCAAAACAGATTCAATTTGTCTTTCAAATTCCTGTAGATAATGCAATATAAGAGCTTGCTCTATATCTATTTCAACTTCCAGTTCATCGGCTTCATCTAAATCTTTAAGAACCCAACATTCTCGGCGGAAAACTTTATGAAGAGAATCCGTTACCTTATGTTGAAATTCCTTTGGAAATCGGATATTACGTTTTCTTACACGTTCTTTGTTTTCCAGATAAGGGCTCAGATTACTGGCTTCCTCTAGCAATTTCTTTATATTTTTAGGTAAAGGCTCTTGGGAGATAAATTTTTTCTCTAGAAAAATCTCCGCTTTTCCTTCTGGATTAACCTTGTCTTCGATTTTCTTAAGAATTTTCTCTGTATCTTTTTTAGATAGAGTTTCCACTTTTACATCTTGATAAACTTCATCATCTTCTTCATCATCGTCGTCATCATCAAAATTCAAAATATTTTTTTCTTTTTCTTCGGCCTCAATTTCTATCACTTGGGGTCCAAAAAGATCGCCCATTTCATCCTCGTCATCGTCATCGTCATCATAAATTTCGAGAGTAAGTTCTTCTATATCTGAGGGAGGTTTATGGAGAGATTTTTGAATTTCATCAATATTGGCAAGCACTTCTTCGTAGCTGTGAAATCTTTCTTGGGGATTTTTTGCCAACATTTTGTAGAGCAACAACTCTATTCCCGAAGGAAGATCGGGGCGAACTTCAAGGATATTAGGACAAGGTTCCTCCAGATGTTTTTGCATTATTTCTTTAACGCGCTTGGCTTCAAAAATTTCTTTTCCGGTTAACAAGAAAAAGTAGATGGCCCCCAGAGAATAGATATCACTACGAATATCGGATCTTTTTCCCTGGCATTGTTCTGGAGAAAGATATTGAGGAGTTGTCGGAGGTAGAGAAAAATCAACAATTTTAATGCAATTTTCTGTAGACAAAATCAGGTTATTCGGCTTCAAATTACGATGAACTAGACCTAAACCAAGAGCTTCCTGGAGTCCTGCAATAATCTCCAAGAAAATACGTGTAGCCTCAGGGAAACCTACCTGCTCTATTTGCTTTTCTTGTAAAACATGTTGAGTAAGGTTTTTTCCCTCGATCATTTCCCGTAAAACAAAAAAAATATCATTATCTCCGACATCATAAATTTGAGCAATGTTATCGTGTCGTAAAGTTTTTGCTTTGGCAATAGAGGTAATAAAGCGGCTTAAAAATTTCGGGTTTTTGCTAGCCTTCCCCTCTAAAATTTTGAGAGCACATACCCCATATACTGGGTGAGCTATTCTGTAGATTGTCCCCAACCCACTATAACCGACCTTTTCATGAACTTGGGCATCACGAATTACGCTATGTATTTTACTGATATCTTCTTCTGTTAGTATTCTCTTATCCATACTGAATTCGGCTCTAAACTTACCGACCTCCTTACCCTTCCCCTATCGTTTAGGCACCTCTTACAGATACTTTTTGATTAGGATAAACTCCTAAGGAAATCAGTTGAGCAATCCCTTCCTTGGTATGCTCCTTGTCTTCCTTGTAAGTGACTCCCATCCACTTTTCTGATGACTTGAGAACAGCGACCGAAGCTTGCTTCTCTTTAAGTAAATGATCAATAACATCTGGGATGGGGTATTCCAACTGTTGATCTTGTCCTCTTTGTTCCTTTAAAAACTTCTCAAAACCGGTTTCTAAATAAGAAAATATAGAAGGAGTAAATCCCCAAAAGTTCATCGAAACCTGAGTTCCTTTTGAAATAGGAAAATTTTCTTGGTTTTCTTGATAAACAATAGTATCGTCTTTACAAAGAATATTCTTGCGCTCAGTAATGTTCAAAAGGAGCCTATCTGGGCTGACTTGACAAACTCCTCGAGAGACAGAGCCATGCTTTGATAGAGTATTTTCCAGTAAAAAAGAAACCATCGCATAGGCGTGAGGAATAGAAGGTTGCGATTCTTTTAAAAATTGAGCCATCAAGGAAAAAGAGCTTCTTCCATAAAAATCATCTGCATTAATTACGGCGAAAGGAGTTGATACTGATGAGGCGGCAGCAAGAATAGCATGAGCTGTTCCCCAAGGTTTCTGCCTGTCTTTTGGCAAAAGAAAACCAGAAGGCAAAGAGTCTAATTTTTGATAAACGTGTTCTATCAAAAGACGATCTTCCCATTTTCGAGTAATGGTCTCTCGAAAAGCTTTCTCCATTTCAGGGCGAATAACACAAACAATTTTATCAAAACCAGCTTCTAAGGCATCATGGAAAGAGTAATCCAAAAGAATTTCTCCATTGGGTCCAAGAGCATCTAGCTGCTTAAGTCCTCCATAGCGGCTTCCCATTCCAGCCGCCAAAACAACCAGAGTAAGCTTATTTTCCTCCATAAAGGTTCCTCAAAAGTAAAGAAAGAATATGTATTTTGCGGGATAAAGAAAAATATTTTCTTTATCTTACCTTAAAATGTAAAGTATTTCAATTTATTTCATTGTCTAACAAAGAAAATAATCATGGGTATAAATATTTTCTATACAGGCATAACAAAGCCATCTTTTTCCAAAAATGAAAATGAGAAAGAACTCTTATTTTCTCATTTTCCCACTATCAAAGTTTATTTTCGACCAAAACTTGAAGACTTAGAAGCAAAACTTTCTCTTTGGAAAAATCCTGGAGTCGTATTTTTCTCTAAAAACGGCGTATTAGGAGCTCAAAACTGGTTCTCTTCCTCATGGTGGAAAGAGCGGGAAGATGCCAAGGCTATTTGGACAATAGGAGAAGCTACTGCCCAAGTTTTTCAAGAAGTTTTTGCCTGCTCTAGTCAGGTACCAGAAATTTCCCATGCTAAAGGGCTAATCCAAGCTTTTCAAAATCGTCCTAAGCAACCATTCATTCTCTTTTCTGCCCTGCGCTCTCGCGTCGAATTTCCTCAATGGTTAAAGCAAAATGGTTGGAAATTCAAATCTATTCCTGTCTATGAAACCATTGTTTGGGAAAACCAAGAGTTGTCTCAAGCCTTTTCTAATACTTCTCAAGAGTATATTGTTTTTACTTCTCCTTCCACCGTAAAAGGATTTTTACTCACTTGCCAAAAAAAGGATTTCTCTCAAATAAAAGCATGTCTCTGTTCCATTGGACCAACAACCTCCCAAGAGATAGAGGCTCGTAAGGGGAAGGTTTTCTACCAAGCGAAAAAACCTAAATTAAATTTCTTTTTAGAAGAAATAATTTATCAGATTAAGCAAAGCAGGAATTATGACTCTTGAAAATCTCTCTGTTAAAATAGCCAAAACGTTAAGAGCCAAAGGGGGAGCGATGGATCTCTCTTTAGATTTAAAAATACCATCCAAAGAGTTCGTCGCTATTTTTGGAAAATCGGGGGCAGGTAAAACTTCTCTTCTTCGTATGCTCGCAGGGCTTATGCCCCCTGATCACGGAACCATTCAGCTAGGAGATGAAGTTTGGTATGACAGCGAGCAAAAAATTAATCGACCCACTCAAGAAAGAGATATTGGTTTTGTTTTCCAAGACTATGCTCTTTTTCCTCATATGAGCGTCGAAAAAAATCTTCTTTTTGCTTTACCTCCCAAAGGAGATCCTGCTTGGGTCGAAGAACTCATAGAAACAATGTCTCTAAAAAAACTCTGCCCACGTAAGCCAGAAAATCTCTCGGGAGGGCAAAAGCAACGCGTCGCTTTAGCACGAGCCCTTGTTCGTAAGCCGCGAATTCTTCTTCTCGATGAACCTCTTTCTGCTTTAGACTTAGAAACACGGCTTATGCTCCAAGAGGAAATACTTCATATTCACCAAAAATTTGGTACCATTTCAATCTTAGTCAGCCATGATCTCCCAGAAATATTTAAACTGTGTAAGACCGTTTTTTTCCTACAAGAAGGAAAAGTTTCTAAAATGGGAACTCCGGCCGAAGTTTTTTTAGGCCGCCGTCTGAGTGCTAAATTTCAGTTTACCGGAGAGGTAGTGGATATTGAAAAAGAAGACTTTCTTGTCTTACTTACTATTTTGATAGGAAATAATGCGGTGAGAGTTGTTGCAACAGAGGAAGAAACACAGGAATTTCGGATAGGAGAAAAAGTCATTGTCTCGACAAAAGGATTTAATCCCATTGTGCTGAAGGTGGAGAGTTGAGGAGGATTAGGTTTTCTTGGAAATTAGGCTCTTACCAGGCGTAACGGACAACCACGAGGGTCCTTGCGGACGGCCCTCGTAGTTGTCCCTACATTACATCGTAGAAACGAATTCAGGTAAATCCAATCGCCAAGAGGTTTCCCTCAAACAAAGTTTATTTTTTCTCGCTTTCCATTTCTTTAAATTTGTCAACAAACCCTTGGCGGCAGACCTTACAAATTTTTGCTCTTCTTTGATCATACTCTTTCATATTGTTAGGAGTAGAGCAAGAACACTTAGGATCTTGGCAAGATTCAATTTTATAAATACCGCTGAGGTGAGAAAAAACAACGACCGCTATTCTTTTTTGTAAACGATTTCTATTGGGCGCTTCGTTATTTTGTTGTCCGGCAAATCGGTAAGTTGAAACTACGCTTGTCCGATCATAAGGGGAGGAAAGACCTGCTAAATAAGGGTAGCGCCCCGTGAACAAATCGCTGTTTGTAATCCCTACAAAACTGACTCCTTCACGCGAGTAAGGCTTAACTGCTTTTCCAAAAGAGCTTAGAACTTCTCTTACCTCCCACTGGCCTTGTTGTTTTCCTAGCTGCTTTATTGTGGCATCAAATGCTTCCATTTGAGCCCGTCCTTCCGCGGAGCTTTTTAAAAGTCGTCGGTAAAAGCGGATTAGGTTTTTGTCAGAGCTCAAATCCTGTCCTTTTGCTGCCGGAACATTCTCGATACCACCTCGAAGCTCGGTCAAAAAAACAGTCAAAGCGTTGCGCTTAGGCCCAGGTTTGGAATAGGGAATTTCTTCGATATAAGTGGGAATCCGAAGAGCTTCTTGGATATTTTTTTTGAGACCTGTCAGAATACGACTATCGATCTTGTCAATAGCCACAAAAACAATTGCCGGCCCATCCCCTTTAATTTTTTCTGCAGACCTTTCGGGGGAAGAGCTTTCTTTTTCATTAACCGTAGATTCTTCTTTATCCCTGAGGAGCTTAAAGTAATGTTGAGCAAGAAGGTAGTACTCTTGCGCTTTAGGATGCCCTTGTTTTACTGCATTTTTTAAACATCTCTCGGCCCAATCAATTTCCTTCTCCTCTACTAACATAAGAGCTAAGGCAAACTGAAATTCTCCATCCTTAGGGTAATCATTGGCAAGGTACTTAGCAAAAGACTTTCCCGTAATCTGGCTATACTTAACCACCGGCTTTTGCCCCTTGTAATTTTCGAGCATAACTTTTGTTTTCGCCAAACGAGCCACTTTTCCTCGGTGGAGCTTTCCTCCCTTTGTTGCTAAGCTAACCTTTTTCCCATTCTTTTTATCTTTACTGAGTTGCTTATATAGTTTTTTGTGAATGAGAATTTTTTGCTCTTCGGTAATCCTCTTGTCTTGATGTTGCTTGATTAAGTCTTCGATATTCTGAGCAGAAACACTGGTTTTCCAAAGTAAGCAAGAAAATAAAAGCACAAAAAACACACGATGAATGGACATAGAAATCTCCTTTGCAAAAATGGGGAAAGAAGGCAAAAGATTGTCGCCTCTACAGGAGTTATGGGATATTTTTACTGCGATTACTAGAAAAATTTCACTTTATCATAGGTAGTCAAAACCTAAGATGCAAGAAAAAATCACAGAAAGGGATGAGGAATAGGGTTATCTAAGCGGAGAAATAAAAAAAGAGATGGAAAATTCCATCTCTTTTTTTATTTAAACAATAGCGGAAGGCTTTACTTGGCTTTATCTGTCAGTTAAAGATCTTTTCAAAAGCAAGAAACTACCATTGTGACCAGGGACAGCACCTCTTACAGAGATAAGACCGTTTTCTTCATCGATCTTTACAATGCGAACATTTCTTTGAGTGCACTGGCTGTTTCCCATTTGTCCTGCCATACGCATACCTTTAAATACACGTGCAGGGTGAGCAGATTGCCCAATAGAACCAGGACGACGCATTTGGCTGGATTGACCGTGAGAACCTTTTCCCCCAGAAAACCCATGTCGTTTAACTACCCCTTGGAAACCTTTTCCCTTAGTGGTACCAACGATATCTAAAAACTTAAAGTTACTCAGCGCTCCTACAGTGACTACTGTTCCAGGCTTAGCTTCGTTTTCATCTTTTCCATCCCAAGCGATTTCTTTTACAAATCTTTGGGGAGCACTTTCTGCTTTTTTGGCATGCCCAATCTCTGACTTAGTGGAGACTTTTTCTCTTTTATCTTCAAAGCCTAATTGAATAGCATTGTAGCCGTCTTTTTCCTCGGTCTTAGTCTGCAAAACTTTACAAGGCCCTGCTTGAATAACTGTTACCGGAATACAACGATCGTCTACAAAAATTTGGGTCATCCCCACTTTTTTACCTAAAATTCCAGAAATCATGACTTTTTCCTTCTTTCTGAGTTATATTATTATATGAAGTAGGTCCTAATTTCTATATAGTAATGAAATTAATTCTACAGTAAGATTCTCCTAAGAATTTTTCTTCCAATATTTTTTAGGAGAGAAGGTCACTAATAAACTACTATTTGCTAAAGAATGCAAGTGAAAAAGTTTTTTTCGGGAAATTTGCTATGTTGAATGGTCGATATCATCTAGAAACGCGGGTAGGTGTAGGAGGAAGTGGCCAAGTATGGAAAGCTTGGGATGAAAAAAACCAGAGCTACTTTGCTATTAAAATTCTAACCGACCACGAGGAGAAGCAAAAAAAACGTTTTTGGCAAGAATACGAGATTTTGAGCACAACTAAGCATCCCAATTTAGTGAAAGCTTATCAGTGCTTTGAAGAACAAGGGCGGCTCTTCATGGTTTTGGAATTTTTACCAGGTCAAAACCTAGAACAAATTCTCCAGAGTAAAAGCTCCTTTTCTTTGCTTTCCAAAATTGCCTTATCCCACTGCATTATCCAAGCCATAGCGGCTTTAAACAATGCGGGTGTTTTACACAGAGATATAAAACCCCAAAACATAATGATTCACCAAGAAGAAGAGAAGGTGAGTCTCTTTGACTTAGGAATAGGAAAAAAACTAGGGCAGCAAAGCAACCGACTCACTCTGGATGACGAAATGCTCGGAACCTTTAGCTACATAAGTCCAGAGCAGGCAGACGGTCGTTTTAGTAAGCAAAGCGATATTTTCTCGGCCGGAGTAACTCTCTACCAACTGTTCACAGAAGATCCCGTCTCTCCCTTTCACGACAGCAACCCTTTGGCTTTAATTTACCGCATTGGAAACTATACTCCTCCCACTCTCCTTGAGGTAATCCAAGAAAAAGAGCAAGAAGAAGACCTCTCCGCTCTTGATCAAAAAACTTACGAAAAACTCGATGCTCTTCTCGAAAAAGCGATGGAGAAAAAACCTCACAATAGATGGGAAAAAGCTAGCTTGATGGCAGAAAAGCTCTTTGAACTCCAGGAAGAATATCTCGCTCAAAAAGGTATAAACCCTGCTGTATCTAATCCTTTTCTTCCCGCCAGCGAAAAAGCATTTGCTTTTTTTTCCTCCCAAGAAAACTCTTTAAAAGAAGAGATTTCCTCAAAACCAAAGCGAACAAACCGCCTAGGATGGTTTGTTTTTATAGCACTTATCTTTCTAGTTTTCATTATTAGCACCACCTTTTTTCTCCAAGAGCAAAGCCAAGAGCACTTTCAAAAATCCTGCCAACTCTATAGAGAAAATTATCCTCAGCAAGCTTGGGACGAAGTAGAAGAGGCCTCTCGCTGGTGGTCCGATTCTCGATACCGAGCCCAAAAAGGTCGCCTCCTCTACTTTAAAGGAACAACTCCTTCTCAAAAAAAACAAGGAAGAACGATTCTTCGACAAGAGTTAGCAAAACTTCAAAAATTATCCGACCCCTTTTCCTCCTCCTTATTAGGAGACCTTTACCTGGATGGAATGGGAGAGAAACCTCAATTAAAGAAAGCCTTTTATTTCTATCAAAAAGCTGCCAGGACAGGAGATATCCACTCTATGGTAGAGCTGGGAGTATTCTATGAGCAAGGCAAGGGAACCAAAAAGAATATAGGAAAAGCGATCAACTGGTGGTACAAGGCGAGTAAAGTAAAAAACGAGAAAGCTCTTTTTTGCTTAGGCAAACTTTACGAGGAAGGCAAATTTGTTTCTTCTGACCAAAGGCAAGCAGAAGTTTTTTTCACCGAAGCAGCACAAAAAGGAAGTCCAGAAGCCAGCCAGCATTTAGGAAAAATGTATCTCACAGGAAAAATATCCAATCTCAAGCGCAAAGATCTTCTCCTTTTTCTGAAAAGGCCTGAGCTTCTTCAGTCCGCTGACATACTCTATCTACTAGGAGATATTTATGCAAAAAACAAAGAAAAAAAAGACGAACAAATCCAAGCCTTAAACTACTATTTATCTGCTGCTAAAAAAGGGAATTCGTCTGCCATGAAAAAATTAGCCCTTCTCTATTACCAAGGGCAAGGAGTCGTAAAAAACCACCGAGAATCTCTGCGCTGGTACAAAGAATCTGCCTTAAGTGGAGATACCGAAGCAATGTTTTCTCTAGCCAGCCTCTATTTCCAAGAAAACAATCCCAGTTTCCCCCAAAACCTCTCCCAAGCCATCTACTGGTTCGAAAAAGCAGCCGAACAAGGTCATGCCAAAGCCTCCTTTAACTTGGCCGGACTCCACTACGAAGGCAAAGGCCTTCCCCAAAACCAGGAAAAAGCCTTTTATTGGCATAAAAAAGCGGCCGAACAAGATCCCAAAAACATCCCTACTCTCATGGAACTAGGATTAGCTCATTTTTACGGAGAAGGTACACCACAAAACTTTGCCAGGGCCCAAGACTACTTCACTCGCTGCGCCCTCATAGACCACCCTCCAGCCATGCATTACCTCGCAGGGATGTATTACCAAGGGCAAACCTCCGAACCCAACTTCAGCAAAGCCGCCTATTGGTTCGAAAAAGCAGCCCAAGCAAACCACACCCCTTCCATGTGCGACCTAGGAAACATGTACCTGCTAGGACAAGGAGTCCAAAAGAATCCCAAGAAAGGCATCATCTGGCTCAGAAAAGCCGCAGGCCAAGGAAACACAGATGCCATGTATGCCCTAGCCGATGTTTTCTATAGCGGAAAAGGAGTAAGAATGGACTACGTTAAAGCCATGCACTGGTTTCACAAAGCAAAAAAACTAGCTCCCGAAAAAGAAGAGAAAAAACTAGATATGTGGGAAGATTTACAAAAAACGAGAGGAGAAAAATAAACGTGTTTTTCCTCCAAGTCCTCTTTCCCATCTACGCCCTCATTGCCCTGGGCTATCTATTTTTCCAATCCCGTTTTCTCGATGAAAGTTTCTGGATCTCCGCCAAAAAACTCACCTACTACGTCCTTTTCCCTGCTCTCCTAGTCCAAAAACTCAGCCAACTCGAACTCTCCGGACTTCCCCTATTCTCCCTAACACTTTCCACCATACTCCCCGTCCTAGCAGTCTCCCTCCTGCTCATTCTCATAAAAACCCGCCTAAAAATATCTGCCCCCGCCTTCACCTCCGTCTTTCAAGGAAGCATTCGCCTTAACACATACCTAGGATTAGCCACCGCCTCCGCTCTTCTAGGAGAAGAAGGCCTCGTCCAAGCCGCCATCATGATCGCCTTCTTAACTCCCCTCGTCAACGTCCTTAGCGTAGGAACTTTAGTCTACTACACCTCCCCGACCAAAGGACTATCCGCCATCTCCAAAGCCATCTTCCAAAACCCAGTCATCCTCGCCTGTGTAACTGGAATTTCCCTAAGCCTACTCCCCTGGCCCCTCTGGCCTCCATTAACCAAAACCTTAGATTTTTTAGGAAAAGCCGCCCTCCCGATGGGACTCTTAACCGTAGGAGCCGGCCTAGACTTTCAATCCCTCTCCCAACAACCCAAAGCCATCTTCCTCAGCTCTCTCATTAAACTCTTTCTCCTCCCATCCTTAGCCGCTTGGGCCTGTAGCCTCTACTATCCAGGAGACAATCTTCTCCTCCTCATCATACTATTCACAGCCCTACCCACATCCGTCTCGTCGTACATACTAGCCTACCAATTGGGAGGAGATCACAAACTCATGGCCGGAATCGTCACGATCCAAACCTTTCTATCCATGTTCAGCCTACCGCTGATTTTTTTTCTGATAAGCTAAACAAAACAAAGATAAGAAAAACATTACCATAGTGCTAGGCTCAGGAACCGTAGAAACCGCCCCATCCAAAACAGCTATTCTGTCATAAGCAATTGTCTCTCCCTGTCCTCCTAAATTAATCCTCACCGAAGTAATCGCCGCATCCCCTTGCTGCGCATCGATTCGAATGTAACCATTCAAACCAGCATTACTCGGAACATAGGCAGGAAAAGCCTGAAAAGAAATCGCCGTTCCCCCATTGATTTGAATCGTGCGACTACTATCAGGAGCACCATTTCCATTTGCCGCCATCCCAAAACCAAAAGAACTTGCCCCAGGAGTATAAGTAAAAGTACCACTACCATTAAAAGTAGCCCTTAAGGAACTAATACCATCCCAAGCATTACCAGGACTAGAACTCTCAATAGCAAAAGTTAAATCCGTTTGAGAATAAGAAAGGCCCGACAAAAAAGTTCCGCTCTCAAAATCACCAATCGTGTACCCTGTAATCCCCAAAGCAGCATCCATCGCCGCCAAATTAGAACTTTGAGTCGAAGGAGAAAAAACCGAAACCGTATAAGCCGACGCCATCGGAAGCAAAACAGACAAAGACAAAACCAAAAAAATCGTTTTCATGATAGACTCCTAAAATAAAATGGAATTTAAAACACACCAAATTATATCACACAAATTGCAAAATATCCCGCAAAACACCCAAAAAAATATCCCCACTTATTCTCACTTCCCTCTTGACAAATCCCCATAAATTTGTTATATACACTCTTCATAAAATATAAAAATGAATGTGCCCTTAGCTCAATTGGATAGAGCACCAGACTTCTAATCTGGGGGTTACAGGTTCGATCCCTGTAGGGCATACCATCAAAAAGCCCGAAGTTTTTAAGACTTCGGGCTTTTTTTATTTTCCAAAGTCCGCAAAATTATTTTAAGAGAATAAAAAGCAGACCCTTAACTCGGTTTGGCCGGCCTACATTCAGCGTGCATGAATCCAAATGCTGAAACCATTGCAACAGCAACTATGACCACAATCAGACTCAAAAAGCTATCCCACCCTCCAGCACTGTCTGCGAATCGGCCACCAACAAACCCAAAGGTGGCACTGGCCGCAAGGCCAATTGCATCGAAAAGGCATACTAATGTCGCGCTGTGAGGACCACCGAATTGAATAGAGAAAATGCTAATGGGAATGTAATAGGCTGGGGAAATTGAAAAACCAAATAAGAATATGCATACCAAAGCCAACTGCAGGTTAGCGTCTTCTGATAGATTGAGACTTGGCGAAAACTTCAGTGTCAAAATACAGACTGTAGCGATTGCTAAGGATATGGTTAGGGCACTTCGAAGTCCTTTTTTAGAGAACTTGTCGTAAAACGCCACACTGGCTATCAGCCCACACAGGGAGCCAAAGGGAAAAGCAGAAGAGGCTAGAGCAGCTTTCGAAGGCGAAAGGTGAAAGACCTCCATTAGATAAATACTGACAAAATCGAGAAATGCCATTGAGCAGGTTAGCATCATCGACATTATAACAAGTAACCAAACACGATGACTTTTGGCAAAGACAAGAAGGCCCTGGAATAAGGTTGTTCCTTTGAGGGGATGAGTGCGTAAATTTTCTAGGGCTCTCCTTGATTCTATTTTGAATTCTTCACTTCTCTCGCTGTCCGCTCCATCCTTTTCAATAAATAGAGGATCATCGGGCTTATCTTGCATGAAAAAATAGATTGCTACGTAAACGACAAGCGCGACGACAACTACGCAGGCTGCCACATATCGCCAACTCATCACCCCTAGTAGCCATCCAAAAAACAATGTTCCCGAAACGACACTCGCCCGTGAACTAGTTGATAAAATTGCCCATATGCGCCCGTACTTTTGAGGATGATACCAATTGCCAACCAATTTAGTTAACCCAGCCCATCCTGAAGACTTGACTGCAGAGAGTAAAAAGAATACCAACCCAAAAGAGGTAACATTTAGCGAAATGCCATAAATCCCAACCAATATCGCAGTGATAACAATTCCGACCAAGAAAGTGCGTCGGCCACCAATATTATCGGTTATTGGTCCCCAGACTAGCTTCCCTGCTAGCGCGCCAAGTGCTCCGTATCCAATAATATCTCCCAGGTTAGTTTTGGATAACCCAAGGGTTTCATCCGCCAACATGGCAGGTCCGAGTATAGTGATCGTTGCCTGACAAAGCATCATGGCGCCATACCCGAAATACATTGAAAGTAAGATCTGTACCTGTAGCTTGGATTGTGTGGAAATTCTCATAATATTAGAGAGCATAAACGATCTTCCTTTTTACCTTTATTTACCTATTAGTTTAATACAAAATGGCTTACAACAGCTAATCTTCTCTATCACCTATTTCCTGGGTCTTTCAGATGATCCATTATACTTCCCCTAGGTTTTACAAGATAAAGCTGCTATGTTGTTCGGGTTATGACCGAAAAAGAAAAGAAAGATTCAATCTTATTAAGCGAGCAACAAAAATTACTTATTGAGATTGCTATAGATAATGAAATTACAGAAGAAGGGGCTTGAAGTCCAGTGGTGCAAAAACGTACGCTAAGGAAATCTAAATTAGTCAAAATTCCTTATTTTGTCTAGCATAGACAAAAGCTTAATTTCAGTTACTCACCAGCATTATCCAATAATTTATATAATATACATACGACAATTGAAGAAGAAAGAGTGGCATGACCATCAATCAGACTTTACAAATCTGACCCTAAAAGCAACATGGATAAGTACTACGATTTGGACATTCAAATTAATCTCTTCGGAGAATGGTCGCTGATAAGAGAATGGGGCGGGATGGTTACACGAAGCGGTAGCAGAGGACAACATAAAATTGAGTTCCACGAGACATTAGTGTTGATGGAGAAATCGTGGAAAAAATGGAATAAGGTTGGACATCAACATATTCATTATAGCAAATGGTGCGATTCCAGTGAAAGAGAATTATGCTGCCCCAAATATATTAAGAGTTTCTCTTATGATATCTTCCCTTGCCTACCTCTCTCTTCAATTCTTCTTTTGGCAAGGCCTGTACTTGTCATATAACTTTGGGAAAAGTACGCCTATGCTAAGTACTCTTAGTTTTAAATCAGTGGGCAATACCGGTGAGCGATGGTGCTATTGCCATTTGGTCGGCAGAAGGAACAGCCAACGATCCGTTTGGTCATAATGGTGTTATTGGTCGACAATACAACATTCGGCGTTGGAATAGCTGGGCAAGCATTCGATTTGGATGGCAATGGCGATCAAATTCAGGTTCCCGATAGTAGCCAGTGGGCCTTTGCTGGTGATTTTAGTATTTCTGTATGGAGCAACTTTAGGACTTTTGCACCTTCCTCAATCGGAAATCCTGGTAATATTTTTATTGCTCATGATGATGGTGGTGGTAATCAACAAAAATGGGTTTTTGGCTTGGGAGGAGGACAACTTTTTTTCCATCTTAATGGTGTTGGTGGCGCTCCTTTTTTAGCCCAAACAGCTTTCACCCCCGATTTAGATCAATGGTATAATTTTGTGGTTAGCCAGAAATGGTGACAGACGTAATATTTTCCCTTCCATTTCTTGTTCCTAAAATTTAAAACGATACCACATGCCTGTTTAAAAAGCAAAATTTGCAACCCCATTTTTAGAGTTTGCGGCACAACCTAACTTTGCCCTTCTACAAAATTTGGAACACAACCCCAAATTCCCCAACAAAATCTTATTTTTCTTGAGAACAAATGAGCTTTTTTGTATCTTGGAAAGAAGCATTTCATTGAACAGTAAAAAGTTACAACTGCAATGTTCTGATCTATTCGAAAAATAATAAAGAAAAAAAATAATATGGCACTAAAAGTAATAGGAGCAGGGTTTGGCCGTACTGGTACAAGTTCTCTAAAAGTTGCGCTAGAACACTTGGGTTATGACCCTTGCCATCACATGAAAGAAGTTCTTACAAGCTCCGAACAAATCAAATGGTTTGAACAGATATCCCGAGGGGAGCCCATAGACTGGAATATTGTTTTTTCTAAATTTGAAGCGGCTGTTGATTGGCCATCCAGCGCATATTATGAAGAACTAGCACTATACTATCCTGATGCGAAAGTTATTCTTAGCATTCGGAATGCAGAAAAATGGCATCAAAGTACCTTAGAAACCATTTTTTCTATGTCTGAGAAATTTCCCAAATGGTTGTTGTGGATATTTCCTCCTGCTTGTCAATGGCTTGATATGGTGTATAGAATAATTTGGGATGGAATTTTCGATGGGCGGTTTGAAGATCATGATCACGCCGTTAACGTTTTTCTAAAGCACATAGAAAAAGTTAAGTCTGTTATTCCTGCTGAACGTTTGCTTGTACATGAAGCTAAAGATGGTTGGGAGCCATTGTGTCATTTTCTTGGTAAACAAATTCCTGATATTGCTTATCCCAGATTCAATGAAAGAAAGAAATTAAAAAGGGTTATTTATTTATTTATTTGCCTAGAAAAATTGCCGTGGATATTGATTGGCATTCTAACTACACTTGCTTTGTACTCTCTTGTATAAAAGCTGTTGTAGAGATTTATGAGAGAAGCAAAAATAGTATTGCCCTGCCGTAAATTTCTCTAGGCTTATAACAACAAAAATAATAATAAAATAAGGCATTCAAAATATTCAACTTCTTTTACACATCATCTTTAACTAGAAGTTTATGAATTTGGACAATTTGTTTTCTATGAATTCCATGGTGCATAGCTGACAGAATCGCCCAACTATGTGGGTTCAATGGTCCAAACCATGGGTGTTTGTGGTATTGTTTAATATGCTTGTTTTTTACGCGACTTTCCAATTGCTCTCGAAAACTTCCACAAAGATTCTTATATTCTTCTATAATATCTTTATTAACATTCGCATTTGGTTTTACATCTGCAGTGTTAATGACAATATCAATATCCTCTTTAGAACTCAATTTTTCCATTATTTCTATTATGCCACTCGTAACAATTGTAATATGCTCCAAAGTCATTGCTAAAGACCAGTAACGTGAACTATCTTCTAATCCCACCATCGAAGGAACTAAAACCTGTTCAAATCTCGATTCTATTGGTATTTGGTCGATGATTTTTTGCACTAAAGAACTTTCTTTTTCAAATATATCAATGGCCTTATTCCAGGACACTGTAACCTTAGAAAAAGGAAGCGCAATATACCTAAGGGCAAATTTCTGAAAAGCTGGTATACCCGCACCTGGAGGCTCTAATTTTGGGATTTGTTTCATTGTAATAATCCTTTATTTAAATGGAATTAAAACCCACATCTAAAAAAAACTCTATAAGGGATAACGCAAGGATTCGTGCGTAGAAATATTATTTGTTTGTTTTTCGGATAATAATTATCTAGGATTTTAGTAAGAGAAACAATCTTTTTATTACTGAAAAACGACAGGTAAAAAGTATAAGCATAAAATAAAACTAATAAAATCAAAGGAGTGTGTAGACAAATAAGGCAGAATAAAAAAAGAAAAAAAGTTAAAAAAGGCCTCAAACCCTTTACAAAAAAGGGAAAAATTATTTAATCAAAAATCAAATGAGGCCATAATGATAAAGTTAACGTGTTTGCCTAAAATGTCTACAATTGGTTACAAGTAGGGGTTTTGGGTTAGTCCCCTCCAAAAAGTAACCTAGCCTTCTGTAAGTAAAGCAAATAAAGACTTAAAGCTTAATTCTTTATTGTAAACTTCAAAGACAATCCCCCATACGGTCACTGGAGCTTCTTCTTGCTTGCAAAATATAGAGTCAGGTTGGTTGAAATGCTTTTTATTTGATTTTGTCTTTTTCTGGATATTTTTCTGTATTTTCTCTTGAAGTTTCAAGATGGATTTGGGTAAACTATTCGGAGAAATATTAAGTTCTTTTATGGCAGATCACTATGGAAAAATCAATAACCATAATTGGTTTTACGGGAGAGCACTATGAAAAAATCAATGACCATAATTGGTCTATTTTTATTTACTTGGCTAAATATAGTTTCGGCAATACCGGTGAGCAATGGCGCTATTGCCATTTGGTCGGCAGAAGGAACAGCCAACGATCCGTTTGGTCATAATGGTGTATTGGTTGACAATACAACATTCGGCGTTGGAATAGCTGGGCAAGCATTCGATTTGGATGGCAATGGCGATCAAATCCAGGTTCCCGATAGTAGCCAGTGGACCTTTGCTGGTGATTTTAGTATTTCTGTATGGAGCAACTTTAGGACTTTTGCACCTTCCTCAATCGGAAATCCTGGTAATATTTTTATTGCTCATGATGATGGTGGTGGGAGTCAACAAAAATGGGTTTTTGGCTTGGGAGGAGGGCAACTTTTCTTTCATCTTAATGGTGTTGGTGGCGCTCCTTTTTTAGCCCAAACAGCTTTCACCCCCGATTTAGATCGATGGTACAATTTTGTGGTGACTAAATCAGGTAATACTTATCAAACATTTGTTGATGGTGTCGCTGGAACAGCAGAAAATAGCACTCTACCTTTTCCTAATGCTAGTAACGTTCTCACTATAGGACAAGCGGAAGGAATAGGCTTTCATGATGGTCTACTCGACGAAATTGTAATATACAATCGTGCACTGTCTCAACCTGAAATTACCACCATATTCAATAGCACAGGTGCTATTCCTGAGGCTTCTAGTGTGGTTTTTTTGTTAATGGGTTTGTTTGCTTTTGGGCTACATGGAAAAAACAGACTTTAGTTTTCCAGAATTGGTAATGTATCAAACCTGTTGCTTCATCTTAAGCAATCTCAATGCATCCAAAAACACTACTAAAAAGAGAGGAAATTTACTTTTCCCGTCTTTTTTCTTGAGATCTTTTATCATAAATTATTGAACTACAAACCCATCTTGGAAATAAAAATTAGCGTTTATCCAAACGCCGGTACTTTTTCAAAATATCTTGTAACCGTTGGTGAGGTAGCCGATAAACTTTATTATCATTAATTCCTACCATCGTTTTTGCCGCAACCATCGCATTGATAATCGCCTCTTCTGTTGCTTCTACAGTTGCTTTAAAAATAGGATCCATTTCTTGCGCTAATAAAAAATTAGTCCGAGCAGTACGTCCATTTTTGGCAACTTTGACCTTCTCTGTAGAAAAGGCAATAAAAATATCTCCAGAATTAATGGAAGCAATGCTACCATTGCGTCCCAGTCCCAGACTAACATGTTTGGTGACGGCTTTTAATTGATGGGGTAACAGGGGAGCGTCGGTCGCCACTACAACAATAATAGAACTGGAATTATTATTCACCCCATCCCCGAAAGGATAACGCAAATCAACTTCTTCATAAATTTCTGGCTGTAAATCAGGGATCTCTTTCCCTACTGGCACCCCAGCAATCGTTAGCTCATCCCGATTACCATAGTTAGCTTGTACAAGCACACCAAGAGTATACTCATCGCCAACTTTTCGTGAAGCGGTTCCAATCCCTCCCTTAAAATCATAAACAATCATTCCTGTACCGCCACCAACATTTCCTTCTGCCACCACACCTGAAACAGCATTATCTAGAGCAGCGAAGGCGTGCTGTTTTTTTACATGAAAACCATTGAGATCACTCAATGTCCCATCCCAGGTTTCAGCTACAACTGGTAAACTAAAATAATACAGACTATTGCGCTTAATAGACCACTCGACTACTGCATCTCGCACTACCCCAACGCTATGGGTATTGGTAATCATGATGGGACCTTCTAAAAAACCTGATTCTTCCAGCCAAGCGGTACCTGTCATTGAGCCATTACCATTTAAAGTAAACCAGGAAGCAAATACTGGGGTGCTGTCATTTTTTCCCCTAGGTAAAATAGCCGTTACGCCAGTACGCACGGGCCCCTTTCCTCTCACTAATTTCCCCTTACCCGAAATTAGTGTTGTGTGACCAACTTCTACTCCCGTAACATCCGTAATTCCGTTATATTTTCCTGGGGTTCCCGAAAAAGGAATGCCTAAGTCACGGGCACGAATCGTTTGCTGGGTCATCGCTAAAGAAGAAAATATCACAAGCACAGTAACAAGAATTTTTCCAACTAACACTTTCTAACCTCCTGTATGAAAAGTAATAAAAGAAGCAAGGTTAATTTGAAGCCATATCGGTTTGACATTCTTTAGGAAGTAATCCCCAATTCCCTCAAACACTTTTTGTAATCTCAATTCTTGGTTTTTGCAATTCCCCAAACTTCTTCTCCTCGATATTCATAGCAAAATAATAGACATTATCTCGTTTTTCTTCTCTTCTAAAGAAGATTTGACGAAAGATATAGAATGACAAACTTATCTTCCACAAAGATAGGTTTATCCGACTTCAGAAGATGTTCTATTCTCCTATTATCAAGTCTGTCACCAGTTTTACTATTTAATCACGTCTGACCAGTTTTACTATTTATAATTTACAACAGAAAACGGATTGTCTTACAAGAAACTAAAGCGATGGCTAGCAGTAGCATACTACTTGGTTCTGGTATAGGCACTTCTACCTCTGTCTCTATAGCAGGAAATCCATCTAGCAGTATAACATCTCCACCTCGTGTAGAAATCCATATTTGACCTTCCTCATCATCAAAAGCCATACCGGACATGGAATTATTAGATGAGCCACCAGTTATTCCAAAGGAAGCTAGTTCAATATCTTGAACAAACACGCCATCTGCGGTAAATTCGCGAATACGACTTTGAGTGTCGCTTACTACATAGATATGACCATTAGCTGCATTAACTTCCACATCGCTCATGTTTGTACTAAAACCCGCTTGGCCACTCACTGCAAGAGAAAAAGAGCTTAGTATATCTCCATTACTGGGATCATGTTCAAAAATGGTTGAATTTCCCCAATTAACAGAAAAAAAGGTGTTGCGATCTTGATGGTAGGAAAGCCCACCTACATTGTTATTCGTAATGTCGAGATTTACCGAAGTAATTGTGGAACCATTAAGTGGATCTAAAGCAAAAACTATATCTGGAGAAGGATTGGAATTATTAAATAACAAAGAACCAGCAGGAGCGAGATTAGAACCAATGGTTAGGTCTTCTGATAAGAAATCTAAGTCCCATTCATTCCCCCCAAGTCCTCCTGGAACATTGAAAGTTTGGTCCAAAGTTCCATCTTTATTATATCGATGAAGAGCATCCACACTCATTAAGGGTAGCACCCACAATTGATCTAAATTTGGATCATAAGAGAGACCGCCAATAAAAAAACCGGTATTAAAACTATCCAAAACAGCAGCGGGGCAAGTCACTGACAATGAAACTATCAAGAAAATGAGAAGAAAACGCCGCATTATCTACTTCCTTATGAAAAAATAAAGGCCAAAACAAAATAGTCCAATCAGAGTTGATGGTTCAGGGACAACCACCTCCACCGTAATTTCCTTTATTGTGCTAAAGCCATCGGCAGCTGCACAGCAAAGCTGCCAACGTGCTACAGCATCAGTCGCTAATTCAAATTGAACACTGAAATCATGCGTGCCTACCACTGGGGACATATCGCTCGATGACTCCCCTCCTGGATTAGACAACTCATGCGCTAATAGCCCGGGTAGCGCATTAAAAAAACCTATCGTATAGGATAACATTCTCACTCTTTTGTCGAAGGACAGATCAAATCCCGAAGCTATTGAACTTGAGAAGAAAACCGGAGATGTCGCAAGCCCATTTCCATCCACTCCAATATTACCGGAGGGGCTATCGAAATTCGTTGCCGTGAGAG
Source organism: Planctomycetota bacterium (assembly GCA_029260735.1). Lineage (GTDB taxonomy): Bacteria > Planctomycetota > Uabimicrobiia > Uabimicrobiales > Uabimicrobiaceae > JAJDCR01. The sequence goes on from JAJDCR010000165.1 coordinate 79,977, forward strand.
TCAGGGAGTTTACTGTTTTTGTTATTGTGCTTTGAGAGTTATCCCCTCCATCAAAAACGAAAGTGATCGGCGCAGCATTGAGCGGTAATGCAATTAACATTACGATCATTAGTAATCTAACCATTCTTATTCCTTTTTCTTTCTCACCTAGTTCATTGTGATTTATTAAAATATAGAAGCAGACTCAGAAAACACCAAGTAAACCTAGATAAATTATACGAAAATCCATTAAATATCGCTATAAAAAATAAAACAAATGAAAAACTTACATCTTCCTTTGCGATCTTTGCGCCTTTGCGTGAAGTTCTTTTCTACTCAAAATCCATCGCGGAGGGGAAAAAATACAAAGCCTACAGCCTAACTTAATGCTACTGGTGCCTGGCGCGACTAGACCTTATAAAATATGAGCCTAGATTAAATGCATGTTTTTCAGGTATCGTATTAATAGTGCATATTAGATTAGAATTATTCGAAATCTTCCCTCATCAAATTGTCAAAACGAAATGTCTTTCTTTGCTGATAAGTAAAAGCTTCTACTCCTATAGAAAAGTTTTTTCCAGCAACGTCTGATCGCTGCAGGGTAGCAGCTACGACAAAAGTGTTGTTTACTCTAAAGGAGAAGTCTGTTTTAGAGGTTCGGGTAAGCGAGAGGGTGTAAGGAGCTGGGGGGACTTTTATTTCTGTTTCGATATCGGCTTTCTTTTTAGAAAGCACATTTAGTTTAAATTTATCTTCTACTCTTAGGCGAAGGCCAAAACTGGTTGATCCGTTAGGCTGCTTGTCGCTGCTTGAAACGATAAAAAATATGCCAGATTTTGCAACTCTGTTGCTCAAAACTTCTATAGACCAAGTTTCCCCAACTTCGATATAGGTGGGAGTGTTTTGCACTACAGAATAAGTGTTGTTTTTGCCAGGAGTTAGCTTTAACTCTCCCTCTGCAATCTCGAAAGAACCACCTCTTCCGTAGGAGTTGCTTCCTCTATAGTTTTGTGATGACTGACTAAAGTCGTCGATCATAGGGCTGTCTGTCCCTGTTGGCGTAGTAGTTTGACCTTTTTCTGTGAATTTCCAAGTTTTTGAAAATACAATGTCGTGGGCTACTTTTTGTAGCACTCTAGCCTCTTGTGGGTTGAGGGAAGCCGTGTAGGAAAGTCCTTTGGGGCTTTTTTGGAAGAATACAGCATAAAACACACACGCTGCCAAATAAGAGCCGTTGCCATTTGGGTGGACATCATCGGCGTACAGTTTTATGTTTTTATTGTGTTCGAGCACATGCTCAAAAGCGACTCCTACAGGAGCGGCCGTGGCTGAGTGAATTTCTGCCAGTTTTAAATAGGTTGTGTTTAGCCTTTTTTGCATTTCTTTGTAAGTGTCATCTTCAATGTTTCTAATATCTCCTAGCCTATTAGCCATTGTCATAAAAAATACCACTTGAGTGTCTTGGTTTGCGGTCTTGATTTTTCTGTTTAATTCTCGGGCCGGAGGATAAACATCTTTTTGTAGATACCTTGGGGCAAAGGAGGGAAGCTGGCTTTGCTCTTGCAGCACGACAAAATCCCATTTTTGACTAGCCAGTATAGAATCTAAGTTTGGGTTAGAAGCATGCCCTGCTAGCTTACAGCCGCCGGGAGTGGAAGATTCATGGACTAATTGATTATTGTCACCTTCTGCTAATCTTGCAATTATTCCTGGGAGATTATTGACGCTGATTAGACTATTTCCTAAAAATAAAACACGAATACTCTTATCAATTTTACGCTTGTGAACTTCAGTATCATTCTGATTTTTAATCTTATCTTCTTGGTATGGGGCTCCGAGGACAAAAATTTTCATGATGGCTAAAATGATAGTAGCAACACTAACAATCCCTACTAAATTTTTCTTGGAGGAAGACATTTCTGATCTTGAAGATCTGGATTTCTTTTGAGACAATAAAGCCGATTTGGCTCTAATTTTTCTAATCTTGTATATCCCATGTGCCATAAGCAAAAAAGACAAGAATATTGCAATTAAAGCGACTATGATAGAACCTTTTTTTGCCGCTAGCGATCTTTTAGGATCTAAGGAGCTAATGGTCGGGTCGTCGGGCAAATAGTATACATTTACGGTTCTACTTTCCGGAACTTCATTGAGGTGAGAATAGGTACCTGAATATTTTTGGTTATCAACGGTAAAGGAATATCCAAACTCATATTGTTTTACCGTATTATCTTCAAGCTCTATATTCGTTTCGGTGTATTCTTGATCAAGTACTCCAACTACTTTTTTGTTATTTCCTAATAACTTTTCATATTTGCTTTGCCCATCCCAGTAATTATTCAATACTGCAATGCTAGCAACGAGAATTAGTCCAAAAAATAAAGCTTGGAGGGTACTCTTTATCATTGCCATTGTTGTGCTAGTGGGACTCTCTCGTCTGGGAGTACGCTTTTCCACTTCCCCATCTTCTCTGACTTCTTTTTTTCTGACTCTTTTGGGGGCATTTTTCTGACGGCGTAATTGGGATAATCTAGAAATTTTGCTTTTATTGACTTGGCTGGATTTTGCTTGGGGTTTATTCGATTCTGTGGGCTCTTCTATTACCCCAGGAATGCTAATAGCACCTTTACACTTTGGACATTTTCCCTTCTTGCCCGCAAATTTAGCAGAAACCGATAACTCTTTTCCACAGTGGAGGCAGGAAAACTCAATATTTTTCATAGTATTGTGGCAAAGAAACCACGAAGTCTTTAGATTCGTGGAGGAATTGCCACCTCCTGTATTAATGTAGTGCTTCTTGCTATCAGTCTTTTGCAGCATTTTTTTACATTGACCGACGCAGTGATAACGTATGCGGACTACAGCCTCTGACGTCAAATCAGTAATCCAAAACTTTCAGTCTAAAAACACTGAGTTGACGGCTCTATACTATAGAAGAGCAAACTATATAGAACAAACCTAAAACTCATTTACCATACTAACTTGGGCGCGTCGTGTCTACTTCATGTTACGCATTGATAGGATTAATCAAAGGTTGGATTTCCACTCTCTGTCGCTTCTCCCAAGTTTTGAACGCGTTCGTTGGGAGGTGAGCTCTTTAGTAAAATGTTCAGAAGATTATTTTGAAAATTAAAACTCTTCGTGATTCCAATGTGAGTGCCTTCAGAAATAGAAATATAACTAAAAGGAATATTACTTTGCCACAAAGAATTTTCATTTTTTTGTTGACTGTCACCCACCGCATTCGCGATAGTAACTACTCCATCTCCAGGCGCTTGGAGTTCTTCTTTATCAAAAACAAATTTAAATTTGTTATTCTCTATGACTGTAAGAGCTTTATTTGGAGTAGGTACACTGTTAGAGGCGTAAAGAATAATTTGTGTTGGGCAAGGAATCTTTGCTTTTACATCTAAGGCTCTATGAAAAGCTTCTGCTCTTTCTAAAGCAGCCTTCACGTACTGACGAACTATAGCATATCTATCTTCTACATCGGGCAACAGCATTTTAACGAAAGACTTTTGGTCTTCTGCAAAAATCCCCCATTGATTTTTTTCCCAAGTATCGACATCATAAATATTAATAGGAACATTTTTCCCTGATTTATCAATAAATATTTTATGGTGAGACCTAGGTAGAAGTTGGTAAAGAGAGGGGAATGTTGACATTAGGGCTGAAGGAAACTGGGGTAACAAAAATGAGTATTGAACACCTTTTAACAAACTAATCAAAGAGTCTATAGAGCCTGTGTTGGGTGTTCCAATTTGAATCAACCGAGAGATATGTTTGGCGCCTGCCCAGGTAACTTCAGGATTTTTTTGAGCGCAAACATCTTCATCTCCATATTGCAAATAGTATCGTGCAATTAATCCTCCCATAGAATGAGCAACCACATCAAAACGCAAATCTTTGCGCAAAACTTGGTGTTCCTTATCTTTCTTTTTTACATACTTAGTCGTTTCTTGAAGGAATTTAGCAAACTCTTTTACATTACTTACATTATCTTTACGCCAATCGTAAAAAAAGGTAAAACAGGTGTAATGTTCTCTTCCATAATTTATTTTACCTATGTCTGCAATTGAATCATAGTAACCACCAATGCCTAAGGTTTGCAAAATAGATTGGTAAACTTGAACAGAAAAGGGAAGTCCAAGAATTGTGAAATCAACTTTTTCTAAGGGAGCACTCGCGTATATATCATCTTCAAGGTCACTTATATTAGTAGCGCGCAAACTTTCATCTGTATTCCAAATTGGTAGGGCTAAAGCGCGTATCCCTTCGGCAGAATCTACATTAATATTCGTAGCAGTGAACGCTCCCCAAACAAGTTGATCATTTTTTTTCTGTCGAAGTTGAGCTCCACCGATACCATGAATAAGGATCACTGGATTTTTTTGTTTCTCCATAGCTGCTCGGCTATAAATTTTTGCCAGAGAAATTTTTGAAGAAGATTCACAACCAAAGTAAAACACTACGATTATGAAAAATGGGAAACATTTCCAGCGTATATTATTTTCTTTCAAAATCCACCTTAATCTATCTTTCTTAGTAAAATTCAAACAACTAATAGAAAAGCACTAGCATAATTTATGCACTCGGATATTTTTTCCATTAGCCAGAAAAATCAATGAAATATTCTTTATAGTTTATTTATTAAAAACAATAAAAGCAAATGTTTACCAGAATTCTCAATTTTTATCATGCTGCTCAAAATGTCTAAGGCAAAAGCTGAGATGGGTGCTATTTCTCCAAATCAATTTTTAAATTTTTGGCTAAATTTTTGGTTTTATTCTTAGCTCCATCAAAATTGAATTCACCTATGCACTTTTCAATGGGCTTAACTTGTTGGGAAGAAAGGTATTCCTTCAACTCATTCAGAAATGGTTCAACATCATAAGGATTGTAGTTATCTAAGGCTTTTAGTATTTCATTAAGTAACTGTGCTACAAAAGCTTGGTCCCACACTTTCTTAGGTTTCTTTTCTTCTATTTTTCCTTCTTCCCAATTTTCTATAGAAGTAATAGTTTTACTTAAAGCAAATCCAAGAGAGGGTAATTTTTCTTTAAGCACATCCCAGTTTTTTACTTTGGCAGCACTTTCAATTTCTCCTGCTATGATATAGATTTGTGTCATAGCTAAGTTACCGGATAAACCTCTCAAAGCGTGAGAAATACTTTGAATTTCTTTCTCATTCATTTTCTTGAAAAGATGTGGATCATCTATTAGTTTCTTATATTTTTTCACAAAGTTTTTCAAAGCATCTATATAAGTTTGTTTGTCTTGCCAAGTTTCCAAGCCTTTTTTCACATCCACTCCCTCAAGGGAGAAACTTGTTTGTTTTACTAATTTCTTTGTGATGTGTCTGGGCATCTTTTTGATGACCACCCCTTTACCAAATGGAACAATTTTTTCCATTTGATTTAAAAGAAGATCAAAGCTAACGGGCTTTGCGGCTACTTCATCCATTCCGGCCGCTTTGTACTTACTTGTTTCCCCCTCCATGACACTAGCTGTCAAAGCAATGATAGGGATATGTCCACCGCAATTCTTTTCGAGTTTTCGTATATTTTTTGTCGCTTCAATACCATCTGTAATTGGCATATGGACATCCATGAGAATGATATCGAATTTTCCTTTTTCAAACTTCTCAATCGCTTCATTTCCATTTCTAGCAATACTAACAACATGTTCGAACTGTTCTAAACGAATCTTGGCTAAAATTATATTGTCTTCGATATCCTCAGCGAGCAATACTTGGAAAGAACGCCTAGGCTGAACATTAATTTCATAAGAGTCAAAAACACCAGTTAAAACAGGTTTTGACTCAGTAGCAGGTAGAGTGATCGTGAAATGAAATGCACTTCCTTTATTCACCTCACTTTCTAACCAAATTTTTCCTTCCATCAACTCAATGAGTTGCTTTGTGATTGTCGTCCCTAACCCTGTTCCCCCAAATCGGCGCGAAATACTTTCATCTACCTGAGTAAAGGGCTGAAATATCGCTTCCTGCTTGTCAGCAGGGATACCAATACCAGTATCTACCACTGTAAAATGAACCAAATTATCTTTTTCCAAAGCTTCCACCTGTATCGTGACACTCCCTTTTTCAGTAAATTTAATGGCATTGCCAGCTAAATTTATCAGAATTTGCCTAAATTTGGAAGGATCTCCAATCACATTGGAAATCTTGGGATCCATTTGCAAGTTTAAAACTAGTCCTTTCTCTCTTGCTATAATTTCCAATATTTGAACAATATTACAAAGTAATTTAGGAAGATTAAAGATTCTTTTTTCTAACTCCAGTTTACCGCTTTCGAACTTACTTACATCGAGGATATCATTAATCAACTGCAAAAGACCTTTAGCTGCACGGTAAGCTTTACTAAGATTTTCTCGTTGACCATGCGATAAACTAGTGTCATTTAAGGTTAGATCCACAAAACCAAGAATGGCGTTCATCGGAGTTCGTATTTCATGACTCATATTAGCGAGAAAATTGCTTTTGGCTTTGGTGGCATCGTTGGATTTTAACAAAGCCTCATGTAACTCTACCTGGGATTTTTTCAAGCCTAAGAGATTTTCTTCTGTATTTTTTTTAGCCCTGTTAGCATCTTGCATAGCGCTTACAGCTGCCTCTTTTATCTTATTAAGCTCTGCTGTTCTATTCTGAATTAGGATCTCTAATTCATCATTCATTTGCTGAAGAGCGATTTCGGCCCTTGTTTGATTTGTGATATCATAGTTGATCCCGACCAAACGAACAGCCTTTCCTTTATCGTTCCTATAAATATCTGCATCTGCTTTGATATAACGAATTTTTCCTGAGGAAAGTAAAATTCTAAAAGTTGTATTGTAAACTTCTCCGTTTTCAATAGCTTCGTTAAACTCCTGAATTGTCTTTTCTTTGTCTTTTGGATACAAGCAGTTTGTCCAGGCCAAGTAGTGATCTGTAAATGTTTTTTCTGAGATTTCATACAACTCAAACATGGATTTATCCCAAAAAAGAAAGTTTGTTTCTATGTTCAAATCAAATACCCCGAGCTTTGCTGCTTTTGTTGCCATTCCTAAACGTTCGGATAAGCTTTTGAAGCCCTCTTTCGTCTTATGTAAATCTTTTGTTTGTATTTCAATTTCTCTTGCCAAAAATTGGTTCATTCCTTTGTAGCCCTGGATCAAAAATAACAAACTAAGTATGCCAAAAACTCCTATTGAGCTGGCCAAAAGAAAGAGACCGAACAGATCTTCTTCCTTTTTCATCAAAATTGATTTCATGGGATGAACAATTTCCAAGATTCCTCTGACATCGCCCGTTTTCCAATTATCCTTTGGCGTTTGGGGATGAGTATTGTGACAATCTATACAGCTAGAACGCATAACATCGGCTGTTGCGTATCTTAAAGCCTGCTGCCCTTTATAATTGGGCACAAATTCATAATAAGGTTTGTCCGGATTTTTATTGAGAAATTCCCAAGCTCTTACGGCAAAGTCATCACGTAGACCACCTCCGGTATTTCTACGCCAAGGGAAAGGATATTCACTGTAAAGCCAAGTTTCTGCACCGGAAAGGTTCTTTCCAATCGCTTTTCCCAATTCCATGCTAAAGGTTGCCGGCAAAGGAATTGCATTTTTCTTCGTCTTATGGTTATGTGTTACCTCAAAATCAGGATGGAGATTGACCTTTTCTACAACATTGTCAGTATAAAGCGTTCTGAATTCATCTAAAGCCTGAGAATAGAGTTTGGCACTTTCCAAAGCAGATGTTTCTATGAGACGATTTTGAAGGTTTATGATATACCACAACAGTCCAACAATGCTTAAAATAACTACAAGCAATGAAATAAATATATGTTTCTTGAAGCTATTTGCAATTCGTTTTTTAGTCGCCATATCAATACCCACATTTTTAAAAAATGAGTGTTAGAATATAAGACTCTTAAAACATAAAATTTTCCTACTAAATAGGATATGTTCTTTTGAATTCCCACCTAGTTCAAAAGAATCACATGTCAATTGTATCGCAGAAAGCTAAAACTTGCTTGATAAAAGGTTTTATATTTTTTTTATCTATTTAATTTGAGCCTAGGTAGACGTTTAGGAATGACTCACAGCGTCAGAAATGATGACAGTGTCAGAAATGAAATAGCGGAGTTTTTAGGTAGGGATTATCTTGGAAGAAAAAAAAATGGCGACAATGAACGCTCATTACCTCGATTCGCTTATTTATAAAATGGACTATGATGAATTGAAAGCTAGATGCTTTTAATTCCACATAGTCACTCTATTGGGTGAGAACTGAAGATTCAAAACAAGTTGCGGCAAATAGAAGTTAAGGATTAGTACTTTGCTAGATAGCTTGTTAACCACATCTAGCAAAGGTTTATGAGCAGTATCCGGTAAGACAAATTTTTTCAACGACGAACAGAAACAAGAGATCCACCTATTAAGGCGACTAATAAAAGAAAATAGCTAGCTGGTTCAGGAACAGCTGCTTCTCCTTCTTCTCCTGTAACGAAAAAACGTGCGTTACTAAAACCACCTTGGCTAAAGGAGCTGGTTCCGTTGCGAAAAAAGAAGTTGGGATCACCAATCTGCGTTCCGTTAGCTATAATATTACCGTTCCCACTTGCTCCGAATAAGCCAGAACCAAATATTACGGCATAAAATCCAGAATCAAGAGTGACAGATAAATTAACAGAAACTTCCTGCGAAGGATCAAAAACATTAAAAACACTACTACCTAAAACATCTGAACTATTAAGTGTAAGAGAATCAGGGAAATCAGTAAGGCTAGTAAGCTCTACAATTGCACCAAAGAAAGTTCCGCTACCCCTGAAGTGGCCTCCAATTGCGGTGGTCGTTACCGTCGAAGTGACTTGAAAACGTCCGCCCAAAAACTGGCTTGAGTTAACTGAAGTACCGCCATTAGTTGACCCCGTTGCCCCTAAAGTAGCACTTTCGTAGATAAAAGCAGCATGTAATGATGTAGACATCGCTATAATCAACATAAAATATAGAGAAATATGAAATTGCTTCATAATAATCCCCTTCCATAAATTCTGAACTAACTCTAAAACATGCCAAGTAAAAACAATAAAAATAACTAATTTAGTATAACTAACAATATTAAAAATTTCAAAACAAATATTCGATTTAATCAAGTAGGCATATAAATAAAACCTGGGGCTGCGCACGCTGCCATTGTAAGACATCTAGGCTTCAGCAATCACAGTGAACAAAATTATTAATTATGACAAAAAAATACAATATTTCATATATTGCTAACATTTATGTTGCTATTTAACTAAAAGATACTATCTTAAACTATATAGAATATATTTCATGATAGATTTTTTTTGTAAGGAACATTAAAAAAATGAACAAACCAACTTTCTTATTTATTGTCTTGTCTTTGGTAGTGAGCCTAGCATTGCATGCTGATCCTACGGTAGTTACTATGACGGGAACATTGAATTCAGGCAATAGTTTAAATGGAAGTAGCCTTGATGGACAAACTTTTACTCTTAAATTGTTTACTGATACCTCCGCGCCAGATATATTTGTTGATGCCTCTAATTCTAACTTTGGTGTATTTGCGGCTACTGAAGTCTGGACATTCAGTGGTGGAGATTCCTTTGTTGGAGATTCAGGAGCAGCATTTTATCTTGTTGTTAACGATGGTAGTGTCGGAATCATTGGCGGAGTTGACAGTTCTAATGTAAATGCAGGATTTGCAGGTTTCAGTGCGGCCCTCCTAGGTCTCATTCCCGATCCTAATGTAGTGTCTGCTTTTCCATTGACAACTATAGACGATACTAATGTTGCAGGCCTTACCAGGACAAATTCTAGCGGAGACAACTTTTTCCAAGCATCGATAACTGTATTAACTGCTAAAGCAGAAACAGAAGTAGGAGCAGGAACTGCCGTTCCAGAACCGACTTCTCTAGTTTTACTAGGATTGACAGGGATATTTTTATTCCTAAGAAAATGCCCCAAATAATGATGACACAGCTTAAATTTACTTCATGATAAAAACATTTTGTTTGATTCAGCACGTTTAAAATATTTTTCCATTACATTATGGATACTAGGGAAATCATGCAGAATATTGTTTATTTGTTTACGGGCTTCCTTATCTAGAAGTATCTTGCGTAGGCAAAAAAAAGCTATCTTGTTGAACAACAAGATAGCTTTTTTTGTTTTTACTCACTTCTTCTAATTACAAGAAAAGTGCTTGAGCTAATTTAAATAGAGCTATTCTCTAGAGCACCTTCATCGGTAATCCCGAAAAACAAATTTGTCCCTGTGAATACGTGCTGCGGTCAATTCAAAGCTTTTTTATGGGAAAACAAAAAAACATTGTCTTTATCTCATATTTTTGTACACTGATGGTCTATAGTCTTATCTGCTCGTGCAGATAAATTAACAAAATCCTCATGTATAGGAGCAATTCATGAATAAATCTATCATCGCTAAGACGGTAGGTGCTCTTGTTATACTGGTCGCTGGCTTTTATATTGGTAGTCTTTTGTATTACCAAACCCCTCAGGACAATTTTGCTGGCTGGCACCACTCTCTCGAAGAGGGAAAACAAGATGCAAAGGCTCGTCAAGTGCCTATGTTAGTTAAAGTGGGTAACCAGTGGTGACTCAGTTGTAATAAACTGGATGCCGTGACGCTATCCTCTCCCGAATTTAAGAAACACGAAGGTCGTTTTAGCTTAGTTAAGCTAGATACTTCGGATGAAAAACAAAAAAAAGATGCCCAGAGTTTAAATGTAAAAGGACTTCCTTGGATTCTCCTTTTTGCTGCTAGTGGGACTGAGTTAGAAAGATGGCAGGGTGTTACTCCTGCTACGGAATTGATTGCTGGTGTGGATGCTGCTTTGAAAAAAGCAAGCACTGTGGCAATTGCACCCAAAGAAGAAATGAAAGAAGGCGGAGAAAAAAAAGAAGCTACTGATACTCCGAAAAAAGAAAAGACCATTCAGTGGATCTACTCTCTTGCCGATGCAAAAAAACAAGCCCAAGAAAAGCAAAAGCCACTTTTCGTTAAATTTGGTGCTCCCTGGTGAGGCGCTTGTGTAAAACTGAATGCCGTGTTGCATTCTAACCCTACCATAGTTGCTGAACTAGAAAATTTTGTTTGCTTAAAATTAGAAAAAGGCAAGCATAATGAAGCATTTGAAGAGCTTAAGATGAAATCTATACCCGCCATTATCATGCATGATAAAGATGGCAAAGAGATTTTTCGGAACACTGGCATGCTTTCGGAAGAAAAGATTATTGCCGCTTTGAAAGCCGCTCTTTAAGTTAGACCTTAAGGAAGAATCTTAAGTAATCCCCTGGGCTTAGCAACTCTAAGCTCAGGGAAAAACTAAGTGAATAACCTCACTTATTCCTGCCAAATCTTCACTTCTCCTTCTCTGCTGAAAGTCACAAATTTATCTTTATTGCGACTGACGACCAAACCTAAAACCCTATCTTTGTGAGCAGATATTGTAAGAAGCGCTCTGGGAATATGATAAAGCTTCTTAGAGTCTCTGTAAGGCCACACTTTAATTTTTCCGTCCTCTCCTATTGATATAATTCTTTTTTCCGTGGAAGAGAAAAAACAACCTCGCACTGCTCGGCTATGTTTTTCATAGACGGCTATTTTCCGTCCTTGCTTTAAATCCCAAACAATTAAACGGCCATCTTTTCCTCCCGAGACAATTCTATCTCCCTTTTGGTTGAATGCTAGGCAGGAAAATCTAAAACCAGGTAGCTCAAAGAGAGGTTCTCGTTTTATTCGTTTAATTTGTTCTGTAATAGAAGGGATATTGGCATTCCAGATAAAAAGAGAATTACCACTACAAGCAGCTATTTTTGTCCCTTCTGGATGAAAAGTTACTTTGGAAAGAGGATTTAAATGCCCGACGAACTCTACCACAGGTTTTGCAAAAACCACAGGCTCATTTTTTTTCGGGAAAGGAGGGATTTCCCATAAAAAGAAAGATCCTTCTTTATTCGCCGCAGCAACTTTTCTATTATCAGAACTATAAGCGCAAGTCGCAATATTGCGTGAGATTTGCTCAAAAATGACTAGTTTTTCTTTGCTTTCTAAGTCGTATATCTCTAATTGCTCTATCTCTTCTCTTTTTCCGACGAGCACTCTTTTTTTATCGGGGGCAAGTACGCCATGGGTGAGGTTAAAACTAGGGATAGGTTGATTACGAATTTGAAATAATTTTTCTCCGGTTTCCCCATCCCAAAACTTTAGATAAGCAGATTTTTTCTGGAGGGTGGCCACCATTTTCCCATCCAAACTCAGAGAAAGCGATTCGATCTTATCTTTTTCTAAGGGTAAAACAAAAGGACGAGGAGGATTTTCGGCCAAAGAGAGCTTCCAAAGCTTGACCAAACCGTCTTGTCCTCCTGAAATCAATGTTTCTCCCTTTGAGTCGATATCACAAGTTACTACAGACTGGTGGTGTCCCTTAAAAATTCGAAGTGCGCTTCTTTTTTCAATATCCCATAGAGTGAGAGTTCCATCCTCGCTGGCCAAAACAAGTGTCTTTCCACTAGGGTGGAAAGCACCTGCCCGAAGAGCCCCACTCTCTCCTGGAAAAGTACCTTTTATTTTCGGGGCTAACATGTCCCATAAGCTAAAGTTATCGTTATAAAGTACAAGCAAGTTCTTTCCATCAGGGCTAAAGACAACGCGACGAGGCTTCCCTATTTCTCTTTCTTTTTCTCTTTCTTTTTCTCTTTCTTTTGAGGAGAAGAAAGTTTTTTCGGAGAGATGCCATTGGTTCTTACTTTTTCCCACAGACCAAAGCTTTACTTCCCCATTGTCTCCTGCTGTGGCCAGTATTTTCCCCTCGGGATGAAAAGAACAATCCAAGATATTATTATAAAAGAAAGAATAGTAAGCTTTTTCCACGAAGAGTTTTTGTCCTGTCTTAGCATCCGACAAGATGAGGTTTTCATGAAGCTTTTCTGTCTTTATTTTTTCTTCTTCTGGCATAGCACGATTTTGATAGCGATTGTAAGTCCCGTCAGGGGAAGCTTCATAGCAAGATAAAACAATATCATATTTGGGATGAAAAACACAACGGCTTCCCAAATTGTGATGCCCTAAAATAGAAATTTGCTTTGCACGGCTCGTCCGAAGATCATAGATAGCAAGAAAACTTTTCTCGGCAAAGGGAACCGGTTGAAAGCTATTGTAAAGAACCGCTAAAAGAAACCCATCTGAACTAAAGCTAACACTTTTACCTTTATACTTGGCCGGAATAGGAAAAGAGTAAAGCTCTTTTTTTTCTGATAAGCTCCAAACTTTAACTTCTTCTAAGTCGATTTGAGCAAAAACTTGTTCCGTCGGGCTAAAAACACACTGCTGGACACTTGTTTTTCCAGAGAGGCTTGCGTATTCGTTATGGGCTTTATGATGTAACCATTTCCACTCCCAATCTCTCATTTCTGGAGAACAATCTTTTAAGCAATAGTCCGCTTCTGCAATGTTTTTATTTTGCGTAAAAAACTGGGCTAAACTAATGTTCGCGTAGTAGAGCTTTTCTTTGGTATTACTCTCTTCTTCTTTGGCTTTCTCTTCTGCTTTTTGTGCTAGTTTTCTCAATGACTCCGACTTTAGACGAGCCACTTTTTCTCTCTCTTTTGCAACGATCGCTTCGTTTCTGGTTTGTGTAAGTTGCCCAATAAACCCCAAGGTTCCTAGGATGACAAATACAATCATTAGAGAAATAACTTTATTCCGCTGGGTCCACTTTTTTAAATGATTCAATTTTCCCATCGGTCTAGCAATGACAGGCTTTCCTTCTAAAAAATTTCTTAAATCTCTTGCTAAAAGATAGGCATTAGGGTAACGATCTTCACGATCCTTACTTAAGCACTTAAGACATATCGCTTCTAAATCAATAGGGACATCTGGATTTAAACTTCTGGGGCGAACAGGTTCTTCTTTAATAACTTGGTATAAAACTCTTAGATAACTATCTCCTTTAAAGGGGGGAGAGCCTGTTAAAATATGATAAAGAGTGGCTCCTAAAGAATAGATATCGCTACGATTATCAACCCCTACTCCCTCTGCTTGCTCTGGTGGCATATAAGGTAAGGTACCGACTCCTCCACTATTTTGAGAAAACGCTGACTCCTGATCTAAAGCCTTGGCAAGCCCAAAATCGGTAATTTTGGGCTCTTGCTTGCGTGTCATCACAATATTAGAGGGTTTAATATCTCGGTGGATAATTCCCTCTCTATGAGCGACCTGCAAGGCAGAGCTGCATTTTTGAATAATTCTCGCAGCCTGCTGAGAAGAAATTACTCCGCTTTGGATAATTTGTGTAATAGATCCCCCCTCTATATATTCCATAGTAAAATAATCTTGGGGATATTCTCCTATCTCATAAACTTCGACAATATTGGGGTGCTTTAGCTTAGCCATTGAGCGAGCTTCTTGTAAAAATCTTTTCGCTTGGCTTTCGCTTACTTCTTCGGAAGGAAGAATGACTTTTAAGGCCACTCGTCGTGTCAGTTTTTCGTCGTAAACTTTGTAAACGCTACCCATCCCTCCTGCCCCAATTTTTTCTTCCACGAGATAGTTGCCAAAAGTTTGTCCTATTTGAACCGATCTGTATTTTTTCACTTGGGATTTTTTGATAAATTTTTCGGAGAATGACCCCTTGCGATTATCTTTCATCAGACTTCTTTTAACAGAAGATAAATCTGCAAAACTTTTCTCTCTAGGAGCCATGCTTTCGTCAGCGGGAAACTCACAAAAAGAAGTATCAAAAGAATCTTCCGTCGGAAGACTATCTCTTGTTTGTGATGAATCCGTTTGCGTAGGATACAATCGCTCAGCAATCTCTGTTACTTGTTTATGAGAAAGATAGCCTTTCATCATAAGCACTTGTAATAGGCTCACTTTTTTTCCTGCATCTATTAACTTGCGTTGTAGAGGTAAGGATTCTAAAATTTGCTTTTTGCTAATCCACTCGAGACGAATCGCTAGTTTAATAAACTCCATATCAGAAGAAGAAGTCATTATGCTATCCTTAGTAACCATCTAGAGCATGTCCTAGATGAAAAAAAGTCTTTCATTATTTTTTTCCCATGAGTAAAATATATCATGAAAAGCAGAGTAAAAAGCTTCTCAACTTCCCAACCTTCTCAGGAAAGAAATCGTAAAAAATATGACAAATCCTAAAAACTTTAATGATGCTATGAAAGAATTATTTCTAGGTATTCCGGAGCCCCCCCCTGCATATACAAAAATTGGCCCTTACAAGGTGATAAAGCAAATTGGGGAAGGAGGCATGGGAGAGGTTTATAAAGTACAAGATTCGCGGACAAAAAAACTGTATGCTCTAAAAACGCTTCTTCAAAAAAATATTGATAACGAAAATAGCATTCGGCGTTTTTCTCGTGAAATGAAATTAGCAGCAAATCTTGACCATCCTAACATTGTCAAGGTCTATCATAAGGGATACTATAAGGATATACTCTTTTTTACGATGGAGCTTATTCCTGGCGCACCACTGAACACAAAAGATTATAGCTTTCCCTTGCATCATCAAGAAATCATTCACTTGGTTATCCAAGTGGCTGAAGCCCTTTGCTATGCTCACAAAAAAGGCGTTATTCATCGCGATTTAAAACCTGCTAACATAATGATAAATGCAGGGGAGCCCAAAATAGTTGACTTCGGTTTAGCCAAGTTTGTCCTAGAAGAAAGCCAACAACTAACTTCGACTGGAAATATCTTGGGAACAATTGCCTATATGGCTCCAGAGCAGGCATTGGAAGGGATTCGGGATTTAGATCAGCGAAGCGATATTTTTTCTCTTGGAGCCATTTTATACAAAATGTTAACAGGAAAATGCCCTTTCCCTGGAGTCGTTGCCTTTGAAGTTTTTCAAAACCTCACTTCCTCCCGTCCACCAAAAGCTCCTCAAGAAATAAAATCGTCTATCCCTGAAGAACTTTCCCAAATTTGCCTCAAGGCAATCGCTAAATGCAAGGAACAGCGCTACCAAAAAATGGAAGATTTTAAAAACGATTTACTCGCCTATTCAGAACGTGGTGTCAATTAAGGAAAAATAATAAAGAAAGACAATTATAACGATTACTAATGCATTACATCCTTATCTTTCCTGCCTTATAATAGATTAAATTTTTCTTTCAAGTAAAGAGAAAGAAAGTACTCCAGAAATTCGCCGTCTTGTTCTCGATAAAAATGTTTTCGGGCAGTTTGCGAAGCTACTTCCAAAAGATTCTTCTGAGCTTTTTTTCGCCGAGAAGGGCTAAGCTCTTCTTCATTTTCCTCTCCCTCTTCCTCTTCCAACAAACTGTGGGGAAAAATATGTTCACTATAAGATTTCTCCAAAAGAAGTCGATGAAGACGAAGTAAATTTTGGGGTTTTTCAGGAGTAGCGAGAAGTTTTTTCATTTCACTGCTCAGGGGAACCGAAGCGAAGCGTTGGGAGTCATACAGAGAATCGTCGCGCAAAAGTCGATTGAGTTCTGTGATAAAATGTCTATGGAGGGTTTTTTTACGAGAGCCCTGAGCTAGATAGTCTTTTAATAGTTGCTGAGTATCAGAGGATAAATTATCATAGAGGTACTGAGTTAGAGGGCTTTCTTGCTCAGCCAAAAGAGCATAAAACTGATCTATATCTCGAAAATCTTCTGTGCTAAATTTCCAAGACCCCTTCCGGGCTAGTTTTTTGTAATAGATAAAAAGAGCATGCATTTCTGGCATAGTATCTATTTGATTGTCCAGTTCGTGAAAAACAGGCCGAAAATACTCAACATCATAAGTAGTTTCCAAAAGTTCTTCGATTTCTTTCGAGGAACTTTCTGGTAAATCTTCGTTTTGGTAAGAATACTCCTTGACCTTCTTTTGTGCTCTCCAGTAATCAATAACATAGTTGCGAAACATCGTACGTAGATAAGCTCGAAAATTCCCTTTTTCGCTACCGTGGCTTTCGATCGCTAAAGCAAATTTTTCTGCCATAAACCCTCCGACCAAATCTTCCATATCAAGGCGGGCTAAAGAGAGGTTTTGACGAAAAAGTGAAATTGCTACTGTTCGAATAAAAATACCATACTTAGCAGCCAAACGATTACGAGCATCAGGATTTACAGTGTACTGATTCAACCCAGTTGTTTGACTAATGGCTACTGGAATGCCTTCAAGGTAAAGATGAATATAGTCTTGGGGGGAGTCAGACACTGTTTTACTCCTTTGGTGAGAAGCTTTCTCAAGAAAAATGGGAATAAATTACTTGTATAGTCCTACATTCGGCAGCGAAAAAAGTGTAGCTTCAGATTTAATATAGGCAAAGTTAAACGTTTTTTAGGGAATTCAGAACTCAGAACTCAGAACTTAGAATTCAGTAGAAAAAAAGAAGAAAAGACATCTTCTTAAAGTTTCCGGATTTCCCTACTGGATTCTCCTAAGAAACTTCAATATCTATGAGAGTTGTACCAGGATAAAATCGTAACTCGATTCGTAATCTTAATCGTAAATCTTAATCGTAATCTTTTCTTTTTTTTCGATTACGAGTACGATTAA
>JAJDCR010000166.1 GCA_029260735.1 Planctomycetota bacterium
ATGTTCGTGACCCAGGGTACCGTTCGCCTTTGGCTCACTATACCCTGGGCTACTATTGTATAACACCTTCGGTGTATGGAACTTGGAAGCGTTCTTTTTTATTGAATACGATACTGGAATCCAGAAAGAACTGTTTTATGAGAATATTGGCCAACTAGAGGTGCTAAGAAGTAATGATACTTCTTGCGAAGCCTTTTTTTCCTCTCGTTCTCATGAACCATTTTTCATTAAGAACTTAGAAAATGTACAGGGAGACGAAAGAGATGTCATTTTTATCAGTATTGGTTATGGGCGAACAAAAGCGGGAAAAGTTTCCATGTCCCTTGGCCCTTTAAATAAAGAAGGTGGGGAAAGAAGACTGAATGTTCTTATCTCTCGTGCCCGCCAAGTATGTGAAGTTTTTACTAATCTCACTGCTGATGATATGGATATAAGCAAAACTTACTCTAAGGGAGTTAGAGTCCTAAAAACATTTATTCACTATGTAGAACAAAAGCAGTTAAATATTGATAAAACGAGGGAGCAAATTTCTAGCAATAGTTTGGATAAACAAATACAAAATAAGTTAGAGAATATAGGGTTCAAAGTAGTTCCTCAGGTAGGGAATGTAGATGGCTGTATGGACTTGGCCATTGTTCATCCTAAAAAAGGAAATTACTTTTTAGGAATAGAATGTGATGGAGAAAACTATCATAACTATCTATCGACAAGAGATCGGGATCGACTTAGACCACAAGTTCTGAAGAACCTAGGTTGGCATGTCCACCGAATATGGAGTAAAGACTGGTTTGATAATTCTCAAGAAATTTGCTTGGCAATCGAGAAAGTTGTTCTAGATTCTCACCTTCTCATCCTAAAATTTCAGATCTAGTCCCATCAACCGATGAGTTTGACCCAGAACATCCTTGTTATGAAAAGAAATTTTGCTTTAGCGGAGATTTAAAAAGCATGACGAGAGGGGAAGCTTGGCAAAAAGTGGTAGATCTGGGAGGGACTATATCTTCTGGTGTTACAAGGAAAACAAACTTTTTAGTAATCGGCAAACAAAACCCCTCTTTAATCAAAGATGGAGAAAAAAGCTCTAAAATGATAAAAGCAGAATCTTTAGTGGAAGAAGGACTAGATATTAAAATGATAGATGAGATGTGCTTCTTCGATATGCTAGAACATTGCTAGAGCTATCAGAATATGTTTGTTTCACAGTTGTGGAATCAAATTCTTCGTGATGCATTTCTTAATTTTTTTCATTGGAGATTTTATAAAAAATTGCTAAATAGTTTCAATATGGGGATAGCTTCGGATTTTACCATCTGCTGTTACAAGAGGACACTTATTCACTCTTGCTGTAGCAACAATCATTCTATCCATTGGATCGCCGTGTAAATCTCCGGGTAAAGCATACGATTCTATGCAAATAGGAATATCAAGAGAAATAATACCTATTTCTTGTCTAGACAAGGCATCTTCAAACCAATCTTCTAAAGAAACGTGTAAGTCTAAACGCCCCTTATGAACCAACATAACAACTTCCCAAATGGAAACGATGCTGACATAAAGTTCTCCAATGTTGTCGGTTATCTGATCCATTTGTTCTTTGGTTAGTTTATTAGGGCTAAGCACTAGCCAAATCCAGATGTGTGTATCAAGAACAAGCATTATTTTAAAGCATCCCATTCGCTAATAGAGATCGCTGGCTCAAAGGGATCTGTGTATTTTAAAGGAAAATTTTTGTATTTCTCTTGAGTTGTCTTTAAACGATTTCTTAGAATTTTTTTTCTTTCTTCTGGATTACAAGACTTCTCAGCATTTTGTAAACTTTTTAATGTGATAACATACTGCATACCGCGGAAGGTTATTACCTTCTCTTTTTTATTTCTCAAATTATCCAAATCTAACCATATACCATTCAATTTATTACCTCCCGTCTTTCACAATCTCTTTTAGTAAAGATCGCTCAGTTAAACATGTTAGAGCTATAAATTTAGAATAAGCCAATTTTCTTTCTTTAGCAAAGAAAAAAATAATTTCTTCCAAGTCAAATAAATGGAGGTCGAAAAATGAAAGCGCATAATGGAATCTGTTCTTCATTTTACTCAATAGCATAGCTAGACATATCCCTTAAAGTTATGCTGTCGCACTGAATATCAAAAATTTGCCCTCCTTTTCTCTTTCGCTCCCATCAAGCTCAAGGAATGTGTTACTTCTTGGTAAACAGCTTCTGGAACGAGTACTTTTTTGTAGAGCTTCTCTAGTAAATCTAAATGATTAGCGCCTGCTAAAGCCACAAGTGGACCAGCAACATATTACAACCGAAGACTCATCTTGAATCTCAGGCATTCTCTATCTCCCACTCCAATTCATCTTTATCCAAATCTGTTACAGCAATTCCTGACTGTCCAACCTTCAAAAGAAAATCTATTCGATTCATATCACAAGTTTCAGCTGCCTGTCCTGAGGATATACGCCCTATTTCAAAAAGCTTTGCTGCAAGTAAATATTGGCTTTCTCGAGTGATACTTTCTATCGATCCTCCCATGTGGATTAAAAGAGAATCTGGAATATTGATAGATATCGTGGCCATTTTTATCTCCTTTAGTTAGTGCTTTGTATAACAAGTATTTATACGAAGAATTCGAGGATATTGTAGATAGATTTTTTCTTTTCTCTTCAGGTAACTGGAATAAATCATTCGATCGATTGTAACATATCTGTGGGGTCTTTCTAATGTGTAACCAATAAATCATTCATCAGAACTATCTACTTTGGAATTACCTAGGTTTTTTATACCAAATGTGCTACCTGAGCAAGCGAAGTGGCAACTAAAATAATATATTACTATTTAAAATGAATAAATTAAAAGGATGAAGGATAGTATCCTAAAATAAAGTACGCCTGCACAAAAGAAATCGCTCAAAAAGTCTGGTCTGATTCGGAAAACCACAAACTGAGTACTCTTGCTAATAACCTGGAAATCCCATTAATTCATCATGATCCCAAATCAGACTCCATTGCTTGTGCAAAATTAGCGATGAAAGCCTGTTTACAAAATAACTTTGCTTCGCTAGAAAGTCTTTTAGGTCAACTAGAACTCCCCTTAGAAAAACTCCATACCGCAAAACTTACCACCAAAAAACTATCCAAAACCACTAAAACTTACAAAAAAATACATGTTTATCCTTCTCATCCTAAAATTTCAGATCTAGCCCCATCAAGCGATGAGTTTGACCCAGGACATCCTTGTTATGAAAAGAAATTCTGCTTTAGCGGAGATTTAAAAAGCATGACAAGAGGGAAGCTTGGCAAAAAGTGGTAGATCTGGGAGGGACTATATCTTCTAGTGTTACAAGGAAAACAAACTTTTTAGTAATCGGCAAACAAAACCCATCTTTAATCAAAGATAGAGAAAAAAGCTCTAAAATGATAAAAGCATAATCTTTAGTGGAAGAAGGACTAGATATTAAAATGATAGATGAAATTTGCTTCTTAGATATGCTAGAACATTGCTAGTTTTATCAGAAACAGGTTTGTTTCACAGTTTTTGTTGGTATTGGTAGTACGAATCTCTTTTTCCCAAAGCACTTTGAGATCAACCTTGATAGGGACAGAAAAACGTAACTCTTGTTCATGCTCTACCACAGTAAGAGAACCTGCTTTTTCAATATTGTACTCCAGAGTAAAATCCCCGTGGTCTTCCCTCCCTGATTTTAAATCCATTAGTTGCGTTATTTGCTTTGTAGTTCTGAAATAGCAATGGCAATGGGTATATGAATGGTCGACAGTTTTTGCTCTAACGCAATACTCTGAAAAGCCTTTGCTTTAGGAGCTAAAGGATCGATGTCCTGCCCCTTCTGTGGTATTACTAATAACTATTACCTAATGCTGAAGCATTTATTCGCTTTTTTGTAAAAAAACTTTGTGGTTTTTATTATAGCAGAAAAATTTTGGTATGGAAATTGGTGGAAAAACATAGGAGGAGCGGATGGTGATGTGGTAGTCGCTGCAAAAGAACTCTTCTATGCAGCTTCCAGTCTTTTCATTTTTCCAGAAACTCGGGAGTGTATTTCTTCTCTAGCAAAAAGCGTAGATTACTATCAAGAGCTTTGAAGTTGAGCTTATTTGCACCTAACCTCATATTTCTTATTTTTCCAGTTTACTGTTCCAGTATTCAACGTAAGAAATATATGCCTTTTTACAAGTTAGAAATTTCATATGTTGCTCAACATTTAGCCTGTATGCGAGTACATTTTCTATGCTCGTCCTATATGCTTTTTCAACTCTATGGTTTCCATCAATCAAGTTATATTTTCCAGGAGCTATTTCTGCTATTATTACAGGCCGAGAAACATCAATAGAGTTCAAGTGAGACTCAGTAATAGAAGAAAAACCATTACGAATATCACTGACCTTTATTTCTTCAAGTTTGCTATCGTTAGGATTTTTTTTGATATATTCGAGCATTCTTGTGATATTAAATACAAAAATACCATTTGGATATAGCTCATCTCCATCAGTAACTGGACATGGAGTGAAATTATTGTCGACTTTCAATATTTTTGCCAACTAAGACCCTCTCCTCTACTATCCTGCTCTAACCAAACCTTATCTTTTTTTATGCAAAGGTGTACCACACAACCATGCACTCGCCTTTTCCCTTGCCAACCCAAAGCCTATAACTGGTAGTGATCTGTTGATTCATCAAATATTATTTCCATTTCGACGTCCCCAGTAGATGGAGAAGACAGTGCATACTTGCGTAGAAGTTGTTTTAGTCTAGGGGTCGTTGACTTACATCAGCCATTGTTTGATAACCTCCTTTTCTTCAAAAATAACACATAACAATGCCCTATTAATTGGTTCGTTAAGAAACAGCATAACCCGTGTGTTGACGAATATCAGACTGATGAAAAGCTAAAACCATATGCTCCTTTGGAATACCAGACTTTTCAAATTCAACAGCAATTCCGCTCTCTGTTCCATCGCGTTGAATCCAATAATGTTTCCTCATAAAACACATCGGAGGCAAATCGAGACCATAAAACCTCAATCATTTATAAAAATCAACTCGAAATCTTTTTCCGAATTTCCTCTATTTGTGCTATGTCTAGGTTACTAATCCCAGCAATAGTTTCCAACTAGGCCCTTTTGTAAAGCTTTCTTCACCATTTTCTCCAAAGCAATTTGCTCGCCTTTCTCTAAACCGATTTGCTTACCTTTCTCTAAGCCTTTCTCTAAGCCACTGTTGTAGTTATCAGAAATAAGAGAAGCTTGATCGATTAAAGCTTTTTTTCTGCTTTCGTAGATTTCTCGTTCTTTTTCGTCTTGGGTAAAGGCCTTGAGTACCTTTACCGCTTTTTTGATTCCCGGAGTATCCAATTGAGGAGGTAGGGAATCACTTTCTAAATTTTCGCAGTTTTTCATAAAGTAGCTCCATTTCTCTAGAGGTTTGTCAGTTTTTTCTAAAGCGGTGACAAATTTTTCCAATTCAATGGTGTGAATGCTTAAGTCATCGCACAGAGTTATGTAATCTTCCACTTCAAGTACCCGAAAGTGATTGTGGTAGCCGATGGTTTTCATGGGCAAGGAGGTTTTGCAGAAGGCAATTAGGGTTACCTTGTGCAGTAGATGGTATTTCCCACTTTCTTTGAGCTGTTGCTGATACGCACTATTTATACGATACCTGAAAAACATGCATTTAATCTAGGCCCATATTTTATAAGGTTTAGTCGCGCGAGGCACCAGTAGCATTAAGTTAAGCTGTAGCCTTTGTATTTTTTTCCCCTCCGCGGTGGATTTTGAATAGAAAAGAATTTCACGCAAAGGCGCAAAGATCGCAAAGGAAGATGTAAAAATCTTTCTATTGATGAATTCTCCGAATTTATCTCTTGCCTGGATTCTTTTCTCCTTGGCGTCTTTGCGCCTTTGCGTGAAATTCTTTTCTTTCTTCAACTTTAAGACGCACTCTTTTCACTGTACCTTTAAAATATGCAAATCCAAATGCGCGTTTTTTCTTCTTATTTTCTCTATCCTTTAGCCCTTTTTTGTTTCCGTGTGTGAGAAGCCTGTGATAGGTTTTCGCCCAATAGTACAAAATCCGTTTCGGAAAAGAGGCATTCATATTCACTTGCATCTCAATAATAAACCACTCTTCCATTTCATTTCGGGCTTTGATATCCACAATAGAGAGTTTTTCATCAAGAAAATCTTGGGTATTATAAGGATTTAGAATTTCGATTTCTTCAACGAGACTTTCTCCCGATTTTTGCATGATGGCATTGATGACTTTGGTCAATGAATGACACAGCTCTGTCGCTAACTTTTTCCTGTTTCATCAGTTGAGCTTTGAGCCACTGATAGAGTGTTTGTGGAATGTATTCCAGAAAAATTACAATCTCAGCTATTGCTTCCTGAATGGTTTCCATCCTCTGGCGAACCAGTATTTTGAACTTCCTCATCGTTATAGTCGTCCTCATCGTCACCATCTTCATCTTCAAGATCATAGAGTAAATCTAATAAAACTTCTTGTAATTCGCCTAGACGTTGCTGCTCTTCCGTTTGCATTATTTGATTAATCTCAGAAATTAGCTCTTGTAATTCTATTTTAGCTTCTTCGTTTTTGAGTGTTTGGCAAACTTTATTAGCGCGTTCTAGTAATGCGGTCATTGCCTGTACGGAAACTTCTTCTTGATAAAATTCAGTATGGGCAATTCTCTCAGTGGCTTGTTCTTTTTGTTCATCGCTGAGTGTTTCTGCACAAGCGGCTACGGTAATTTGTTTTTTCTTTCCGGTTTTTTTGTCTCTGGCAGAAATATGAACAATGCCGTTTATATCATAATCAAAATTGACGACGATTTCTGGCCTGCCTTTTTTCGTGCGTTCGACTTTCTCTAGTAGAAATTCTCCGAGAAAAGTGTTGTGTGAAGCAATTGGTTCTTCCCCTTGATAGACTCGAATAGAGGCTTGTTCTTGGTCGGGAGAGAATGTTGTATATACCTCTGATTTGGTTACAGGAATCGCTGTGTTGCGACGAATGATTACACTGTATTGATCAAGAATGGGTCTATCTATCAACCAATCGGCGACTTCAATTCCCAAGGAATGAGGTGTAACATCAACAAGCACAGTATCAATATCTTCACCAGCAACAATACCGGCTTGCACACTCGCTCCCATAGCTACACATAAATCAGGATCTATTTCTGAACGAGGGGCAATTCCAAAGTTATCTTCGATCATATCGGAAATCAAAGGAATACGAGTAGAACCACCTGCTAGAATAATCCGATCAATATCTTCCATTGTTAATGATGCTTCTTGTAAGGCCTCTTGAACACATTCGATGGTTGATTGTATCTTTTCTTGGATTAATGATTCAAATAGGGATCGTTCCACTTCCACTTTTAAATGTAGAGGAGCATCGTCTTTGGTCGCAAGAAATTCTTCATCAATGAGTGCGAAAGGCTCATTAGAAAGACGAACTTTGGCTTTTTCTGCGGCTCGGTTTAAGCGTGCTAATGCTTTTCTGTCTTCGCGCAGATCTATTTGGTGTTGTTTATTGAATTCATCTGCCAGATATTCTACCAAAGCATGATCAAAATCATCACCACCAAGTTGAGCATCACCACGAGTAGAACGAACTTCAATGACTCCAGAATTAATTTCGATTACGGACACATCAAAAGTTCCACCGCCAAGATCATACACAATAATGTTTTGGTCTTCCTCTCGATTTGAACCATACACCAAGGCTGCCGCCGTTGGTTCATTAATAATTCTGACAACATCTAAACCCGCAATTTCTCCAGCATCTTTAGTGGCTTGACGTTGTTTGTCTGTAAAATATGCAGGAACGGTAATCACTGCTTTTTCAACTTTTTCGCCCAAATACCCTTCAGCCATTACCTTGAGATGTTTTAAAATCAATGCTGAAATTTCTTGTGGAGTGTAGCTATCACCACCCATTTCTACTTTTTGGTCGGTACCCATCTTGCGCTTGATGGATTTAATTGTATTTTCTGGTGCAATAATATATTGGTTTTGTGCCAACTCTCCGACTAAAATTTCTCCTGTTAAAGAAGTTCCCACAAATGACGGTACAATTTTACTGCCTTCACTATCGGCAATCACAAAGGGACGACCTTCTTTAATAATCGCAATTTCTGAATTTGTTGTACCTAAGTCAATTCCCACTATTTGATTCACTATCTATTTCCTTTTTACTAACAACTACTTCTGCATATCGCAATACATCATTTCCCCATAGGTATCCTCGAAGCTGCTCTTCAACAACGATATTTTCTTCCAGTTCATCACTATGATAAACGGCAACAGCACGATGGTGATGAGGGGTAAACATTGCACCAACACTTTCGATTGGTTTTACATACCATTTTTCTAATATACGAATTAATCTTTCATGGACAATGGCAAAACCACTTCCCCAAGCTTTTAATATTTCATCCTCCACTTTAGCAATCGCTTGCAATCCTTGCTCTAAACCATCAACCACTGTTAATATCTCATGCAAAGTTTCTTTTTGTGGTTGTGCTACCAAGCTTAGAATTTGCTGCAACATTTGTTCAAACTCTTGTCGTTCTGCTTTTGCTACAGTATTGGCTTGATATTGAGAACGTCCTAGTTTACGGCTCGCATCTTTCACTTGCGCAAGATCTTCTGTGATTTGTTCTAGCCAAGACTGTTGGTTGCCAAGAATATTATGTAATTCTGAGAACTTTTGAGCAACATGATTTTGGCACCAAAATAAATGATCGTTAAGATTATTTTTTAGTCCAGAAAATTCTTGAATGATTTTTTCTTGCGAACATTGCTGATCGAGAAGGTTGTTTTTAAATCCAGAAAATTCTTGAATAACTTGCTCTTGCCATTGTTTATTTATGGCAAGATGTTTATAGAACAACTCTTTGATTTCATCTATCGTAGCAACAGACGGTTCATTTTGACTCTTGGCTTTATGCCGTCTTTTAAATATCATTAAAATCACCTGAAAAATCCGTGTGTCCCAAGTCTATTTGGATATTTTTCATCCAAGATAGAAATGCCGTGTTTTTTAGCTCTACTGTTGGTAATGGTACTTTAGCTTCTATTTTTTTGGGTGGTTGCGTAAAACTAAAAACTTCTACTTCCATTCTTCGTTCATCATCTTTTAAAAGATCATAAGCTTGCCGCACTTGCTTAAACTCTTGCGCATGCTTTTCTGGAGTGAATTGTTTCACTTGCTGAAAATATGCTTTTTTGATATCCTTGGTTGATGCGGAGTTGTCTAGCCCTAAAATATCAAAAGGATTTTTATTCATGAAAAAAGCTCCCTAAAAAAACTATCATCAAAATTGTCATCATCAAAATCATCATCGTCATCATCAAAATCATCCAAAAAATCACTAGTATTAAGCATCATTTCTAGCATATTGACTACTTCGATGATATCATATTCTCCTGTTTTTATTGCTAGTTTGCGTAATTTATTAGCAACTTTATCAAACACCTCAAATTCTTCTAATTTCATTGCTAGAATAAGCAAACTCATTGACAACTCTATGGATTCTGGGTGAGCTTTCATCCCTTGTGTCATGACATCTAAGGCCAAGTTTTCATTATAAGCAAGCATTTCTTCTGATATATTAATATACAATTTGTAATTATTAGGATCTGTTGCTACATATTTTTTCAAGTAGCGCATACCTATTTTTTTGTTATAAAGTAAATGGGCTACTGCTAATGCACAAAGACAGTCAGGATCACTCGATAGCTCTTCTGCTTTTTTGAGATGAACTTGTGCTTCTTTTCCCCTATTTAAGAGTACGTATGTTTTTCCTACTTCCGCATGAGCTAATGCTTTATTCGTAGCTAACTCGATAACTAGTTCTAATTCTTTTTCTGCCTCGCTTTTCTGTTTTTTCCTAAACAGTACTTGTGCTAATAAGGTTCGAAAAACTATAAAGTTACCATCCACTTTGATTAGATTCTTGAGTATCTGGCAAGCCGAATCTAATTCATCATCTTCTAACAATCTAAAGGTATACGTTCTTCCTAAATGATGAATGAGTTCGCGTGCTTCTTGATGTTTCGGTTGAAGTTCCAGTAGTGTAATGGTGCATTCAATGGCTTTCCCTAAATCTTCCTTATCCAAATAAGCAGTAACCATCATTTCTGTAATTTTTACATTTTGCGGATGCTGCTTGTGAAGATGTTTTAACTTGGATAATGCCTTGTTAATATTTTCTCGCTCAAAATCTAAGTAGACAAGACGTAATTCTAGTTTCAAATCACCAGGATTGTATCGTAATGCATTTGAGTATGCTTTCTCTGCACGCGCTAGATCTTCTTCCTCAAAGAATAACTCTCCAATACGACGATACACTAGTGACAATTTGGCTTTCAATGATTCTGAAGCATCTTTATTGGCTATTTGTTTTTGCCAAACTATTGCTAACTCTTCCCAGTTTTCTAAAGCCTGAGAAAAGTTCTCTTGTTTATCACAAGCAATAGCGTAGTTCTGTAATAATAAAGGATGGTTACTGCCTTTGTTAATAACACGTTTCCATGTGCGCATTGCTTGAGAGATATTGCCATCAACAGCATGACGATACCCGTCTTCAATCACTGTTGCAATAGAATTATAGGCAAGTTCATCTGAGGGATCTATCTCTGCAATCTTATTCCAAAAGCGTTTGGCTTTCTTTTCTTCTCCTGAATTTACGAGTTCTGAGGCTTGGTATTTATAAATCATCAGTAATGCAGATTCACAGTCACGTTTCAATTTTGGTTCTGTGACTGCCATTTCTAAATGTTTTAACGCACTCGTCCATTTTTTTTCTTGAGTGTAAATCAGCCCTAGATAATAACAAGCCAGCATAGAATACTCAGAAATTTCTTGGCACTTTTTCCATAATTTTTTTGCCGTTTTTCCCCCATTGTCTACCATTGTTGTTATGATAGCCTTGTATAGAATGCCTTCATGTAACAACTCTTGACCATGGGCTTCTGCATACTCTTTTGCTTTTTTATAGTTTTCTGCTCTAATCAAGGACAAAAAGTTAAAATCAATATCGTTCTTTCCTGTATCAACAGACTGATGATTCTCCCATTGTGCCAGTTGTAAATGATGTAAAAAACGTTCATTTTTTGGATCTAGTTTTACGGCTTGTTTATACGAAGAAACTGCGTTCGCATATTGGTGTTGTTCATGATAGATCAATCCTAAATGATAATGGTAGATTGCTTTTTCACTATCTCTTTTAATACTCTGATGCAACTCTGAGATAATCAGTTCGCCCTGCTGTGGGCGATGTAACGACAACGCATAACGAAAATGAGCTTGTGCCAATTTCCGAGATAAATCCTTATCTTGGGTCAACCGAAGTGCTTCTCTCCATGCTTTTATGGCTTTTTTATAGTCTTGATTGCGAAACAACTGCAATCCCTGTTGATAAAAAGTGCTATAACTTTTTTTAGGTTTTCCTAGGTGCTTTTTCTTCTTTTTACGTTTGCTCATGATAACTCATCTTTTTCATCTTTACAGATAATAGACCTACAAATTTTTTAATGCTGTCTAGTGTAAAAGTTAAGAATGAAGTGTTCAAGAAAATTATTTTGTAATTACAAAAAACGATTTAGGGACGTGGAGAAAAATAAATCCAATTAAACCACGCCCTAAGGACGTGGTTTAATTGGATTTATTTTTTCAAAGTATATTAGGTTCCTCTAGCTTTTCCTCGTTTTATTAACCAACCACTTTTGACCGCCTCGGTCAGATCTCGGTAAGCAGTTGCTCGTGAAATATCCGCTTTTTTCATATACTGAGATATAGTAAACTTCTCTTGCATTGAAGCCATTGTCTCTAGAATGTGCTCTCTTCCCAGCGACCTGTCCAGCCTTCTGTGTCTTTACATACCGAGATTTGCTGTGAAGTAAGGTAGCAGGTTTTCTCCTCTTTAGTAATAAAAATGCTATGCTACCCCTTCTTCAAGAAGAGTAAACCCATTGTTCATTGCGGCCTTCTTATCAAAAGTGTAGGTGGTGCCACATCCAATGATAGATGAGATGTGCTTCTTCGATATGATAGAACACTGCTAGAACTGCTTAATGCGAAATCTTTTTCCGAGTGTTTCCAACTGAGAAGGAAGGAGATCGCTTTCTAAATTTTCACAGTTTTTCATAAAGTAGCTCCATTTCTCTAGAGGTTTGTCAGTTTTTTCTAAAGCGGTGACAAATTTTTCCAATTCAATGGTGTGAATGCTTAAGTCATCGCACAGAGTTATGTAATCTTCCACTTAAAGTACCCGAAAGTGATTGTGGTAGCCGATGGTTTTCATGGGCAAGGAGGTTTTGCAGAAAGCAATCAGGGTTACCTTGTGCAGTAGATGGTATTTCTCACTTTCTTTGAGCTGTTGCTATATTTTTGAATGTCAGTTTTCTAATTCCGATGCCTAACTCCTTTAAAAAATATCTGCTTTCCCAATTTTGGAGTTCCTAGTTATTGGACTTAATCACTATTTCGGCCAATACCGAAGAAAACCTTTCGCATTGTCATTCCCGCGGAGGAGGACGTTTCTGAATAAAGGGAATTTTGCTACAAATACACAGTTAAAGCTCCACAGTTCATATGAAGACAGTTCATTTGCACTATATTCTGATTTTTCTTTTAAGCTTACTTCTTCAAAGTATAACAAATCTCTCGTCCTTGCTTTTTCTGCTCCACCAACTCTAGAGAAACAAGATGCCGGAAATCTCGATTTATGGTACTCCGAGTCACTCCAAACTCTAGCTCACAACATTTACTTGTCAATTTTTCTTTTTGATTCAATAGTCTGATTATTTGCCTTTGTCGTGAATTGAGTTTTGGCTCTTTTGGTCTCTTAGGGGAAATATTTGATGACGTTTTTTTTGCTGTGCTCCTCTTTTTGATCTTCCCAAGCTCCAGTTCCAATTGTTCTATCGTAGGCAAATTGTCTTTTAATTCTTCTGGCAAAGAACTCATAATTTGAGTTTCCCACTCAGCAACTCCCATTGTTTTTTGAATATTGCGTAGGGCGTACTCAACAACTAAACGATTACTCGTTTTACAAAGCAGTAAAGCTATCGTGGGCTTATCATCAGCGTGACGTAGTAGATCATCTACAGCAGAAAGGTAAAAGTTTAGCTTCCCTGCAAACCCAGGTTCAAAGGCTGTTGTTTCGAGTTCAACTACAACATAACAACGTAGTTTTAAATGATAGAAAAGCATGTCCAGATAGTAGTCTTCGTTTCCGATTTCTAAATGAACTTGACGACCAACAAAAGCAAAACCAGAACCTAATTCGAGCAAAAATTTTTCTAAATGGATAGCCAAAGTTCGTTCCATTTCTCGTTCTCGAATTTCCTGGTCGATATCCAGAAAATCTAAGAGGTAAGGATCTTTAAAAGTTTGCTGAACCAAATCAGAATCTGGATTAGGCAAGGTATGTTTGAAATTACTAATCGCCTTTCCTTGACGATGATATAAATCGAACTCTATTTGCATGACAAGAATGTTGCGTGACCACCCGTGTAGAATGGTCTTTTGGGCATACCACAGTCTTGTTTCTTGGTCATCTAATTTTTCGATCAGAGCGATGTTATGGTACCAAGTGATTTGTGCAAGCACCTCTTGCACAATTTGTGGATTTGGCCACGTATCAGCAAACGCCCGCATATATTTGAGGTTTCGGGGGGATAGTCCTTTTAGGTTTTTAAATTCTTCGCGAAGATCAGTTGCCAAGCGATCAATGACTTTTGCTCCCCATCCTTGTTCTTTTTGGTGTAGCAAAATAGTTTTCCCAATGCTTAATGCAAAATCTTTTTCCGAATTTCCTCTATACGTGCAATGTCTAAACGAGTTAGCTGAGCAATGGTTTCCAGATCTAGGCCAATACTCAAAGCATTCTTTACCGTTTTCTCCAAAGCGATTTGCTCACCTTTTTTTAAACCCAAGTTGTAGTGAGCAGAATGGAGGGAGGCTTCTTCCATTAGAGCTTTTTTTCTACTTTCGTAAAGTTTTCTTTCTTCTTCGTTATCTCTAAAAGTCTTGAGAACCTCTATTGCTTTTCTGATTTCTGGAGTGTCTAGTTGGGGAGGAAGCGAATTTTTTTTTGGGTTTTCATTGTTTTGCATAAATGCCCTTAACTTGTAAAATTTTTTAGGAAGATACGGCTTAAGACAATATAAGTATAAAATCCGTACCATGTAATTACAAGAAAAAACAGTACAAAATCCGTATTTTTTTTCCTACTCTCGCACGACTTTTGAAATCATCCAGTGAAAATCATTTATATTTTAGTTTTGCATTTCGCGAAATGCAAAACTAAAATATAAGTGGAGGTAAAAAATGAAAGCGCATAATGGAATGAAGCCACAAGATATTGTCGTTCTTTTGTTTATTAGTCAGTATTGTGATGGTTGCTATAAGCTCAAAGATTTGAGCAGAGATTTACAAATTAGTCTTTCCGAAGTTTCGGAATCTTTGCACCGTAGTCGTGTTGCCAAGTTGATTCATCCGAACAAGCGAGTTTTGAGACATAGTTTGTATGAATTTATAATATACGGACTCCGCTACGTTTTTCCTATTATTCCTGGGGCTATTGTTCGGGGAGTTCCCACTTCTCACTCAGGTCCTCCTTTAGCAGAAGTTATTGTTTCTGGGAAAGAGCAATATGTATGGCGCTGTAAAGAAGGGAAATCGAAAGGAATGGAGGTTCGTCCTTTGTACCGAACTGTTCCTAATGTTGCTTTGAGTTTCCCTGAACTTTATGAGCTTCTTGTTCTCGTTGATGCTCTTAGAATTGGAAAAGTCCGCGAAGTTAATCTAGCCAAAGAGGCTTTGGAGGAAAGAATATTGCAAAATGATTAGTAAAAACTTGGGGATGATCACTATCATTGCCGATGGCTTGGAGGAGCTAAATGAGGAAGTTGTCTATGTGGGAGGAGTAGTTGCTGAGCTTTATGCTGATGAAGTGGTGTTGGACGAAATTAGGCCGACCGGGGATGTTGATGTGATAGTTCAAGTTCTTAGTAGAACGCAACTACCTTTAATTGAGGAAAAGCTAAGACAAAAAGGCTTTCAAAACGACACTTCTTCAGGGGCACCGATTTGCCGATGGATCTATAAATCGATATTATTAGATCTAATGCCCGACAACGAGAAAATTCTTGGATTTAGCAACCGATGGTGTCAACTACCCCTAGACTAAAGATCTAGGGGCTTGAAATCTTCGGATTTTAAGCCCCGTTGATTAGACTAAGCAAAGGTTTGGATTAGTGGTTCTCAATAGTATTCTTTAGGTACTGAGAACAAACAAGTTTAAACTAGAGCTACGTTAGAAAGATTATATAGGTTGTCCCTGATGCTCCACAAGTCAGGTCCTAATTGATGCAACAGAGCTCTGTAAACATTGCCGAGGGCAAGGCGAAGTCAACTCCTTGAAAAGCTTTCTAACATTGTCGATGTGGATCAACTGGTTTTGAGCTATTCCAGGATCGTTTTTTTTTAGCGGTCACAAAAATAGCTCACCTCCTCGGAGGTCTTAATAGTGTTTTATTTAAACAAAGGAAACGTTATATGGTTTATGTCAAATCGAAAGAAGGCAAAGCTCTGATGCCTTGTAGCGAGAGAAAAGCGCGAGTTCTTCTGAAAAAAGACAAAGCAAAAGTAGTCGCCCATAGACCATTTACCATTTCCTTAATTTATGGTAGCTCAAACTACAAACAACCCATCAGTTTAGGGATAGATTCTGGCTATAGTAAAATAGGCTTTTCTGCCATAACAGAGAAAAAAGAGCTTTTGGGAGGAGAACTAAGTTTACTAGAGAACATGAGCGAGCGTTTAATACAAAGGAGAATGTATCGCAGAACAAGACGTAATCGCTTACGCTTTAGATTGCCTAGATTCTTCAAAGATACCAAAGGAAAAGGCTGGTTAGCACCTTCTATTCAACATAAGCTGGATTCTCACATTCGGTTCATTAAACAAATCAAAAATATTCTACCCATTACTCAGACAAAAATAGAAGTAGCCAATTTCGATATTCAGAAAATCAAAAATCCCGAAATCACGGGTAAAGAATACCAAAATGGAGAACAAAAGGGATATAGCGACTTACGAGAATATATCTTACATAGAGATCATCATCAATGTCAAAACCCTAATTGTAAGAAAAAATGCCTTACTTTGCATGTTCACCATATAGGCTATTACAAAACAGACAGAAGCGACCGACCTAGTAATTTAATTACCCTTTGCTCCCATTGCCACACAGCCAAGAACCATCAAAAAAATGGATTTCTTTATGGATGGAAACCCAAAGTGAAGCGATTTAGAGAGGCTACTTTCATGTCTATGGTTCGCTGGAAATTAGTCGAACATATGGGCTCAGAACATTCTTATGGCACAGAAACTAAATTTAAAAGAAAGTTACTAGAGCTCGAAAAATCCCATCACAACGATGCTTTTGTTATTGCTGGTGGAACTTATCAACAGAGGTATCCTTCTCTCTTTGTTTCTCAAAAAAGAAAGAACAATCGTTCTTTGGAAAAATTTTATGATGCCAAATACACTGATTTGAGGGATGGAGACAAAAAATCAGGTAAAGAACTGTCTTCTCAGAAAACCACGCGTAGTCGTGAGGATTTGCCCTCATCTTTTCGATCCTTCCGAGCACACAAAGTTTCCAAAGGCAGAAGGAGCATTCGGAAAAAAAGGTACAACATTCAACCTCAGGATATTGTTTTATTTGAAGACAAACTTTACCGAGCCCTCGGAATCCAAAACCAAGGGAATTATCTAAAAATGACCGATGGCATTAAGCCTATTGTCAAAAGCATCAAAAAAGTCAGGGTTCTTTTTCACCAAAGAACTTTTATTTATCTATGACCCAAACTTAGTTTTTAGAATGCAAAATTTTGCTTGCTGCGGTGATGATTCATCCTCTAAGCTAAAGACTTAGAGGTTTTCTCACCACATTCTTATAAACCTGGTTTTTCTCAAAAAGAATTGTTTCATTTGAGTAATGGAAAAAAGATATTTCTTCTTCCTCTTCTTTTTTACTTGGCCACTAAGCTCGAAGCTGTTCTTGGAGGAGGAGGAAGCGATTTGAGAACGAGTCACGATTTTGAAGATGTTATCTACCTGTTCAGAAACTGTCAGAGTTTATCTTCTCAGTACAAAACTGCTCCTCAAGATTTAAAAGAGTATATCAAGGAAACTCTGAAAACACTCTCCCAGTACAGTGTCTTCGAAGAAGCGGTTTACTGTGCTATGCCTTATGGAGAAGAAGATAGCAGTGATGAAATAGTCGAGAAAATTTTAGTCCTTATTAAGTTAGAGTAGATATTTTGCATTTCGCGAAATTCAAAATATATATTCTTAGATTTGTATTGCAATTTTTTTTTAATCTTTTTGCAATTATTATCGAACTTTTTAAAATTACAGAACAGATAGAACAGTCATTTTAAATATATTTTAGATA
>JAJDCR010000167.1 GCA_029260735.1 Planctomycetota bacterium
TAGCCGAAAGGCCACACCTGTTCCCATCCCGAACACAGTAGTTAAGCTTTCGGCGCCGATGGTATTTTCCAAAAGGACGAGAGAGTAGGTCGTCGCCAGATCACATTTTTAACCCGCCATATGGCGGGTTTTTTTTTGCCCGCATATATTTCCCCACCAGATTTGACCGCAGGATTTGACCGCAGATTAAACTGATTGATTGGATTAAGCAGATTGCGTTTGCGTAGGTTTTTTTTGCTTGTCTGGTATGAATTTTGTTAATTTATTCCCCTTGCTTACATTAAGTCTGAACCGCAGATTAAACGGATTACGCGGATTTCCCTGATTTTAAAAAATGTCCGAATCCATCAAAAGCGAAGCGCGCATCATCCATTCGAAAATCCCAAACAAAAATCAGAGAAATCCGATAAATCAGCTTAATCTGCGGTCTTTTTTCTTGCTCAAAACCAAACTAGCCGGTAAAATTAGTCATTAAAATAGATCAATGAAATCAGCGTAATCAGAAAGAAAATATAATATGAACCCCTTGTTAAATGATTTTGCAACTCCCTATGATTGCATTCCTTTTGATAAAATTGAGACAGAGCATTTTTTGCCTGCTTTAAAAGAATCAATAGAAAAAGCTTATGGTGAGCTTAGTAGCTTGAAAAAATCTTCTGAGCCTTCTAGTTTTCAGAACACCATAGTCATGTTAGAGAAAATTTCTCGGCGAATTGGTTTAATCAGCTCAGCTTTTTCGAATCTTCATGCTTTTAAATCTGATGACAAAATGCGCGAAGTGGCAAAAGAATTTTTTCCTCTTTTGACAGAGTATCGTAATAATATTCATATGGATCAAGAGATCTTCTCTAAAGTGCAAAGTGTTTATGAGCAAGACCACTCTCCTTTTTCTTTAGAGGAAAAGGCTTTGTTAGAAAAGCTGTATCTCTCTTTTGTTCGAGATGGTGCTCTTTTAGAGGAAGAGTCTAAGAGACGTTTACGAGAAATTAATAAGGAACTTCAAATACTTTCTTTGAAGTTTGGAGAGAATGTTCTCCATGCTACCAATGAATATACTTTACATTTGACTAAGGAAGAAGATGTCAAAGGGTTGCCTCAAAATGTTTTGGGTGCGGCAGAAAAGGTTGCTCGCGATAAGGGGAAAGAGGGATGGATTTTTACCTTACATGCCCCTTCTTGTATTCCTTTTTTGAAATTTGCAGACAATAGAGAGCTGCGCGAGGAAATGTTTCGGGCTCGTCGTTGCCTCGCCTACCAAGATGAAAAATATGACAATGCTCCGGTTGTTCGAAAAATGACTACTTTACGCGCTGAAAAAGCAGATCTTCTGGGCTATCCTAACTATGCCGCTTATATTTTGGAAACTCGAATGCTCGATAAAGTGGACAAAGTTTACTCCTTTATGGATGAACTTTTAGATGCAGCTAAGCCTACTGCTGATAGAGAAACTCAAGAGCTAGAGGATTTACAGTTTGAATTGACAGAGAAGAGAGATTTACAACGCTGGGACTATTCTTATTATTCTGAAAAACTTAGGAAAGAGAAATTTTCTTTTGATGAAAGTACTCTTCGTCCTTACTTTCCTTTAGAGCAGGTTTTAGATGGGATTTTTACAGTGGCCCATCGTCTCTACTCCTTAAATTTTGAAAAGGCGGAAGGAATCCCAACCTATCATTCAGAAGTTCAAACCTATAAAGTAATACATAGTGAAAGCAATGATTTAGTCGGGCTTGTTTACCTAGATCTCTTTCCTCGGAAAGAAAAAAGGAGTGGAGCTTGGATGAATCCTGTTCGCTCTCAATACCGCGAAGAGGGAAAAGACTATCGACCTCACATTATGATAGGTGCCAATTTTACTCGTTCTGTCGGAGAGAATCCTGCTTTGCTTGCTTTACACGAAGTACGCACTCTTTTTCATGAATTTGGCCACTGCCTTCACGGATTGCTCTCCCAATGCCAATATCAAATGGTTTCAGGACTTCATGTTGCTTGGGACTTTGTCGAGCTTCCTTCTAAATTGCAAGAGAAGTGGATTTGGCAAAAAGAATGTTTGGATCTCTTTGCTAGTCATTATGAAACTGGTGAAAAAATTTCCCCCGATCTTTTGCATAAAATCCAAGAGAGCGTTAATTTTGGTAAGGGACATTTGACTGTAACGAGCCTAGCTTTGTGCTATTTGGATATGGCATGGCATACTCAACCTGAGACAGAAATGAGAATGGAAGAGTTTGAAGCAAAAGTTATCGACAAAGCGATACTTCTACCTACTTTAGATCCAGGAAGTCGTAGTTGCTCTTTTGCCCATATTTTTAACGGAGGTTACGCTGCTGGCTATTATAGCTATTTATGGTCAGAATCCTTAGCAGCAGATGCTTTTGAGCTTTTCCAAGAGAATGGCATTTTTGATAGCGATACCGCCGAGAGATTTCGGAAAAATGTTCTTTCCCGAGGAGCGACAGAAAAACCGATGGCTTTGTATACAAAATTTCGCGGAAAAGAACCTAGCGTTCAAGCTTTGTTGAAAAGCTCTGGCTTTGCGGCGGCTTCTTGATTTTTAAGATTTGATCTTTTACCCCAGGGTGGCGCTCGCTTTGGCCGCTTACCCTGGGCTGTGTTGTTATAGGCTTTCAGCCTAAAATTCTTTTCTCTACTGCTTTCGGGTAAATACCCATTCCTTCTCACTGGACATTCCCTCATTGTAAGCATACCCATCCAAATCAAATCCCTTTAGCCCCTCGACCTTCTTTATCCTATTTTTAACCGCGTAGTGCACCATCGATCCTCGGGCTTTTTTGGCGTAGAAGGTGATGAACTTGTATTTGCCGTTTTTGAAGTCTTTGAATACGGGGGTGATTATTTGGGCTTGGAGGGTTTTTGGGTGGACGGCTTTGAAGTATTCCTGGGAAGCTAAGTTTACTAATATATCGCTTTTGAGTTTTTTGAGTTCTTCGTTGATGGTTTCGGCAATTTTTTTGTCCCAAAAGGCGTAGAGGTCTTTTTTTCGGTTGGTGGAAAGTTCTGTCCCCATTTCTAAGCGGTAGGGTTGCATTAGGTCTAGAGGGCGGAGGATGCCGTAGAGGCCGGATAAAATACGCAGGTGTTTTTGGGCGAACTTTAAATCGTGGATGGAGAAAGTATCGGCCTGTAGTCCTGTGTAGACATCTCCTTTAAAAGCCAGAGCGGCTTGCTTGGCATTTTTTAAGTTAAAGGGGGCTTGCCAGTCATTGTATCTTTGAGCATTCAGCTGGGCTAGTTTAGGGCTGATATGCATCAGTTGAGAGAGCTTTTTTTCAGAGAGCCCAGAGAGTTTGTTGATGAGTTTTTGAGAATCTTCCAAGAAATCCGGGATAGTGTGAGTCTTGGTTGGTGGACTTGTTTCAAAGTCGAGGGTTTTCGAGGGAGATATGACAAATAACATTATTTCTTTCCTTTTTGATTGAATTCCAAACTCTTTTATGTTTTTTAGCAGGATATTACTCTACCTTATCAAGAATTAAAATACAAGTCTATATAGGAGCAAAATTAGCCCATGGATAGTTCGAGAATGAAACGTATTTTTTGGTTAGCCCTTCCGATCATTGGGGGAATGATTTCTCAAAATGTATTGAACTTAGTAGATACTGCGATGGTGGGAACCTTAGGAAATGTAGCGTTAGCGGCGGTGGGGCTTGGTGGTTTTGCTACTTTTATGTCACAAGCTTTGATTCTAGGAATTTCGACAGGTGTCCAGGCCATGGCTTCTCGGCGTAAGGGAGAAGGGAATTTGGATATCATGGCCCGCCCTTTGAACGCTGGGTTGGTTTTGGTTTTACTTGTTGCCCCGATTCTTTCTGGGGTATTGTATTTTTTAGCGCCTGTTTTTTATCCCTACTTGAATAGCGATCCTGAAGTGATTGCACAGGGAGTACCTTATTTACAGGTGCGAATTCTTGCCATTGTTTTTGTCGGAATGAATTTTTCTTTTCGTGGCTATTGGAATGCCGTGGACCTCTCTCGTTTGTATATGATGACCTTAGTTGTTATGCATATCTCCAATATTTTTCTAAACTATGTTTTGATTTTTGGAAAATGGGGCTTTCCCATGTTAGGGGTTACTGGGGCAGGGATTGGGACAAGTGTTTCTACTTTGATAGGTTCTATTTTCTACTTTATTTTAGGATGGCGCTATGCCCGTAACAATGGTTTTCTGAAAGTTTTACCTCCTTTTTCCGATATCAAAAAAATGGTACTGATTTCTTTACCTAGCGGAGTTCAACAGCTTTTCTTTGCCGCTGGTTTGACCGCTTTGTATTGGATTGTTGGTATGGTGGGAACAACCGAGTTGGCAGCAGCCAATGTCTTGATTAATATTACTTTAGTGGCGATTCTTCCTGGAATTGGGCTAGGATTAGCAGCAGCTACCTTAGTGGGACAAGCTCTGGGACGGAAGGATATTGAAGATGCTAAAGCATGGGGATGGGATGTTTCTAAGGTCGGTTTTATTGGCTTGGGTATTTTGGGAGTGCCGATGTGGTTAGTTCCTGAAATGCTTTTAGGGGTATTTTTGCACGATGAAGTTGCTATGAAAATAGCTATTCCGGTTATGCGTCTTGTCGGGATAACGATAGCTTTTGAATCCATAGGTCTTGTTCTGATGAATGCTCTTTTAGGAGCAGGATATTCGAAAGTTGTCATGGTGGTTTCGATTGTTTTACAATGGTTTATTTTCCTTCCTATTGCTTATTTGGTGGGGCCTGTGTGGGGCTGGGGGCTTTTTGGCATTTGGTCTATGCAAGCGATTTATCGAGGATTCCAAACTTTTATTTTCGGCTGGTTGTGGCGCAAAGGAGATTGGGCTTCTGTAAAGGTTTGAGTTGCGAAGGGGAAATTTTCCTAGCATCCGAAAAAGGGGTTTTGTATAATAAAAAGATAAAAAAATTTGCAGTGCATATAGCTAGGATCTAGTTATATGCACTTTGACTAATGTTAAAGATGAACTGATATTTTTTGAGTTTGTCTGGGGAGTGTTTTTGTAGCATAATCCTAATAAGGAGATTTTGATGAAGTACAAGATTTACAGCTTACTTTTCGTTGTTTTTATGTGCTTAAACCTAGTGACATGGGCAGAAGAAAATGAAGTGAAAGAAACTCGTGCTGTTACAGGCTTTGCTGATACCCATATTCACCAAATGACAGAATATGCATTTGGTGGAGGATGGCTTTATGGGAAGCATGATGGACCTATCGATGAAGTTTTGTCCCGCTGTAGTGGGGGAAACGATCATGGCTTTTTGGCCGGTGAAGGTCTTTTGGGAATACACTTGTTTCGCCGCGGAGGGTATCCAAAATTTGATGGTTGGCCACTTTGGGACAGTAAGAGTCATCAACAAGTTTACGCTGATTGGCTAAAGAAAGCCCATGATGATGGTTTGAATTTGATTGTGATGTCAGCTGTGAATTTTGAGCCTCTAGCTCAAATTATTCCCGAAAAACACAAAGTAAAAGAGTGGGGTTATAAAGATATTCCTGCTCTTAAGCGTCAAATCAATGCTGCTTGGCGTTTTGCAGCAAAGCATGACTGGTATGAAATTGCGTTGAGCCCTTCCGAGGCTCGCCGTATTATCTTAGAAGGCAAGTTGGCTGTTGTACTTGCGATAGAAAGCTCTGATTCTTTTGGAGAGGAAGAGCTTGTTAATCAGTTTGATGACTTTTATGATATGGGCGTTCGCTCTATGCAACTTTGTCATCAGTTTAACAATCGTTTCTGTGGAGCTGCTCCTCACCATCAAGTTTTTTATATCTTCCAATACATTCGTGATTTGCTGAAAGAATCTGACCGAGAATTGGCTAGAGAACTTCTGTATAA
The DNA here is from genome assembly GCA_029260735.1 of Planctomycetota bacterium. Classification (GTDB taxonomy): domain Bacteria; phylum Planctomycetota; class Uabimicrobiia; order Uabimicrobiales; family Uabimicrobiaceae; genus JAJDCR01. The sequence goes on from JAJDCR010000167.1 coordinate 5,846, forward strand.
TGAACTTATCCAAAATTACAAAGTGCGAGGTCGTTCTGATCTTCCTGTTAGTGTTCAAAAAGGAGCCGAGGAATTTTTAGCGGGCACTTTGGGTTTTGAATTTGATAAAAATGGAAAGAATATTCTTGGATTAACTAAAGAAGGTCGTACTTTAGTTGATAAAATGATCGAAAAAAATATGATCTTAGATATTGCTCATATTTCGGAACGTTCCGTAAAAGAAGTATTCGATATTTGTAAGAAAAACGACTATTATCCTATTATGCTTTCTCATGGTCATCTCCGAGACGTTATGATTCCCGAAAAAGCAAAAGAAGAAAAAACGACTCCGACGGAATTTATTCCTATGATAATGGAAACAGGCGGAATCTTTGGACTTCGTACAGGAAAAGAAGAAGTTCGGACTTACAAGTACTCTGGAGTAGAGAACACTTGTGCTGGAACAAACAGAGCTTTTGCTCAGATGTATCAATATGCAGTTAAAGAGCTGGGGTTGACTGTGGCTTTTGCCTGCGACATGAATGGGTTTATTGAACAACTCAAACCTCGTTTTGGTGATCATCATGATTCTAAAAAAGGGAAAAAGAATTGTCCTGATCATGGAAAACGCTGGGAAAAAGGAGTTGGAACCGATTTTGATACTAAAGGGTTTGCTCATGTGGGATACATGGGAGATATTCTCAAAGATTTGAATAATCTGGGAGTAGACACTTCTCCTATGGAAGGTTCCGCAGAAAAATTCCTCCAAATGTGGGAACGTGCTTATGATGAAAATCGTCAAATGGTACCCTACAATGTAGACTTGGAGAAAGCAAGAATGAACGTTTTACCTTACAAAAAGTAAGGGGATCAAAGATTTGTGGTTTTTCAATAACAAACTTTGGTTAAAAACGATTATTAAAGTAAATGTAGATGGAGGGCGAGTTAGGCTTAAAATTGAGGCTGAGCTCGCCCTTCTAACATTACCTCCGTACCTTAAAACTTGATCTTTCCTAGGAAAAAGGAGCCTCTGTGGATCGCTCAGAATCAAAAGAAGTACAATCGCTAAAGAATCGATTTGCGAAAGAAAAGAAACTTATCGATGCCTTTTTATTTTCTCATGTCCCCTTAGGAATTACAAAGATGCTGGAAGCTCTTTTTAATAAAATTCTGGAATGGGAAAAAAAAGCTTTGGCGAAAGCTAAGTTATCAGACCAAGATAGCGCAGATCTTAAAAATATTAAGATTTTGAGAAAGCATATAACAAGCTTCAAAAGTATCAAATACTGGCAGCTTTTGCAGGTTCTTTTTAAATTTCCTAGCCGCTTTCAGCTAGGTCTTAATGCCGATTTAGTAAAAGTTATGGAAAGCCAGGTGACTTTTCATAACATCCAAAGAATACTACCCATTGAAGGCTATGAAAAAAAATCATTGCGCTTATATTTGATCGATTGCACAGCTTTTTTCTACTTGAGAAAAGAACAAGCCTCAGTTACTTCGGCCAAAAAAATTAAGGACTTTGAAAAGAATATAGCGATTATTCCCAATCACTTTTTACTCCTAGAAAAATTAGGAGGAAAGGGAATCATTTCGGTCTTTCGAGGAGTTAACTTAGAAACGAATCAAAACATTGTTATTAAGTGTATTCCTCAAAATGATGCACCAGGAGAAGATCATCAAGGAGAAAGAGATAAATTCGCTCGGGAAGCACGTGCTTTTGCTAAGTTAGAGCAACACCGTAAAAAGAAAATTGGTAAGGGAGAGAGACTTGTTGATAGCTATTTTGTAAAAGCATATCGTTTGGCTCAAGGAAGTTTATTTGATTTCCATTTTGCCTCGGGAGAGTTTTTACGAAAGTCAGAGAAAAATATTCAGTTTATGGTGATGCGCTATATTGAAGGACCAGGACTGGATGATTTACTTCAAGATTACCGATCCACAAAATCTGAAATGGCAATTAAAATTGCTATTCACATAACTAAGAGATTGTTGGAAGCTTTGGACTATTGCCATAAGGAAGGGATTGTTCACCGAGATATTTGTCCGGGTAACATCCTTCTTACACAAGACTTCCAAGTTCGCATCACTAATCTGGGAGGCTCTAAGGTTGAGGATATTGCTCACTTAACTACCCATGGAATTTTTATTGGAAGCGCAAATTATACGGCTCCTGAAGGTATCTATTTTCATAAAGATCAGAATTTCTCCAAATTAATCCAATCAACAGATCATCGTTTTGATATCTATTCGGTGGGTTGTATTGCTTATGAAATGTTGGTAGGCCAACCTCCTTTTGTTAGTGCAAAAAAAGACCTAGAGGCTCGTGAGCTAGACATTTTACAACAACACATTACCCAAAAAGCTGTTCCTCCTAAAAAAGTACGTTTGGAGATTTCTAGTCGATTGAGCCAATTTGTTTTGAGGTTATTGGCAAAAAAACCAGAGAATCGATTTAGCTCAGCTCAGGAAGCTATTGTTGAACTAAAAGAATGTTTGTCTATAGGACAAAAAGCCAATGAGTTTACCGATGATTTTATGGGGAGTAATCTTCCTGATCAAACCCAAGAGTTTCGGCTTGATATCCCTCTTAATCAAGGAAATTGGAAGAAAAAAATTCTTATTTCAGGAGGAGTTTTAGTTGTTCTTTCGTCCGTTTCTTGGTTTTTCTGGTCGGAAGAAATACGCACTTTTGTTAATCATCGCTTTTTGGAGTACCAACAGATAACAGAGAACGAGCAAGTTCTTACTCGTTTGGAAAACCATTATGGGCAACTCCAGGATAAATGGGAACGTTGTCAAAATGTTATCGTTCGACTAGAAAAAAAGTTTCCCCAATCACAGGGATACCCTAATGCTAGTGAGAGGGTTGTACGACTCTTGGGTAATAGTAAGGAGCACGTGGAAAAAGTCGCTCAAATATTGGAGGAAGGGAAGTTGGCTATTGCCCAAGGCATGGAGTCGGGACGTCGCTGGGCAGAAAATAATAGTAACTACTCTCTGGAAGATGAAATTAATTTAGCCATTTTGGATCGTATTTTCAATAAACTTTCGATTACTCAAAAAACAGCAATTAGCTTGAAAAAAGCACGTCAGGAAGAGCAGAGAATTCGGAGTACGCATCGAACCTTAGGAACTTATGTTCTTAAAGCGGGTGAATGGATTGCTTTAGTGGATGAAAAGCTGGGCATTTTGGAGGAGCAGTTTCCTGCTCGTAAAGGTTATATTACAGTTGATAAACAGATACCCACCGAGATTCAAAAAGCAAAAAAGAGACTGAATACAATGGAGACACTGATCCCTAAACTTCGTCAAGCGATTTGGGATAGTAGTTTTCCTCAGGCAGGAGAAATGATTGAGCCATATCGGCAGTTAAACTTACAAGAACTAGAAAGACTTGCTGATATTAATGAGAGCGTGGAAGAAGTTCTTAGTGCTTGTGAACGGATTCAAAAAGAACGTCGTCAAAGACGAATTATTGATCAGACTTTCACAAAACTCCAGCAGCAAGTGGAATTTTTACGCGTTTCTCTCCGCTCTGCTCAGGATCATTGGCAAGAAATTACTCAGCTTGGACTGAAAAGTAAATCTCCCTCTAATCTTTTTGAAGAAGCCAATGAAGAAATTTCCACTTTAACGAAAGTTATTGCAGATGTTAATTCTAGTTTAGATCAAAATAAAGAAGAGCAAGTGGTAGAGCTTTTGGAGCCCTATATCAATGAAAAAGAATTAGTTGCCTTGGAGAAAATTCGGTCTTTAGACGAGCAGTTATCGGATCAAATTAAAATTGCCCAGGCTCCTAAAGCGGAAACTGTCAATAAACAGGAGATTCTCCGTTTATTGACCAAAGCAAAACAAAATTTTTCCCAAATTAAACTAGCCAATGAGCTACTTGAAAAAGACTTCACTTATTTACAAGAGGAGCTAGGAAAAAGCGATGACCAGTCTTTAGAAAAAATATATAATCGAGTTATTCCTCAAATCAAAGGAAAGCAAAATCTTTTACAAGGGATTATTGCCGAGTCAGAGCAGCAACTAACTTTACCCAACTTAGCAAAAGCTCTTGCGGTTTTAAGTGAAAACAAAAAGACAATAGATAGCCTAGACAGTATGCCCGGTAAAATTCGAGCTTTTCACAAAAAAGTTCGCCTCAAAATAGACTCTTTAGAAAGGAAAATGGCAGAGCAGCAGTACTTAGTTCAAATCGATCGCATTAGCAAAAAGCTAGAGGACTACATTTCACGAGTGAAAAATAGTTTACTTCCTTTGGGGCAACAAGTGGAGCAAACTCAGCTGCGTTATTCTGAGGCTAAGGGATATCATCAATTAGATGAAGCTAACTTGGAAGTTTTAACCAAGGGAGAGCAAATGATTGAGAGATACCAAAATAGCCTATTGATTGCTCAGTCTCTAAAAGAGCGCCAAAAATTAGCGGAAGCTTTAGACAAACTAGCTCCCTATGCACGGAAAAAATTGGGCTATGAGGGATTTGATGAAGATTTGAAAAGATTAGAGGATGATCTCGCTCGAACTCAGCAAATAGTAGAGCAAGAGAAAATTCATTTTGACCAAGAGAGAGCTGTTAGTGAAGATGCTTTAGTTTTGCAAAAAAGACAGGGAGAGTTGGAGGGATTAGTTCCAAAGCTCAAAGAAAAAATGGATATTCTAACTACTCAATATCCTCAGTCTCGTGGTTATATTGAGGTTGATTTGACTATCTATAATTATATTGGGCAAGCAGAGGAAGAAATTAAAGAGTTAGGTAGAGTTTTGTCAGAATCTGATGTTTTTGTGAAAAAAGAGAAGTATCAAGAAGCTCGAGCTTGGCTGAAGCCATACATTGAAAGCCCGGGCATTTCTTTAGTATCTGTTTTACAAACGTTCTTGGCAAATTGTGAAAGAATTCTGACTCAGAACAAACAGCTTGCTTCGCAACCAGATCTTTTAGCAAAAAACCGGCGCGAAAAAATGGAAGCGGCGGAAAGAGTTCAGATGCTCAAAGCTTGGCAAAAAGCACCGGGTAAATGGTATGACGGCTTAACTTATTGGACAGAGCGCTACGAGAAAGTTCATCCCCAACTATTGAAATTAATGAAGGATCGCTCTTTGAATTTAATTGATCATCGAGTTGGAATTGAACTTCAAAGAATTCATGATTATCCTAAACAAATGGCAGAGTTGGCAGAGCTAGTGCACAAGCTGGAGAAAAAAGGGGTATCTTTTCCTAAAGAAGGTCGTAAGGCACAAGAGCTTCAGAAATATCTTTTGTCACAAAAGATTATTGTCAATGCAGAGAATGAAATCGATGCAGTTGCTAGTGCCATGAAAAAACTAGAAGAAGATTTGAATATAGGCTGGGTAGAAGAAGACAATTTGCGGACGATTCTACGAAATCTTGGCCAGATCTCCCGAGATTTTAATGAGGCCTACATACCAGTTAAAAGCGCTTTGGTTAATTTGACTTATAATTAAAGGAAAATCGCTAAAGAAAAAATTTGTCGAAAACTGTTCTAAGGCTTATGTCCCCTGGAGGGTGAGGCTCCTGCCGAACAGGGGCTGTGTTTAGCTACTGATATGGTATTTAAGAACAACCATTATTAGGGTTGTCCTGACGCACCGAGGTTTTGTTTTGCTAGAAGCAAAGCACATACCCAG
>JAJDCR010000168.1 GCA_029260735.1 Planctomycetota bacterium
CTTTGGAAAGTTCTCATCCATTGGTTGGCCTACCACTCAGAAAGTAAACTCGGTTCAAAAGATGGCAAAAAAATGCTCGACCAAATTGATTTTGAGCAGCACTCTAAACAGGAGATATCTACTATGATTGAAACTTTACCTAATCGACTTATTGAGCAAGGAAAAAAAGAAGGTATGCTTGAAACTTTAAGTTGGACTTCTCCAGAACTTGCTAAAAAATATAGACAAGAAGTTCTTTCAGCCAAAACAGAATCCGAGCTTTCTCTGATCAAAGAGAAAATCAAAAGCGAACTTCAACAACGCTAAAACATATTCTTCTTTTACTCTAGCTGCCATCTCTGTGCAGCTAGAGCAACCTTCCTTTAGTTCTCCCAACTCACTCCCACTAAATATAATTTCCTTTTTAGCCGTAAATTTCTTACAATCACTACAGCTAAAATAAAAAAATGTCAGTCTCCTCTCTAAGAAAATCTGTCTTCATAAATCCTTTCTAAAGAAGAACTTGCTTTTCGAGAGCCTGTACTTAGGTCTTTAGAATTCCAATATGATTCTATTATTACGTTGTAGTCGAGGGGAGTTAAGTAATGAAAAGGGCTCTAATGATTTTGTATTGCTTGCTTTGGTAGACACTAGCAAACTGGTACGATTGTTTATTGTAAAGAAAGGCTAAATATTAGATTGAATCCAGGAAGGTCTTTATCCATTTTTCGAGGATATGCTACTTTATGTCCAGGAATGAAGTCGTTATGCTAAGTGGATACGAATACCATCTAAAAAAAATAGATGGGGTCTGGTATTTCACAGGGGAGTATGATTTTTACTTAGATTAATCTCAAGGGGAATCAAAGGAGTCTTATAGAAAAGAACGAAATGCTGACCTAGGATTTGCTAATTTATATGGAGCCTATGTTAAAGGCGAGGAGCCAAAAAATCGTCGCGAAGCGAATAGTGAACGGAGCAGAGTGTTTTGTAACGCAGTCAGGGCGGGCATAAAAAATTTTGCATAATAAAATATTAGACACCTAATCGAAGTTCGGTTACCAAAATATATCGTCCCGACCTTCGCGGAGTGAAAAAATGCTCTGTGGAGTGAACCGCTACTTAGCACACTCAAATCTCGCCTAAAAAACACCTTTACTCAAGAACAGTAGCCTGATACAGCCTGTTCGTTTTTATTATGCACAGATTTGATGTGCCAGTTTCCCCATTCTGTCAAACTCTCCCCTATAATACCAAGTAAACGTTATCTGATAAAAATGGTATCTTGGTAAAAGGAAAGAGTATGACAAGATTAATTCCTCCAAATTTCCTTCCGACCTCAGCTAGACTTAGCCAGGAGTTGTTTCTTCCCGGTATTCCCCGAGGATCTATTCTGGAGATTTTTGGTACTTCTGGGGTGGGAAAAACGACCTTTGCCTTAGAAATGCTTTTACCTCTGAGAGAGCAGGAAAGAATTCTTTATTGTGACTTAGACCAAAGTTTAGACCTGAGCTACGTAAGGCACTTAGGTCTTTCTTTAGAAAAATGGATTCTTTTTCGCCCCGAGTCAGAGGAAAAAACCTTTGCTTCTTTGGCTTGGTTATTAAACTCAAACTCTCTGGACCTAATTATTATTGACTCCGTTGCTTCCTTGAAAAGTGTCGCCCAGGGAACAGGATGGGAAGATCCACTGGAGCCCGTTTCTTCCATTCTATCAAGAACACTTCCTCGAATATGCCACCTCGCTCAACGTAACTTAGCGACAATAGTTTTTATCGATCAACTCCACCAATCGAAAGATCATTGGGGAAATATGCGCTCTTATACTTCGGGAGGATGTCCTTTAAAACTCAAAAGTCAAATTCGTATTTTGGTTAAAAGCAAGAGTAGTTTTTCTTTGGTGAAAAACAGCTATCAAAAAAAATTTGACTCGCCATTGATGATGTGAGAAGATAAGGATAATTTCAGATAAACTTTGCCTTGAGCTTCCGACCACAATAGAAAGTGATTGTTTTATGGCTGCTTTTTCTTGGTTTTCTAAATCTTCTTCCCCCGAGGAAGATTCTGATTCTGATTTTTTAATCTCAGACAAAATCGAACAGTTTTCTCTAGGCCATATGTCTTCTCGGGTTTATTCGAGTTCTCAACATTCTTGGAACACCCAAGAAGATTTCCTTCTGGAGCAACTTCCCCGCTGTCAAACTCCGAAAACTCTGGAGGAACATGCTAAGTTCATTGCAAAATCTAGCGGAGAGGTTGAGTTGGAAAATATCACCCAACAACTCCAAGAAATGAAGGAAGCAAAACTTCTTTTATCCACTCAAGAAATCTATGAAAGCTGGAAAGAAAACAACTCTTGCCCAGAAGATGACTTAGCCATTTCTAGCCTAGCAATTATCACCCACAATCGCCCAAAAGCCCTCCAAGATTGTTTCCAAAGCTACTGGGATCACCTTGTTGAAAAAGAACATTCCGGAACAATTTTTGTTCTAGACGGATCAGAAGGAGAAAATCTAGCTCAAAATCAGAATTTTTTATCCTCTCAAAAAGAGCATCCTTCGCTTAAGCTATGCCATGTTTCTCAAAAAGAAAAACGCATCTACATCGATCGTTTAAAAGAACTGGGTTCTAAAGAAGGAGTTCCTCCCGAGGTAGTAGAGTTTACTCTCCACAATATGCAAGGGTGGGGGCGCGATGTTGGAACAAAACGAAATCTATTTCTCCTGGCCACAGTCGGAGAAAAAGCCATTAGCGTCGACGATGATACCATTTGTCAGTTCCACAAATCTCCTAGCTACGAAGACAAAATAGACGTTTGTGCTCGTATTGATCATACAGAAGTTAGATTTTATCCGACTTTTGAAGAGATTTCTCAATCCCATCGAGATGAAGAATTTGATTTACTAAAAGGGCACAATAGTTTTCTCGGAAAAAAAGTGCAGAATGTTATCGGTCAGTTGCCTCAATACCAAAACTGGGAAAAATCAGCTTTAAATCCAGAATTTTTAGTTCGCCTCCTGAAAACTCCTCAGCATATTTCAGTTATTTCGACAGGGCTAGCAGGAGACAGTGGCACGGACTCTCCTTCTGGTATTTTGGGCCTACAAGGAGAAAACCGAAAACGCTTATTTGAGAGCGAAGAAACCTATCAAAATGTTCTCGCTCGTTGCCCGATTATGAAATCTGTTCCCCGTTGGGTTCTCACAAGTAGCAACCACTTTATGACTCCAAATGCTAGCTACGATAACCGACAAGTTCTCCCTCCTTTTTCTCCCGTAGTCAGAAATCAAGATCAAGTGTTTGCCACTCTCCTTCAAAAAACGGAGGGAAGTACTCAATGCATAGGGCACATGCCTTGGGCGATTTACCACTATCCAGAAGAAAAGCGTTCTTTTTCTCGAGAGGATTTAGTGAACTGTCGATTTAGTTTAGGGGGAATTCTACCTACTTTTATTTCAGAGTTTTGTGAATCTTCCATTAACCCTAGCTTAGAGCAAGTAGGAACTTACCTTAAAGATTTAGGTAAACTTTCTTCTACTGATTTTGAAGCGACTTTAGCTTCCTCTCTTGTCAAACTAATAACGGAGAGAATTTCTTATCTCGGAATTTACCTTCAAGTTTTCCAAAGAACCCCCGAATACTGGGCACGTGATGTTGAGGAGCAAATAGAAAAAAGGCTCGATTTTTTGGAAAAAAAAGATTTCTTCATTCCCGAAGAAAGTAAAATTTTTGGAGAAAAAGCCCTTCTAGAAACCCAAAATTTCTTCCAATTAATGGGAGACCTTTTGATTCATTGGAAATCATTGAGATCTCTCGCTTACAAATTGAAAGAAGAAGGAAAAGGTCTGGATAACTGTTAATTGACAAAGAAGTGCTACACTGAGTTACTATTGTTTGCCGTATTTCTCAGAAGCTATCTCAACCCCTCCAAGCACCTGAAAGAAAAAAACATGAAACACAAAGATGTTCTTAGCTTAGGAATTCCGAAAGATCATATGGAGTTAGCTAGAGAGCTCATTGAGAACGCTCGTTCTTCCGGCATGAGCCGAAAGAAAGTTCGACGACAATTGAGCGAAGTACTTGCCAGCCCATCTCTTTACCATGATCATTTGTACTTCGGGGAACTGGCCAAAAAAATACCCTCAAATACAAAAGACTATGTTCCTCGTTCTTCTCCGGCCCCTTGGAAATTATGGGGAAAGAACATTGAAGAAACAGCTTTGAATCAAATCAAAAATGCTTGCCGCCTTCCTGTCGCCATTAGAGGAGCACTAATGCCAGATGCTCACCTAGGCTACGGTTTACCTATTGGAGGAGTTTTAGCAACAAAGAATGCTGTTATTCCCTACGCTGTGGGTGTAGATATTGCTTGTCGAGTTAAAATGACAGTTTTTGATATGCCCGAGGAGTCCATCGAAGAAGACGAAAAGTATCTCAGTAAAGTCCTTGTCAGTGAAACTAGATTTGGCATTGGAGCGAGCTTTCAAAAATCTCACGACCACCCTGTAATGAGCCGAGATTGGAGCGTTTCTCCGATTACCCAAAAAAATAAGCGTAAGGCGGAAAGTCAACTAGGCACTAGTGGCTCAGGAAATCACTTCGCCGAGTTTGGTGTATTCAGCCTAGAAGAGCCTACTTTGGGTTTAGAAGCAGGTAAATATTTAGCCTTACTTACTCACAGCGGTAGCCGAGGAACAGGAAGTTCTGTCGCCGATCATTATTCAAAGCTGGCCATGAGTATGCACCCAAAACTTCCTCCTGAGCTAAAACACTTAGCTTGGCTCGACCTTGATTCAGAAGAAGGAAAAGAGTACTGGGATGCCATGGAGTTGATGGGACACTATGCTTCGGCCAATCACGATGTTATCCACCGTGAAATTGTCCGCGTTTTAGGAGCAAAGGTTCTTCTTCAAGTAGAAAACCATCACAACTTTGCTTGGAAAGAAGTTCACGATGGACAAGAGGTTATTGTTCATCGCAAAGGAGCGACTCCTGCAGCTCAGGGAGATCTGGGAATTATTCCTGGATCAATGGCTAGCCCAGCATACCTCGTGGAAGGAAAAGGGAGCGAAGCTTCTCTTTTCAGTGCTTCTCATGGAGCAGGAAGAGTTATGTCTCGTCGTAAGGCGAAGCAAACATTTGACTGGAAAAACGTCAACAAGCTACTCAAAGAAAAAAAAGTGACTTTGCTTAGTGCGGGTTTAGACGAAGTTCCTTATGTCTACAAAAACATTGATGAAGTAATGGGCTACCAAAGTGATCTGGTGGATACCCTTGGTCGTTTTGATCCGAGAATTGTAAAGATGGCTCCGGCTGGAGAAAGACCTGAAGACTAAGATAGCTTATAGATACAAAAGCAGGTTTCTGGTACGCTTTATAAATTATTATCACAAGAAAGGACTATATCTTGACTAGACAATATCTGTGCTCTTTTTTATTCTTCGCTTGGATAGGACTATATCTTTGCAGCCAGGAAACTCCCAAGTGGGATGTGGCCAATGCTCCTGGTTCCTCAAAAGAGGTAGAATTTTCTGTGACCGAAGGTACTTGGATGAATCTGGATGTTCACCCTAATGGCAAAGAGATTGTTTTTGATCTTCTGGGTGACATTTACCGAGTTTCCATCGAAGGAGGAGCTGCCACTGTTTTAGCGAGTGGGCTTCCTTTTGAAGTTCATCCTCGATATAGTCCCGATGGGAAAAAAATTCTCTTCACCAGTGACCGAGGAGGGGGAGATAATATATGGGTAATGAACCATGATGGAAGTGACAAACAGCAAATAACAAAAGAAGATTTTCGCTTGTGTAACAATGCCGTTTGGATGCCCGATGGAGAATACATTATTGCGAAAAAACACTTTACCAGCACTCGTTCTTTGGGAGCGGGGGAAATGTGGATGTATCATAAATCAGGAGGGCAAGGGGTTCGCCTAACTAAGCGCAAAAATGACCAACAAGACGTGGGAGAACCTTGTGTTTCCCCTGACGGGGCCTACGTTTACTTTAGTGAAGACATGAGTTCGGGCTCTTTCTTTCAGTACAACAAAGATCCCAATGGACAAATCTATGTCATCCGGCGCTATTCCTTAGAAAAAGGTAAAGTCGAAAATGTCGTGGCTGGAGCAGGCGGAGCGGTTCGGCCTCAAATATCTCCAGACGGTAAACTTCTTGCTTTTGTTCGGCGTGTTCGCACAAAAAGCGTTCTTTTTTTACACGATCTTAAAACCGGAGAAGAATGGCCTCTTTGTGATAAACTCAGTAAAGACCAGCAAGAAACCTGGGCTACTTTTGGAGTCTACCCTAATTTTGCTTGGACTCCTGATGGCCAAGAGATCATTTTTTGGGGCCAGGGAAAAATTCATCGTCTTAAAGTAGAAAGCCTAGATGTTGAGGAAATCCCTTTTCAAGTGGATGTGAAGCAAACAGTTATGGACGCACTGAAGTTTCCTCAAAAAGTGAGTCCTGAAACCTTTCGAGCAAAGATGATTCGTGACTCCACTACTTCTCCTGATGGCAAGTGGCTCGTTTTTAATGCGGTGGGGCACCTCTGGAAAAAAGAGCTTCCCGCTGGAAAGCCTACGCGACTTACCAGCGACCAAGACTTTGAATTTGACCCTCAGTTCAGCCGCGATGGCCAATCGATTGTCTACACTACTTGGAACGATAAAAATCGAAGCTCTATTCGACTTTACTCTTGGGAAGAGAACAAAAGTGTTCTTTTAAGCGAAGAATCGGGCTACTACCACAACCCCTCCTTTTCCTATGACGGAGAGAGAATTGTTTATCAAAAAGGAAGTGGCAACTCTATTTTAGGCTTTGCTTTTGGGAAAAACCCAGGTCTTTACTGGGCAAAGTCAACGGGAGGAGAAAGCCATTTTATCACATCAGAAGGAAGCGATCCTCAGTTTTCAAAAGAGGGGAGTCGTATTTTTTTCCTTAGCTACCAAGAAGGTAATAAAGTTCTCAAAAGTGTCGATTTAGAAGGGGAGAAACCCCAAGTCCACTTCAGTTCAAAATACGCTACTGATTTTGTTCTTAGCCCAGACAAAAAATGGATTGCTTTCACCGAGTTATTTAACTCTTATGTTGCACTTTTACCTCGACCAGGAGTTACAATTTCTCTATCTGGAGAAAGCAAAAGCATTCCCGTATTTAAACTAACAGAGACCGCCGGATCTTACTTGCATTGGTCAGATAATGAAACGGTTCACTGGACTTTAGGGGAAGAGTATTTTAGCCGAAAACTAAAGGACTGTTTTCAATGGATACCAGGCGCCCCTGATGAGATTCCCTCTACTGATAAAGAAGGAATTCTCTTGGAACTAGATCTCCCTAGTGATATTCCTCAAGGACGCCTAGCTCTCGTAGGAGCTCGAGTGATTACAATGAAGGGAGACGAGGTTTTAGAAAATGCGACTATCCTCATTGAAAAAAATCGTATTGTTGCCCTCGGAAAAAAAGAAAATATCTCGATTCCTGAAAAGACCAAAATCATCAATGTTGACGGCAAAACGATTATGCCTGGTCTTGTCGATGTTCATGCTCACTTGGGTAACAGTTACAACGGAATATCTCCTCAGCAACAATGGTCTTACTATGCCAGTCTTGCTTATGGAACAACCACAACCCATGATCCTTCCACCAACACAGAAATGGTCTTTAGCCAATCAGAAATGGTCAAGTCTGGTGCTATGATCGGCCCTAGAATTTACTCAACCGGGACAATTCTTTATGGAGCAGAAGGGGATTTCAAAGCGGTTGTAAATAGTCTAGATGATGCTCGTAAACACCTCCGTAGAATGAAAGCTGTTGGTGCTTTCTCGGTTAAAAGCTATAACCAGCCTAGACGTAACCAGCGTCAACAGGTTCTGGTTGCTGCTCGTGAGTATGAAATTATGGTCTACCCAGAAGGGGGTTCTTTCTTCTACCACAATCTTTCCATGATCTTAGATGGGCATACTGGCGTAGAGCACTCGCTTCCTATTGCTCCTGTTTATCAAGACGTAATCCAACTCTGGGGAAAAACTAAGGTTGGCTATACCCCTACTCTTATTGTAGGTTACGGAGGAATTTGGGGAGAAAACTATTGGTACCAAAAAACCAAAGTTTGGGAAAAAGAACGGCTTTTGCGTTACTATCCGAGGTCTCTAATTGACAGCCGTTCTCGACGTCGTATGATGATCCCTGATGACGACTTTGGGCACATCAAAAATGCCCAGGCTTGTAAAGCAATCTTGGATGGAGGCACCAATGTGCAAATAGGGGCCCATGGACAAATTCATGGAATAGGGGCTCATTGGGAAATTTGGATGTTAGCCCAGGGAGGGTTCACAAACTTAGAAGCCCTCCGGGCAGCGACTCTAATGGGAGCCGAGTATATCGGTATGGATGAAGAAATAGGCTCTTTAGAAGTAGGGAAAATTGCCGACTTAATCGTTCTAGAAAAAAATCCCTTACGAGACATCCTTCATACAGAAAGTGTAATTTACACAATGATCAACGGACGTATCTATGATTCTGCCAGCATGACAGAAGTGGGGAACTACTCGAAAAAACGAGAAAAGTTTTTTTGGGAATACCGCAAAAACAGCCAATCTTTTGACTGGCATTTTGAAACCAATAGCTTCATGCAACCCAACTGCGGATGCTATGGCCGGAATTAGTCTAGTTACTATCGCTGTATCTACAACATAGTATTTACTTTACATAGTATTTACTTTAACATACTCTCAAACCAAGCCGTTGTCTCTTTGATAACGGCTTGGGCCTTACTTTGATCTTTCCCTAAAACGCCATAAATATGATTTGCTTTATCAATGATAACCCCCTTTTTTTTCAAAGAAGGGCAAGTGTCTAAAAAAATCCGCACATATTTCGCGAGAGGATCATTCTCTCCGCCTATTGTTAAAAGACTCGAAGGATATTTTTTCAACTCATTTAGAATATCATAACGCTTTAAACTTTCAAAAAAACTTTTTCTTAAACGAATTTTTTTCCAGCCAAGGTTTATAGTAACTATTTCTTTTTGAGCTTTTTTTTCAAAACCCCCTTGTAAATAGTAAGCAAAGAAACTTTCTTGAAAATTTCCGACCGATGACCAAAGAGCTAAAGAACGGTATCGATGAGGATTTTGTCCTGCGGAAACAATAGCAACCCCTCCTCCCAAGCTGAACCCCAGTATTCCAATTCTTTTTTTATCCACTAGCTTATTGCTTTGCAGATATTGGTAAGCTAGATCAACATCTTTTAACTGGCTATCAATAGTGCAGTCTTCCATGGGAAAGCGGCTTTCTCCCCAACCGCTAAAGTCTATGCGTAAAGAAGCTATTTTCTTTTGGGCGAGAGCTTGGGCTAAGCGCTTATACATCCCTCCGACTTCGTCTTTACTACTGGCAAAACCATGAAGGAGAAGAACAGCGGGAATCTTTGTTTTGTTTTTCTTTTGGGGAATTGTCCAAATAGCGACAACACTATTTTTAAGAAGAATTTTTTTTTCTAAGCTCGCTGTGTTTTTCTGTCCGAAAATCAAAGAAACATAAAAAAATATAAGGAAATACAAGGCAAAAGAGTTTCTTGAAAACAAAATATTTCTCCCTCAATTAAACAAGTTATAGTAAAATAAAACGAAATTGGTTCTTATTATAGCTCATAGGTAGATTCAAATGAATGTAAAATCGCAAACTCAAAAAAAAAATTAGTCCAAAAGAAAAAGGGCTTATGAAATAGAAAGTGTTTATGTAAACCTGGGCGAGGAAATATCTTCTTCCAGCGTAGGAGCGTTGTATGGAAAAAATCTTTTGATCGAGACTATCCATGGTTAGCACATTTTAATAGGGCAGTTGAAGTCGTGTGGTGTCGGGCATAAATGTTAACGCAAGTTGCTAATCCTTGAAACTCGTATTGGGGAGGGGGAGGCTTATCTGAAACCGTTTTTTGAAAAAGATCATTGAAAACCGTTCGAAGTACCATGTTCTGGGGAGGGGAAGGCTCCTTTCGCACGGGGTTGTGCTTGGCTCCTGATGGTATTAAAGCACATTAATTTGCTCATAGGTTTCATATTGGAAAAACGGCTCAGATAAGCCTCTTAAAAAATCAAAGCTTACCAATCAAAATCGTCGTCTTCATCTTCTTCCAGAATATCTCTTTTTCTTCGATCGATAATTCGTTCTTTGTTTTTCATCTTTCTCTGGAAATTTGTTCTAATTTCTTCGAGTTCTCGAGCGATCTCTTCCATTTCTATGCGGTGTAACTCCATGCGGATATCAAAGATTTCTTCTAGAACATCTTGTAATCTTTCCTGGAGTTCTTGTTTTTCTCTTTCATTCCTACTTTTGCGAAACCGTTCTCCTAGCTCAAAGCTTTTTCTATCTAGTTGGTTCAGCTTCAGAATGGTTTTGTACTCTTGAGGATTTTTTTCGCGAAGTTCTATCATTTCTTCGAATTCTTCGAAACTCTCCTCCAGAAGTTCTTCATACTCTTCTGGTTCTTCTCTCTTAAGAGTTTCTAATTCTCTAACACGAGGTGGATCAAATTCATTTAAGAAATGAATGAGTTCTTGCATTTCATCGTGTGAAGGATAATCTTCTTCATCCTCTTGGGCCTGGACACCACTAATGATAAAAGAGCTGATAAGGAAATAAAGGAAATATTTTTTCATATTCATAATTCTGTTTCCTAAAAGAGGGGGGACTCTAATTTTTTATGAAATCTCTTCGTTTTCTTCTGAAGAGAAACGATTGATTTATGGAAAGAAGGTTTTTTGAAGTACCGTTGCATAAACCTGTATTCCGTCTGTTTTACTTTGCGGACATTTTTTCTCAGTTGATCTATCTCTCCCGAAAATATGAAGGTTTTCCCCTGCGTTTTTACGATAGGAAAACTAGGCAAAGTAGTTTTCTGGTCGAACTTAAGAAGAGGCCAAGATAGAACTAGAGAAAATAGAATAGCTGCGGCTATTAAAAAGCGACTCCATGGAAATCCAATTGTTTTCTGCTCGTCCAGCTCTTGGTATAGTTTTCTTTTGATTTTTCCAGAGAATTCTTCCGAAAGCACTGGCTTTTCTTGCCTTTTCCAAGTCAAAAAAAGATCTTCTAAATTATAATAGAAAGCTTGACAGCAGGGACACTCTTGGAGATGGCTTTTTATTTGCTCTGTCTCTTCTCCAGAAGTTTCTTTGTAGAAGAAACGAATGATATCCTCATTTTGGCAATTCATGGAGAAATCCTTTGCAAATGGTTTTGTAACTTTTTAACCGCATAGTGCATTCGACTTAAAGCAGTGTTAATAGAAACTCCTAGCTCTTCAGATATCTCTTTGAAGCTCAGACCTGCCTCCTCTCTTAGAAGAAAGACTTGCCTTTGTTCCCAGGGCAAAGAAGCAACTGCTTTTTCCAAAAGAGAGAGAGCTTCTTTTTCTTGGAAGAGAGATGCCGGGTTATCTTTTCCTGAACTAGGTTTTGTCTCTAACTCATCGTGATACAAAAGAGGTTTTCTTTTGCGAGAGCGAAGATGGTCGCAGGCCAAGTTAGCAGCAATTTTGCACATCCAACTTTCGAAGCGTCCTTGCTCTTCGTAACTATTGATTCGACGAATAATCCGCATAAAAGTCTCTTGGAGAAGGTCTTCTGATTCATAGCGATCTAGGACAAAACGAAAAATGAGTTGAAATAGCATGCCTTGATAGCTATCTACTAATTCATCGACAGCTCGTTTCTCTCCATTTTGTAGGCGTTCAACGAGATTTTTGTTTTTACTTTTGTCCATATGCTCCTCAAAGAATTGTAACCTTCTTGCTTAAGCTAACGACGGAGAGAAGAATTTATTTTATCTTTTTTTTTAAAAACTCATCTTTACCATTTTTTGATCGGCTTCTCCTTCTAAAAACCTCTTGCTATTTTCTAGCCATCAAGGATAATTGAAGAGTTAAGGAACGTAGAAAACTTGTATCTGAAGAGGAAATTTATGAGAAGAACAATATTTTCTTTTGCTACCTTGCTCTGTCTTTTTTTTACCTTGGGCTGCAGTTCTACAAAGGTAGGAAACCCGATCAACAAAAAAGATATACTTGAAATAACCAAGAATGTCACTACAAAGCAAGAGGTTTTAGATATATTTGGAGAACCCACTCGCTTTGGTGTGCATGGTTCGAATGAAGTTATCAGTTATATCTATCGCTATGAAAGCACTTGGTGGAATCCTCTAAGCATTATCCCTTTTGTCACAGTGTCGGATAGCTATAGTGAGGAGCAACGTTTGCGCTTGAGTATGGTCAATCAAATTGTTATAGACTACCAATACGACGAAGGAAAGCAAGACGGGAATACGAAAAAAGTTAAGTAAGGGTATTCCAATTGAAACACTCTAAAGTACTCTCCACTAAAATCTAGAAAATAGAAAAGAATAGGAAGATCTATGGATAATTTATTGGCTGCTCGTTTCCAAATGGGGACTTCCCTCGGCTTTCATATTCTTTTTGCGGTAGTCGGAATAGGGATGCCCCTGTTGATGCTGATTTCTGAGATTATGTGGCTGAGAACCAAAGAAGAGGTTTATCTGACTCTGGCCAAGCGTTGGTCAAAAGGAACGGCGATTATGTTTGCCGTAGGAGCGGTCTCAGGAACAGTACTTTCCTTTCAACTGGGGTTGCTTTGGCCTCAATTTATGGCTTACGCGGGTCCTATCATCGGCATGCCTTTTTCTCTAGAAGGTCTCGCTTTTTTTCTAGAAGCGATTTTTTTAGGAATTTACCTCTACGGATGGGATAAAATTTCTCCGAAGGCTCATTGCTTTTCTGGGTTTATGGTAATGCTAAGCGGAACCTTTTCAGGAATTTTTGTTGTAACGGCCAATGCTTGGATGAACTCTCCCACTGGTTTTGAAATGCTTGATGGTAAGCCCATAAATATCGACCCGATAGCAGCCATGCTTAATGCCTCTGCTTTTACTCAAACCCTTCATATGACGATTGCAGCATTTCTGACAGTGGGTTTTGCCGTGGCCGGAGTCCATGCTTTTATGCTTCTCTCTCAGCCTAATAATATCTTTCACCGACGCGCTTTGACCATAGGCTTAGTTGTCGGAGGAGTAATGGCTCTCCTTCAGCCCATTAGTGGGGACCTTAGTGCTAAGCATGTCGCCAAAAATCAGCCGATTAAGTTTGCAGCGATGGAGGCTCACTGGGAGACTGAGAAAGGCGCTTCTCTTCATATTGGAGGATGGCCCGATGAAGAAGACGAAGTAACCCGCTACGCCATTAAAATTCCTTATCTCCTAAGCATTCTCGCTCACTCTTCTCCGAGTGCAGAAGTCAAAGGGTTAAAAGAATTCCCAAAAGAAGAACGCCCTCCTGTTCTGATTGTCCATATTGCTTTCCAAATTATGGTGGGCATAGGTTCCTTGATGATCTTAGCGACTTTTATCGGAGCTTATCTCTATTGGAAAAAGCGTCCGTGGTACCAAGAACGTTGGTTTCTGTGGTTACTAGTGCTAATAGCGCCCACAGGCTTTATTGCTGTCGAAGCGGGCTGGGTCGTGACAGAAGTGGGGCGTCAACCCTGGATTATAAGAGGAATAATGAAAACTTCTGAGGCTGTCACTCCCATGCCTCATTTAGTGGTTCCTTTTTTGGTTTTCTCTGTCCTTTATATATTTCTCTCCATTGTTGTCGTTATCTTATTGCGCCAGCACGTAATCGCTAGTCCAGAGATTTTTGAGGAAAGCACAGTTAAGGAGGATGCGGATGTTTCTTGCTCCTGAACTAGAAATACTATTTTTTTTGGTGGCTTCTCTTATTATTTACACGGTAACAGGAGGGGCTGATTTTGGAGGAGGAGTCTGGGATCTTCTCGCCTCAGGGCCTAGAGCGAAAAAGCAAAAAGAAACCATTGCCCAAGCTATTGCTCCCATTTGGGAAGCCAATCACATTTGGCTTATTCTGGTCATTGTCCTTCTTTTTATCGCTTTTCCAATTGCCTTCCAGGCTATTTGCACAGCTTTGCATATTCCCTTAACTGTTATGCTTATTGGAATTGTTTTGAGAGGCTGCGCTTTTACCTTTCGTTCTTATGGAATCTCTTCCCCTGCTTACGAAAAACGGTGGAGTAAAGTTTTTGCGATCACAAGCACTCTAACCCCTATTACCTTGGGCATCACAGTGGGAGCTGTCGCCTCAGGAAAAATTGGGATGAACTTAGAGACAGGAGTTGTCCAAACAGACTTTATTTCTTCTTGGCTTGCTCCCTTTCCCTTTGCCTTAGGCTTTTTAACTCTAGCTTTATTCACTTTTTTAGCAGCCATTTATCTCATTTTAGAAACGGACGACTTTGAGCTTCAAGAAGATTTTCGCCTCCGAGCTATCATTACAGGCATCATTATGGGAGCGATTGCCTTTCTTTGCTTGTTTTTAACAAAAGAAGGAGCTCCTTTGCTTTGGAAAGGATTATGGGCAAACTCATGGTCTTTACCTTTCCATACAGCCACAGGTCTAGCTTCCCTAGGAGCTTTGTTTGCTCTTTATAAGCGATTTTACCAATGGGCTCGCGTTTTAGCGATTCTCCAATCCGCTCTGATTATCTTAGGCTGGGTTTTATCACAAAGTCCATATATAGTGGCTCCCGACATTACGATTTCCCACTGCGCTCCCGCCTCTGTTTTACGTCCGATACTCTTTATTTTGTGTCTCGGAACTGTGATTTTGATACCCTCTTTTTGGTATCTCTACAGCATATTTAAAAAACGATAGTAGGCCACTACCAGAGCGTATATTTGGGGTGTTCATTTTCTCCTGTGGCTGAAGCCCATATGTATCAACCTAAGCCGTAAGTTAATCCCCTTCGGGGATATTTCAAGGACTTGCGGCTTAGGTTGACACATGGTTGACACATATGGGGCTGAAGCCCTAGGCTTTAATATATTACCGCTCTGCGATAAAGAAAATATGGACTTGCGCCTTAAATTAACACTGGTTCCCTCACAGTTGTCCCTATATTATAATTTCCCCCTATCAACTAAATTCATCTTGACATTTTTTCCTCTGGTGTTAATATGAAAAAGTACTTTGTGTTATAAAGTACTTTTTGAAAGTATGCAAGAAAGGAGAGTACCATGAAAAAATGGTGGCAAGATTTAGATTCGGTTTTACGAGGAAGTGCAACAACTCCCGCGGGTTTAGAAAATGGAGATATCCCTGTTTCTGCTCGTGGCTTACTTGTTGTAATAACTATCTTAGGAATGTTCTATGGACTTTGTATGGGATGCTATGGGTTACTTAAGGTAGGAGGGCCTAATTATTGGCAAATGCTCGCTACTACAATTAAAGTACCTATGCTTTTTTTGCTAACTTTATTTATCACTTTTCCTTCTCTTTATGTCTTTAACGCTCTTGTCGGTTCGCGTCTGCACGCCCACTCTTTGCTTCGGCTATTAATGGCTTCTCTGGGAGTCACTTTAGCTGTGTTATCTTCATTGGGTCCCATCGTGGCTTTCTTTTCTGCTTGTACAACGAGTTACCACTTTATGATTTTACTCAATGTCCTTGTTTTTTCCATATCGGGATTTCTGGGATTGAGCTTTCTCTTGCAAACTCTCCAAAGACTAACTATTTACAACGTTGCTCCTAGTGCTACAGAAGATGAAAACGAGGCTAAGTTTAAAGGCGCTTTAGACCCAACACTTCGGCCTATTCACTTTCGGGTCAAAACAGTATTTCGCTGCTGGCTAGTGGTTTTTTCTTTAGTGGGGATGCAAATGGCTTGGATTTTACGGCCCTTTATTGGAGCTCCAAGTCGTCCGTTTACCTGGTTTAGAGACCGTGAATCTAACTTTTTCGAGGCGGTTTTTCAAAGCATTTTAGCTCTTTTCTCTTAGGAAACACTATGAAAAACTTCTTCCGGAAGATGGACTCTATCCTGCGTTGTTCTTCTGAATTAAAGAAAGAGAAGTTTTCTTCCTCATTTTACCTTCATATGTTTGCCTACATTTTCCTATGGAGCTTTCTTTACGGGGCTTGTATGGGAACTTATGGAGGGGTTTGGGGAGAAAGAGGGTGGCAACTTTTATTCTCCGCATGTAAGTTACCCCTTCTCTTTACTTTAACTTTCTTTTTGTCTTTACCAAGCTATTTTATCTTAAATACTTTAGCAGGACTCAGAGAAGATTTTTCTCAAGTAATGGCAAGTTTACTTTATACGCAAGTAGGTTTAAATATCATTCTATTTTCTTTTGCCCCTCTTACAGTAGTTTGGTATTTGTCGGTAAACTCTTATTCCGCAGCTGTTCTCTTTAATTGCTTTGCCTTTGCCGTAGCTAGCTTATCGGCCCAAATTCTTTTGAAAAAATTTTACCAAGATTTGATTTTTAAAGATCGCAAACATCTCATTTTACTCAGAGTCTGGATTTTTCTTTACGCCTTTGTTGGAATTCAACTGGGATGGGTTTTACGCCCTTTCATCGGAACTCCGAACACTTCTCCTCAGTTTTTTCGGGAAGAAGCTTGGAATAATGCCTATATAATTGTTCTGGAGCTAATTTGGAAATTTCTTGCAAAATGAGGCCTCTTCAGTTATATCATAACGAAATTAAGAATTACATTATGATACAAGTAACCTAAGCTACAAACCTATTTTTAATACAGTGTAGCCTATAGATTATGGTACTTAAAGAAGATAATTTTTCATGTACCTAGAAGTAAGGATCAAAACTTTGAGCCAAGAAAAAAAAGAAAACAAAACGGTTATGGCAACCGAACAAGAAGCTCGGAATTTAGCGGAGTCTTCTCGGGAAACAAATTGGACAAATCCTAGTTTTTTGAAAGAAATTTTTCTAGGAAATTTACGTTTAGATTTGATTCACCCTTTTCCTAAAAGTAAGGGAGTTGATCGTCCAGAGTTTAAAGAATATTTCGAAAAATTTCGCAATTTTTTACGCGATGAAGTGGACTCGGATAAAATAGATCGTGAAGGGAAGATTCCTAGTGAGCTCTTGGAAAAACTTGCCAAAATGGGAGCTTTTGGCTTTAAAATCTCCAAGGAATATGGAGGGCTGGAATTTTCCCAAGCGGAATATAACCACCTCATGCAGTTGATCGGAAGCAAGGATGGTAACCTTGTTGCCCTCCTCTCTGCTCACCAATC
Organism: Planctomycetota bacterium; assembly: GCA_029260735.1. Classification (GTDB taxonomy): domain Bacteria; phylum Planctomycetota; class Uabimicrobiia; order Uabimicrobiales; family Uabimicrobiaceae; genus JAJDCR01. The sequence continues at coordinate 17,107 of JAJDCR010000168.1, forward strand.
CATCGGAGTGCCCCAACCTCTGAAGCTATTTGGAACAAAAGAGCAGAAAGAGAAATACTTACCTCGTATTGCCAAAGGTGAAGTCACAGCCTTCGCTCTTACAGAGCCACATGTCGGAAGCGATCCGGCAAATTTAAGTACCGAGGTTGTTGAATCAGAGGATGGCTCTCATTACATTCTCAATGGTACAAAGCTGTGGTGTACCAATGGAACGATTGCCACTCTTCTTGTTGTTATGGCACGGCATCCAGAAGACAATCGTTTGAGTGCCTTCATTGTAGAAACTAAATGGGAAGGTGTCTCCATAGATCATCGTTGCCATTTTATGGGACTGAAGGCGATAGAAAATGCCGTCATTACTTTCAAAAATGTTAAGGTTCCCAAAGAAGACTTGATTTGGAAACGCGGAGCAGGTCTTAAGCTAGCTCTTATTACACTAAATACAGGACGTTTGGCTCTACCTGCCACTACCACAGGAAATGCTAAAACCTGTTTAGAAATTACTCGTCGTTGGAGCCAAGACCGAATTCAGTGGGGAAAACCCGTCGGAAAACACGAAGCCATTTCTCAAAAAATTGCCGATATGGCCGCGACGACTTTTGCCATGGAATCGGTTATGGAGCTCAGTACAGCAATGGCAGACCAAGGCTACGACATTCGTTTAGAGAGCTCTGTCGGAAAGATGTATAACACCGAGGCGGGCTGGAAAATCGTAGATGAGACTTTACAAATCCGAGGAGGAAGAGGCTACGAAACAAGCGATTCTCTAGCGGCTCGCGGAGAAGTACGAGTTCCCGTTGAGCGTATGATGCGCGACTACAGGATTAACTTGATTTTTGAGGGATCTAGCGAAGTGATGCGTCTTTTTATGGCCCGTGAAGCAGTTGACAAGCATCTTAGCGTAGCTGGTGTTATTATTGACCCTAAAGCGAGCATTTTTCAAAAAATGATGGCTTTGCCTAAAATCGGGCTTTTTTACGCTTGGTGGTATCCTACTCGTTGGTTAGGTTTCAGTTGCTGGCCGCGCTACAGTGAATTTGGCCCTTTAGCTTCTCACATGCGCTTTATCGATCGCTCTACTCGAAAACTCTCCCGCGAAATTTTCCACGGAATGATGGTTTACCAAGCTGGTATGGAACGAAAACAAGCCTTTCTCTTTCGCGTTGTTGAAATTGGGTCAGAGCTTTTCACTATGGCTGCCACGATTAGCAACGCAACCAAACTAAAAGCAGAAGGCAATAAAAAGGCGCAAACTCTAGCGGATCTTTTCTGCTCAAATGCCCGCCGTCATGTTAAAGCAAAATTTAAATCTCTTTGGGCGAACGAAGATAAATTAAAATACAAAGTGGCCAAAGAAATTCTGGAAGATGAGCATACCTGGTTAGAAAAAGGTATTGTTGGTCTCCAAATGCCAGAGGGACAAGATAAGCTAATTTAGTCCTTCTCCTGCCTAATCCTACTAAAGGCAAATCTTAGGATTTATCTTTAGTAGGAGATCAAAAACTTATTGATCCCCCACTTTCGCTTCAAAAAATTAAGTTATTGCGGCTAGACTCCTTTCAGTTTATAATAGCCTCTCTACCATAGAGAATATAGAGGAATATTATTAATGGCAAGCGCTGTATGTATAGATATTGGTTCGAGAAGCTTAAAAATACTTCGCCTAGAAAATTCTAGCGGAAAATTTAAGACCACGCATTTTTTTCCCTTAGAGCTTCCTCCTGGGAGCGACTACAATAAAAATCCCGATCTTCTGACAGAACCCATAAAAGAAATCTTTAAAAGTCATAATCTAGATCGCAATAATGTTGTTTTATCTTTGCCCTCCCAAGACTGTATCTTACGGGAAATTACAGTAGATTTTGAGCAAGACGAACATATTCGTAAAATCATTAAATACGAAGCAGAAAAATATCTTCACTCTTATCCCATTGAAGATGTCATCATTGATTATCAAAAACTTTCTGTGACAAATGGAAAGTCTAAACTCTTTGTCGTTGCTGTTCCCAAAAAAATAATCAAGCAACGCTTGGAAATTTTAGAAAAATGTGATATTGACCCCTTGATTATTGACCTGGATGCCTCGTCTTTAGTTAATATTGTCCCCTTCTGCGCTCATCTCAGCCAAAAAAAGACTGTTGTTCTTATCGATTTTGGAGCCAGCTCTACTCGTATGGTGATCGCTTCTGATGGATGTATTCGACACGTTCGAGCAACGCGTTTGGGAGCGAACGTACTGGAGGAAATTTCAGAAACAAGCGAAGAAAAAATCAGCGGAGAAGAACAAGAAAAGGCAGAGAAAGAAAACATTGATTTAGATATTAGCAATCAGCTGATTGTTTCTCTACCTGCTCCCGATGGAATAAACCTAGGACGTGAGGTTTTAATAGGTTCCGAGGAAACCGCTCAACGAGAAAAAATGCAAGAGGTTTTTGATCGTCTTATGCGTGAAATCCGCCGAACTCTTCTCACCTTAAAGGTAGATAGCCCAATTGAATTATTAGGGATTACGGGCGGAGGCTCCCAACTAGAAGGACTACCTCTATATCTTCGCGATAAACTTCGAGTGGAAACCGAAATAATGAGTTTCTCCGAAAATATTCCCTACGAAGGAACTTCAAGAGAAGAATATGTTTACAGTAGTGCAATTGCTCTAGGAGGAGCCGTTCGTGCCTTGGGTAAAGGAACCACAGGCATGGATTTTAGGAAAGAAGAGTTTGCTTATACCAATCGCTTCGAGATTGTAAAAATCCCTCTATCTTTTTTGATTACAATTATTTTTCTAGTCAGCCTAGTCTTAGCCTATCATGTTCAGAACTATCGAATTAAACAAGAAAAGTATCTCAAAAACCTCAGCAATCAAGCTCATGAAATATATGAGCGATCAACCGGTAAAGTAGTCAAATCCTCGGGCTCAAAGGCAATTTTGAAAATGCGCCGAGAAATGGGCCTTATCCTTGATCCAGATGAAGAACTCCCCGAAATTCCCGATGGTTTTGAACGTTGGCGGATTTTATTTGAAGCTTTCCAACAAGCTCGTAGCCGGGGTTATAATATTATCATCAAAACATTTACTCTCGACCAACGTACTTGTATTATCCAAGGGAACTTGATGCAAGGACAAGATGCCGCTCTTGACTTTATTCGCCAAGAACTCAGCAAACTGACAAAGATAGTGAATGCGGAGACGATTAACATCAATAACCAAAAAAGTGGTGATCCGCGCTACCCTAAACTAGAACGGGAATATACAATCGAGTTTAGTTTTAAAGAAAAAGGGGAGGACGAGGATGAGTAAATTTGACCTAGATAACGTAGATAGTCTAAAAATCTATGTTTACATGATGGGCGGACTCGTGGTCATTTCTCTGGTTTGGCTTTTTTATAACTATCAACTTTCCCAAAGTTACCAAAAAGAAATCAAAAAAGCGAAACGTGATTTTGACTTCATTGCCGAGCTAGAGAAAGAAATAGTTGCCAAAGGGATTCTACCGGTGAAAGAAGAAGATGAAGAACAAGAGAAGCTCGCTCCTAGTCTCGCAAATGCTTTTGCCTTTTTTAAAAACTTTGTCCGAGGACTGTCTGAAATTCCCGAGGTAACCATCCACCCTCCCGAGCCCGGAAGCAATGATTTTGGGGACTATAACGACTATCGCTTCACAGTTTCCTTTGAAAAAGGGATCGATCGTGAAAACCTTGTTCGCTATATTTTTAAAATCCAAGAAGCAAAAGATTTTCTCCGACTCCAAAGAATAGAAATCAACCGAGTGGAAAACATTCCTACTTACCAAGATAGTTGGCGAAGCAGTATGGATTTTGCCTATCGCGTTTTGGACGAACAGTAAAATGGCAGCAAAAAAACAAAACCTTGGTTTTGTCTTCACTTTACTTTTTGCCTACTTAATTGGACTTTCCTTCAGCTCCCCACGAAGCTTTTTAGGAATCTACGGGCAAATTTGGATTTTTAGCGGGGGGGCTTATTTTTCTGCCGTTCTTCTCTATCATTTTTACCGTAAAGACTTTCCTTACCTTGGCCAAAGAAGAGTTTTAGTTTTTCCGGAGCTCGCTTACCTTGCTGTTCTTTTTTTCGTTTGCCCTCATGAAAATATCATTTGGCTTCTTCTCTTTATCCAAACCACAGCCCTAGTTGTTAGTCAAAACTTAAGTCCTTCCCCAGGTAAATACTTTCTTTCTCTATATCTTCTTATAGTTTGGCTGATCTGCTCCTTTGCTGTTCACTACCAAGATGAGCTTTCCTGGTTTTTCAGTGCTCTTTCGGGATTTGTCCCCAGCTTAGGAATTCTTTTGTGGGTGTGTTTTTTGCACTATACTTTGGGAGTTCTCCGAAAAAAAGAAGAGGATAGCTTAGAAGAAAAATCCTGGGAACAGATCGAGAATAAAGTCCAAACGTGGTATGCCGAAAAAAAGCTGCAAAAAGTCGAAGAAAAACAAGATAGTTTAATCAAAAAAGAAAAGTCGAATTACACTAAGGTTTTAAAAGGAAAAAAAGAGAAGTACAAACAAAACATTCAGCACTACCAAGTATTTCTAGGAATGTACAAAAAATGGTATAATTCGGAAACAAAAATAACTCTATCTTTAAAAGAACGCCTAAGCGATATCGAAAGCATTCTCTTTTCCTCCATCCATCCCAAAAATTTAGAGAAAAAATACCACAAAGAGCTGAATCTAGCAGAAGAAGTTGAGCAACATCTTCTGTGGGCAAGGGAAGCCAAAGAAAATAGCTCTCCTGAGTTCCAAACCGAAGTTCTCGTCCATTTCCTCGAAGGAACTCCCGAAAAAATCAAGACTTCTCTATACCCCTTAGTTTCTTGGACGATACACCAGTGGCTTAGCTACTTTTTTCAAAACCAAGCAAGCAATATTAAAGTATTTCTAAGCTACCATAACAAGCAACTGCACCTAAAAGGAGTTGCCAACTGGGCACTGCAAGAACAAGAACTTCATATGGAAGGCATCAAATGCAAAACGTGTTCTAATACAGTGCGCCAACTATACAAAAATCCGACCAACGAAACAGAAGGATGCTCGCAGTGCATGAAAAGCGTACTAGAGCAACAACTCAAAGACGATTGGGAACGAGGTCTCCAAGGTGAGCTCGAAAATAACCCCGAACTTGCTTTAGCCCGCCACACCTTCCGCAGCTACGACTTGGGCAATATCCACTACGGCGTCACCAGCTGGGATCAGCGCGAGTATTTTGTTACTTTGATTTTGCAGGATGGGTTGTAGGAACGACTGTGGTTTGGATATCTGTTTTTGTAGCCTGGTTTAAGAGCTTGCAAATTCCACCCAAAACAAAAAAACTACCCCACATCCTTTGGGCGATAAAAACGATTATTTGACTATTTCTTATAAGAAATACGATAAATCACTCCGGCATGATCATCCGAAACCAAAAGAGCACCATCGGGCATAACCAAAACGTCCACTGGACGACCCCAAGGACGATTTCCTTGCAGCCACCCCTCCGCAAAGATGCGATAGCCTTTTGATATTCCTCTTTCGTCTAGCTCAACGATGGTAATTCTGTATCCCAAAGGTGTACTTCTGTTCCAAGATCCGTGTTCGGCGATGAAAATTTGATTGCGATAGGAATCAGGGAACATATCTTTATCGTAAAAGCGCATTCCTAGAGCGGCAACGTGAGGGCCCAGTTCTTGAGCGGGAAGGGCGAAGTTTTTCCCTTTTCCTTTTTTGCCAAATTTAGGATCAAGGGTGTTGCGCCCATGAAGATAGGGGTAGCCAAAGTGAAGCCCTTCGTTGGGAGCGTGGTTAAGTTCATCAGGAGGGCTGTTGTCTCCTAGTCGGTCGCGTCCATTGTCTGTGAACCAGAGCTCTTGTGTTTTGGGATGCCAGTCAAAACCCACTGTATTGCGAATTCCATTGGCAAAGACTTCTAATTCACTTCCGTCTAAGTTCATACGCATGATAGAAGCGTAGCGGGGGTCTTTTTTCTCACAGATATTGCAAGGAGCTCCTACGGGAACATAGAGTTGGTTGTCCGGAGAGATCCGAATGAACTTCCAACCGTGGTGGAAATCTCGGGGAAAGCTATCGTTAACAACCACGGGACTCACAACATTGGGAAGATGATCCATAATTTGATCAAAACGAATGACTCGATGAACTTCTGCAACATAGAGAGATCCACCAGAGAAAGCAACTCCATTGGGCATACTCAAGCCTCGGGCGATTGTCATGACTTGGTCTGCTCGTTGATCTTGGTCATTATCAATTACGGCATAGATATTACCCTGTCCGCGTGTTCCGACAAAAAGAACTCCTTCGGGAGAAAGAGTCATGGAGCGAGCTCCCGGAAGATCAGAGGCATACACTTCTATTTTAAACCCGGCGGGAAGCTTGATTTTATCTAAAGGCAAATCTTGGGCAGAGCTAAGTGTTAATGTAAAAAGAAGAAGAGCTAAAGCTAGAGTAACAACGACAAAAATACCTTTTTTTTTCATGACTTTAATCCTAAGTTTAAGAGCATAATATAATAGCTCTGGAGGTTTAAAATTTTTTTTGAGTTGAGAGAAATTCTTTTTCCAGATGACATCGCTCTAAATTATAACATAATTTAGAGTAGGCTGAAAATAAATCTAGAGCTTATCAAGACGCCCCCTAGTCCCAAGAGCTAGCTATAAAATTAGTTTTAAGGGAAATCTCTTGCAAAGAGAGTTTTTTCCGATTATCTTAGTGGCTGTATAGTACACAGTCGACACTACCTCAAAAATGATGAGGTAATGATTTGAATAACACCTTCTATAACCAGGAGAACTTTTTATGTTTTCAAAAAGTAATTTTTTACTTTTGGCTTTTAGCCTAACTTTGCTTTTTCCTTCCTTAATATGGTCAAACGAATATACCTTAGACGCTTCTCACACGAATGTTCAGTTCAGTGTTAAGCACCTAGGAGTGAGTTTTACCAAAGGTCGTTTTAATGATGTAAGTGGTAGCTTCACTTTTGATCCTGCTCAAATGAAAAAAAATCAAGTGAGCGTCACAATACAATCTGCTAGTGTTGACTCTAATAGTGCTAAGCGAGATTTGCACTTAAGAGGAGAAGACTTTTTTGATGTGGAAAAATACCCTACTATTACCTTTGTTAGCACAGGGTTCAAGAAAGCAGGTAAAGATAAAGATCAGTACCTAATTTCTGGTAAAGTGACTCTTCGAGGAGTGACAAAAAAAGTCGTTGCTAAAGCTAAGTTTGTTGGTAAAGCAAATGACCCTTGGCAAAAAGGAAAGCACCGAGTGGGTTTTGAGTGCTCTTTTGTCGTCAAAAGAAGTGAATTTGGAATGAACTATATGCCCGGTGGTATCGGTGACAACGTAAGACTAAAAGTCAGTGTAGAAGGCATTAGTAAGTAAAGCATTTTTTGAGACATTCAGCATGTCTGTCTAATAATATATAGCGATGATTTTTTGGCTTCTTTCGATTTTCAACATGGCTCTTCAAGAGAACTCCATAAAAGACAATCGGAAAAAAGCGAGAAAATCATCGTTTTTTTAGGGAGCTAGGGATTTATGAGAATTTTTTATTTGTTTATTAGCCTTTATCTATTTTCCACTTTTCTTTCGGGGCAAGAAGGCAAAGACTTATCCTACTACTTGCCCGCTGAGGCCAGTTACGATGAAAAAATACCTACCCCCGAGTCTGTCTTGGGTTACAAAGTAGGGAAGTGGCATGTCAGGCACGATCAATTAGTTTCTTACATGAAAGCTCTGGCCGCAAGTTCTGAGCGAGTGAGCATAACTACCTATGCCCACAGTTATGAAGATCGTCCTTTACTTCTCTTAACGATCACTTCACCGGAAAACCAAAAGAATATAGAACAGATTCGCCAAGAGCACATTGCCCTGAGTGATCCTGAAAAGTCCAAAGATATCGAAATCAAAGATATGCCCTTAGTCGTTTATATGGGCTATGGAGTGCACGGAAATGAACCTAGTGCCACTAACTCTACTCTTTTGGTAGCCTATCATTTGGCGGCCTTACAAGGCGAAGAAATTAACGATTGGCTCAATAAGACTGTTGTCCTCTTAGATCCTTCTATCAATCCTGATGGAAACGCCCGCTTTGCTGCTTGGGTTAATTCGCAAAAAAGTAAAAACCTCATTGCCTCTCCCTACAGCCGAGAGCACATTGAAACTTGGCCCCGAGGACGAACCAATCACTATTGGTTTGATTTGAACCGCGATTGGCTTTTAGTGCAACATCCCGAAAGCCAAGGACGAATTCAACAATTTCAACGTTGGCGGCCAAACATTTTAACGGACTATCACGAAATGGGAACTAACGCTACTTATTTTTTTCAACCAGGAATTCCCACTCGTACTCATCCCTTAACTCCTAAAGAAAACTATGAGTTGACCGGGAAGATAGCTCAGTTTCATGCCCAAGCTCTCGATGACATAGGCTCCCTTTATTATAGCCGGGAGAGCTTTGATGATTTCTACTATGGGAAAGGTTCCACCTACCCAGATGCCCACGGTTCTATTGGGATTCTTTTCGAACAAGCCAGTTCTCGGGGTCATCTACAGGAAAGCGACCACGGACTCTTAGCTTTTCCTTTTACCATTCGTAACCAAGTAGCGACTTCTCTTTCCACCTTCCAAGCAGCTCAAAAACACCGCTTAGAGTTGCTAGACTACCAACGTAGATTCTATACTTCTGCTTTGGAAGATGCCCAAAAAGATACAGTGAAAGCTTATGTGGTGAGCAGTGGTAAAGATCCGGCCCGTTTTTTTCACTTTCTTGAACTCTTGCATCGTCATAAAATAGACGTCCATCATTTAGCCGAACGGCTCGTGCTCGAAGGGGAAGTTTACGCCGCAGAAAATAGTTGCATAGTCTCTCTCTCTCAACCACAGTATCGTTTAATCAAAGCTCTCTTTGAGAAACGGACGAGTTTTGTCGATAATCTATTCTATGATGTTTCGGCTTGGACTATGCCTCTGGCCCATAATCTTGCTTACTTAGAGCTCGATGAAAAAGTTTATCGAAGCTCTCTTTTGGGAGAAAAGATGGGCGAGGCAAAAGCTCCTCAAGGAAAACTTCTCGGAGGAGAAAAACCCTATGCTTATCTCTTTGAATGGTATGGCTACTATGCTCCCCGATCCCTTAACCGCCTTTTAGCCAACGATTTTATTGTTAAGGTTGCTACCCAGCCCTTTATTTGTGGAACTGGAAAAGAACAGATTAAGTTCTCGCGAGGAACGATCCTTGTCCCTGTCGGGGTGCAAAAGAAAGCTAAACTAGCGGAACTCAAGTCCATTATCGAAAAAATCACAAACGAAGACGGAGTCGATGTCCATGCTCTGAGAACCGGTCTAAATCCCCAAGGAATAGATTTAGGCAGTCCCAACTTCACCAAAGTTGATTCTCCGAAAGCCTTAATTCTAGTCGGAGATGGAGTTAATGGCTACGATGCCGGAGAAATCTGGCACCTATTCGATCAACGTTTAAACATAGACCTAGTTTTAGTGAGAGCCCGAGACTTAAAGTGGGTCGACTGGAGCAAACACCAGACTTTAATTTTAGCCGACGGAAGCTACTCTATTGGCGACAAAGACCTTCAAAATATCCAAGGCTGGGTGAAAAACGGAGGCACTATTGTTGCTTTTAAGAGTGCGATTAGCTGGGTCGCCAACAATGGTTTAGCTAAAATTCAATGGGTCGAAGATGAAGTCGTAGAAGGAAAAGCAGAAAGGCGCTCTTACGCTAAGCTTGCCCAAGACTTCGGAGAGCAGTATATCGGGGGAACAATTGTTCAAGCACGGCTAGACTTAACCCACCCTTTAGCCTACGGCTACGAAAGAGACAAGATGGCCCTATTTCAACGAGGAACCCTCTTTTTTCACCCCAGTGAAAATGTCTATGCCACCCCTATTGTTTACACAGAAAAGCCACTATTGGCCGGATATATATCTGCCAAAAACGAAGCTAAACTAAAAAATTCCGCCGCCGTAGTAGTCTGCTCTGTTGGAGCAGGAAGAACGATATGCTTAGGCAATAACACCAACTTCCGAGCTTTCTGGTTGGGCAGCAACAAAATCTTTCTGAACGCCGTTTTCTTTGGACCTTTGATCGACAGCTCGGCGACTGAAGTTGTCGATTAGAAAAAATCTATTGCCTTTACTTATAGCTCTGTAAACTAGAATCCTGTCAAGTCAGTGGTTTAGCCTATCTGAAGGTTTGAATCACTGGCTTTTTTTATGATATTAATGAATGGCTTATTCATAGTTTAGAAGCTTGTTCGTTTCGAGAGATAAAATCATGCGGATTTCTTACTGTTTATGCTTTAACTTGTTGCTGTATTTATTGTAATGAGTTTTGGCTTGAAAAGTTACGGCTTAAAGCCGAGCTCATCTTGAGCCCCCCTTTGAATCATTCGGGTTATCTACGGTTTTGTCGCTTTTTTAAGATCAAGATCTAAAAATTAATGCATTGCTTGGCAGATAGCAATAGTTGATCCTCTGGATTTGATCACTTCTTCGGCCTTAACTTAATAACAGTGATCATTTCCTACGCTCCGCAGTGAATACCACCTAACACTTTAAGCGCTTCTACGAATAAAGAAGCATCTTCTTAGTTTTATCCTTGAAGTTATTAAAATGCACTAGATGAATTTTTTTTCAAAAAATGAGTAGGATGAAAACTTTATTTTCTCAAAGAACAAAAGAGACAACTTCTTTTTATTTCATTTTTCGGTTAGAATAGAGAAAAGACGGATATTTTGTTCCCTACGAGCAAAATGTCGGTAAAAAAATATTCTTCCATTTCCCTACCCTTAGGTTAAAACTATGAAAAAATGTCCCTTCTGTGCGGAAGAAATCCAAGAGGAAGCGGTAAAGTGTCGTTTTTGCAATGAGTTTACCGATAAATCCCATCGGCCCAAGCTAAAATGGTATTTCTCCCCCTCTATGATCATTATAACCTTTCTTTCTATAGGCCCTCTTGCTCTCCCTTTGGTATGGCGGCACCCTAACTATAAGAAGAGCACTAAAATTGTTCTAACCATAGTAGTAGCAATTCTCAGTGTTTGGTTCTATTTTCTCTTGAAAGATTTTTACGCGGAGTTAATGCGCGCAGTTGATACATGGGGAGGGGATGCTGGTGGTCAATCCATAGATAAACTTATAGATTCAGTTTTGAAAAATGGATTGGGGGGATAAAAATTAAGGGGAAAAGACAATGTTTTTTGGAAGGTTTACAGAATTCGCCTAACAAGTAGAGCCAGTTTTTGTTATTTCGACAAAGATAGCCTTGTGCTTATGAGAAATCATCAGCATTCCTTTTTAGGAAAATGGATTGGACTTAAACTTTCTCAAACTCGTATCCAAACAACTCAATATCTTTTGAATAAACTCGATAAATGATGTCTCGTGTTTTTTCATCATAGAATTCAGAATAATGTCTATCCTTAGGACTACATTTCTGGATAGACAACTTTCCCAACTCTTCTATGCCTAGGCGAGAAGAGATTTTAAGAAGGTCTTCATCGCGAGTTTCATATCTTGCGATGTAATCTACTATAATCTCTCCATCTTCTCCTACAATGTAATCATAAGCTCCATAGCGTATGCTGTGATGACGAAAGGGCTTTTCCTTTTTTTTATAGCATTTTTCTAAAGTGGTGATGTACTCACGGAAACTCCAACCTAAAAACCTATTATCTTTTTGCAAGTAACGAAACAAAGAGTGAGTTCGATCCCAGGGATTCCGAACAACTGTAAACGTAAAAAGTTTATCCCACTTAGAGTAACTCAAAAACGAAGACATTTCTTGGGCAGGTATATGATTTTTAAAGAGGGGTTCTATGGCATGCTTTTTTTCGATAAGATCAAATTTTCCATGGGCTTCACCAAAACGTTTACCTAGCTCTACTCGAATACTACTCGATGAAGTCCGAGGAATATCGACGAACCAAAACCCTCCTTGGAGAATTTGCTTATACCCTTCTATTATTTTTGAAGGATTCCCAAATGCTTCTTCTTTAAAAATTTTTTTAATTAACAGATTGTTCATAAACAGACTTCCTATTTCTCTGAAAAATTAATCCTAGAAAAATCATATTCCTACATTTGTATTTTTTTTACTTTTCCTTGGATGGGAAAGAGGAGCAATGTGGGAAAGAAAAAAGAAGAAGTAGATGCTATTTCATTATAGCATTATAGAAAAGTAATTGAGGTGTTTCAAAGTGTCTGGCACTTATGAAAGATTGAACGAATAAAATTTAAAGGATGACATGCCCTAAATTATTTTCTTTTTCGTAAACCAAAAACTAATTTCTTTTTATTTTCAGACGAAGAAACTCTTGCGTAGCATACCGTGTATTCGTTTTTTTTATCTTTGCTTTCCCAAATTAATATCCTACCACATTCATCCTAGAATACTTGTGATATTTTACCTGCCTTGTAACGATTCCACGCTATCCTGTATTGAATGCAATGTTCGGCCGCATATTCTTTGAGCGTTTTCATTTTTCTCCTTAAGCTATAGTAAATAATTCCATTATATACTATCAAGTACTATTACTTAGGTAAATTTATATAATACTTACTTAAATTTCGTGATGAGACGGTAAATATAAGTCAATATTGATTTTAAAGAGCTTTTAGAATATATCTCTGCCCAGACTCTTGGGCAACAAATCCCATTTTTTCTAAATACCTCCGGTGAAGGGCGGTTCCTGGTAAGGAGTATATTGTTTTTCCTTGAAAAAACTCGTGTTCACTTAGCAAAAACTTTCCGACTTTAAAATCCCGATATCCCGGAATAACAAAGTCTAATTTGACCTCTACTTCTTCGGAGGAATTGTATTTGGCAATGAGTACTCCTGCTGGAATCATGTCTCGTAAAGTGAGTAAAATGATATCGTCATCGGAAAGCTTTGCCGTAAAGTCTGGCTGAAATTTGATGATTTCTTGTTGATAAAATTGAAAAAAACGTGCAAGATATTTGGAACGGCAATCCACTTGTAGTATTTCAAAGTACTGTGTTTGAGAAAGCATTTGGTATAGATAATAAATATTAATTATGGTAATGAAAGCATTGACAACAGCAACCGGGTATGCTTCGATGCAAAAACCATAAACAGTAAAGGTTACCGCGCCTAAAAAATTAATAATGCGCAAACGAAGAATGGACTTCATGGTCAGTGAAATAGCTACAAGCACAGAAGCAACATAGCCAAGAATTTCATATAACATATTTTCTCGATTCTAGTGTTCAAGTCTCAATATCAAAGTTTTGTGGATTAATTATAAAGCTTGGCTGGTATATATATCAATGGAAAAAAATTGGAAGAATCTCTCTCAAGGAATAGGTTTTAGAATTCGAGAGCTAAGAAAGTAGAAAGGTTATAAATATTTGCAGAAAAGGGGTTTGGAAGGATTATGGTAAAGATGTGGGACAATTAAGGGGCAAATTCTTACAATAAAGCCAAACAAAAAGGCTATTTATTCTCAACAATACGAGCTTCGAGAAATTTACGCCTCAAGGACTAGCAATAGCGAAGAAAACCATAGACCAATGTCTTAATAAAATTCACAAGCTTTATGAGCGAGGTGCGGGAATTATCCATATTAATGAACCCTAATTGCTAGTATATGGCCTAGGTCATAGAAAGCGTGAAGGGACGAGACAAAAGGATGCATGTAGTACCTAGGAACAAACTCCCAGTTCGATAGCTCTACGGAAATCATGTAACCAAGTTCAGGGAGACCAACAGCT
>JAJDCR010000169.1 GCA_029260735.1 Planctomycetota bacterium
ATTCCAGCAATATTCACTAAACATCGAGGTGGATGAGAGAATGCTGCCTTCGGGACAGTCAAAAGTTTTTTGACAGCAGCAGCTACTTATGCAGCAACAAATTATTATTTCGAGAATCAGGCTAAATATTGGGACACGCCTCCTACTCAGAGTGATGTTGGGGATGCTCTTTTTACTGACTACTTTGCACATGTAAGCCCCAAAGGTGGTTATATATTCCATTATATTTCCAATGTCAGTGGTGACACAGATCCCACCAACGACAGTGCGACTCAATTCGTATATCTTGCTTTTCCTACTGGTCGTGAAGATGGCCTAAAAGCTTTCTATGGTAACGAAAGAAACGAACTCTTTAGAACTTCGATACCTATGACTAAAACTGTAATTGAGGAACTCAAGAGTATCGATCAACCAGAAGATGTAAATTTTTCTGTCAGCGGAGATATCCGATGCCTTACAACTACTAGCCTTACAGCAGATCATTGGGTACAAAGGTAAGATATGAAATCTACTTATAAAACTCTACTCTCTTAAGCAAACAGAAAACTGAATCATAGCTCACTAGGAACAATTAAGATCCAATAAAAAAAGCGACCTTATCATTAATTGACAAGGTCGCTTTTTGTTGGATTTTCATCTTAATAAGGCAAATCATCCCCCTCTCCCACATAATCAGGTGAAAGTACTAAGTACCTGCGAACTGTACTCCACTCCTTATGACCGACTATAGCCATCACTCGAATCGGCTTCTACTCCTGCCATAATCAGGTGCGAAATGTAAGTCCGTCTTAAGATATGAATGTGAATTTCCTTTCCGTTTTTCCTTCCTTTTCCAATATTCTCAGAATAGTACGAAACCTATGATTTAGATTACCGGTCGTTTGTCTCGCTTTTTTAGTGGTTTCGAATAAGAATTGGTGACCGTCTTTTTTAGCTTGTTCGACTTTATGTTGAAGAATTTCGGCAACGTTGTCTTTAAAGGGAATTCGTCGCATTGTTGCAGCTTTAGTTTGTTCAGGATCGAGGATTATTTGTTTTCGGTCAAAGTCTATATTGTTGATTTCTAAAGAACAAAGCTCATACCTGTACGAACTAAGACGGAAAAACAAGGAAGAAAGAAGGGAGAAATCTTTATTGATAGAAAATCAATCAACGGTTGACCATTCTATGGCCTTTCGCGTACTGATGTATTTAGTCTCCATCTGGCACGACCTTTACAATAATATGCAAGAGCATGAAAGAAAAAGAGAAGATTTTTCCTTACCTCCGGTCTTTCCTATCGTATTATATAATGGAGCAAAAAAGTGGGAAGCGGCGACCTCGGTTAAAGAACTCGTGCAAAAAGGAGAAATATTCCAAGACTTTCTTCCCAATGTTCGCTATCACTTAGTGGATGTTTCTCAGCAAGGGGTTGATAAGCTACAAGGACTTGCCAACTCCATTGCCGGAGTTTTTCTTCTGGAAAAAGAAGACTTTGAAAACGATTGGCAAGAAAAATTTGATACCGCTATACAATGGTTCGATAAAGAAGAAAACTCCGAGCTTTGGAAAGCTCTTTTCCATTGGCTCGCTTATCACTTAGCCAACAAACTTAGTCCTAAAGACAGTGATAACATTATTGACGAAATTGATTTCGAGAACAAATCTAAACAGGAGATTTATACCATGATCCAAACTCTACCTGATCGAATCTATCAAGATGGCGAAATCCAAGGTCTAGCTAAAGGAATGCTCAAAGGACTTAGTTGGACATCTCCTCATCTTGTCGAAAAATATAAACAACAGATTCTTTCTGCTAAAACAGAATCTGAGTTAGAGATTCTTGAAGAAAGAATCAAAAAAGATATTCAATCCTAAAACTCCTGTTTATTCTTTAGCCGTAATTTCTTTACGGCTAAAAAATAAAATTCACCTGCTCTTTCTAAGATGGTTTTTATATTGTTTATTTTATGGAGAAAAAAGAAATGCCAACACGTAAAAAATTTGGGATTGATGAGCTTTTTTCTACTCTTAAAAAGGCTTTAGTTTTTGATAAAGCGACTGCTTATCAGGACAGTTTTCAGCTTGACGATGGGAGAAATGTAAATGTTTGGGTTACGGAATCTAAAGATACATTGTCTCCTTTGGCTCCTCCTGATGAGATAGAGGACTTGAAAGGTCTTACATCTGAGGATATTGAGAAGATTTTGGCTAACTCGGTTACAAAGTATGATGATCCGTTAGAACCGGCGGTACCTCTTTCAGATTGGGAGTTTTATAAAGAATAATGATTTCGTTTTACCTGACTGCGAAGGGAGCCAGAACTACCGTTTTATATCGCGGATTCATAAACGCCTCAGATATCCGTTTCAGACAAGGAGTTCTCCGATACGAATATGGCCCTAGCTGTGCCTCATGCCTAAGAAGTACAAGATTCCTTTCCGCTCAATCCAGACAGTTAGATAGCTCCTCGATTGTTAGCAAGGAGCTCACTAAGTTGTATAAGAATTTAGTGTTAGAGAATCTTTTCTTGCTCATTTCTTTTTCTTGATCCTTTTAGGCTTGGTCTTATCCATCTCTTTCGCAGCCGAGTTAAGTGCCGAGATAATTTTATTTTCAAATAGGTTTTTTATGACACCTGGGTCGTTCTCATTAGTGATATCAAAAGCAATACTCTGAGGAAGAGAAAGTAATTGAGTCCTGAGCATTCCGATGATCTTTTCCATCGCGTTAGATATCGTGCTAACTTTCACAAGCTCGCCTCGCGTTTCCATTAGCTCGATTTCAATGCGCTCAGACTGGAGATCTGTCAAACGAGACTTTGACTCGCTTAATTTTCCTTTGACTTTCCGGCCAACATACCACTTTACGCACTCGACAAAATTGCCAAGATATTTACCCGTTTTCCCATCGACAATCTTTTCCAGCGGAAGCCCTTCTTTTACGAGAGCTCTAATCTGCCGATCAGAAACGCCAAAAAGACCAGCGAGTTCGTTTGCATCTGGGGAAGGTTCTTTCAATTTTTTATTCTATGCCTTTGTTAGTATCACATAAAGACTCTGATTGTTTTGTTTGACTGACTTTTTCCATTTTACTTTCTCCAAGAGTATGGGGGGAATGTTTTAGTTGTTACATACTCTTGCACACACCAAAGTCAGCATTCTAACAATCAAATTTATTTAAAAGTGACCAGTCATTCCGTGGATATCTTATATGTTACTGGGGTCACGTTTCATCTTTTGTCTTTAACGGTAACTTCTCATTCCACTTTTTGAAAAGCTGCTGGGAAAACAATAATAGATTTCCCCCTTCGTTCATACAGCTCCAATTGACTTGGTTTTACACCAAAAACTGTTTTTTTACCTTTAATATAGGATTTTGTTTTTAGTAATACTTTCTCGGGATTTCCCTCATCAGGCAAGTAGTGATATTCAATAACTACTTCCTTGTCTTCTTCTTTTACTTTTACCAAAAAAATCTCATAAATTCCTAAACATCCCCAGTGATTACCAATTCCTTCGTAATATCCAGGTTTTTTGCGTATAAGTTTTAAAGTGAACCCCACAAAATTTACTCCACTAGTCCAGACTCCTTCTAAACCAACTTCTTTTTCTGAACTCTTGTTTGTCAAATCATTTAATAGCTCCTTTTTTTTCTTTAGAAACTCCTGAGTTTTTTCGTCTCTAGGTTTCGGAAGAATGGTTAGTTTTTCCAAATTTTTTAAAAGGGTAGCATTGGATTCTTCCATTTTACCTATTCTGTCTAAGAGTTCATTCAGCCTAGCTTCATCTGCTGATAAATCATTTTCTGACTGCGTTTCTGCAATTCCTTGAAGATTTTTTGAATGGTTTTCTTTCTTTGAGCAACTCACATTTATAAAACATAGAACCATCAATACCACAAATATTCTTATCATATAGCATCCCCTTACTACACAGGAGGAATATTATTGAAAAGGGAACAAGGCGAAAGTTACCAGTATCCCGTGGATATACTATATGCTACTGGGCTTAGACAGAATTTTCCAGTAGTTTATTTTTTCCCGTTATCTACTGATAATGTAATGCTTAAGTTTTCTAGGCGTGTTGGTTACAACCATTGAGTTATCATACCCAAGGTTATCTTGCATTCGTGTGGAAGAAATGGAATAATGAAATAGAGAGATATACTTTTAGTTGGATGGGAAAAGTAGGGCTAAATGAAGATGGAAGATAAAGAACAGGAAACACAAGACCAACATAGCTCTGATAAAAATAATCACTCAGAAAGAGACTTGGTCATTTGGTTTGCAAAAACTATTCTCGTAATTGGTTTTATCTCTACAGTTGTAACCATAAGCGCTATGAAAATAGCTGTCATTCATAGATATGACGGAGACTCCTCTATATTCGGTTTGTTACCAGGAAATTTTAATTACGCTTTTACAAGCAGTTTTTCTACTTTTGTAGTAGGTGCTGTTGTATTAGTTCTTGCTTACATTTCTGCGTATGTTGCACAACCAAAAGGTAGCAAAGAAGTAGCTTGTTTTGTTAGTGTATTGTCTATGTTTCTTGTTGCTTTTTTCAAAATGATGACTTGGGCACAAAGTGCTTGATTTTCTTAAGGAAACGTATTAATTAGCTATAAGGACAGTAAAAAGGGAAAGAGTATGAGCAAGTTAATAACTATGATACTCCACTGTATTGGGCAAAATCTGAGGGTTCTCTTTCTAGTATGGCCGAGGGAATGTGTTCTAAAATTGTATCAAAATCATCTTGGGTTAATGAATCGAGAAAAGAGGCAAATTCATCGGAACTACGGCTTTCTATCGCGTATCATACGCATCAGAGTATCACTAAAATGGGTCACTCATCAAATTCCCAAGCAATCAACATTCGACCCAAAACTTTATCAGGTGGTTTTTTCTTTCGATGGATAATGTTCCACAAAAGTCCTTTGTTTACTCCTAAGACCGTTGCAGCTTTGCCCCAGCTCCATTTCTTTTCCTGCATAAGATCATGAAATCGATCAAGTATTGATTCGACATTTTTTTCCATCAGTTTCACTTCTTGCTCCCACAGGATTAAACTTGAAATTTGTTACTTGTAGATATACTTAGTGGTGAAGGAGGGACTCGAACCCACACTGTTCAGATCCTAAATCTGATGCCTCTGCCAATTGGGCTACTTCACCTTATTGAATAATAATATATATTTTGGTGGCCAAGATGGGATTCGAACCCATAACATCCGCATTTTGAGTGCGGCTCCTCTGCCAATTGGGATACTTAGCCTAATCTAAGTGGTGAAGGTGGGACTCGAACCCACACTGGTCAGATTTTAAGTCTGATGCCTCTACCTATTGGGCTACTTCACCTTATTTCTAATGAGGTTGGTGGGACTTGAACCCACACATGAC
The DNA here is from genome assembly GCA_029260735.1 of Planctomycetota bacterium. Lineage (GTDB taxonomy): Bacteria > Planctomycetota > Uabimicrobiia > Uabimicrobiales > Uabimicrobiaceae > JAJDCR01. The sequence goes on from JAJDCR010000169.1 coordinate 5,377, forward strand.
ACGATTCTTAACCGTGCGCCTCTGCCAATTGGGCTACAACCTCGTTTGGGGGGGGGAATGGAGGAATTGCACCTCTCGTCAACTACTCGTCTTATTTTACGACAGCGGTTTTACAGACCGCCAGTTATCCAACATAAGACATTTACAAACAAAGACTTAGTCTCCTTCTAGTCAGGGAAGGAATCAGTCAGGAATCAAAAAATCTCACCTTACATATTTTGAAAATTTCGCTCACGGAAAATGAGCTAACAATTAAACTTTTTTAGAAATGGAAAAATCTTGTATGGGGTGGTTTTCTCTAGACACCAAAAATATCAGGTTGAGAAATTACAGGGATAAGTAATAGCAGAGGGATAAGAGGAGATTTTGAGCAGATTTTGGGCAAGGGGAATTTTGAGAGGAAAATATGGGATTAGGGGGAATCGTTTTGTCTTTCATTTCTTTACTCCTTGAATAATAGGTTTATCTTCTTATAAACCACAAAAATTTGTTTTGGTTCATTCGTTTTTTGAAAAATAAAATGAGATATTTAGTTCACACTTCGTCTTTCGTACTTAATATTACTATGCTTGAGAAGATCTTCCAGTCTTTTATTTTTTAGCGTTACCTCTTTGGTTGTTAGGCCTTGAGTTTTATGAGGAGGAAGCGTTAACCAGTAGAGTATTTCTTGTTTAACAAGGTGGTTATATAAATGAGTTCCTCAAATTTCTAGCATGTACAAAATTCTTTTATTTTCGTCAAAAGGGCCGCTTCCCAAAGCATAATCCTTTACTGGATAATTCGGCTCGACAGTAAAATATACAACCTCCACATCAACACTAAACGTCCCAACACCAAACCACCAACTTGAGTTAATATCTTCAGGATTAGGTATACAAGGAAACCTGTCTCTAAGAATTAAGGTAAGCATCGAGGCTCCTATTTTTATCTACGACTTCCATACATCGTCGATACATTAAGCTCTTTTTACGTGGAACGAATTTTCCATAAACCATTTCAACTCACCATTTCCTACAACACTTTAGCGTAGTAAATTTATACTGTTTAATATGTTAAGTATAATGTTTTGCTTCAAATGAAAATAGTAAATTTTATAAGGAGTAGGTTTACGTCCACGCCGCGTTCTTGCATTAATTCCTGTATGTCTCGGTAACTCAAAGCGTAACGTGAATACCAATAAATACTTTGCATTACTATGCTTTTTGGGAAATGACTTCCTTTGAATCGTTCCTTACACATTTTCTCGCCCTAAAAAATGAAGGAGCATACCATATTTTTTTATATTTAGCAAAGTTTGCGACAGAACCCGTTATTATTGCCGCCGTTTATGTCTACTCCTTCCTCATTGCCGAACATATAAATCTCGATGAATAAAATAGTACTTGTAAATTGTTCTAATATTGATTAATCTAATTAAGTTAATCATTTTCAGAAAGGATGATCTATGGACACTTATAGCTCAACCGATGCTAAACGAGAATTTGGTGAAATGCTCCTGAAATCACAAAAAGCACCCGTAGGCGTTACCCGAAACGGCAAACCCGTAGCCGTTATTGTTTCCCAAACGGACTATCAGGCGTTAAAACTACAAGCCTTACGTGCTGCACTGATCGAAGGAGAAGAAAGCGGAGATGCTGGTATATTAGACATGAAGGCTATCAAGGAAAAGGCAAAAAAAGAAGCAGGGATAAGCATCTGAAATGCTCACTATTCACAAACAAGCCCAAGCGGAACAAGACCTCATTAAGATATGGAAATACTCCCATAAAGAATGGGGCGTAACACAAGCCGATAAATATCTTGATGAATTGGGTAAAGCCTTTGCATTAATCGCCCAGAATCCTTCTATTGGAGTAAGCTGCGAAGAGGTGCGTAAAGGCTATAGAAAATATTATGTAAAACGCCACCTCATTATGTATCGCACAAGCAAAACAACCTTACACCCTAATTGCTAGTATATGGCCTAGGTCATAGAAAGCGTGAAGGGACGAGACAAAAGGATGCATGTAGTACCTAGGAACAAACTCCCAGTTCGATAGCTCTACGGAAATCATGTAACCAAGTTCAGGGAGACCAACAGCT
>JAJDCR010000170.1 GCA_029260735.1 Planctomycetota bacterium
CAATATCCCCTTTTACCATCTATTTAATCAGCCTAATCTTTTGGCTTTAAAACAACGTATTTCTTCTCAATACAAAGAAGCTGCATAAATCTCTTTTGTAGTTTCTTTTAGCCAGTAATCTTTGCGATCATTTTTAGGAGATACTATACCTACAACCTCTGTAAGCCTTGCTAAACATATAATCGCAATTATCACCTCTTATTTCACAGTCGCATTCCTTTATTTTCCGGGAGTTGTCAAGCTCTTATAATGCAACGCTCTCATTAATGCTTTAGTTGTGTTCAATCTAGGATATTCTGGGTCAGATATTACTATTGGCCAGCAAGACCATCCAAGAAAAGTAACCACCAACAAAGAAAAAATGATAATGTCTAGTATTGTTCTTTTCTGCTCAGCCATGTTATCGCTCGCTTTGTTTATCTGCTTGGTTTTTTGGTGGTTCAATCCAGCGGCCTGTCCACCATCCATCTTGGTCAATTTCCTTAACCATATGTTTGTGCCACCAGCTTCTCACTAATTGAGAGTTTATTCTTTCTACTTCGAGAAGAAAATCTTTCGGTAAAAATATCACTCCTTCAATACTTTGGCATTTAGAAAGTTGTAATGGTGTAACCTCTGCTCCATCAAGATTGGCCAATCGTAGATTTGCATCTTTCAGATTAGAGCTAGGTAAATAGGCATCTTTCAGATTAGCATGTTGTAAATCAGCTCCTTCCAAGGGAACCTCTTTTAGAAAAGTTCGTTGCAAATTAGCATGTTGTAAGTCAACTCCTTTTAAACTCGCTTTCCACAATGAATCATCTCGCAGGTTCACTTCTCGAAAGTTCCTAAACCCAAATTTGTACAATGCTCTTAGCGCTTCAGCATCATGCTCATGATAAAGCCGATAATACAAATAACCCACATACCCACCGCCCACCAAGCCAGCTACCAGTATGATGCTAAGCGATATCAAGGTTAGCTTGACTACCCACTCGTTACTTTGCTGCTTTACTCGCTCATCCATGTTACCGCTCACCTTGCTTATCTGCTTGGCTTGTTGGTGCTTCAATCCAGCGGCCTGTCCAGCCATTATTATCTACCCATGGCCATTTTTTTGTTTTGTCGATCTCTTTAACCATAGCCTGACTCCACCACTCCATCAACTTTGGATTTAGCCTTTTTACGTGAGATAAAAACCATTTTGGCAGGAATCTAATTCCTTCAATATTTTCACATTCACAGATTTGTTCTACTGTAACAGAACAGAAGTTCGTCTCAAGGTTAGTATATTCAGTATATAGTGAAGCGACGTCTTGTAAACTGGCGTTTTGTAGATTGGCTCCTTTCAAGTTAGCCCCTTCTAAGTCAACTGATAAAAAGGAAGCTCCTTGCAGATTAGCTCCAACTAGGTTGGCATTTTGTAGAGAAGAGCAGATCAACCTAGCTTTTTGTAGATGGGCTCCTTTCAAGTTAGCTTCTTGCAGGTTACCCCACAGTCTAGCTCCTCGTAGATCAGCTTTTTGCAAGTTAGCACATTCTAAGTTGATGGCTTTTCCTAGACTAGCTATTCGCAGATCAGCTCCTTGCAGATTAGCATACTTTAGGTTCGCCTCTCGTAGCTCAGCTTGCTGCAGGTTAGCTCCTTGCAAGTCAATTCCCTGTAAATCGATAAATTGCAACTTTATTTTACTGAAATGCCTAAATCCATAGAAGTGCAGTGTTTTAAAGGCTTCAGTATAGCGTTCGCAATAAAGTAGATAATTCAAGCATTCTAGGTAACTACCTATCATTAAGGTGGCTGTTAAAAAGAAATAAAGCGCTGCCCTGATTAACTTGTCCATGAACTCATTGCCTTGCTGCTTTACCCGCTTATCCATGTTATTGCTCACTTTGTTTATCTGCTTGACTTGTTGGTGGTTCAATCCAGCGGCCTGTCCATCCATCATCATCTGTATTCAGTCCGTAAATATCGATTATAATTTCTTTTTTCATACCAGCATGCCACCATTTCATTAATTTTGGAGACCTTTTTTTTACAAGTAAAAGGAATTCTGATGATAAATATTTGGCATTTTCAATATATTCACAGGATGATACTTGTTCTATTGTGATTGAGGCTCCTTCTAAATCAGCCCCGCTCAAATTAGCACCGCTCAAATTAGCATTTTGTAAGTTAGCGTCTCTCAAACAAGCATCTTTCAAATTAGCACCTCTTAAATTAGCATTTTGTAAGTTAGTTGTAGCCAAGATAGCTCCAAGCATATAAGCATCTTGCAAGTTTGCACCTTTCAAGTTGGCACTATACAGGTCAGCACTTCGCAGAACGGCACTTTGCAAGTTAGCATCTTGTAGATCAGCATATTCCATCCAAGTGGAAAATAGGATGGCTCCTTGTAGATTAGCATCTTTCAAGTTTGCCTCTTGCAGGCCAGCGAGTGAGAAATCGACAGCTTGTAGTTCAGTATCTTTCAAGTTAGCCCCAAGCAAATCAGCTTCTTGCCAGAGGCCGCTCAGCTTGGCTCCTTGTAGGTCAGCTCCTTGTAGGTCAATTTTTTGTAGGTTAACCTTTTCTAAACGAACTATTTTTAGGTCGACTTTACCAAAATCTCTGAATCCATAGTTATACAAGGTTATCAGTGCTTTAGCATTGTTTTCACGATAAAGCTGGTAGTGTAAGTATCCGAGATAACCAATGATCGCCAAAGTCACCAAAGAAAACAGAATCAACATAGCTTTCTTTATTGCTTTCTTCATATCCTTAGTCGACTGTTTCTGATACTCAACTAGACTTGTTTCCTTATTTTCCCGATGAAGAAAGCTATGCCGAAGAAACATCTGGTTGCAACATCTATAAATCGGATAAAGTAGGATAACTATGATAAATGCCATTATCAAAAATTCACAAAAATACTCCGTACGTGTTCGCTGATATCCATCTATTTGTAGAGATTCAGCACCACTCACCAAAGTAACCAAGGCAAACAAAATCAACTTAGCTCTCTTCATGCTACAGCTCCTCATTACCTATATTCCCCCAGAAAGACCATCGAAAGATAATCTACCAAAATACAGACTGAGAAAGCCAATAAGGTTTATAACCAAAACTAAAAAGAAAATAGTACTCCACCTAGTGTCATCTCCTGCACGTTTAGCTTCAATAAGCAGATACGAAATAGCCAGTGGTATACCAAGTGAAATGGGGGAAGACATTACCATTAAAAAGGGAACAATAACAGGAACATTTAGTAACATTGACAGGGGTAGCATGATTATCCATAAAGCCAACATCAATATTATGTAGAAAAAAGCAAAATCTATCGCTTTATTGCTATTTTTATCACTCACAACCAACTCCCACCAACTACGCCCAAAGCAAACCACTTCACCACAATATTAATTGTACACAATATTGCCCAGTTTTTTATCAAAATGTTATCTCTTAATTCCTTAAATGGCTTAGTTGTCTATCCTCAATAACATAAAAACCTTTGCCAGAGGTTATTTTGACCAATAAAAACAAAAGATAGAGAGTTTTGTTGAAATAGTTATATTTATGAATAGATTTTCTCTTCTTATTCTTGAAAAGAAAAAGATTAAGTGATGATATAGTTATATTTATGAATAGAATAAGGTGAAAGAAATAATGTCATTTATCATGTTTCTGAAAAAAGAAAAATACTTAAGTCTTTACTTTATAAGTAATAACACTCACCTATCGATACACTGCTCTTAAAACAGCAAGCAAAATAGTTACATTTTCGATAAAAGAATGGTTTTTGAGATGATAATAAAATAGTTATACTTTTGCGAAAAAATTGTAGTGATTATGAGATGATAATAAAATAGTTATACTTTTGAGAGAGGTTTGAATGGAGTTAACTCAAAATCATTGGAAAAAATGGGGTTTTGCAGTAATCTTTTTCGACAAAAGCATTGACAACAGCGGCAATGGATATTTCGGCTCTCCATAATTTTCTTTTTCTGTCATAGTGTGCCATTTTTTACCTTTGTAAACCTTTTGGGTTAACTTATAATGCATATTACTTTTTCCATTATAAATATCCTTGGAACCAAATAGGTTTTAATGGATAAAAACTAAGATAGAAAAAACACTTACGGAGTTTAATGGTGGGGCAGATATGGGGCAGACTTTTATAAAAAGTCCATTTTTTGGCAAAAAAGTAGCCTAAAATGGTGTTTTTGGGTTTGGGGTAAAATTGTTTGGAGAGTAAGAAAAACAAAGGCTTTTGTTATTAGAAGTGTGGTGCACCCAGCAGGGATCGAACCTGCAACCTACGGTTTCGTAGACCGTCACTCTATCCAATTGAGCTATGGGTGCTTTTGTTGGTTTGAATATTAGGTCGGTACTATAGCAAATTCTACAGAAAAATCAAGTACTATTTCATTTTTTTTGTGCTTAGAGAGGTTTTTTGATATGCGTAAGGTTGTTATTCATAGCCCCGGGGGGTATGATCGGTTGCGTTTGGAGGAGTGTGAGGTTCCTAAGCCTGGCGCGGGTGAGGTGGTGGTTGAGACTGTGGCTATTGGGGTCAATTATGCGGACTGTATTGTGCGCATGGGGTTTTATAAGTCGGCGAAGCATTTTGTGGGTTGGCCGATTACTCCGGGGTTTGAGTTTGCGGGGGTTGTTGTTGCTGTGGGCGAGGGAGTTGGGTTGGAGTTGGGAATGGAGGTTTTTGGGGTAACTCTTTTTGGGGCTTATGCTACTCATGTTGTGGTGGAGGATTTTCAGGTTTTTCCGATTCCGACGGGTTTTAGTTTGGAGGAGGCGGCGGCTTTTCCGGCGGTTTTTTTGACAGCTTATTATGGGGTTTGTGAATTGGTACGGATGCGCCGGGGGATGAAGGTTTTGGTTCATTCTGCTGCGGGTGGTGTCGGGACGGCTCTTTTACAGTTGTTGAAGATTGGGGGCTGTTATGTTGTGGGGGTTGTCGGCGGGGCTCATAAGGCGGAGGTGGCAAGGAAATTTGGAGCTGATGAGGTGATTGTTAAGCGAGAGGAAAATCTTTGGCAAAAGGCGGAAGAGTTTTCACCAGAGGGCTATGATATTATTTTAGATGCCAATGGAGTGGAAACTTTAGGGGAGAGCTACAGTCATTTGGCTTCTTCGGGGCGTTTGGTTATCTATGGCTTTCATACTATGCTTTCTAAGGGGAAGTCTCGTCCTTCTTATTTTAAGTTGGCTTGGGATTATTTACGGACTCCTCGCTTTAGTCCTTTGAATATGACAAGTTATAATAAAAGTGTCTTGGCTTTTAATTTGTCTTACCTTTTTCATAAAAAAGAGATTCTTTTAGAGTGTATGGCGGATTTACGACAATGGATTGAAGAAGGAAAAATCCAGGCCCCTCATATAACTACTTTTCCTTTGGAGGATGTTGCTGGGGCGCAAAGAGCTCTTGAGTCGGGAGAAACTGTAGGAAAACTGGTTTTGTTAAGTGGAAAAAATAGTTTTCCGAAATAGCGGAGAACTATTCACAGATTTACTTGACATTGGCAGATATTTTAGGTATTTTTGACCGATATTGTACCTTTCGTCAACAAAGTATTCTTTTTATTATGCGCCGTCCACTCACAGAGAAATCACCACATGGAGGAAAACTCACGATGATACCATGCCCTCGTTGTGCTCGGGGACTATCCCCTGCCTCATCAGTGTGCGATCGATGTGGGGTTCCTGTCTCCATGGAGTTTACTTTTTCTCCTACTTTTCCTAAACCAGAGTTTTTTTTAGCGGAACTGGAATACAATACGCAAGCGGAGTTGGAAAAAACCCACCAATACTCTCTTGATGAGCTGAAAAGTTTAGCTGCAAAAATGGCTTCGTTGGAAGAAGAAGAAGAACGTTCCCGTGAGGAGGAAAAAAAAAAGAAAAGTGCCGTTGAAGAGTATTTGCCACTAGATGATAAAAAAGATTCCAGCTACGAAGAAATGGATACAGCCACATACGATGGCAGTGATGATGATGAAACGACCCCCTGCTTAACTGTTGAAGGCTTGGAATCAGAAAATTTTGAAGAAGAGGATATTGATGAGTCTGATCTAGATAAAGAAGAGGATATCGACGAGTCTGATCTAGATGACGAAGAGGACATCGATGAGTCCGATCTAGATGAAGAAGAGGATATCGATGAATCTGATCTAGATGACGACGACTCTGACTATCATGAAATTGATGAGTATGACGAGTACGATGATGAAGATGATGGCTTTGATATTGATGATGATTTTGAAAAAGATTTAGAATATAAAACAGATAGCAAAGACGAGTTTGGGGCCAAAGATAATTTTGAACAGGAAATAACAGACTCCCGTTTTTATGAAAGTGATGATGGAGAGTTTGAAGAAGATTGTTTTTCTGACGAAGATGCTTTGAAAGCAGATCTACTAGAAGGATCAGAGCTCAAAAATGAGAGTTCTGATGATGATAGTTATGTGGGGCTTGATGATAAGGACTCCTCATCGAATAAAATCTCTCCTTTTTCTAAATTACCAAGCGTTCGTAAACTGGGGCCTCTGGATAGCTTAGCTCCTCAAATTTTAATTCAAAAACCTTCCTCTTCCTCCTCAGAAAAAGCCGATCTCTTCGCAAAAAAAACTTTATCAAGTGAACAAGTTTTAGAGCAAGCGACAGTTCTTAAAGAAGAGGAATCTTCTATTGAAAAAGAAGTGCCTCATTCTTTAGAAAAAAAAGAGAATGCAGAGGTCTCTTTAGAAAAAGAAGAAGAAGCCAAATCCTCTGATAGTTCTGATGACTTGGAGATGGAGAGAGTAACAGAATATCCAGAGCAGTGGGAGTGGATGGTTTTTGCTGACGAAGAAAAGATGGGGGAAGAGGGATACCAAGTTATGGGAAAAGTGGAGGAAAGACAAGGAGATAACTTAGTTTTTCCCCATGCTCAAAAAGATAATCCTTCTCTCGTTGAAGAAATTAATGAGTCTGACAGAGATCTTATTCAGAAATTAATCGAAGAGAAAAAAATTGTTGAAGCGATCCGACTTGTTCGAAGGTCGAGTCATGGACTTTCTTTTCCTCATGGAAAAGATATTCTTCAACTGCTAGCGAAAGAAAGTAACTGGAAACTGGCGAAAAAATGTCCGACTGTTGTAGACAAGCTGTCTCCCAAAATGCGCCAAGAAATAATCCTTATGTTGAAGGAAGGGAAAACTCTTGAAGCTTGTTATTTACTACGCAAAAGTTCACAACTTAGCTTGACTCAAAGTAGAGAGCATGTCGAAGCTTTTTGTTTTGAACAAGCCATCGACTATTACCCAACAGAGATTCATCGTCCTACCACTCGTAAGTTCAGGTCTCAAATCTATAAGAAAAAGAAAATATCAAGTATTTTTTGGTTGATTTTATTGATTATCTTGCTTGCTTGTGCTGGCTATTTTTTAATTTCTCAAAGATTCTAGATAGGGATACAAAAATTGTCTTCTAAAGTGAACTTAGATAATATTGTTATTGTTCTGGTTGAGCCTCGAAATGCTGGTAACGTCGGAGCGATAGTTCGTGCAATGACCAATATGGGCTTATCGGATTTACGTTTGGTTAATCCCAAAGCCGATTATCAGGATGGGGAAGCCATTGCCCGAGCTCACGGCTGCAAAGAACAACTTGCTGCTGCTCAAATTTTCCCTACTACGGCGGAAGCTGTGGCCGACTGTTCTACCATGGTGGCTACTTCTCATAAGATTGTCCGCTATAAAAAAGATAGCTTTAGCGCTCGGGAAATTGGGGCGAAGTTGGCTCCTTTTTCTGTGAAAAACAAGGTGGCAATACTTTTTGGTCGGGAAAACCACGGTCTTTCTAATGAAGAAATTAAGCTTTGCCCATGGCTTGTTCATATCCCCTCTGCACGCCCTTATCCTTCCCTCAATATATCACAAGCCGTCATGCTTGTTTGCTATGAGCTCTTTTTGTCCAGTCAAAGCTATGAAGAAATTGATGAATTTCCCGAGCTTATTGGGCAAGATGAAATGGAAGGGTTTTATGGGCATATTCTTAAATTCATAGACAATGTGGGCTTTCGGCACAAAAATAACAATAATACGATTTTTATTGCTGCTCTTCGGCGTATTTTTGGTCGGACAGGATTAGATCAACACGATCTCAATGTCCTTTTTAAGCTATTTGCTCAGGTCAGAAGAACGGCGGCGGAGAATGAATCCAACCCCGAATGAAGATCCTTGGTACTCAGAGGGACTTTGCTTTAACTGCACTCAGTGTGGTAATTGCTGTAGTGGATCTCCTGGTTATGTTTGGGTTACTTTGGATGAAATTAAGGAAATCGAAGGTTACTTAAAAAAGCAATCGATTTCCTTGGGACCTTACTTACGAAGATCAAAGGGACAGTTTTCTCTCATTGAAAAGAGCAGTGGGGACTGCATTTTTCTTCAGCGCTTAGACAGTGGAAAGGCTCTTTGCCAAATCCATCCGGCAAAACCTTCTCAATGCGGTAAATGGCCTTTTTGGAATACTATTTTAAAAACAGAGAATGATTGGGAAAAACAAGCCACAGATTGCCCCGGGATGAACAAGGGAAAGCTCTATTCCTTTGAGGAAATTGAGAAAATACGCCTAGAAGAAAAAGATGGATGAGCTTTTCTTGGGAATTGAATTAGGTTTGATTAGACGTAACGGACAACCACAAGGGCCTTTGCAGGCGGCCCTCGTAGTTGTCCCTACAGGGATAACTACGCTGATAGGAAATAATTTGCAGGCTGTACTGACAGGCAGGTATTGATTGATTAAATTTATCTGAATTTGTTCCTACAATGCATGTAGGGACAACTACGAAGGCCGTCCGCAAGGACCCTCGTGGTTGTCCGTTACGCCAGCTAAAACACTAATTACCAAGAACACTTTTTAATGGTTAGCCCTACATATCTAAAAATTCTTCATAAGCTCTCGTAAAACGGCGGTGGCATAGCATCCTTTTGCTAAGGAAAAACGAATCCAGATCCCTTCTGAGCAAACTTGGCAGGAAGGATTTTCGACAAGTAAACGGTAAGATCGCCGTTCTCCTTTTAAGTGACCTTCCTTTAAAATCTTTTCACAAAGCCCTGCTTCCTTCCAAAGTTCTTCCTCTTTTTCTCCTTGCTTTCCTTTGGCCCAGAGCATTTTATAGCCATAGATTGGGCCGGTGGGAGAAATCTCTCGTTCATTTGCACGGGGTTGCTCTAAAGCTTCATTTTCTACTAGAAAGACAGAGCGTCCAGGGTGTTTCATGGCAGCATCTCCTGCCCAAACTGTATCTATTTCTGGTAATCTCCAGGCTAGGGTTTGGTTAAAGAGAGCAGATTGGTAGGCCGAAAGATAGAAAAACTTAATGCGACGAGGGAAACGCTGGAGGATTTTCTCGGGGAGCCAGTTTTGACAACGAGCTCGGAGTAAGAAACCCTCTATATCAAAGTGTCTAGGTAAAGTACTAAGGGCTTTTTCGTAGTGGCCTTCCTGAAAAAAAGTTTTGCTTTCTTGAAGCCTGGGAGCATCGTCGGGAAAAATTTCTCCTAGGATTAAATTGTAGATAGGATCAACTTTTTGCTCTAAAAGAGCTTTCCCTATTTCATCGTTGTTACAACGATTGCCAAAACGTTGAGAACCAAAGTAGTTAGGAACTCCTGTTTTTCCAAAATGGAGAAGTATTTCTTCTACTTGTTTGGGAGAAACGTTATTCAATTCTCGGAGCAATATCTCGAAACGATTTCCCCGCAAATGTCCGACCTTGAGCTTGTTGCTATGACGTTGCCAAGACACTACTTTTGCTTTGTTTAGGCTAAGTTCGTTGACTTGTGCCTCGCTGACTCCTGAAACAGAAAAAAACTGCTGAGTAACGGCTTGAGTATCCTTGATTCCGGCATAGCCGATTTGTTTTTCGGGTACTTTTAATTTTTGGCTGAGTTCTTTGATAAGAGCAAAAGTGGATTGTGACTTTTTCTCTATTTCTAGATAGATGTGCTCCCCTTCTCCAGAAAAAGGGTAAGCTGGGATTTCAATAACTCGGAAATCTTCTGGTTTTTCTTTCATCTGGCCTTGAATGCCAGGAAAAGGAGATAGGTAGGGAAGTTGTGTTGTGTCCATAAATAGGGCTATGATTTTCTTTCAAAGTTTTTAGCACAGCGAAATCCATAAAGTCCACTGGCCGAGGTGGGATAGTCAAAGTAGCGATAAGTTGTCGTGGTAAAGTCGGCAAAGGTGTACCAGGAGCCTCCTCTCAGTACTTTGTGAGTACGAGTTTCATCAAACCAGCTATTAACCCATTCCCAGACATTTCCAGACATGTCATAGCAATTGTAAACAGATTTACCATTGGCGAATTTCTTAACGGGAGTAGTGTCCCCAATATTGGCATCTCGACAATTGGAGTAGCGAGTTTGAAATTCTCCTCCCCATGGCCAAAGAAAGTCTTGGTTTCCCCGAGCTGCTTTTTCCCATTCGGCTTCAAGAGGAAGCCTTTTTCCTCGCCAAGAAGCATAGTTGGCCGCATCTTCTAGAGAAATCCAGGTAACTGGATGGTTTCCTTTACCAATGGGATAAATATTTTTGTGCCAATGTTTGGGGGAAGGATAGTTTGTCGCTTCGACGAATTCTAGATATTGAGCATTCGTTACAGGGGTTATATCTAAATAATAAGGCAAAATCTTCTCTTCTTTTTCTTGTTTTCCTTGTCGGAGAAGAAAGTCGCCTCCATCAACAAAAACCATGTCTTCGGGCTGTTCGCGGGCGACGAGTTCTTCAAAAACTTGATTGTACCATCGAGTACTGGGGTATTTATCATGGATTTCCCAAAAACGTAAAAGTCCTTCTCTGTGTTTTCCGTGATCCAAGAGAAAACGTCCCCATTTGTAAAGGATTTCAGAAACCTCTTCCGGTACTTCTTCCCACTCTATCTGAGTGAGGTGAGTAAAAATTTCGTCGAGCCAAACTTCTTTCCGTTCGTATTCTTCAATTGAGTTGACATTATCAATGAAAGATTTAACAGAAACTAGAAGTTCTTGGGCTTCTCTGACAATACCTCGACGTTTATCAGTAGGGGACTTCGTGGGATCGTCTAGAGGAGTGGAAAGAGTGTATCGACTTCGCAGTCGAGTCTCAGAAAGAGTTTGGTTGGGGTTGGCGGAATGAAAATCTTGACTAGAAGAGAGAGGGTTTGTCGAAGAAGAATCGAAACTGTATTTTTCTCCTCGGGCATCAACGGCTCTACGACGACGGGAAATCCCCGTAACTAATGACTTTGTGACGCCTCCTTCACTCGATCGCTTAATTAAGGTTATTTTTTTTTTTGGGTAGAGTTAGGACCGTATTTTTCATCGTCTTTTTTTATTCGTACTTCGATTTTTTCAACGAGTCGTCTAGATTTTTGTGCCCAAGTTGTACCTGAGTAAAGCTGGATGATAGGTTTGAGATTGTTGATTGCTCTCTCCCACTCTCCTTTTAAGGCGAGCGATTTAGCTAACTCATATTGTTGGCGAGCAACATCGTCTTTTCCCAGTTCTTCGGTTTGGCCAAGTAGTGGATCAAACTCATCTAATCCATCATCTTCTCCTCCAAACCAGTTGTCGGTTTCATCATTGACCTTATTCAGCTCTTCTCGTTTTAGCTCTTCAGGGTCTATTCTTTGAAAGGTTTGGGTGATTCTACCGATGATCCCTTTGATCGCATGGAGAGTTCTTTTTTCATAAAAAACGGAAGTTGTGTCTTCTGTTTCTATGATTCGCCCAGATTCACCTTTGTCTAAATGTTTGCTTAGTCGGTTGACATCTCGAAGGAGGCTACTGGCATCGTACCTGTCTTTAGGGTCTTTGCACATCATCTTTTCGACAATTTTAGAAAGAGCTCGGGGAAGATCAGGATTAATGGTATGAATGGGGGAGGGAGTTTCTTTGATATTAACAAAAAGATAGCCTACAGGGTCGTCTACCTCAAAGGGTTCTTTTCCTGTAAAGATTTCGTAGGACATTATGCCTAAGCTAAAGATATCTCCTCTGGTGTCAGCAGCACATCCTTTGATGTTCTCAGGAGCCATATATTTAAATGTTCCGACAAGATGTCCTGTTACTGTCACTTGGCTATCATTAGATGTTTTTGCTATTCCAAAATCGGTGATCTTAGCGCAAATATCTCGGTTGTTTTTACGAGAAATAAGAATATTACTAGGTTTAATGTCACGATGAATGATATTATTTTCGTGGGCGTATTTTAGAGCAATAGTTACCTGCTTGAGGATCTGTAAACCTTCGGAGAGAGAAATGATCCCCATTTTTTCGATACGTTTATCTAGCGATCCCCCATCGACATATTCCATAAAAAAATAAGGACGACTCTCTATTTTACCTATTTCATAAACCCGAACAATATTAGGATGCCTTAAAGTATTGGAACTTTCAAACTCTTTATTGAAGCGCTCGAATCCTGCTTGGGCTTTCATAAGCTTTAGGGCTCGGGTTCGGCGACGCATAGGGTTGATGACCTTGTATACATCTGCCATTCCACCTGCTCCAAGGAAGGCGACAATTTTGTATTCACCCACTTGCTTATTGATGAAAGAGAGAGATTCGTCATCTACTTCTTCAGGGTCGCGAGAAATAAAGCTTCGATCGACTCCTACTTCCATAGAGTTAGAGGGAGTGGAGCTAACTAATTCGGAGTCGCACTTGGGGCATTGGTATCTTTTACCTTCTTTGAAGTTGCGGATGTTATATTTGGTGTCGCAGGGAGGGCAGCGCAGGATTTTTTTTCCCTGCATCTCTAGCACTTGTTTTGCTTGGCGGGTGTTAATATACTTTTTTTCAATGAGAATTTGACCCAATCGAAAATTCTTTTTCTCTTTTTTAAGCCCCGCTTGTATTTTTAAACATTCTTCAATTTGCTCTGCGCTGGCAAATCCATTTTCTCGACAAAGCTCACCAAATCGTCGGAAGGTTGTTTGCTTTGGGCTTTTACTCTTCTTGCCAGAGGAGTTCTGGGGAACTTTTTTTAAGACTTCGGTTAGGTTTTTGTCGTTGATATAGCCCCGTTCAATCGCTATAATGAAAATCGATCGAGGTTGAACACTATTCTTTTGCTCTTCCAAGCATTCAGCATATTGCTCTTGACTAAGATACTCTCTAAAAAAAGATTCTTCGTTAAACTGCATTTTTTTCTTCCCTGGCTATGCGACTCTTGAGTATGCTATGCAAAGATTGGCAGCTGACTAGAATATTTTGCCACCTTATATATTTACGCCGCAATTTTTTCTCCTCCCCAAAACGCTCCGATTCTAATTGGAATTCAAAAAGCACACCACTGATTCAATGTGAATTCTCTGGTAGGAACGAATATAGGGATAAGAGAGGTAGTAGATGTGAGTCATTATATTCATTTTTTTTAGTTATGTAAAGAAAAAATAAGGAATAACTTCACGATTTTCCAAGGAGAAAAATATATGGCAACCTTTGAATTTAATGGAAGGAAGACCGTTGTAGTCGATGGCTCTCGAATTCCATTCCAACGCTCGGGTACGGGCTATAAAGATCTCAGGTCGTATGATTTAGCTCGATTGGCTCTAAAGGGACTTTTAAATAAGACTCAACTGGATCCCAATGTAGTCGATCGCGTTATCATGGGAACTGTAGTTTCTAATCTAACCACAAGCAATGTTGCTCGGGATGCTCTGTTAGGAACAGGATTACCTCATAATATACCCGCACATACTGTAACAATGGCTTGTATTTCCGCCAACCAAGCTATTACTAGCGGGATTGATCTTATTAGGACTGGCCAAGCCGATGTCGTTATTGCCGGAGGAACCGAAAGTTTGTCGGATATTCCTATTCGGTATAGAAAAAAATTCCGCCAAAAACTTATTGAGACTCAAAAATATAAAAAGCCGACCGATTTCTTAAAGTTCTTTCGAGGGCTTTCTTGGCGTGATTTCCTCCCTGAAATTCCGGGAATTAACGAGTTCTCAACAGGAAAGAGTATGGGAGAAGACTGCGAAAGATTAGTCGCTCGGGTCGGAGTGACTAGAAGTGAACAAGATGAATATGCTGTGCGTTCGCATCAGAAAGCAGCAGAAGCTATTGAAAAAGGACTTCTCGCAGAAGAAATTACTCCCGTAGGAGTTGCCCCTAAGTTTAACCTTGTTGATACCGATAATGGACCTAGGGGAGATTCTTCGGTGGAAAAATTAGGAAAACTTAGACCTGCTTTTGTTAAGCCGTATGGCACAATCACTGCCGGAAACGCTTCTTTTTTGACAGATGGAGCAGCCTTTGTTCTTTTGATGTCAGAGGAAAAAGCCCAAGAGTTGGGGATTGCCCCCAAAGCTTCTGTTCATAGCTACACTTATACTGCTCAAGATCCTGTAGATGAACTTCTTTTAGGACCAGCTTATGTTATTCCAAAAGTTCTTGATCAAGCGGGGCTTAAGCTGACAGACATCGATGTTTTTGAAATTCACGAAGCTTTTTCTGGTCAAATGGTGGCTACTTGCAAGTGTCTCAATTCAAAGAAGTTTGCCAAAGAGAACTTGGGACGCTCAGAAAAAGTAGGAGAAATTCCTTTGGATAAACTTAACCCTTTGGGCGGTTCTTTATCGATAGGTCATCCTTTCGGAGCAACGGGAGCTCGGTTGGTCACTACCGCTGTAAATCGATTGATCCGAGAAGATGGGAAATTTTCTCTCATTGCCGGTTGCGCAGCCGGAGCTTTAGGAAATGGCATTATTTTAGAAAGATACAATTAAAGGGGTAAGAATGGAAGGCGTAGAAATTCAAAAAGAAGATTCCGTGGCCATTATTTGGCTGGATCAGCCTAATGAAAAAGTTAATAAATTATCTTTAAAGATGATTGATGATTTTAAGTTGATCTTAGATTCTTTAGAGCAAGACCAGGAAGTTAAAGCAGTAGTTCTTATTAGTAAAAAAGAAGATAACTTTATTGCGGGAGCTGACTTGGATATGATTCAGCAAATCTCTCGTTTGGAAGATGCCCAGGAACTTAGTCGCCAAGGTAGCTCTATTATTCATCGTTTGGCTAACTTCCCTAAACCTTTTGTTGCTGCTATTAACGGAGCGGCTTTAGGAGGAGGCTTAGAGGTAGCTTTGGCTTGCCACTATCGAATTGCCACTGATCATCCTAAAACAGTTATGGCTTTGCCCGAGGTTCAGCTAGGGCTTCTTCCCGGAGGGGGAGGGACTCAAAGGTTACCCCGTTTAATTGGTATCCAAAAAGCACTCGATATGATGCTTACAGGACGTAATATCTTTCCTCACAAAGCCAAAAAAATGGGCTTAGTTGACGATATTATTCATCCTCATGGACTTTTGGGAGCGGCCAAGCAAGCTGCTCTTCGTATAGCCGAAAAACCTGTCAAAAGAAAAAGAAAAAAGAACTGGATGGAGAAAATCTTAGAAAGTAATGGCATGGGGAGAAGTGTCATTTATAAGCAAGCGCGGAAAGTGGTTTACCGACAAACTTATGGAAATTATCCCGCCCCTTTGAAAATTATTGAATGTGTTGAGGGAGGAATGGGGAAAAGCATTGTTTCTGGTTTGGCTTTGGAATCTAAGAAATTTGGCGAGCTTGTGATTAGTCCTGAATCTCGACAACTCATCCATTTGTTCTTTAACATGACCAATAAGAAAAAGAATCCCTTAGCCGAAAAAGTTCGTCCTATCTCTTGTATTGGGATTTTGGGAGCAGGCTTTATGGGAGCGGGCATTGCTAATGTCACGGCCACTAAGAAAATCAAAACTATTCTCAAGGACATTAGTCTCGAAGCAGCAGTTGGCGGGGAAAAAATGGTCTGGGAAGACTTGCATAAAAAAGTAAAGAAGAAAGCGATGAATGCTTTTGACTTGGACGTTATCATGAGTGACATCGTTGCCAGTGATAACTATCATGGATTTGATAAAACAGATGTTGTGATCGAAGCAGTTTTTGAGGATTTAGGTTTAAAGCGCAAGGTTCTTGCTGAAACAGAGGCGGCTATTTCGGCAGAGTGCGTTTTTGCTAGCAACACCTCTTCTTTGCCGATTACTGATATTGCTGCAGAAGCAAGGCACCCTGAAAGGGTCTTGGGGATGCACTATTTTTCTCCGGTGACCAAGATGCCTTTGTTGGAAATCATTACGACCTCAAAAACAGAAGATTGGGCTACCGCTACGGCCTATGAACTAGGGCTGAAGCAGGGAAAAACTATTATTGTGGTAAATGATGGGCCAGGCTTTTACACAACTCGAGTTTTGGCTCCGTTGATGAATGAAGCTATTTGTATTTTAAATGAAGGCGGGAAGATTGAAGACATTGACCGGGCAATGAAAAAGTTTGGTTTCCCGGTCGGACCCTTAGCTCTTTTTGATGAAGTCGGAATTGATGTTGCTGCGCATGTTTCTCATGTTATGGGAGAGTTCTTTTCTAAGCGTGGAGTTACTCCTACAAAAACTATCGAAAAAGTCTATGAAGCGGGGTACCAAGGTCGCAAAAATAACCAAGGCTTCTATAGTTACCCCCAAGGCAAGAAAAAAGGAAAGAAAGAGGTTAATTCTAAGATATACTCTTTCTTTGGAGGCTCTTCTCGAAAAATTATTCCGATGGAAGACATTCAAAAGAGGATTGCCTTTGCTTTGATAACAGAAGCCACTTATTGTCTAGAAGACGGTACTCTCAAATCTCCTCATGATGGAGATATTGGGGCTATTTTTGGAATGGGCTTCCCTCCTTTTTTAGGCGGCCCTTTTCGCTACCTGGATAGTTTAGGTTTAGATAAAGCGGTTGCTTTATTACAAGAACTCACGAAAAAACATGACAAACGCTTTACTCCTTGTCCTATGCTTTGTGAGATGGCAAAAAATAACAAGAAGTTTTATTCGGGAGAATAATTATGATCGCCGAATTTTTACCAGAAATTTTCGTAGCCGTTACTATGTTGTCTGTTGGTTGGCTTTCTGGATATTTGAGAGCGAGTAAGGAATGGAAGAATAAGATCTTTCTGGATAAAGTTACTCTTACTCTTAACCATATTTCTTTTGACAAAAAAGGCAAAGTGAGCCTAAGAGTGCGAACTCTTTTTGAGAAGAAGTTGGCTGATCTTTACGTGAATAGAGCTATGTTGGACGTAGTGATAAAGGCTATCCGAAAAACGGATTCTAGCAATCCTTTGTTGCTGTTTAGTGAAGAAGAGGCGTGGCATATATTAAATCCTATACTAAACAAAATTGCAGAACTCTATTCTCTTCAAACGATGCGTATGGATGCTGGAATGGAGGTAGAGAAGAGAACTTACTTGTTTTGCTTGACTTTCGAAAATGAAGCGGATGTACGTTCTCGAAAGCCCCGTATTTTTATTACAGAAAAAGATAAGTTCCTTGAATTTCCAGATGAAGGAGAGGTAGATGTTATTTCCGCTTCTCATCACATGAAAGGCAGAGTGCAAACTCTGCGTTTGTTGAAACAGAAATACAAAGAAACCCCTTATTTATTTAAGGCAATAGACGTTTATCTGTAAAGGTGAGCTACCAAAAGTATTTGGACATTTTAGTTTGCTATTTTGATCTCTGACTTCGGCATTCCTCAATCACAGAAAAGAACTATGCTCCTTCGTCATTTCTCGTCAGAAATCAAAATTTCTAATCTAAAATTGTCCAAATACTTTTGATAACCCACTAATTATCTCCAAGGCCAAGGAATAGGAGGAATGTCTCTTCCCAAAATACTTTCTATGGGAGTTACAATATCTTGCTCAAAGAGGAGCAAAGCAAAAAAGAGGAGGAGAATAAAAAATAAATTTCTTGGCCAGTTAGATGCTTCTTTCCTTTCCACTTTCTTCTGATTCGCTATTATGGGAGGAAGATAGAGAGGGCGAGGAGGAGGAGGAGAGTCTTCGGCAAAATCTAGTTCTTTCTCTTTTTCGGAACTAGGAGTTGTTTTTTTGAAGATGAGAGACACGAGTTTTCGAATAATCCAAAAAATGAGCAAAAAGAGTTTTTTTAGAAGCCAAATGGCTTTGTTTGTTTCTTTTTTTTCGAGTTGAGCTTTGACTTTTGTTTCTGCCTTCGTTTCCGTTTGATCGTGAATGTAAAGAGGCTCAGCTAATCTCAAAATGTGACTTTCATCAAAGTCCTCTTCTTTTGGAGAGATCTTTTCTTTTCTCTCTTCTATTCCCCTTTGAATAGCTTGTCCTACCTTACGAACTCCTCCCCAGATTTTTTCTGTTGGTTCTTGAGCGAACTCATTTTCTTTTTCAGGGAAAAGCTTTAATGATACTTGAGAAGAAGATAGGGGGGGAACCAAAGATACTTGAGAAGAAGATTCCTGTGGAGCTTTTTGAGGGGTGTTTTTTTCTTCTTTTTCTTCTTTTTCTTCTTTAAATAAGGAGAATGAAGGAGTCAGAGCGACCGGATCAATTTGAGTTAGAGTAGATGGATCGGCAATTTGAGAATCCATAACTGTTTGGGCATCTTCGTTCGCGTGTTCCTCAGTATTTTCAAAATTCTCCGTTTTTTCTTGAGAGCTAATTGTCGGAGGTTTAGCTGTTTTTTGAGCTGCTTTTTTCTTTTCGATAACTTCGCAAATAAGCATCCCCAAGCGGCTTTCTATTCTATTTTTTTGGCTAGAAATAGTTTGGCCAAACATTTTTTGAAAAACTTTCTCTAGATGATCAATTAAGTCTGCCACTTTGAAATATCGTTTTTCTTTGTTTTTGGCAATCGCTTTTAGGCAAATGTTTTCTAAATCAACCGGAATTTTTGGATTTATTTGGCGAGGAGGGGGAGCTTTTTGTTTGATGATGTTCATGATGATTCCCACAGTGGTATCACCGTCAAAAGGAACCTCACCAGTGATGAGACGATAAAGGACAGTTCCCAAAGAGTAAATATCACTTTGGTAGTCTACTTGGTTATTGTGTCCTTGGGCTTGCTCTGGAGACATGTAGGCCGGGGTTCCTAAGATTGCCGTCGTATTAGTAAGACGGGTGTTGCTGTCTTCCAGCTTAGCCAGTCCATAGTCCATTAAAAAGATATGGCCCTTGCAATCAACCATGACATTCTCAGGTTTGATATCTCGATGAAGAACCCCTTTCTCATGAGTGTGCTGTAAAGCTAGGGCGATAACGTATGAGATATAAACTCCATAGCTAAGAGGCAATTTCTTCTGCTTTAAGAGAGAGTAAAGAGATAGTCCTTCGACTAAGTCCATGGTGAAATAAGCTTGAGGCGAAGCTCCTAAGTCATAAACCTTGATGATGTTAGGATGACTTAGTCTTTGCATGGCTCTTGCTTCTTTAAGGAATCTTTCGATGAGTTTTTTTCGAGTATCCAGAATGGTTTTTAGAGCGAAACTCTTTTTTTCTTTGGGATCATATACTTCATAGATCCGGCCCATTCCTCCTTCTGCAATTTTTCGCTTTACTAAGTAGCGACCAAACTCTTTTGGTTTATTGCGTTCCAAAGTTTTTTCTATTTCTTTTTGCAAGTTATCTGAAATAGTTTCCTGATCTCTTTCATTCATATTCTCAGCCTCGGTCAAAATTTTCTTTGGAGATGCAAAACTTCCTGGTATTCTATTCTACAGAACATCCATAATTACGCAAGTAGATTTGAAGCACTTGAATGAAAAATTTTCCTTAGGCAAAGTAAACATGAACGAGAATAATTTCCCTACAAGAACAATATCCTCAGCTGTATCTTTGAATAGACCTTCTACTCCGACAAATACTCCTTGTAAAGAGAATGTAGGATTGATTCAAGGTGCAGAGACTTTCTGTCCAGAAACAAACGCTCTTTTGAAAAAACGCCTCCAAGCTTCTACTTTAATCTTTACAATAGGAACTATTCTTTTTTATGTTCGAGGTTTTTTTACCCAAGATCAACCTTTAAACTTTCAACTGGTCTTACTCGTTGTATTATTAGTTTCTCTTGCAATTTTGTACTCCTCTGCCTGTTTGAGTATGCGAGCTCTTCGGACTCTAGAGGGCGTGGTTTTTTCTTCCTTAGCTTTTCTCTTGGGAATAAAATATTCCACTGTTATTTGGAATGCTGCTGCTTTAGGAAACGAAGCTATAGCCTTGACCAATATCAATCATTTGGGCTTTGCTTTTTTTGCCATGATAGTTGTGTATGGGCTATTCATTCCCAACACATGGAAAAGAACATTTGTGGTTGTTCTTTCGTTAGCAATGTTTCCCATCATGTCGTTTGCCTTTATATACTCTCACTATGAGATTGTCAGACATACGGAAACTTGGTCTTTAACTCTCTTTTTTGTTTTCTTTGGGATGGTTATCTCTGTTTATGGCTCTCACATTATGCATACTTTGCGCCAAGAAGCAAAAAAAGCAAGGGAAATTGGGCAGTACCGTCTCAAAGAAAAAATAGGTAGTGGTGGAATGGGAGAGGTTTGGAAGGCTCAGCATCGAATGCTTGTTCGACCAGCAGCGATTAAGCTTATCCGCCAAGAAGTTATCCAAAAAGAAGACGATAGTGCTCAAACTGCTTTACGCCGGTTTGAACGGGAAGCCAAAGCTACTTCTCGTTTACAGTGCCCTCATACTATCCAGATTTATGATTTTGGACAGACCCAGGATAATTCTTTTTACTATGTAATGGAATACTTGGAAGGACTTGATTTAGATACCCTAGTCGCTAAATTTGGCCCTATTTCTCCTGCTCGTACTGTTCATTTGCTCAAGCAGGTTTGTCTATCTCTTGCTGAAGCCCACTTTCGAGGGATGGTTCATCGTGATATCAAGCCCGCGAATATCTATACCTGTCAAATGGGCTTGCAGTACGATTTTGTTAAAGTTTTAGATTTTGGTTTAGTTAAGCAGCGTTCTTGGAAAGAAGAAGAGAATGGAAAACCGGAGTTGAAACTTACAAAAATGGGTGTTGTTACTGGGACACCTGCTTTTATTGCTCCTGAGATGATTTTACAAAATAATGAAATTGATCGTCGAGCGGATATTTATGCTTTAGGATGTGTGGCTTACTGGCTGTTGACAGGACTATTTGTTTTTGCAAAAGAAAGTGCTATGGCTACTTTGCTTGCTCACTTAAACGATGAGCCTATTCCCCCATCAGAAGTTGCTGGGCAAGAAATTCCTCCTGCTCTAGATGAAATTGTCATGAGTTGCTTATCCAAAAAACCTCAAGATCGCCCTTCTAGTGCGATGGATGTTTATCGAAGCTTTTGTTCTTGCTCTTTGGGGGAGGATATTTGGAATGAAGAAAGTGCCGCGCGTTGGTGGGTAAAATATACAAAATAATGTACTGTTAAATTGAAAAACCTACAGTTTCCGTAGGAGCTACTTTATGAAAGAGATTAGTATCACAACACTGGAGAAAAACCTAAAATATTTGAAGCTATTATCTTCGAAGTATCCGACCATAGCTTCGGTTTGCACTGAGATTATTAATCTCCAAGCAATTTTGAATTTGCGCAAAGGGACAGAGCATTTTTTGGCCGATATCCACGGAGAAGACGAAGCTTTTACTCATGTTTTGCGCAATGCCTCGGGGGTTCTTCGGACTAAGATTGAAGAAATTTTTGGAAACTCTTTGCGCGGTGAGGAAAAGAGAAATTTGGCTACTCTAATTTATTATCCAGAAAAAAAATTAGAGATTATTAAAAGCCAAGAGAACAATATGAGTGATTGGTATCGAATCACTCTGTATCGTCTTACTTTAGTTTGCCGACATGTTTCTTCCAAATACACAAGATCTAAAGTGCGTAAGGCTCTTCCTGAAGATTTTGCTTACATTATAGAAGAGCTACTCCACGAAGATGAAAATCGTTCCTCTAAACAAGAGTATTATAATCAAATTATCGAAACGATCTTGGAAATTGATAGCTCAGATCAGTTTATTATTGCTATCTCTAAGATTATTCAAAGGCTTGCCGTAGATCGTTTACATATTGTCGGTGATATTTACGACCGGGGACCGGGGGCTCATATTATTATGGACGCTCTTAGTGAACATCACTCTATTGATATTCAATGGGGAAACCATGATATGGTTTGGATGGGCGCTGCTGCTGGTAATAAAGCTTGCATGGCAAATGTCATCAGACTCTCTACTCGTTATGCCAACTTGAAAACTCTGGAAGTGGGTTATGGTATTAATCTTTTTCCTTTGGCGACCTTTGCTAGTGAGTATTATGGGGATGATCCTTGTTATCCCTTTCGTCCGAAAATGTCTTCTCCTACTCATTACAGTGAGAAAGACCTTAAGCTGATTTCTCAGATGCACAAAGCTATTACGATAATTCAATACAAACTCGAAAGAGAAATTATTGCTCGAAGACCTGAGTTTGAAATGGAGAGTCGCTTACTTTTACACAAAATAGATTTTGCTCAAAAAACTGTCGAAGTAGAAGGAAAAATACACTCGCTAATAGATACAAATTTTCCAACTTTAGAAGAAGATGATCCCTACCTTCTATCTCCTGATGAAGCGATGTTAGTAGATAAGCTTATGTCTTCATTTCGTAGTAGTGAAAAACTCCGGAAGCATATTCGCTTTCTTTATGCTAAGGGGAGTATGTATCTTAAGTACAATTCTAATTTACTCTATCATGGTTGTATTCCTTTAAAAGAAGATGGCTCTTTCCAAGAAGTTCCCATTAGAGATTCTTTTTTTAAGGGAAAGGAACTGATGGATCAGCTGGACCGCTTAGTTAGAGAAGCTTATTTTTCTAAAGAAAAAAATGAAAGCAAAGAGTATTCTTTAGATATGACTTGGTATCTTTGGTGTGGAAAGCACTCTCCTATCTTTGGTAAAGACAAGATGACCTCCTTTGAACAATATTTTATTGAAGACAAAGCTACTCATAAAGAAATAAAAAATCACTATTATCAATACAATGAAGAGTATTGTGTTCGGATTATTCAGGAGTTTGGTTTGGACCCAGAAACCTCTCATATTATCAATGGTCATGTTCCTGTTAAGGCTATAAAAGGAGAAAGCCCCGTAAAGGCTAACGGTAAACTCTTAGTTATCGACGGCGGTTTTTCTAAAGCCTATCAAAAAAAGACAGGTTTGGCTGGCTACACCTTGATCTATAACTCCTATGGACTTCTTCTTGTTTCTCATGAGCCTTTTGAATCTACGCAAAAAGCGATCGAAGAAGAAAAGGATATTCATTCGACAATTAAACTAATTGAGAAGCCGCTGGCTAGTCAGAAGGTTATTGATACCGACCTTGGTAAGGTCTTTATAGAGCATATTACAGAGCTGAAGCAACTATTAACGGCATATCGCCGAGGTTTAATCCAAGAAGAGACATTGTAGTTTATGATTCCCAAACGTATTCTTGTTAGCGGAGGGAGAGCTCCGGTTGCTTTAGAATGGGTGAGAATTTTAGGAAAAGAAGGGCATATCGTTTACGTCGGAGATAGTGGGCATTTTTTTCTGAGCCAAGTTTCTCGCTATGTGGAGAAAACTTTTTCTTGGCCATCTCCTCGTTGGCATTACTCTGATTTTTGTCATTGCTTTAAAAAAATTTTGGAAGAACACAAGATCGATTGGGTAATTCCTACTTGTGAAGAAATCTTCTATCTAGGACAACTTTTTCAAGATAAATTGTCTGCCCAATTTTTTGGAGAGCGACTTTGCGTTCTTCTCAGGCTTCATCATAAATATAATTTTATTGATGAGCTCAATAAACAAGGTTTTCTTACCCCAGATACCCAAATTTTAAATTCTCGCGAAGATTTGGAGAGAACTTTTTCTCTAAAAGAAAGTCTTATTTACAAACCAGTTTTTTCTCGTTTTGGTAACTATACCCTAATATGCCCGGCCCTGAAAGAGCTCCAAAAGATTTCTCCTACCCCTAAGTTTCCTTGGGTGGCCCAAGAGTATATTGCAGGGCCTGTTTTTTCTACTTTCTCTATAGCCCACGAAGGAAAGTTACTGTACCATGTGGACTATCCTATCGAGTTTACTGTGGGGAAAGCCTCTATTCTCTTTGAGAATACAGAAAACCAAGCTATACGAGATTGGGTAAGCCAAGTTACCAGGTACTATAATTTTTCTGGTCAAATTGGGTTTGACTTAGTTTGTAGAGAAAATCAAGTTATTCCTCTAGAGTGCAATCCTCGGGCAACGAGTGGTTTGCACTTGCTGGGAAATGAACTTACATTTTCCTCCGTTTTAGAGAAAATACCTTGTTCTTTAAATAGTAAATCAAAAAATAGTAAATCAAAGAGCAAACAAAGTAAATCGATCAAGCTTGCTTTATTTTTCTATGGAGGTTTGGGAGTGCTCCGAGGAAAATATTCCTGGAAAAAATGGAAAAAAAGTCTTTGGAACAGTAAAGATATTATTTTTTCCTGGGACGACCTGAGGCCTTTTATTTATCAAGTGGGTTTAGCTATCTACTATTTTGTAAAAATTATTTATCTCAGAAAGAGTATTATGGACTTAACAGTTGATGATATTGCTTGGAATAATGAAAATTAGAATTTTAACAAAAAAAGATTGCCAAGACATAGTTTGGCCCAACACTGAATCAGCAAAGTTGGCTCGCGATTGGATTGTTCCTTTGATGGATAATACATCCTCTTATATTTCTAATATAGAGGTTGAACTTTATCTTTTAAAGATAAACGATCTCTTTTTACCTGTTTCGAAAAGTGATACAAGTCAAATTGAACAGAGTTATGTTGTTTCCCCACGAAGTATGCTTCTCTATGCAAGGGAAGAGCTGGAGCGTCATAGCCCTCCTTTTGTCGGATATCCTCTTCGTCCATTTTTTTTTTGCTTAGATTATTTATTTCAAAAAGCCCAAATGGATAAGGTTGTGATGATTAATAACTGGCTTCTATCGACTAATCTTTATCCTAAATTAAGCTTAGAAGAAACGAGAGAAATCCATCAAAAAATTAGGAGCTATTTTCCTCAATATGCTATTATGTGGAGGACGCTTTCTTCTACTTTCCAAAAAGATATCATGGGTAGTCTAGAGGAATGTGGGTATCATGGGTTTGTTAATCGTCAGTTTTATTTTTATGAGCAATCTTCGAGTGTCCTATCTAAAAAACGAGGTAAGAAAAGTCTTCAACGAGATCGTAACTTAAAAGAGAAAAGCAGTTACGAAGTATTTTGGGATGACGGATCTAAGTCTTTTGATTACAAAGAACTTTGTTGCCTTTACAAGAAACTTTATATTGAAAAGTACTCTTCTTTCAATCCTCAGTTTACAGAAAAAATAATAGAGCTTTGGCACCGAACAAGAACAATGTCTTTTCTCTATATAGAAAAAGATAACGTTATTTACGGCATTGCAGGGTATTGGCATCTAAACAAAATGATGACAGTACCTTTGTTTGGGTATGAGACAAAGTTAGCTAAAAACCCTTTCTATCGTCTTTTAACTCTTGCTTTAACAGATCATTTTTTTCCACAAAATTTTCCACAAAAATCAATAGAGCATTACAATTTAAGCTCAGGGGTTGGACAGTTCAAGCGTCATCGGGGAGCAATGGTTGATATTGAGTATAGTTTTGTCTATTTCAAAAAAATGAGCCTTCTCAATCGCCTTTGTTGGAAAATTCTCATCTTCATTGCTAATTGTATTGTCAAGCCGATAATGGTTTGGTTTAAGCTATAGATTAACTTTGAGTACAACTTCCGTTAATTATGTCATTTCTGCCTCACTGTCATTAAGTTAAGGATAAACATATCTATATGTTTTCTTTGCCGCGAAGCGGGTACAACATGTAACCGCTTCGCGGCAAAGAAATAAAGGGCACTAGCTTCTTAACTTAATAACACGAGTTTCCGCCTTCGCGGGAATGACACCAATAACAATTTAGATAAGCCTTGTCCTCCAAATATTTCCTTAAAAATTTTAGCTTGTCTACTTTTTAGAAGATTTTTTCTTAGCAGCGGCCTTTTTAGCAGGAGCTTTTTTGGCAGCGGCTTTTTTAGCAGGCTCAGCTTTCTTGGTAGCGGCTTTCTTAGCAGGAGCTTTTTTAGCAGTGGCTTTTTTAGTGGGCTCAGCTTTCTTGGTAGCGGCCTTTTTAGCAGGAGCTTTTTTGGCAGCGGCTTTCTTAACAGGAGCAGCTTTTTTAGCAGGAGCAGCTTTTTTAGCAGGAGCAGCTTTCTTAGCAGGAGCAGCTTTCTTAGCAGGAGCTTTTTTGGCAGCGGCTTTCTTAACAGGAGCAGCTTTCTTAGCAGGAGCTTTTTTGACAGCGGCTTTCTTAACAGGAGCAGCTTTTTTAGCAGGAGCTTTTTTGGCAGCGGCTTTCTTAACAGGAGCAGCTTTTTTAGCAGGAGCTTTTTTGGCAGCGGCTTTCTTAACAGGAGCAGCTTTCTTAGCAGGAGCTTTTTTAGCAGCGGTTTTCTTGACAGGAGTAGCTTTTTTAGCAGCGGCTTTAGTTTTCTTTTCTGGCTCAGCTTTTGTAGCAGTTTTTTTAGTAGTGGTTTTTTTAGCAGCGGCTTTAGTTTTTTTTGCTGGTTTTGATGTCATCTTTTTATTCTCCTCTTTTTCCATCAGGTACTTGCGAGCTTTTTCAATGTAGGAAACTGCATCTGGTGTTTTACAGGAGGTTTCCCCATGATCGACTTCAATCTTACCGATTTTCTTAGCAACTTTAGTGGCTTCTTTTTCTAACTTGTAAGTGCCAATCGCAATTACGGCATTGTTCATAGCGTAGCGTGCTCGGTTGGCAGAGCCATGAATTTCCGAAGCAATGGCTTGAAGATACTTTTTACAATCTTCTTTTCCTAGAGCCTCTGGATTATCTTTGAGCAAAGCAGAGAGAACGTTATATCCGGCTTGGCGATGATACTCTTTTTTGGATTTCATCCATTGTTCCATTTTTGGCACAGCAAAGGATGTTTGGGCAACTAATGCGGCCAAATAACTGATCAATAGACTGTAGTTTATATTTTTTATCCAATTATTTGCTTGGGAAGTAGTGAATGTTTTAGGATTAGCAATTAGTAGAGCAAGAGTTCTCGCATCAGTATTTTCTGATGCCCATAATTTTTCAGCAAGTTTATGATCTATTTTGATTTGTTTTTGTAGCTTCTTTAGATTCGCAAAACTTACTCCATAAACTTTTTCTCCAGCCCCGTGTTTCTTATAAACCTTTTGATTTTGAGCTGTGCCCATCTCTTGCAAAAACTTCATCACTTCCTTATAATCCATACGCGCTCCTTTCCATAAAAATTATCTTAATTTATTTCCTAGAAGAAAGTATAACAAAATATCCGAAGAAAACCAGTATCCCTGTCCCATTTTTTCTTTTATAGCAAATTTTTTTTTTTCTTGTAAGTAAATACTTGGTTATATTTTAAGTAAAAGGGTATGGAAAACATTATGTTTTATCTACAAAAAATAATAGGCTTTGTTTTATCTCCTCACGCTATGGTTTGTATTTTGAACACTATTGCTCTAGTTCTTTTATGGAGAAACTACCGAGACTCTAAAATATCTTTTTGGAAAAATTTTCAGAAAACTCCTTGGGGATATCGTTTGTTTGTGTTGTCTTTTTTTCTTTTTTTGTCCTTAAGTTTTTGGCCAGTAGCTTACAATCTTTGTGAGGTATTAGAAAGAAATTACTCTGCTTATGTGGGAGATAAGCCTGATAAAAAATCGTTTATCATTGTTTTAGGAGGTGGAATACATAATTTGGGACGAGAGCAAGGTTTTTCTGCTCAATTAAGTGAAAACTCTCTTCGACGCTGTTTATTGGCGATTGAGTGGGCGCGCAATTCTCCCAATATTACTCTTATTTTTTCAGGAGGAAGAGTTTATCGAGATGATGTTCCTTCTGAAGCAAATGTTATGAAAAAATTAGCCATACAAATGGGAATAGAGGAGAGCAGAATTATAGAAGAAGATCGTTCTCGGAGCACTTGGGAAAATGCTTTACGAGTGAAAGATATTCTCAACGATTCCTCTTTTGGTGTTACACCAGAGTGTCCGATTTACTTGTTTACTTCCCGGATACATCTTTTTCGTAGCCATCGGGTTTTTCAAAAATTAGGGGTGTCCGTTATACCTATTCCGACTCATCCTACTATTGAGCTTAATGTCTTTTGGGAAAAACCTTTTTTATTTTATTTCACATTGGGAAACTTTCGACTTTCGTGCCAAGCTCTTCATGAAATTTTAGGATGTTGTTTTTATAAAATCATGGGCAGAATTTAAGAGCTAAAGCATTTTTTGACGATTATAAATTAAATAGTTATATGCGCGATGATAGTATACTGCTGCAACTAAGTAGTTTACGACCTGAGTTATCCAAAGAGCAAGATGATAGTTTGCTGGAGTTTTCCCATTATGGGCCATGAAAGCAATTGTGAGCATAAAGGCGCTGGCACTTATTTGAGTGATACCCCAAATTTTTGCATATCTAGGATTTAAGGTGCTGAAGAAAATACCGAGGCCATAAATGATTCCCATGATATAAAACAGATAAAGAATCCATTTTAGCTTCGAAAGGTTGTTTCTATAGAATGTAGAAGATCCAATGAAACTTCTGGAGTCTAATGCTAAAGCAGGATCGAAAGCTAAAGAGTAAGTCAGACGTTCGTTATCTTTACTTATGGCATGAAATTCTTCTATATTAATCTTTAAGTATTTAGCAGATCGTAAAGTAGGGATTTCGTAAGCATAAACTGTTGATAATACAAGGAAAAAAACAATAGAAAAAAGAAAAATGAGAGAGGGGTAGGTCACTTTGTCTAATATTTGATTTCCTTGGACATTGCTCAAGTTATGTAACATTATGTAGGGAAAAATGAGAAGAGAAAATAAAACGATCAAAGGGAATAGTTGCATCATCAGAGGAATTTCTTGGGAAATTTTGGCAATAGCAACAGGAACACCTACATGTTTTTGTAAAAGACTGTGAACCCCAAGAGGAACTGCCAGAGCATGGGCAAAAGGAATGTAAAGGATCGCAAGAGCAATGAACAGTCCTATACAAACTTTTAAATGAGGATAATGGATTTGCGAATAGTCTTCAAAACCTGATGCTTTTGACTCTTTTTTAGATCTGCTATGCTCTTCTTTCTCTGTCTTTTCCAAAGAAGAATCTTCTGCTGATTGCTCTTTCGTTTTGACATTTTCTTGGATTAGGGTTTCTATATTTTCATCTATTTGGTTTTTGAGTCGCTCTAAATTATTCTCTTCTAAGTAAGGATTTCTTGGCTCATTGTTCATAACCATTTTTGACTCAAGTGAGGCATTAAAATTCTCTGTTTGGGAAGAGATTTTTCCTAAAAAAGGAGAACTATCGGTTTCTTGGATGTGCTTTAGGGCTTCTAAACATGCTC
Organism: Planctomycetota bacterium; assembly: GCA_029260735.1. Classification (GTDB taxonomy): domain Bacteria; phylum Planctomycetota; class Uabimicrobiia; order Uabimicrobiales; family Uabimicrobiaceae; genus JAJDCR01. The sequence goes on from JAJDCR010000170.1 coordinate 29,278, forward strand.
TGATATGAGGTCGATCGGCTGGATTTTTTGCTAAAGAGGCTTCTAGCAGTCCTTGAAAATTCTTTGGGATGGATGTTTCATCAAAAGATAGAGGAGCTGTTTTTGCCTGTGTCATTAGGGGAAGAAGCGATTTTCCTGTAAAGGGCTTTTTCTTGGAAAGTAGTTCATACAGAATAACACCCCAAGACCAGACATTGGAAGCAGAAGAGATTTTGCCATCAAAAGTTTCTGGAGCCATATAAAAAGGCAAGGGCTTATCAGGGAAAAAGGAATGAATATCAAATTGCTCAAGCCACTGAGCATGGCCAAAACAAGCTAGTCTTACGTCATCACTGCTTAGCCAAATATTATTTGGTGTTAAGTCACAATGAATTAAAGGATGCGGAGTTGTTTCCTCTCCTTTCAAAAGAGCTTCAGCAATACCTTTTCCCCAACGAAAAGTATCTTGGAGGGAAAAATTTTTTTCTTTTCTCTGGGCTAGGTTTTCTTCGTAGCAATCAGAAAATACTTGGTAGGGAGTTGATATATCGTGATCAATCATGGGAGCAACGTGTATACAATTTTTTAGTTGAGAAATTGATTTCATTTCTAAAAAAAACATTTGCCCCAGTTGAGCTTTACTATGGCGAGCCCCTTTTTCCTGATTTTTTTCTGGACTTAGGTGCTCGATGGACTGGTATCCCAAGTTTTCAGAGTGTTCGAGTAAAAATTTCTCTCGTGGTTTCAGCAATATAACAGTGTCTTCCTGGGAAGGATGGATCAAACAAGCTCGGTAGATTTGGCCAAAAAGGCTTTCTCCCAGGTGCCGGAGTACTCCGTAAGAACCAACAATAGAAAAATTAAGCCCTATGGGTTGCCAGGCAGGCTGAATTTTACATCGGCAAAGGTGCTTTTTGGTTATGACCCCTTGCTGAAGCTTTCTATATACTTCTGTAGTCGTAAAGTGCCTTTTTCCCCCTTTTATTTCCCAAGTTTGTCCTTCTAAAGAAAGCCTCACCATTTTTGCTCCTTTTTCCAAGCACCAAGTTGACGATTGTTATGAAACTGTAGTTATCATAGCAGCTTGGAGGGGGGTCTTGCAATAAATAAAATTTTCATGGGTGAAAAGAGTTTTTGGGGGCTTGCTAAGTTTTTTTGAGAAAAAAATAAGTTTTTCTCAACCAAAAAAGAAAACTCTTGTTAGATATAAGGGAAGGAAGTAAATTTTTTTAGATATACTTGGGGATAACCTAGTCTTCAATCCATATAAACTATACACCAAAAAATAAAAAATGTATGGCTATTGGGCTAGGGGCCCCAAGTAAATCTAAAAAATTACTTTTGGTGGATTTGTTTGATGATTTGGTTTTCAATCCATATAACCTATATACAAAATAAAATAAAAAATGTATGGCTATTGGACTAATTTTCAAGCAAATCAAAAAGCCCCGGTTTTAACCGGGGCTTTTTTTAATCTTTGCCCAAAATAACGATATCCCAGCCATCATCCTCGTTTTGCATTTGATCTCGCCCTTTACCTTCGTCATCTAGTCTATTTTCACCTAAACTATATAAGATGTATCCGGAAGATAATTTCTCATATTTAAGAGGTTTTTGGGTATATGGATCAAGGGGGAGAGAAAATTGCCAAGTGGTGGTTACTTCTTCTAGTGAATCCGGGATAGGGCCTTTTTCTAAGCGGTGATGTTCTATTGCCATCATTGCGAGTGTTAAAGCATGTTTTGCTTGAAACCACTGGGCTTTGCTTAAGGAAGCAAACAAGGAAGGGAGAATGGTTGCGCTGACTCTATGTTTTTCCCAACCTGGTTTTACAGGAAAAAGGATAAAACTGTTTTTTGTGATCTCTTCTTGAGTTACTTGGGAGAGCCTGGCCATTTGGTTTAAATAAAAAATTTGGTCGAGGGCTAAACCTCCACTCAGTTTGTAGTATTGGTCTTCCCAGCTTCTTTGAATTTTATAATCGGGGAAACCTTTAAGTTCTCCATTTGCAAGGAGTTGAAACAGTAAAGTACTATAGTACACCTCTACTTGAATTGCTCTTTGAAAGCATTTCCATGTTTCGATTTTTTTCCAAAAGGAGGCCAATTGTTGAATTTCATTTTTATCTAGGAATTTAGCATGGAGCATTTTTTGACAGATGTCCATATTAGAAGAGTGGCCCATTATGTAGGAAAGAAAAGACATTATGGTGGGCTCTGTTCGGAGTGTTTCTACTAAATGGATACGTGTTTGTAGGGTTTGAAAGGCCTGTTCGTTTTTCTTGTCTTGCCATTCTAAAAATAACTTTAATTTGAGAAAGGACTCTCCTACTTCGATGCTCTTTAAATGTTCTAAATCAAGATCCCTGAGGAAATCTCTTTGCGAAATACTTTTGAGATAAAAGCAAGGAAAGGTTTTCGATAAAGTCAAAAAAAGTTGAGCTACTTTTTCATTTTCAGCTAGGTACTCATGGGCCAAACTAACTGTCTCTTTATCCCATGGAAAAGGAAGCTCATAGTCCAAGACTCCGACAATAGGAAGAATATCATACCTTTTCTTATTTACATAGTGTTCCGTAAGGCTGGCAATGAGTTTTTTGGCTTCTGTTTTTCCTGTAGGGTTGGGATACCATTTTTTTACATCTTTATCAGTGGTGGGAATCCCGGTCTGTCTTAGTAAGTTTAGCTTGGCAATAACTCGCGAAGAGAGAGAACTTTGGTTGTAAGTTAACAAAACAATTGCAATTAAGCATAAGAGAAGACCTCCTCCCGCTAATTTTTTCCCTAGAAGGAAAAAACTTTTCTTTTTATCGCTTTTCGTTGATGAGACCATGCAAGCTCCTAATAGAAAATGGAGAAATTTAGAATGTCTGTCAACGCTTGTTAAAATCTGGCGTTTATAGGACACGCTCTAATACTCTTCATTATGACGGAAAATTTTTTTTCTTGCGAATAGAAAATATTTCTTTTACTATAGTTGCTTGGCGAAACTGTTTGTTTTACCAACTATTTTTCTGTCTATATTCCTGGTAAAAGGAGTGATTTATGAGCAATGTAGTTCCTCTACGACAAGCTTCCCGAGAGATTGTTCGCCAGCTAGGGTTACTAAAAACAAAGGTGGAAGAGCTAGATCTAAGCTATTCAGAAGGACATACTCTTCTCGAAGTGGCCAGACATAATCTTTTGACGACGGGAGAACTTGCTCGCATACTTCAGCTGGACAAATCGACCATTAGCCGTATAGTATATCGGTTAGAGAAAAAAGGATGGTTGATGTATAGCGAAAATGTACCTGATCGAAGGCAAAAACCTTTTGAACTAACTTCAAAAGGGCAGAATAAAGTAAGGGATATTAATCTCTATGCGAATAGGCAAGTAGAAGAAGCTTTGACTTTTCTTTCTCCACAAGACCAAGATACTGTGCTTAAAGGGATGCAATTATACGCCAAAGCTCTAGATCGCTCTGGCAACCTGAATGATTTTGTTCTTCGCCCGATAGAAAAAGAAGATTCTCCTCGCTTAGCTAATGTTGTTCGCCGTGTTTCCTCTGAATTTGAAACTTGTGGGCCAGGAGGCCCGACAGAGGATCCAGAATTAAAGAATCTCTTTGATGTTTACCAAAATCCCAAATCGGGCTACTTTGTTATTAGTAAAAAAGAACGGATTATGGGAGGAGCCGGGTTTGGCCCGCTCAAGGGAGAAAAAGAAAATATCTGTGAGCTACAGAAAATGTATCTTCTTCCAGAGGCAAGAGGCTATGGTCTAGGGCAAAGTCTTGTGAAAAGGTGTTTAGAGTTAGCCCAAGAGCTGGGGTACACCCATTGCTATTTAGAAACGACTCAACGAATGGAGAAGGCACGGAGAATATACCAAAAAATGGGATTCTCGCCTTTAAAAAAATCGATGGGAAATACAGGACATTATCAATGCGGATGCTGGTTTTTAAAGGAGCTATAGGTGAAATCATATTTTACGATCTTTGAAACAGATCTTGGTTGGATGGGAATAGCTTGGCAATCGAAGCAGATTAGAGAAACCCAACTTCCTCAAAGAAATAAGGATATTCTTTCTTTTAGTATGGAGAGAGAGCATCAAGGAAAAAAAGCCCCTTTGTGGGTAGAAAAAATCATTCAGAAAATGCAAAGGCACCTCCAGGGAAGTGAAGAAGATTTCCAAAACCTCCCTTATTTTTGGGATAAGGTAACTGATTTTCAAAGAAAGGTTTACCAAGGAGCTTTGCAAATCCCTTACGGAAAAGTTGTTAGTTACAAAGGACTAGCTGAGCAAATAGGCAAACCAAAAGCAGCACGGGCTGTGGGACAGGCTCTTTCCAAAAATCCTTTTCCTTTGATTGTTCCTTGCCATCGGATTTTAGCGAGCGGAAATCGGCCGGGAGGATTTACTGCTTACGGAGGACTTAACACAAAAGAGAAGCTTCTTCAAATTGAGGGGTATTCTTGGGGAAAATCTCCTAGAAAAAAATCTTGATTATAACTTCGGCTAGCGATTACGGGAGGGATAAATGGCGGACTTGAAAAATCGAAAGTTGATCTACTTGAAGGGGTTCCTGTTTTTGTTAATGGGAATATTATCTGCTGGTTTACTTATTATACAGTATCCTAATTTCCAGTTTGTTTCTCTTCTGGCTATTTGTATTTGGGCATTTTGTCGATTCTATTATTTTACTTTTTATGTAATTACCCATTATGTCGATGAAGATTATAAATTCTCTGGTTTAGGATCATTTATTGGTTATCTTATCAGAAAACGACGTAAGTAGCCCTTACTTCCGTTTCCAAAACTGCCACCATTTTTTATGCGACTGGCCAAACTGTTGTAGTTGAACTCCACGCATAACTCTAGTGAGCTCTTCGCGTATGATGATAGGAATGACAACTTTATTTTTTTGAGCGAGAAGAATGGCACGGTCTTCATGGTCTTTGCTTTTTAGGCAGCGAGCAGCTAAAACTAGAGCGTCGTAGGCATTACGGCATTGTTTATCTAGAGCGATAGCTTCTAGCCCACAATTGTAGGCATTTTCGTATTGCTCCTCCATGAGCCAAATTCGAGCCATTTCATCATAAGTCTCGGCTGATTTCATGGGGTCATCGTCTAGGCACATGCGGTAAGAGGCAAAAAGTTTTTGAGCATGTTCTTTTTGGCCTAGGTAGTAACGAGAAATAGCTTCTAACTTTCTCCAAACAACTGGTAGATCAAGACTTTCTTTTTGGGCATGTTCAATGAGTTTAAGAGAGTGCTTCCAAAGCCCGTATCGCTGGTTAAACTGGATGAGATGTTCTCTTGTTTGGTAGTCTCCTGTAGTTACTCGGTAAGGCTTTTCTTTCCACATAACTTTTGAATACCGAGGTAGTTTTAGGTTATCCCAGTTTTTCTCTCGCCGGAAGTTTTTTAAGGGAGCGAATAGATCTGCAATTCTTTCCGGACAACGTTGGTAGTCTAAGATATCGAGAATGTCAGCGTGCTCTGAAAACCAAAGACGAGGTATATATTGAGTTTGGGTAAGAGAAAACCAGTCTAGCTTCCGCCATTGCAAAGAAAAATTTAAAGACTCTTCGACCCCCAGCATTCCTGATTTAGTAGAATTTTCTCCTTTTGCAATAGCCTTTTCACTTTCCTCATAGTGGAGGGGAAGTATATGTTTCATAACTCGGTCGAGAGCAGAAAAATGGGAGAAAAGAATGCTTATATCATATTCATTGTTGTATATTTTGTTTTTGCGGTGTCTATTTTGGTAGGGGATAGAAAAACTATCTAGAGAAAAGTATTGTTCTTGAATGGAGGAGATGTACTTTTGTCGCTGAGCTTTGTTTCCTCCTACTCCTGCGCGGATAATGAGAGGGATTTTACCTGTTTTCCAAAAAAACATATTGGAAATGTCTAAAGGAAGCTCCGTGAGCATTCTTTGCCCAAAAGAATCAGTTAAATCAGAAATTAACCAAATAACAAGGCGTCCCGCGGTGCCTTGATCGATGTACTGTTGGTATGATATATCAAGGTAGTGGAGAATTTGAGGGCGTATTTTGATTAATAAATCTTTTTCTTCTTCGCTGTTGCTCTGAGAGTTTGTCTCAGGACGGAATACAGCAAAGTAATCAATATAGCTCTCCATATCTGCTTGGACAAAGAAACCTGCTACTCTCTTCTTTGTACAATCAATAAAGAGTAATTGAGTGGGAACATAAACAGGCTCAGTATATGAAATGCTGCAGTAATCCATCCGGTTGGGCATAGTTTTATTTAGGAATGGGAGAGAAAACTTGATCGTCTTATTTTCGTTTTCAGCCACTTCCTGCCTAAGTAAGGATTTTTGATACGGTTAAAATTAGTTTTAAAGGGGAAAAAGGTTTTTGTAGGAGAGTTACATTCTTATCAAGACTATCTTTTTTGATTACCATGTCAAGATCATATCCTGACATATAAAGCAGTTTCATCTTAGGTTGTAAATCTTTTACTTTATGATAAAGTTCTGGCCCATTCATCCGAGGAAGAATAACATCTGTGATGAATAGATCTATTTTGTCTGGGTGCTCTTGGCAAATCTGAATAGCATCATCAGGATTACTCGCACTCATAACTGTATAACCATGAATCTCTAGTGTTTCCATTACTAACTTCCGAGTTCCATCTTCGTCTTCCACTACCAAAACTTTGCCGACACCGTTTTTGGCTTTTATGTTTTTTGAGCTTTTTTCTTTTTTGATTTTGTCTTGAATGAGAGGAAAATATATCTTAAAGATAGTGCCTTTTCCTTCTTCGCTATCTACATTGATGTGACCATCGCTTTGTTGAACAATACCATAAACAGTAGATAGTCCTAAGCCAGTTCCTTTTCCCTTAATTTTTGTCGTAAAAAAGGGTTCAAAAATACGTTTTTTTGTTTTCTTTGTCATTCCCATGCCCGTATCACTGGCCTTAAGAAGAGCATAAGCACCGGGTGCTAAACCTGGGTGTTGGTGAACGGAGTCATCGTCTAGATGCAAGTTAATAATCTCAATAAAAAATTTTCCTCCTTCTTGCATAGCATCTCTTGCGTTCACTGCTAAGTTCATAATAACTTGCTCAACTTGTCCTTGGTCGGCCTTAATAAAAGAATTTTTTGTAGGCCGAAAGATTAACTCTATGTCTTCTCCTATCATGCGGCGAAGTAAACGATCGATATCTAAAACCACTTCGCAAAGGTCAAAAATCTTAGGCTCTAGTACTTGTTTTCGACTAAAAGTTAGTAGTTGGCGGGTTAATTTGGCTGCCCTATCAGCAGCTTTATTGACTTCTTCTGCATTTCGATAAAAAGGGCTTTTTCCCTTCATCTTAGTCATCATAATTGCGGAGTGGCCTGTTATTACTGTAAGTAAATTATTGAAATCGTGGGCGACACCTCCGGCGAGCTGCCCGATAGCTTCCATCTTGACTGCTTGTCTAAGCTGATCCTCTAAGCTCTTATGCTTATGAATGTTTTCAATAAAATAAAGTAGATACTTGTTTTTTTTGTTCTCATCGCGGTAAGCAACAATTACCTTTAATTTAACCCAAAGGTTTTCTCCATCTTTACGAAGGTATCTTTTTTCGTAAACTAAACTGTTTTTATTGCCAGATAGCAATTTATGGAGAATTCTTTCGTACTCTTCTCTGTCATCTAAGTGAGTGATTTCAACCGAACTAAGGTTTATCAATTCTTCTTGACTGTACTTTAGCATTTCACAAAGAGCAGGGTTTACACATAGAAACTTTCCAAGGTTTTCTTTCTGAGAGTCTACTTCAGCAATTCCCAGGTTCGTTTCGTCCCATTTGAGACGAACTTTATCTTCGCATCGGTAAATTTTTTCTTGTAAAGCTTGCGTCTTTTCTTGGGTTTCCTGAAGCAGGTGACGGAGTTCTTTTTCTTTGTTTTGAGATTCTTCTTTTTCCTCAAGTAGCTTTTGGATATACTCTTTGAGATCATCTGTTAGATCTGGGTTATTTGTTATATTTGCGAAATCCATTTTATAGAAAACAGCGAGAACTCAGAATTTTAGTTGGATAATGATAATAAAAAATAAGAAGCTTATATTCTTGCTTTTACTTTATATTAATAGAGTTTGCTGTAATCCTCCCTTGAGAAATTGAAAAGATATATGAGTTTTTATTTGTGCATTCTTTTAGGGTTTATAGTAGGTGAAAACCCCAATAGTTTCAAGAAAAATTTCCAGATCATTACAATCTATTTTGGAGGTACACTACGTTATGAAACTTTTCCATAAACTTGAAGTTGCGATTCATCTTCTAAAGTGGCGTTTGACCTGGAGTTTTCGGAATACTCGTTATAGTTTTACTATTCCAAGCAATCCTAAGTTTATGGGGCCTCGTGAAGCTATAGGATTAATCTCAGATAATAGCACTTGTCTAGTTGCGGGAATATCAGGTAATCAAAGAGTTTCTATTTTGGCTTGGTCATTGAGAGAGGTTTTTCAAGAAACAAAACATCCCAAAAACCTTACTATAATTAGTGCAGGTGGACAAGGTGGTAGGGGAAGAGCCCCTGGAACTTTAGAAGAATTGGGCTTGCCAGGGCTTGTTACACGTTTTATTTCTGCTCACCATGAAACCTACAAAGCGTTTTTGCAACTGGCTGATCAAGGAAAGATAGAATTGCAGTGTATTCCCCAAGGAGTTATGGCTTTACTCGTTGAAGCTATATCGGAAGGAAGAGATCATCTTTTGACATCGACGGGTATTGGCACCTTTTGCGACCCTGAAGTAGGGCCTGGCTCTAACTTGTTTAATTCTCGAAGCGAAAGTCTAGTTTCTCGAGAAAAAAATCAACTTAAATTTACTCTTCCTAAATTAGATATTGTTATGTTTAATGCTCCGGCTGCCGATGATGAGGGCAATATTTACATTGATAATTGTGTCACGATCTGTGAGGCGAAAGAGGCGGCTATAGCAGTTAAAAAGCAAGGAGGTAAAGTAATTGTCAATGTTGGAAGAGTTATTCCCAAGAACTTAGAGCAAGTATATCTAAGTACAGACTATGTCGATGCGATTGTTTATTACCCTAAAACTGAGCAGACCGCATCTTTTTATCATCGAAAACCTTGGACGATCATGACCACTTCATCAAAAAGTTCTGCCTTGGAAGGACTTGATAAAGTACGTTTTTTTAATCAACTTGCAGGAGTAACTCCACGGAGAGGCAAACTAGAAAAAAGCTTGGCCACTATTGGGGCTCACTTGATTCACGAAAAGGTACCAGAAAAATCATGGGTAAATGTAGGCACGGGGTTGCCGGAAGAAGTTTGCTATGTTCTGCAGGAAAAAAAATGGCTTGATAAAATGACTCTTTTCACTGAAGCTGGTGCTATTGGTGGTATACCTGCCCCTGGTTTGTTTTTTGGGGCGGCTGTCAATCCAGAAAAAATTGTTTCTTCTCCGAAGGCTTTTCGACTAGCCCAAGAAAACCTCGAAGCGACTATACTGGGTTTTTTAGAGGTGGACAGTGAGGGGAATGTTAATGCTTCTCAGCGAGGAGATAAAGCAACTCAGTTTGTAGGGCCAGGAGGTTTTATTGATTTTACTTGTACAGCAAAACAGATTTTTTTTATTGGCTCTTGGATGGCTCGGGGGAAAGTTAAGCTCAACAAAGGGAAAGTTAAGATCGAGAAACAGGGGCGGCCAAAATTTGTAGAAAAAGTTCGCCAAATTACCTTCCATGGGAAAAAAGCCATTGCTCAAGGCCAAAAAGTTTATTTTATTACCCATGTAGGAATTTTCTATTTAACAGAAAAGGGAGTAGAGTTAATGGCTGTGATGCCAGGAATTTCTATTGAAAAAGATATTTTAGCTTTCTCTCCGATGAAAATAGTGGTTCCCGAGAAAGAAGTGCCAGTGATCACATTAGAGTAATCCTATAGTTTATATGGTCTAGCCGCGCCAGCCTCAGACACAAATAGTATTAAGTTAAGCTGTAACCTTTGTATTTTTTCCCCTCCGCGTTGGATTTTGAGTAGAAAAGAATTTCACGCAAAGGCGCAAAGAAAAGCAAAGGAAGATCTAAAAAATCTTTCTCTTGATCTTGATAAAATTCTCCTAATTTATCTTTTGTCTTAATTCTTTTTCTCCTTGGCGTCTTTGCGCCTTTGCGTGAAATTCTTTTCTTTCTTCAACCTTAGATTTTTGCTGCTTTTGGATGAAAATGTGCAATAGTTAGAACACCCATTAATAGAAAAATGAAACTTGTGGGTTCAGGAACAGCATTACCTGTGAATAGGTTTAGAGAAAGGTCATCTAGGGCAACATCAATAGAAGAAAACCCTAGGTCTAGTGAAGTTACGGCTCGAAAGACAATCGTGTCTGTGTTGATAGGAACGGCAGTTGATGATATATTCATTTCTCGCCAGTCCCCTTTCTCTGGAATCAGAGGATTGGTTGCTTGTGAACTCAAGAGTGAGCCTGTGCGCCCTCCTTGATAAAACTCAACGACGATGTGAGCGGTATCCAATGAATTCTCGACGGGTTTTCCTAGAGCAAAACCCTGGGCCGTAATGCTTGCTGAGCCATTTGAAATTTGGCTGGCAAAGCTACTTACATTGATCTCCTGAGAAAGGCTAACCTCTGGAGTTCCTCCAATGGTTCCATCAGAAACTGAGGCGGAGAAAAAGAAACTTCCGCTTAAAGCGGCGTTGGGACTAAAGTCATTTACCGAAACTGTAATAACATTCCCCTGCCCTGCATCTTCAATCCATCCAGAGGTATCACCTGTTTCAAAGCCTCGGTTAGTTAAAAGCTCTGTGGCAAGGATGTTTTGAGAAGTAGAAAATAAAATGAGTAAGCAAAGTATTCGAAGCATTTTTTACCCTTTTTTTGGATAGGTCGCTCGCCAAATAAACGACAACGCTAAAAGAGATAGAATGAAAGTTTGAGGCTCAGGGACAACAGGAGAAGACAGTGCATTAGATACAGCCAAATGATCAAACTCTACTTGGTCTATCGAGCCTGTGTTGCTTGTTTGGTCAAATCTAACGTTGTTTATAATTTCTCCATTTTCCGCTTCAATTTTGAGATAACCATTTTTTGTCGTTCCATTTCCTGAAGTAAAACCTGATAAGTTTCTTAAGTTGCTAACAACAATAATGCCATTTACTTTGACGCTATAATCTCGGTCAAAATTTTGTAAACCTACTCCAAAAGAAAGAGTGCTGCTGGGAAGAGTAAATGTTGTGGATAGTTGATGACTACCAGAAAGATTTGATCTTACTCTAACTCCGTCCCAAGCGGTTCCTCCGGTTCTACTTTGAAATCCTCCCGCGGAGAGAGAAAGACCTGAAATTAAACTTCCATCTTCAAAGTCTTCAATCGTATGGCCAGTTAAGCCTAAGGCCACGTCCATGGTATTCGTATTTGTGCTAAAAACTGAGTTATCAAAAAACTCAACGGTAAAAGCAAGAAGAGGGGAAATCCCTCCTAGAGCAAGAGCGATGCATAAAAAAATATGGCTTGGTTTCATTGTTTTCCTCGTTTTTATTTATTTCTTTTTCTTGCAACAAAAAATGTACTGGCAAACAACATCATAAACCAAGTGGATGGTTCAGGGACGACATTGCTTTCTAAGAAAGCAAGATGATCATAAAAAATGCCATCACCAGAAGGGACAGCTTGAGAAAAACCTACGGAGTTAATGGTTTCTCCTTGGCCAGCGTCGATTCGAACATAAACCTCTCTGTGGTTGTCCTGAGTACGGTTGTAATTGGGGAGACTACGGATAAGTCCAAAATCAACACCATTAATTAACATGCGAACGTCCGTTTCAACATCACCGATTCCGATACCTACGGAAGCTGCATTGTCGAAAAGAAAAAGATCTTCTCCCTGGCCAATATCCGTCAAAAAACTAGAGCTACCATCCCATATTGCCCTACCATCTAATCCACCAGCTCCTGTAGTGGAGGAAGGAGTAGTACCTTGGGGTCCAAATTGCACACCCGCAATTAAAGTAGTATCTTCAAAGTTTTCAATGGCATATCCTGTAATACCAAGAAGAGCGTCCATTGAGGCTTGTTGGCTAGCATTGGTTCCCGTAAAGACTGCTGTGTGGGCAAAGCTTGTCACTGTAATACTGTAGATGTAAGGGGTAAATAAAAACATTGCGAGGAATACTATTTTACATTTTTTTAACATGTCTTTTCCTAACATACCTAACTTAGGTATTTGTTTGACTTTGTTAGAGTTTACTTTGTTCTGAAGTCGTTTTAGTTATTTTGGTCAATTTAAAGAATATCACAAGAAGAGAAAGATTTCTATTTTTATTTTAATTTTGTGCCTCACAAAATGAGGAGATTTAATTTTTTATTGCTTTCCCGTAAATTTTAACTAGACTAGAGAGAGCTCATAAAAGTTTCCCTTGTGAAGGATTCAATATGCTTTTTTTCTCCTCTTCTTCCTCTCCATCCAAAAAAACTACTCAAAACTCTTTATCTACATGGATTTCTCTTTTAGAAAGTTCTCAGCTAGAGTCAAAAAAACTTTGCCTGTATCAGATCCAAGCAAGCCTGCCTTTACCAGAAAAAGAAAGAGAAATTCTTATTCCAATACTTTTTTCTGCTTTAAAAAAAGCGAAAGAAGAGACTAAAGGGCTCATTTTAAAAACTCTTCGGTGTCTTCTAATTTCTCGGCAGGGGCAAGAAAAATCTTATCTGTTAAAAGAAGTGGAACGTCTAAAGTCTCAGCTCGTGGATTTTGTTCAGGAAGACCAAAAATCTTCGAAAAAAGATGACGATTTGATCCGTTTCATTTATAAACTTGTTTCTTTGCCAAAAGAAGAGCCAAAAGAAAAGAATGGAGAAGAGAATAGAAAAGATTCCTCTTTAGAAAAACCAACGATATTTCCTGTCACTGAGAGAGAAGATAAAAAACGAAAGCGACCTCGTCTGGGTACAATCTTAGTCCGGCGGAATACTCTTTCTCAACAACAATTAGAAAACGCCTTAGAAGAGCAAAAAATGAAAGGCGGAAAACTCGGAGAAGTACTTATTTTATTGGGTTATTTGAACTCAAAAGAGGTGGGCTTAGCGCTGGCCGTTCAGTTTTCGCTTCCTTATGTTGATGTTTATCGGGGAACAATTCCCGATGAGGTTATTTCTCTGATTCCACACTCTATTGCCCAGGAAAAAAATCGAGAAGTGATCCCTCTGAGACATTGGAAAAATAAAATTCTTGTTGCTATACAAGACCCTTGCAGCAGGATTGCAGAAGATCTATCTTTTTTTCTAGGTTTGGAAATTGAATTAGCATTAACTTCGCCTGAGGCTATGGGAAAAGCTCTTCGAAGGTACTATGGAGAAAAAAGGGAGGGATCTTTTGATTATACTTCTTTGAAGTTCAGCGATGATGTTAAAGATAAAGGAGACTGTCTTTCCCGAAGGCCAAAAGAAAAAGATAGAGAACCTGTTTTTTCTGACAAGGAGCTTACCAAAGAAAATCTTTCGCCTCAGAGAATATCTCGAAAAAGAATTCCTTTTGGTAGGAAAAAAAGCTTTTCCTCAGAAGAAAAGGAAAATGGCCCAAAACAAAAGAACTTTGAGCATTTCTTAAGTAAAGAGGCTGGGAAACCTGGGTTACTAGAGCATTTGTTTACTCGGTCGAATCTACTATTGAAATCGATTCAAGTAACCATAGGATTAAAATTTATTTTATTGGTGAATGCTTTTGATATTATAGTTGAAGAAATAAACGCTTATAGACAAGAGATTTCTCAGGCTTGGCGGATGTTTCGTGGAAACCAGCCTGAAATTAAAAGAGACAATTCTCAACAACAGGTTAGCAATATTATAGAAGACTTGTGTGCCAGCCGACTACAATTGTCCCGGCTATTTCTCTGGGCCGGATTTGAGCGAGAAAAGCAAACAAAAGATTTTGTTTGCTTAGAAAAAAATCGAAGGATGCTCGAATCTCGGTTTCCTCTGAAAATAGTTATGGAAACTCGAAGCCATTTGAATCAAATGAAGCAAAATTTAGCCTTGATGGCTCCTCTGCCAGCACAAAAAAGAATCCCCCGGTCATTAACTAATTTTCTGAGTAGTTTTTTTCCTAGTCCAGCTCATTTTTTTGTTTCTTGGAGAGATCTTTTTGTTTTGACATTTCAATTAAGCTACTCACGACGTGAAGTAGAAGAAATGTATCGTAATCTGATTATCCACTACTTCGTCTTGATTGCTCATTATCAAAAAACTTGTGTCGAAAATATTGCCGAAGAAATAAAGGATCTCTTGCCAATTAAAGAGTATGAGCATGTCATGATCCAACGTCTGGACATCCCTGAAAGAGAAGATAATTTAGAAGCTGCTATTGAAGAATGTCAGAATAGTATTCAGCGTCTCATACAAGTTCTGTGTAATCCCGATGCTCTTATGAATCCTCGAAAATGGAGTCGCTATGACCTTGTCTGGGAAATGGGGAAGAATAGGGACAACAATGCAGTGCATCCTTTCTTTGCCTTAGAACTAGAACGTTGGCTTTATACTGTTGTTAAAATAGCATTGAAGAAAAAAGGCTTTAAGATGAATGAGAAAGAAAAGCAGCTACGCTGGAGAGAGGAAAAAGAATTTCGCCAGCGCTTAACTTTGGAGAAAAAATGTTCTTTAAGTTTTCTCTGAAACTTTGATAACCCACCTAATATCGCAAAAACTTTTGATTTTTCACTTTAGGAAGAATTTTCTAAAATTAACTCTCCTCGCAAAACAGTTACCGCACTTCCTCCTACCTTTACTGTCTCAATATCACTTGGTGGGCCGACCACTTCTACCTGTGCTTTTCCTGGTCTCTCCATCCAGTGCCCTTGCTCAGCTACAAAAAATGGTTTCTGAATTAAACCATAGTGCCACAGGTAAGCCGCCATTGCGCCTGTTGCTGATCCAGTAAAAGGATCTTCAGCCGTATCAGGGGGAGTTCCAAAGTGACGAGCAAAAGTTTGTCCGGCAGAGGTGGCTCCTTCTAAACAGAATAGATGAGGGCTAAAAAAGTCTGACCGCTCTCTTAATTTGCGATAGAGTTTAGTGTTCATCTCTGCTTTTTTTAAGGCGTTGTGGTTACGTACAGGGATCATAAGCTGAGGAGTTCCCGTACTCACTGTTTGGAGTGGGACGCTCTCTAAAAGGTCTTCCTTCGATAATCCAAAAGCAGGCAAAACGTCTTCTGCCCGGTGTATCTTTAAAAACTGAGGTTTTTTCTGAGACATAACAATGTGTTCCGCTTTTCCTTGGGGTGCATAGATCTCAACGGAGATGATTCCCGCAGGGAGCTCCAAAGATACAGTATGCCTTTCAGAGGAGAGTTTTTGGCGACCCGTTTCGACCAAAGAAAAAATCGTTGCAATCGTTGGGTGACCAGCCAAAGGAATCTCCTCGGCCGGAGTAAAATAACGTGCTGCCCAATCAGCTTTTTCAGAGGCATAGACAAAAGCCGTTTCGGAAAGATTCATTTCTTTGGCGATCGCTTGCATTTCCGCTTTACTCAGTTTTTCCTCTTCCATAAAAATAATAGCACAGGGGTTGCCACTTAGCGGTTCTTTGGTGAAAGCATCCACTTGCTGAAAAGGGAATTTTCTCATAGGGGTTTAATTCTCCACAAACTCAGGTTTTTCTTATAACTTAACCGTCAAGTTCCATACTGAACAATTAGGTTTTCTATTGTAGAGAATTTGAGGAAGGGGGGGAAGAAATTAATTCGGTTTATTATGGGGAGGAAAAAGAGGGAGGCGTGGTAGCGTGCTTTTGGGCACGCTACCATGTTCTTAACTCAACCTAGTGTTTTTTTCGATAAAAACAAGCAAAACCCAGGCATATTAAAGATAAGAAAAAGGAAGAAGGCTCAGGGACAGCACCAATTAATTCCTGAGTTTCAGGGTCAGACCCTCCTGCTAACTCTGGAATGGAAAATTCTTGGGTAGCTCCTCCAAATATATTGTCAAAAAGAGTCAAAAATCCACTTCCCGCTTGGTTAGTGCCTCCTTTTAGAACAACATATAGGTCGGTGCCATCAGCAATTCCACTTACATCGAGAGTTACCCTATCCCAAGCCTGGAGAGCAGTACCACCTGTTAAAGTAAAGGAATCTAAGACAGCATCAGTTTGAGCATCATGAAAGCGTACCTGAGAAAAAGAGGCTGAACTCTCTCGCCAAACGTCCATTGTGATGTTACCATCTTTGAGAAAAATATCCGAAAATGCTTCCGAAAAACTACTCGTAGGTGCCGGTCCACTCGGACGAAGAAAAATAAAGTTGTCTAAGTTAGGGGTGGCATTATCAATGAAAGGAGAAAAAGGATCCTCAGCGTTACTAGTCGCTCCATCAAATTTAGTGTTGACTGTAGAAAATGCCGAGATTCCATTTTGGCCTTCTAAGAAAAAACCATTACTTCCACCATTGGTGGGCTTGATTGTCCAACCTTCAAAACGCGTGCGTCCATCTGGCAATGCAATAACTTCTGTGTTTTCAAAATCTCCATTAAGGAGTAGAGTATCTGCCGTTGTCCACGAAGAGAAGAGCATTAAAATGGACAAAGCAAGCATTAAAACATTTTTCATTATAACTCCTTTTCTCAAGGCAAGCTGAACATCTTAAGTACTTTTGATTAAGGTTAGTTACAGTTTTGTCTGGCACTTGAAAGATAAAATAAAGACTGCATAGTCTTGATTTGTATTTTAAATAGCATTTGTTTTTAATATTTACCAATTTTTATTATTACTATTATATCTGAAAATAGTGATATTTTCAAGGTTTTTTCGAGTATTTTTTCTATTTACTCTAGGCTTGTGTGGTGAATCAAAATTTCTTTCTAAGCCTAGAGTATTTCTTCGTTGCGCATACAAAGATTATTTTTTGGCATCTTCGTGACCCAGGGCTTGCTCGCCTTTGGCTCACTTCACCCTGGGCTGTGTTGTGTAACACTTTCAGTGTATAGAATTTTGTAGAGCGTTCTTTTTTTGTAGAATGCGCTAGATTTTGTATATTCTATAGGCTTCTCACATACGGAAACAAAAAAGGGCTAAAGGATAGAAAAAATAAGAAGAAAAAACACGCATTTGGATTTGCATATTTTTACGGTGCAGTGATAAAGAGTGCTCCTTAAAGTTAAAGAAAAAAAAGAATTTCACGCAAAGGCGCAAAGGCGCAAAGATGCAAAGGAGAAAAGAATCCAGGCAAGAGATAAATTCGGAGAATTCATCAACATAAATATTTTTTAGATCTTCCTTTGCTTTTCTTTGCGCCTTTGCGTGAAATTCTTTTCTACTTTTCCCATTCTCGGAACAAACGAGTTTGCTTTACTAAATGCTCTCAATATAATGGGCAAGTTCATAGTCTTGCTTTTGAGATAGAGTCGGTCGAGTTTGAAGAAATTGCTCATGTAAAGCAACCTTTTCTTGCTATTGTTAAGCTAAGAGGAGCGGTTGTTCACTGGATTGTTGTGGAAAAAACCTTGGACAAGAAAGTTAAAATCTTTGATCCTATATGGGGAGAGAGCTACTTGAGATATGAGAAGCTGGAGAAAATCTGGCTGGCTCGGAATATTGTGCGGCGATAGTTTTAGAGAAATATTTTAGACATTTTTTTGATTTCTCGGTTTAATTTAAAAAACTAAATGGGAGAAGTTATTATGGAAATTATCATAGAGAGTAAGCGCAAGAAGTTAGAAAATCTCAAAGCTAAGTATCCCGAGCATGAAATTATTGATTTGACCTCAAAAGGATCTTTGCCTTGGGTTAAGTTCAGTCCATTCTATCCTCACGGAGAAATTCCTATTCCTCAACTGGAGGGGAGCTTTAGTTGTTCGATGGAAGGAATTTGGCAAGGCCTGAAAGTCTTTGAAGGAGAAGGAGTTGATATCTCTAAATTTGCTATTGAGAATATGAAAGGGATCAAAAGAACGGTACGAAAGTGTGGTAGAGTTTTAGGTCACCAGTACGGAGAAGTTCTTCTTGGTTACCATGAAGCTAGAGAGAAGATCTATCTTCCTTCTTATCGTTGGGTTTTGGAGAACTGTCTTTTAGATGAAATTAACTCTTTACGAAAACTGGGGCAAGAAAAAGGGCTAGTTTTTCTGGATTATGAGACAAATCAAGATATTGCAGACCTTCGCAAACCCCTCAGTCATGCTTCATTAGTGAAGAGATTTTTAGAAGAAAAGTATTTTCCGCATGGAGAAATCCGGGCAAAGGAAAAAATGGGGATTTGTCCACTTTGTCATCGCAACTGTAACTTGACTTTTCATCATCTTATACCAAAGAAAGTTCATCGGCGGAACTACTTCAAAAAAAATTACTCTAAAGAAAATCTTTCTCTTGGGGTTGATATTTGTCGTATGTGCCACAGTGGAATCCATGATCTCTATGACCAAATGATTTTAGGGAAAACGCTGTACACAGCAGAGTTATTGAAGCAAGATCCTCGCATTCAAAAACATGTTATTTGGGTGGGGAAGCAAAAAGTGCAGAAGGAAAAATTTCCTTTTCAGGAAAGCTAAGAGAGAAACCTTACTCAAGTCGAGGTTCTCTTTGAATAACTAAAACAAAAGATTGTTTATCTACGAAATATCTTTTTTAGTTCGTGAAGAACGCCAAAAACAACAAACAATCCCAAACATAAATAGTGCTCCGGTGCTTGGTTCAGGAACAACATTGGCGTTGAGAAGCTCACCTTCTGACAAAACGCTATCACTTAAGCGAACTTCATCCAGGTTGCCGGTGAAGCGAAAACGTGTACTGGAAGGCGCCACGTGAGAAGCCCCTAAACGGATACCATTTCGCAATGACCCAGAAGCAACACCTTGCACTGTTCCTTGAGATACTCCGTCAACAAAAAGTCCCAGAACATTTGAGCTAGAAAGTGTTCCTGCTGCATGATGCCACTGGCCATCGTTATATCCATTGCCGCCATTATTGTCTGAAACTAAAGATATAGATCCACTACCCCCATTGCCTGTGTTGGCCCAAATCACCGTTCCATCAAGCCCTAGTGAAAGATGCCAACCACCATTGGCTGCATCGCCGTCACTCGTTGTGTGATCAAAAGCACTAGCCATCATTTGGATGTCGGTAGAAATAGGAGAACCTACTGTTGTTGTCGATTTAAAGAAAAGCTCAAAGGTGAAATTGTTGGCAGGACTTGTAAATCCCGAGTCACCTCCTCCAAGAGCAACGCCGGCATGAGCACTACTTGTGAAGTTCAAACTGTGGGAACCTCCCGCAGAGGGAGTATCGGTTTGAAAGGTCAATGTTCCAGTGTTTTCTGTCAGATGATTTGTTGAGCCCGCAACGCTGTCATTGAATGTATTGTCGAGGGTCCAGTGGGCAAGTGTTGTGGCAGAGAGTGACCCAGCAAAAAAAATAAGAACCGCGAATACCACTTGACTGATAAACTTACTTTTATTCATTTTAACCTCAAAATCTAATCTTTAGGCCAAATCTCATTCTGTGGAGAAGTTGACTTTGTTGATGCTCTATTATATAAATCACTTTTCTAGTATTCATATTAAGAATAATACTTTATTGCTTAAAAGTCAATAAAAAGACAAAAAGGAAAAAAAGTTATATTTTGAAAATTGATTATTTAGTAGCTTAGGATAAATGCTCTTTCTGAGTTGCTAAAGCAAAAGATTGTTTATCGACCGCTAACATTGTCGCAAGAACTCCATCTAAATGATCGCATTCATGTTGCAGCAGTTCGGCCAAATCACCTTCCAAATCCCAGGTATGCTCTTGCCATGACAAGTCTCTATATCTCAGTTGACAAAACTTATGGCGACGTACTTTTACAAGTAAATTGGGAAAACTCATGCAATCGTCCCACAACTCTATCATCTCATCACTTTTGTTTTTAATAACAGGATTAATCATGACAATAGACTTATCAATATGCATGAAAACAATTCTTTTCATGAAGCCAATTTGAGGAGCAGCAATTGCTCTCCCAAAATCATGACCTTGCCGGAAATCAAAGAAAGTGTCTTGAAGATCTTGGATGTCTTTCTCTAGAGAAGGAAGTTCTTCTTGGCTGACTGAAAAACAGGTTTTGTATAATTTAGGATTGCCGAGAAGTAAAATCTCACGAATGGCCATGGTAACTCTCTTCTGTTTTTTCTATCCCTTATTGTAGCGTACTTTAGTTTTCTAAAAAAATATTTCTCAAGTTAGTATCCTATTAGGCGCAGCGGACAACCACAAGGGCCTTTGCAGGCGGCCCTCGTAGTTGTCCCTACATACAAATCGATGAATTCAGGTTAATGAAATCGATCAATATCCAGCCAATACAACCTGCAAATTATTTTCTATCGCGTGCATATCCCTGTAGGGACAACTACGAGGGCCGTCCGCAAGGACCCTCGTGGTTGTCCGTTACGCTTTGGGATTGATGGGGCTGTAAAAAATGAAGTGACCACCAATTCCGTTAGAATTTGAAACTTCTATCTTACAGGCAAATAAGCATTTCTGCAAACTACTAACGGATAGAATTAGCAATAATACTAATGTCTTTTTGGAAACGACGGAATTTATTTCGCTCGGTTCCTCCTACCACAAGTAAAAACTTGCCTTTTTTCTCGTAAACGGCAATTCCAAAGGCTACTTTTTTTCCTTTGGTTAGCATATCGGTTATTTCATATGCTGTTCCTGTCACCCACATGGAGCTTAGGCCATTTCGAGTGTAGTATTCGGGAGAGTCATAGTTGATATCGGTGTACCACCATTGCAACTCATCGTCTAGATAGTCCATTGCTTTTTTAATGTTCTTGATTTTACGAGAAGAAAAAAAGGTAATAGACATATCTTCGCTTTTCGGATAGGCCGTAAAAAACTCTTCTTCTAGTTCAGTTTTCCATTTTTTGGGAAGTAGAAAGGAAAAATTAGTTCGGTGGTATTCCCATTTCTTGTAAACTTTACGATGTTCTACGGAATCCATAACTTTAGTGATGGTATCGTAATGGCGTACAATAGCAGAAGCCTCAGCGACAACTAACATGAGGAAATAGTGTTGCCCTTTTTGATAGACTCTCACCTCAAAGCCTACCCAGTCTCCATTCTCGCGAGTGTTAGCGCTTCCTCCTACAGACAGATATTGCAAGCCTTTATGATTCTTGATATCAAACGAATCATACTGAATGTCTTTTAACCAATAACGAAGCTCTGTGTCCAGCTCCTGGGTAGATTTTCGTAAGCTCTTATATTTTTCGGGAACGGCAAAAGCAAAGTAAATATCACCGCTTTGATTCATTGTTTGTAAAGCATCGCCTTCCCAATCTGTTCTCCAGCTATCAGGAAGCCAGAAAGAAAAAGGGGAGTTGGGTAAAATGAGATCGGCAGCAAAAATGGGGGAAAGGCAAAATAAAACTAAGATTAAAAAAAGACAAGGCTTTCTCATCGTATTCTCCTAATTAACCAAGTAACAAAAACCGATCAAAGTGGAAACCTTACAATATTGTTTCACTTGATAACTCTAAGAAATATCTTAATAAAAAGGAAGTCTCTTTGGAAGCACTAAATGGGGTTTTCCTATTTTACTCCCATTGTTCTTCTAGGTAAGATTTTGTTAATGTTCGAGGGCAACGATCAAAGGGATCGCGAGCAAAGTAGTTCATTACTTCTGTATCTAAAACCTTTTCAGAAAATTCTAGAAGGAGTTTTTCTTCTTCCTGCTCCAGTTCTCTCCAAGCTCTTTCTAACTCTACAGAAAAGGCATAGGATTCATAGAAAGAGACAGCGAGTCGTTCACATATTTCGCAAGACATGCCATATTTCATAACTTGGTGCCCTTTGCAAACCACGCAATCTCCTCGAAAGGGGTCTTTGGAGTTGGGAAAAAAACGACTTTGAAGTCGAGAAAAATTGCGATTGTAGTCCACTGGCCCAAAGACAACCTCTATTTTCTCGCTTTTCATGAGTACTTTATGAATAGAGCAGAGAAAAGTTTCTAGAGACTGCTTTCCCCAAATGGTTACTTTTTCTTTATCTCCCAGGACAAGTTTCTCTTCTTTATTAAACCAAACAACTCCAGAGTCAGGGCCTGAGATGTATGTTTGTTCTCGGAAGTAATCTACTTTTTCAGAAATCTCCTCAAAATGGTTGATGTCTTCAGTCAGATCCCCACTGTCTTCAGTAAGCTTTTTCATGTCTTCAGTAAGCTTTTCACTGTTTTTATTGAGCTTTTCAATGTGTTCAGTAAGACTTCCAATGTGTTCAGTAAGACTTTCAATGTCTTCAGCAATCTTTTCTAAACGATCTAAGTGTTCAGACCCTTTTGTTTCTTTTGCCTTACCGGCTTGTTTAGAAGGACTTTCTGTTTTTCCTTTCCTAAAGAAGAACATGTCAAATGTCAGTGAAGCGAACGATAAAAAACAAAACGCAAAAAACAAAATACCAAAACGAATCTTTTTTTCTGTATCCATTTCCCACCCCATAATATTTTTTACATAGGTATCACTTTAATCTTACCTAGGAAGGATTTCTTTGCCAAGAAAATTGTCAAACTTAAGAGGATGAGTTTCCCCCAAACAAAGATTTAAATTTTGTTTCTTCGATTTTTCGTTTTTCGCCCGCAAGGGCCTGTTCTCATTCAGTCCATTTCGTTATAGAACTATAACTAGAATTAAGAGTTATACTTCTACTCGTCCAAATCATTGCAAAAAAACTGAATGAGGACACGCCCTATTTCTATCGTTTTTTATTTTTTTTTCGTAGTTAGTGAAGTAAATCTTTTTTACAATAGATGAACTAAGGAGGTTTGAGTGACCTCTTTGCGTATTTTGTTATGGTTATTTATTAAGGAAAAGTGTATGAGAAATTCAGCTGGAACAATTATTTTTGTTGTTATTATTGTCATTGGTGCTTTGGTCCGCTCAGGAGTTATAGGGGGGCCGTCTAAGGATGAGATGATTCAAGAAATCATCAAAGGAGCAAACTCGGCTCGCGCACAGATAATTCTTCAATCGCAGGGAACTTTTCAGGATGTTAAAATCTATAGAGATGGTGAAAAGCATGGAGTTGTTTATGAATATGTTTTTGCGAAAGATGTAGATGTTGATCGAAGTTTGCTCACAAATGAATCTGTGAAGGCTGAATGTATTGCTAATTTTAAGCAAAGTCCCGATTGGAAAAATATGAAGATAGTCTTCAATGAAGATATTTATTTCATATTTAAGTATGTTGGGGATGATGGGGAAGTGTATGCGATGGTGAATATTTCGAAGAAGGATATCTAATATTTTTTGTAATTGAATCCATCCAGAGTAGGACGCTTCTTGTACCCCACCTCTTCCAAAAATAGATTCTTTGAGGTGTCCTTCTTTGCTTCTTTTACTTCACCTCCTCCTACCTCTTTCTTTCATAACCTAAAAATATCCTTTGATTTTTCCTCCCATAGGTTCCCATTCCTCTCTCAGTCGTTGGCGATATTTTTGGGAGACAAAAGTATAAGCTACAAGAGTATAGCCCAGCGTATATATCGTCCCATAAACCAATAAACCTAACCAGGTTGTGATTTCAAAAATGAGAAAATAGTCGACTCCTAGACAAAGAATAAAGGCTACAAAAAAAGGATAAATTACTGCAATTAACTCTTTACTTTCAAAGAAATTTTCTTTGTGAAGTAAGTACAGAATAACTGTAGGGGAAACAAAAGAAAAGTAAATTACTGTGGGAATGACTACTCCGATTAATCCAATTTGAGTGACTAGAAAGCAACTAGCAAAAAAGTTGATAAAGCTATAGGCTAGTTTAGTTTGACTAATTAAGCGGACTTCTCCTTTTGCGATTAAGGAGTGATATGCAATTTGAAAAGAGCAGGTGCTCATCACTCCTAGCAAAAATAATTTTCCTGCCCATACTGTACTTTTAAAGCCTTCCCCTACCCAAAGCTCAATGAAGAAGGGATAGAGAAAGAACAGTGCAACCAAGGGAGGAAGAATCAAGAAATTAAAGAGGAGAGTTCCAGTGGTGTTAGTTTTTTCAATAAAGGCCTGATCCTTTTTGGCAAAAGCATCCGAAAGAGCGGGAAGAACACTTCTTAGGGGCATACTCATGAATGAGCTGGCAATTTCATCTGTGCGCCGAGCAACATGGTAATAGGTTACAGCAAAACTTCCTATAAATTTTTGCAAAATCAATTTATCGACAGTGTAGTTTAGATGATCTGAAATTTGCATTACTACCATATTTAGATTAAAAGACGAAACTGTTTTTAAACGGCTCCAGTTAAACTTTAGCCATTTACGTCTAACAGGTAAGAGCTTCCAGCAAAGGAAGAAACGTAGAACAAAAACAAAAAGCTCTCCCAGTTGGCAAATAAAGACATACTCCCAGAGTCCAGAAGAAGTTCTCGTAACGACTAGGTAAGAAAAAATCTGGATAATAGTTAAGAAAATCGACGTTTTGTTGTGAAGGTGCCATTTTTGTAAACCGTAGAGCACTCCATTGATAATAGGGTAAGGGAATTTTACCAAAGTAAATAAAGCAATGATTTGGGTGACAGAGGCCATGGTGTTTTGAAGTTCTTTCGAAACGTTGAACCACTCACTTCCCCAAAGAGAAAACATATATATACCCAAAGCTAGAAGGAAATATAAAAAAGCCGAGATTCCCAGCATTGTATAAATGATTTCGTGAAGTTCTTGGTCTTTCTTTTCTGCTTGCATTTCGGGGACATATTTCATCAAAGACATGGAAATAGAAAAAGAAAAAACATCTAGAATAATCACTAGGCTAAAAATGTAGACATATATTCCAAATAACTCCTTACCAAAGAACCCGATGACTAAAGGCATTAAAATAAAGCCTGTCAATACTTGAAAGACCTGCAGAGCGATATTGGAAAATGTGTTGGTGAGGATAGTTCGTTTACGGCTCATGCTTTCCTTGCTGTGAATTACTTGTCTTTGAAAAATATCTTGCCCGTCTAAGCGCTTGTTTTTCTCCGGTATGATAAAGGAGAATATAGATTTTCGCCACTTAATTTTCTTGATAGCCTTTTTTTAACTTGTCCGTTATAATTGGCAGGGAAACGAGAAGAGTATTTTCTAAGATGCCCTAAAAAAGAGGAAGAAATGGAGATGAAAAATGTTAGACTTGGAACAAGAGTACCGACCCTTGGATGAAGAGAAGCTTCGGCAACGAGATATGTTTGGGTGTATCGGGTGTTTTGGACTAGTGATTGTGCTAGGAGTGTTTTTTTACTTTGCCCTAGCTTACGCCGAAAAATGGGAACAAGAGGAAGAAGAGGAAGAAGTAGCTCTTATCAAAGAGCAAGAGAGAAAACGTATTGAGAAGAATTTTTTAGAGCGGAAAATGGCTACTCCTAGAAATCAGGAAGACGTCGAAAATGAATTTGAGACGGAAGAAGTAATCGAGGAAGATATAGAAGAGGTAAAACCGGAAGATCTCTTTCGGGGAGAAGGACAAGCGAATTTACACGTCCAAAATGGACACGTTTGGTTGGAAGCAGACTCCGATACTCAATTTAACACTTGCTGTGTTATTTTGTTTCAAATGACGGGAATAGTAGATGCCTCTGTTGCAGAAGAACTCCAAGAGAAAGTGAGCACTTTTTATCGCAAAACTCAGTTTTTAAATCAGAGAATGGCAGAGGTGGCACTGCTGTGCATGATACAAATGAAATTACCTATAGGGCAGAAGGAAGAAGAAAATGACTGAGCCTTTGGAGCCTTTTTTTATTGTCCCAGGAAAGGCACCTAAACTTCCTATTGTGCTAAGTGTTCCTCATTGTGGCACAGAGTTTCCTGCTGAGGTAAAAGGCGAATACCGAGCAGATCTGATCTCTTCTCCTGAGGATACGGACTGGTTTGTTCATCGCCTTTATGATTTTGCTCCCGAGATGGGGATTACCTTAATTTATGCTCGCTATAGCCGATGGCTAATTGATATCAACCGAGACTCTCAGAGTAAACCGCTGTATAATGATGGTCGTTTAATTACGGAGTTGGTACCAAGTAAGACTTTTCTCGGAGAAGATCTCTACCGAAAATCTCCTCCCAAAGAGGAAGAGATTGCCCGACGTTTAGAGCACTACTATTGGCCTTATTATAAAAAAGTCGAATCCCTTCTTTTTAAGCTAAAAGAAGAATTTTCTCATGTTCTTTTCTACGATGCCCATTCTATAAAGCAAAATGTTCCGACGATTCATCCCGACCCTTTTTCTGATTTAATTTTAGGAAACCAAGATGAGAAAACAGCGGACTCTAAACTGATTGCTTGCGCTGTGGAAAATCTCCAATCTTCCTCCTATAGTTTTGTTCACAATGGTTTGTTTAAAGGAGGACAACTTACTCGGTACTTTGGGCAACCAGAGAAAGGAATTCATGCTTTGCAGTTAGAGATGACGAAGATAAATTACATGAATGAAGAAACGACAAGCTATGATGAAGATAAAGCGCAAAAGATGCAAGTAGTCTTACGTCAAACTCTTCAGGCTTTAGGGAAAACATTGCAGACTTTATGAGCTTGTACAGAAAGGGAGTTTATGAATAAAGTTTGGTCTTTAGATGGCTTGCTACAAGATGAGGGCTGGTTAGAGCCTGCCTTTATTGAGGTTGATAAAGAGGGAGTTATCCAAAGAGTTACCTCAGAAAAGCCAGACAAGGAAATTGATGAGATAGCCGGAGGATATGCTTTACCAGGCTACCAAAATGCCCACTCTCATGCTTTCCAATATGCTATGGCGGGCTTGGCCGAAAATTTACCTCGGCAAAGTCAAAGCGACGACTTTTGGAGCTGGCGAGAGGCTATGTACACATTGGCTTTAACTTTAAATCCTGATCAGATGGAAGCCATTGCGACCATGCTTTATAGCCAAATGCTGCGTCATGGCTATACCCATGTGGTTGAGTTTCACTACTTACATCACAACCCTGATGGAAGTGATTATGAAAATATTGCCGAGATGGGGAGCAGACTCCTATCGGCCGCCGAGAAAACAGGAATTAGAATAACTCTAGTCCCCATTTTTTACCAGATGGGAGGCTTTGGACAAAAGCCAAGCGAGCGGCAAGCCCGTTTTATTTCTTCGACCCGAGACGATTACAGGAAACTGATGGAAAAAACGGAAGAAAAGCTTTCCTATTGTTCGAAGGCTCAACTAGGTTGGGGAATTCATTCTTTGCGAGCAGTCCAAGCACAAGATGTTGTCGCTACTTTTTCTCAAGCACCCTCCCACTGCCCTCTTCATATCCATGTCTCCGAGCAACAAAAAGAAGTGAACGATTGTCTTGCTTATTTGGGAAAGCGGCCTGTCCAGTGGTTAAGCGACAATGTCGAAGTGAGCAAGCGCTATCATCTTGTCCACGCTACTCATACCAGCCCCGAAGAAATCTCTCTGATGGCCCAAAGTGGAGCCCATGTTGTTCTTTGTCCTTCGACAGAAGGAAATCTGGGAGATGGTTTCTTCTCCTTTCAAGAGTACTGCCAGCAAGGGGGAAACTGGAGCATTGGTACCGATAGTCATATTGGTTTAAACCCTAACGAAGAGTTGAGAATTTTAGATTATGGGCAGAGACTGAAAAAAGAGAAGCGCAATATCATTTGTCAAACTCCTGGGAGCGATAGTGGCGACTTAATTTTCCGAGGAAGTGTTCAAGGGGGACGAAGGGCTGCAGGGCAAAATGACACTCGTTTTTTTGCTCCAGGACAAGAGTTCGACGCAGTTATTCTTGATAAGGATGAACCTCTCATTCAAGTTACTTCCTCAGAGAGGAGACTGGCAACCTTTGTTTATGCCGGAGACGTTTCCTGGATAAAAGGAACCATCGTGCAGGGGAAATGGCTTGTTCAAAATCAGCACCATCAAAGAGAGAAAGAAATTGTTGCTCATTTTCAGCGAGCTATGAAAGAGCTTAGTTACCGCTAAGTGTGGAGACCTCTAGGGCAATTCCTCTTGAAAATTTTTCGGGAAGTGGCATAATACAAATAGGTTATGTATTGATTTATTCCTAACAAAACTTCTCACTAGAAGGAGAGTTGAATGCGCATTTTAAGCTTAACTATATCTATTTTTCTTATGGTTTCTCTGGCTTGGGCGGGAGAAAAAAAGGCACCGAAAACTTACACTAAAGTTGGAGATAAAACTCCTGTAACTCAAGTGATAACCATTGAAGGAAAAAAACTAGATTTTTCTGGTAAAGTTGTGGTCATGAGCCTCTTTGCAACTTGGTGTCCTCCTTGTCGGCAAGAGATGCCTGAACTAGAAAAACTTTGGCAAAAACATAGTAAAAATAAAGATTTAATTCTTTGTGCGGTTGGCCGAGAAGAAACAAAAAAGGAGCTGGCTCCTTTTAAGAAGCGCTTCAAGTTGAGTTTCCCCTTAGCAGGAGATCCTAAAAGAGAGGTTTTTTCTAAATTTGCGAAAAGTGATATTCCTCGACTTTATGTTCTGGATCGCCAAGGAAAAATTATTTATCAATCTATTGGTTTTGATCACAAAGAGTTCCATAAAATGATTTCTCTTCTGGAAAAAGAACTCCAGAAGAAGGTCAAAAAGTAGGTCGTGTCCTCATTCAGCTTTTTTGCTATGTTTTGGATGATTAGAAATGTAGTTTTTTGTTCTCGTTACAGTTGTGTAACGTGGTGGGCTGAATGAGGACACGCCCTACCTGTAGGGGAGATGAAGAATTTGAAAATTAAAACTGAATGAAGATCCTTAATTTGTTCTGTGGGGAATCTACTAGTGGGTTCCCTTAACCTGCCCACTTCACCGCTTGTTATCCGAGGAGTTTTCTCATTAAGAATTACCATTTCCCTTTTTGGTTTTTTATTACCCGCCATCAATGCGAAAACTATACTGTTCGCGTTTTAAATATGCCTAGATTTGTTCTTCACGGAGAAAATTTAGAAAAGCTAAAGATCAACATGAAGGATTCTCTGCGGTCCTATTTGGAAGATGCCTCTCCTCAAAAACTATCCAATCTACCTATCATAGAAAACCCTTCTCTCAAAACAATAGAGGTGGATTTTCAATTTAAAGGAAAACAAAAAGAGTGCATTCGATCGATAAATCTTTCATTGCCTTATGTTCATCATGAAGTTGAGGAGCGAAGACAACTGATTTATGTGCCCCATCTTGGCTTGAATCTATATCAACCAGAAGAAAGTATTTCAACGAAACAGATCAAGGAAGAAATCTTTGCTGCTTTGGTTCGAGAAAAGTACAATCGAAATTTTCGTGACTTGGCTTTACTTGACTTGGAGAAAGGCAAAGAGGAATCTTTTTTGGAAAAAGTGGAAGTCAAAACTATTTTGCTAAGGACAAAAAAAGTTTTATCTCTCAAGGAAAAGCCAGAAAAAGAAAAATCTGTCCTTAAAGAGATTGCTCGTCCTCTTCACTCAACTCATCTCGCAACTGCTTTTGAAGTAAAAGAAGAAGTTGAAAAAATAGGGAAAGCTAGCGAAGCAAAGAAGATAAAAAGTCTTCTTTTGGTGGGGGAGTCTGGAGTTGGTAAAACAGCTATTTTTCATGAGTGGGTTAACGAGTGGAAGCGGGGCAAGCAAAAACAAAATTACGAAAAAATTTGGCAAACTTCAGGATCTCGTATTGTTTCAGGGATGACCTATTTAGGAGAGTGGGAAGAGAGATGTGACCAAATTGTACGCGAGGCTACCCAAGATAAGGCCGTTCTTTTTCTGGGTAACTTAACAGATTTAGTCCAGTCAGGGACTCATTCTGGATCAGATGAAGGTGTTGCGAGCTACTTAAAAAAACATATCGCTAGTGGAGAGATCTTTGTTGTTTTAGAAACAACTCCAAGAGAGAAAGAGCTCGTAGAACAAAGCGACCCGGGTTTACTTCATCTGTTTCAAGAAATAAAAGTTTCCTTGCCCAGTAAAAAAAGAATGCTTGCCATTATAAACTCTTGGTCAAAGAGTCAACCTGGCAAAATCGACTTAGACCAACAAGCCCAAGAATGTGTTTGGGATCTTCACGAACGTTTTGGAACTTACTCTTCTTTTCCGGGAAGGGTGATGTATTTTTTAGAATTCTTGAGGCGCGACTTTAAGGGAAAGGTTTCTCGTTCTCAAGTGGTGGAGCAGTTTTCTCGGCAAACGGGCCTTCCTCTATTCCTTCTAGATGAAGCAGTGACCCTTGATCCAGATTGGTTAGCTCAATTTTTCCAAGACCGCCTAAAAGGCCAACAAAATGCAATTGAGCGTGTGGTTAGCCTGATATGTTTAATCAAAGCAGAACTCACTGATCCGGAAAAGCCAATTGCTTCCTTTCTCTTTGCTGGGCCAACAGGAGTGGGGAAAACCGAAATGGCTAAGAACCTGGCGGAATTCTTTTTTGGCAATAGAGAGCGTTTAATTCGCTTTGATATGAGTGAGTATATGGACGAAGTCTCTGTCGCTCGATTAATTGGAACGAATCATCGTCAAGAAGGAGAATTAGTGGCAAAAGCTCGCCAACAACCTTTTTGCGTTTTTTTATTAGATGAAATCGAAAAAGCCCATCCTCTTGTTTTTGATGTTCTTTTGCAAGTTCTGGGAGAAGGCCGTCTTACGGATGCGCGAGGGGTCGAAGCTAACTTTCGTAACTGTATTATTATCATGACTTCCAATCTCGGAGCGCAAGAAGCACAAGTTGGTAGGGCTGGTTTTCACTCGGAAGAAATAACTAGCGAAGAGATTTTTTTAGACGCAGCCCAAAAATTTTTTCGCCCTGAATTTATTAATAGAATTGATTCTCTTATTTCTTTTTCTGCTCTGTCTAAAAATATTATTCAGGAGATTGCTTTTCTCGAAATTACTAAATCCCAAAAAAGAGAAGGTTTTTTCCGGCGGCATGCAGAAGTTATTTTTCATCCAGAAGCAGTTAAGTGGTTAGCGGAAGTAGGGTATCATCCTTTGTACGGAGCGAGACCACTGAAAAGAGCTTTGGAAAAACACTTTCTTGTTTCTATTGGGGAGGCCATCAACCAAAAGACGACAACGGCTCCTTTAGAATTAAAGGTTAGCATGAGCAAAGGGAAACCTCAAGTTAAGTGTCGGGCTCTTTTAAATGCAGAGAAAAAAGAAAACCAAATTGAAATGGCAATTTCGTGGACGGAAAAAATCTCTCGTTTGCGTCGCTTGATGGTGCGTTTGCAGAGAAGTGATCCTGTCGTTGAAATGGCGAATGAACTTCATATTATGGATCTTGAGGTCGAAGCTAAGAGAAAGAAAAATCCTAACTCGGCTCGTTTGAATCCCCTGGAAGAAATACGTCGTCTGGATTTACAAAAGTTCCAAGCTAACTTAGAGCAACTGCTTGAAGAAATTGAGCTAGCAGAAGATATGGCAATTATGTCCTTGCGAGAGAGTGAAAGTAATGTTTGGCAAGAGATAAAACCAAATATGGAAGAGTGTGAAAAAAAATGGCGGAAGATGCTTTTGGAAACATCTCATCGCTGGCAGAATCATCAGAACAAAGTTATCTTGCTCGTAAACTCTAGCAATGATGAACTTCTAGAGGAATTTGTTCCTCAGTATCATCTTGTTTTTGAAGAGTTAGGCTTTGAAGTAAGAAGTTTCTTTTACTTTACCTGTCCAGAAGTCAAAATAGAAGTAGAGACAGACGATGAAAAATGCGAGGGGAATCTAGAAGAAGAGGAAAATGAAGAGCAGGAGAAAGAGAAGAAAAGCAAAAAAGCAAAGAATAAACCTGCCGCGTTGCGTTTACGCAAAATGGGAGAATACTTAGACCATTCTTTTGCTAAATCTGTAAACAGCTATGGCTTTTTAATGGAGGTCAAAGGAGAGTTTGCCTCTTTGCTCGCTTCGGGAGAAATGGGAACCCATTTGCTCAGAGAACCCGTAAAAAATCGGGAGCGCGAAAAAGAGCAGAAAGGAGCAAAAGAACGGGAAAAAGAAACACCTGTTTATGTTCAAGTGCTAAACCCTTTTCCTCTTCCTCTCAAGCAAACTTTTTCTTCTTTTTTTCTGAAACCATCTGGAAATTTTACTCCTTTACCTGTAAAAGGAGCACGCCGAGAGTATTTGTGGGGGAAAGATTCTTTTCGAGATCGTTATCTGAATCTTCGCTCTAGCTCTACTCGATCAAAGTTCATTGAAACTTGGGCAGACGTCATTTTAAGCTCTGCCTCTCAGTTTATCGAAGAGCAGATACCCCTGTAAATTGAGAGAGGTAGGAAAGAAAACTTAAAAATTTTCCTACCTCCCTCAATTTACCACTTTTTGGGGATTTTTTGAAATTTCACTCACCAAGGCAAAGTCTAATTTAGCTTTGCCTTGTGTAATAGAGTGTTGAAATATGCTAAAACTTGCCGTAAAACCAAAGTAAAAAAGTTCCAAAAATGGGTAAATTGTGGGAGGTAGGAAAATTTTTAAGTTTTCTTTCCTACCTTCCACAATTTACTAGCTATGATTTGACCAGTGTTGGACGAATTCTTGAACATTGCTGCGTAGGCTTAGGGCAATTTGGTGATGATTTCTTTGGTTTTTTGCATTGACAACTAGGTGGAAGTAGACCCGTGTTTTTTGGGGGGATATTTTGATGAACGCAATGTTCATTTCCATATACTGGAGGTCTTCTTCTACATAACTGCTTTTGCTCTTTTCCAAAAGATACTTCTTGATTGTCCACATATCTGCTTGCTTGATTCCTATATCCGCTTTTTTTTCTCCAGCAAAGGCTACAAAGCTTTGATCGGAAGTATTTTTCCAGAGTGCCTTTTCTATTTTTTTGTGTTCCTCCATGAAGCGAAATAATTCTCCCGCAAACCAATGTCGAAAAATTAAGTGATAGTGTTGTTCATTATTTTTCTGATTTTCCCAAACGGAAATTTTCTCACTAAAGTAAGGGTTTTCGATAGCTTCTGTGTTCTTTTTGTAAAAAGAATAAAGCTTTTGGTAGTTTTCGGGAAGATCAACAAAGCCGTAGACACTATTGTTTCGCTTATCTTTATCCACTAGTTGGGGAGCAGGATAAACAAAAATCTCTCTATAGTCCTCGCTAGCACTTATCCAAACAGGTAGCATGACCAAGACGAGTAGAAAATTTTTCCATTTGCCTCTTGTCATGAATGTTGTCATGAATTTCCTCCTTAAATTTAGGAGGAAGGAAGAAAACTTTTAAATTTCCCTTTCCTTTCTCCTAAACTTATTATTTTATTGCTACATAGCGATGGTTGGTTCTTTCAACTTTGATCGTATTGTTTTTTAGTTCAGAGAGATGAACATGAATCCCTTGTTGCTCGAAAGTACTTAAGAGTGTTTCTGCTAACTTTGGTTCTTGATTTCTTTTTAGAGTAAGCTTTACTTTGACCGAGTGGTTACCTCTATAAGAAGAGCGTTTTTCTATTTGAAAGTCTTGAGGATGGCTAAGATGGGCCAAAGTCTTATTTAGTTTTCGAGTAGCACGATATCCATTGAAACCAGAAAAAAGAACAGTGTATTTTTTTTCTACGAATCTTCGAGGAGCAGAAAAACGCTGAGTTTTACATTGTTGAACTTCGTTTTTAAGATAGTTTACACGTTCTTTCATTTGATAATTTTGAGCATTTACTTGCTCGCAGCTCTTCTTTAGGCTTACTTGAGTTTGAAGTGCTCTACGGTTTTCTTTTTTCAATTGTCGAACTTCTCTTTTGAGAGTTTGATTTTGCTCTTGCAAAGTATCAATGTCCACTTTGGATATGTCTACTAGTCTTCTTAAATTTTGAATCTCATCTAAAAGAGATTGATTTTGTAACTTGAGTTCGCGAACATAAGATTTCGATTGATAATGATTTCTAGAGTAGTTTTGAGCAACGAGAGAAACTTGCAATAGGGCAGCGAGGGTAATAAAAGTAATTAGCTTTTTCATAACTAGGCTCCTTTTTGTTCAGCACTTGGTAAGTCTACTTGTCTTTTTGCCTCCGTTGGGCAGATACTAAACAAGTAATGCAAGGAGCGTGCCATTCGCTTTTGGAAAATAATTTGAGATGTAGTAAAACCCCAAAGAGTATAGGGAATAAGAGAGGAACTTTTTTTTTAAGAGGGAGTTTCAAAGAAAGGATTTGGCCTAGAGTGTATTTTATCGAGGACAGGGCGTGTCCTTATTTTTTTGGGACGGGTGGTATTGAACGATTTGGTTTACCTGAACAAAACAGGTGATGTAATGTAGGGACAACTTCGAGGGCCGTCCGCAAGAACCCTCGTGGTTGTCCGTTATGTCTGCTCAAACCTAATTCCTAAAAAAACTAAAAAAATTATCCAAAAAAAAGGAAAAACAATGGAGATCACTCACAAAACAGCCTTAGTCGTCATTCCTCCTGAAGAAGTCTGGAGCTCGATTCAGTCGATTCGACAAAAGTATGATAATAAAATACGTCGTTGGATGCCTCATATTACACTTCTCTATCCATTCTTCTCCCAAAGCGAGTTTCCTCAGATTACTCCCTCTTTTGAAGAGATAGGAAAAACTATCTCTCCTTTTACGATAGTGCTAAGAGAGTTTGGCTATTTTTCTCAAAAGAAAAAGCGCTATGTTTTGTGGCTTGCTCCTGAGAAAAAAGAGCCTATTGTAGAGCTACAAACTCAACTTTCTGATTTATCGAGCGGGCTGAGTTTAGAACTCAAGAGCAATCGAAGTTTTTCTCCTCATATGACAATGGGACGATTTCAAGGGGAAGATAGTTTTTGGGCAGGTAAAAAAGAATGTGAAGATGGGTGGGAGGCCGTTACTTTTACTGTGGATCGTTTTTTTATGATTTCCCGTAATGATCCACCAGATGATGTTTTTCGAGTGGATCAGGAAATTTTGTTAGAAGGAAAATAGAGCGTTTTGCCAAGAAACACCTACTACAGGCTTCTCATACACGGAAACAAAAAAGAGTGCGCCTTAGAGTTGAAGAAAGAAAAGAATTTCACGCAAAGACGCCAAGGAGAAAAAGAATTTAGGCAAGAGATAAATTCGGAGAATTTCATCAATAGAAAGATTTTTTAGATTTTTCTTTGCGATCTTTGTGGTTTTGCGTGAAATTCTTTTCTACTCAAAATCCTCTATCGTTGCAATAAATTTTTGTAAACTACTGTGAAACTTAGAAAGCCCATTTTTTTGGGCAAAGTCTGCCATATCTTTATAGCGCTTTTTCATATCAAAACCAATATTCCACTGCAGCTTTTGCAGACAAAGAGGGCACAGGTAAAGGGGACGGAAATCAGACTCCGATCGATTGTTCGAGCCATTCATTAAGCACTGAAAAGCAACACAATGGCGGATCTTGAAGATATGGCCGATTTCGTGTGTGGCGGTTTTTATGGTTCGTCTTAGGTAGAGTTGAAATTCCTCTGGACTTCCTTCTACATCACCATTGCGATAGATCGACCAAACGCCTACTCTACTTGTGAGGGAAGCTTGTCCGTAAACAAAATTCCATTCCTCGCGGGGATAAAGATCGGTTGCTGTGAAGGCGATATAGGCCATGGAGTTTTTGGGACGCTTTGCTTTGAGAATATCGTAGAGAATGTATCGGGTATGGAGTTGTTCGTTATGAGTGTTCACGTTGATCCGCCGGCTTTTTTCGGGAATAACAGAAAGAGGGAGGGCTTTTTGAAATTTAACGGGTAATTGAAAGAAATGATGAATGTATTCTACCGTCAATTGGACCACTTCTTTTTGTTTGGGAGAAAAATCTCCTAGAGGTTGAATGTAGATGGTGCTATTCTTTACTCTTCTGGCTCGTAGTGGTTTGGCTTCTAAATACTGAAAGAAAGTTTGTCCTGGCTCTGGGTGGCTCATGTACCAGTCAAAAGTACCCCCTAGATCAAAAGGCTCGTGTAAAGGCACCAGTTGTTTAAAGGAGCTAAGAAGTTCGTCTACGGCTAGACGATGATGATTTTGCAAGGGTTCGTCTAGGATGGATACATCTAAATATTTATCTGTCTGACCAAACGTTATGGAAAAATGAAAGACTATTAAGATAACGCCAACAAGTAAAGCTGATTTTGTTTTCATTACAAAACTCCTACTCTTTTTGGTTGCTCAACTTCTCATACAAAGGCACTTTTTTATTGAGATCTTCTAGCATCTTTTCAGCGCAATCAAAACGAAAAACCCGGTCGTCATCTAGTTCAAGAAAAGACCTGTTATCGTCAATTTTTTGATCGGCCAATTTAGCACTCCAGCCACCCCCTCTCCAAGCAAAGACTAAACGTTGGAATTGCCAAGCAAAAGCTATTTCAGAAAGAGTCCCCGCTCCACCTCCAATGGCTATTACAGCCTGGGAGTTAGCTATTAAAACATTGCGAGTTAGTCCTATCGTTGTGGCAATGGGAATATCTACATAAGGGTTAGCCTCATTGACATGATTTCCTGGGAGAATTCCTATAATATCTCCGGGTTGATAATTCTTGGCTTCCCTTGCTCCTCGGCAAACTTCTTCCATAACTCCACTTCGTCCTCCACAAACTAGACGATAGTTGTTTTCGATTAGCAGTTTTCCTACTTGGTGAGCCATTTCTCCTTGTTGAGGAAAAATGAGTTGACGATTTCCCAACACTCCTATTATTTTTTTCACAAAACGTTCCTTTTTTATATTACGACCAAAAATCTTGGTGCACTTGAAGACCTTTTTCGGGTAGAATAGGACCTAGTACCTCTACATTCTCTTTACCATAAGAGAAGATTTTTAGAGAGGGAATCGTGAATTGGTGACCAGTTAAATCACCTAAAGCTTGAGCGCTGGCACTGTAGACTATTTTACGAATTCCCGTCCAATAAATAGCCCCGCAGCACATAGCACATGGTTCTGTGCTTGTATAAAGAGTGGTTTTGGCAATAGTATCTCTTGAAAACTGCTGAGCGGCTAGTTGCAAAAGACGTAGTTCCGCATGCTGAGTAGGATCGTTTAGCGATTGAACTTGGTTTTCTGCCTCCAGAAGGATTTCTCCATTATAAACAAGTAGCGCCCCAAAAGGGTGATTGTTTTTTTTTCGAGCGGCCCAAGCTAGCTCTAAGCAACGCTCTATATATTTCTCGTGGTAATTTTTCACGGGGCCTCTTTTCTAACTGTAAAGAAAAACATTGGAATTCTTTTTTAAATGTATATAATATAAGAGAAAAATGCAACTATGTTCTTGGCTGTTTTTAAGTGCCTTTGTCAGGAGTTTTGTTTTATGCATATTTTTGTTTCTATTTGCACTTTTATTTTTTTTAGTTTACCTCCTGCCTTAAGCAACCCTGTAAATTCTTGGGATAGTAATGCCTTAGAGAGCACTGCTATTGCCCAACCCTATCAAGAGATAGAGTTAGCCCCGCAACAGTCCGGTATTTTGAAAGTAGTTCAAGTAGAAGTTTTTTCTTGCGTTAATTGTTCTGGAAAGACAAAAACGATCAAACGGTATTTCGTCAAAAAGCCAATGAGACTTTTCCCTGTTTCCATGGAAAAGAAAAGAATAAAAAATAAAAAGCATGGTACATCCTTAGGGGAGAAGAGAATTTAAGCTAAATTTATTTTGATTAAGCCTTTTTGGCATAAAACTTGCTTGAATGCTCAAGTGTAAAAAGGTGAAAATAAAAATAAAAAAGAAAAATAGTATATTAGATGAAAAAATAAAACATTCGAATACTGAAAAAATAAATCAAAAAATAGAAAATCAAATTTCAACCTGCCTTATGCAAAGAGTTTCCTTGGGAAGTTTTTTATATCCCACGGGAGAACGATTTCTGGAGAACTATCATGAAGAAGAAAAAGAAAAAACTCCTTTTGGAGTCCTTAGAGCAAAGAATTTTATGGAATGCCGTTCCTGATGGTGCGGTTTCTGCTCCCGAAGAAGTTCTCCTCAACGAATCGGTAGAAATTACAGTTGCTTTTGATAATAAATCTGACACTGAGACAGGGTTCCGTCCTTTTGTTGACTTGCATGTGCCCGAAGGTTTAGAGTTTGAAGGAGCTACATTCCAAGGAAGTGCTTTGAAGTTTACGGAAGTCGGCGAGTTTTCTGAAGAAGGCATTTTGGAGCATCCTTTGACAGGTCTAGAAGTAACAGGGACACCTGGAGATACTCTGTTTGTTTTAGAATTGCCCTTCGGAAGTTACGCTCCTGACCAACCTATAACAAGTATCAATATCCAAACAAGTATGACACCTGAGGCAAACTTAGGAGTTCCTTTGGAATTGAAAACCCAAGCCGGGTTTGCCTTTGGAAACGATGCTCTTAATAACCCTGGTACAGATTCCCCTATTTTAGCAGATATTGTTACAACGTCTATTACTCCTACTGTAATGGAGCTACTAAAATCTAGCGATGCTAGAGAGACCGAAGCTGCTAGCGGAAGCAATTTTCCTGTCACTTTTACTTTGGACGTAGATGTGGCCACAGGAGAAACTATTGACGACCTAATCGTCAAAGATTTTCTCCCTGAAAACTTAGAGTATGTTGCTGGTTCCTTAACCCTTTCGGTGGGAGGGACAATTGTCAGTGAACCGATTACTCCAAGTGCCCAAAGTGGTGACAACAGCAAACTAGAAATTGACTTTGGCAGTATTACAGGGGTAGCAGGTAATGACTTAACTGTTACTTATCAAGCTTTTGTTCCCGAAAAAGACGCTAGTAACAATGATGTTATTGACCCCAATAGTGGGGATGATGTTGGTACCTTGAATCAAGCGAGTGCTGAGGGAACCTTTAATGAAGATAAAGATAATGATGGCAATCCTGATGGGGATCTTGTCGTTATTACCAGCGAATCTCAAAGTGAAGTAGAAGGGAAATCTCTTGCCGTTCAAAAAGGGGTTAAGATTGTTGATGACGTTAATGCTCCCGGAGCAACTCCAGGAGATACGTTAGAATATACTTTGAATTTTCAGGTTTCTGATTTCTTTTCTTTTGACAGTGTTATTTTTGATGATGTTTTCTCCGATGGA
>JAJDCR010000018.1 GCA_029260735.1 Planctomycetota bacterium
ACTTTCGAGTATTCTTAATCTATGGGTAAAAGGTTTAATCTTAGATTGGAATAAACTCTATGGAGAAATTAAACCAAACCGTATTAGTCTACCAACTTATCCTTTTGCAAAAGAAAAATACTGGATACCCCAACATGAGGATGTATATTCAAAGAAAAGATCTAACTCGATAGAGCCATCATTACACGAAAATACTATTTATGAAAAAAGATTAGAAAGTAAAGCTGCTCGATTGTTAGAGAAACTACAGCTATTGAGAGGATCCGTTGCCCCTAAAGTGCTTTATGAAAAAACCTTACATCAAATCAAACGATTATTTGGAGAAGTAATCAAACTCTCTACTTCTAAGATAGATGAAAAAGAAGCTTTAGAGGTCTATGGAATAGATTCGATAATGATTACTCAGCTGAATGAGAAATTAATGAAAGTTTTTGGAGAAACCTCTAAGACTTTATTCTTTGAACATCAAACGCTAGAAGCTCTAACAGGTTATTTTATAAAAGAGTATGTTTCAGTTTGTCTAGCTTGGACAGGACTAAGTGAGAGTCGAGAATCGAATATCCAGTATCCAGAAATTAAAAGAAAATCTACTAATGCCCTGGATTTTGAATCCAGGATTCTGGATTCAAAATCCAACTCTCTTTCCATCGCTATTATTGGAATCAGCGGAATTTATCCCCAAGCAGAGACTTTAGATCAATATTGGGAAAATTTGAAAACAGGAAAAGATTGCATCACCGAAATACCTATCGATCGCTGGCCTTTAGAAGGCTTTTATCATGAAAATCCAAAAGAAGCAGTAAATCAAGGTAAAAGTTATAGTAAATGGGGAGGATTTGTTGACCAATTTGCCGAATTTGATTCCTTATTTTTTAAGATTTCTCCTAGAGAAGCAATGAGTATGGATCCGCAAGAGAGATTGTTTTTGCAGGCTTCTTGGAGTGCATTGGAAGACGCAGGATATACTCGCACTATTATCAAGGAGAAGTATCAACAACGAGTGGGTGTTTTTGCTGGGATTACCAAAACAGGGTTTAATCTTTATGGGCCTCAGCTTTGGGCTCAAGGAGAAAAACTCTTTCCTCACACTTCGTTCAGTTCAGTAGCCAATCGACTCTCTTATTTCCTTAATATCCAGGGACCGAGTATGCCCATTGATACGATGTGCTCCTCTTCTTTGACTGCCATTCATGAAGCCTGTGAACATATTCATCGAGGAGAATGTGCTCTTGCTTTAGCAGGAGGAGTAAATCTATACTTACACCCCTCTAGCTATATCGGACTTTGTGCGCAGCATATGCTTTCGATAGATGGGCGATGTAAAAGTTTTGGCAGAGGGGGGAATGGTTTTGTTCCAGGAGAAGGAGTTGGTGTGGTCTTATTAAAACCACTCGATGCCGCAATTGAAGCTCAAAACTTAATCCATGCGGTAATTCGCGCAACAAATGTAAACCACGGAGGAAAAACCAATGGGTTTACAGTACCAAATCCTAAAGCCCAAGCACAATTGATTCGCCATTCATTAGACAAAGCAGAGATTAACGCGCGAAATATCAGTTATATAGAAACTCATGGAACAGGAACAGAATTAGGAGATCCCATTGAAATTACGGGACTCTGTCAGGCCTTTGACAAAGACACTGCTGACACACAATTCTGCAAAATTGGCTCAGCAAAATCAAATATTGGCCATTTAGAAGCCGCTGCTGGAATTGCAGGATTGACAAAAATTATTTTACAAATGAAGCATAAGCAGATTGTACCGAGTCTTCATTCAAAGACTCTCAATGAAAATATTGCTTTTGAGAAAACTCCGTTTATTGTAAATCAACAATTACATTTTTGGGACCGTCCGAAAATTCAAGGAAAAGAAGTTCCTCGTCTGGCTGGGATTTCTTCATTTGGAGCTGGAGGAAGTAATGCTTATGTCATTTTAGAAGAATATGATGACTCGACAAAAGAGTTCGGGAGAGCTATTGCTATCTCTAGCTCTCCTGTAATTGTCCCCTTATCAGCAAAAACCAAAGAGCAGCTATGGGAGTCAGTAAAAAACTTAGCGAAGTTTATAAAACAACATCCTTTGGATCTAGTCAACCTGTCTTATACGCTGCAAATAGGACGTGAGGCTATGGAGGAGCGACTAGGTTTTATCGTATCCTCTCTTTCTGAACTAGAAGAAAAACTCGAAGACTTCTTGTCTGGAAATCGTGATATCGAAGAAATGTATACTGGGCAAATCAAAGACAATAAAGAAACCATCGCGGTATTTCAAATCCATGAAGAATTTCAAGAAGCAATAGACAAGTGGACAAAGCAGAATAAACTTTCCAATATTCTTGATTTATGGGTAAAAGGCTTGGCTTTGGATTGGAATAAACTCTATGGAGAAATTAAGCCAAAACGAACTAGTCTACCCACTTATCCTTTTGCCAAAGAAAAACACTGGATCAATGAATCAAAAGATGAGCTTTCCTATCAAAAAAATTTGATTTCGGGGTATGCCAAGATACTTCATCCATTGCTCCATGAAAATACTTTTGATTTATTCCCACCGGAGTTCAATCATTTTTCCAGATGTGGGGAATTTAAGCCAAAACGAACTAGTCTACCCACTTATCCTTTTGCCAAAGAAAAATATTGGACTTCTCAAGCTCAAAATAAAGTGCTTGCTCCCAAATCGAGCAGATTTTTGCTTAGTCAAAATAAAGAACAGACACTTAGAAAAGGAAATCTAAAAAAACCTACGGATATTTTTTTACTCAATCCTCCCATAGTTGCCATGGAAGCTGTTCCTTCCCTTGAGTTAGCAAAAAAGACTTCTTCCATTCTTCTTACAAATTCAACCTTTGAGTTTTCTTTTCCAGAAAGAAAAACTCCCTCTTTTGTCACTTTATATGATTATGGAAAAGGGATCTTTTTGATTGAAGTTTCCGCATTGGAAACTCAAAATACTCTTTCGAAAATTATGATTCAAGAGCTACGACAAGCTTTTACGACAATCAAAGAAAAAGCGCAAGCCAAAGTATTAATACTTGTCGGCACAGACTCTTGGTTCCTCAGAGGAGAAAGAGATCAACAAAATGAAGTCGTCACTCAAAAACTACACCAAGAAATAATTTATTTTCCTTTTCCCATCATTGCTGCTATGAAAGGGAATGCTGTGGGAGCTGGTTTTCTGATAGGAACTCTCTGTGATTTTATGATTTGTAGCGAAGAAAATTATTACTATTACACAAGTTTACAAGGAGATCTTTTCCCCACAGAACAAGAAGAATCTTTATTTATAAAACGCTTCGGTGAAGTCCAGGCAAAAGATTTTTTATATTCAGGAAGTGATAGCACCGGAAGACAATTACAAGAAAAAGGCTGGAGTTGTCCAATCCTGCCCCAAGATCAAGTGGATCGCTATGCACAGGAATTAGCAAACACCCTAGCTGAAAAGCCTTCAGAATCTCTAAAGCAGTTAAAACAACACTTGTCTCGCAAAATTCACACTTGCGTTAAAGAATTAAAATGGCAAGGAAAACAAAGTGTAAAAGAGACAGAGCAAGAAGTTCTCTTAGTCAGAATCGACTCGCAGTCTTCGCTCGCTGATTTAAAAACTACTTTCTCCCAAACTCAATATAGAGCCATTGTCATCACCAGTACCCATCCCCAATTTTTCCCTGTAGATTTACAAGAACTGCTAATTAACTCACCGATCCCTATAATTGCAGCTATCGAGTCCGATGCAAAAGACCATACTTGGTTGATGAGCCTTTTTTGCGATGTCTGTATTTATAACGAAAGTGGTCTTTATAGCTACCAAATACCAAACAAAGAAATTGTCGAACTGTTTTCTCTTCGTTTTGGTCACTATTTAGCAAAGGAAATTTTATTTACTAGGGGCGAATATACAGGGGCTCAATTGCAAGAAAGATTGAAAACACTCAAGGCTGTCCCTGCCGATCAAGTCGTACCAACAGCCCTAGAAGTAGCTAAGTCTTGGTGCAATCGAAAACGAACCAGCCTCAAAAAAATAAATGATTTTCCTGTTTGGAAAAAGAAAAATGATAAAGTTCCAAATACTCTTACCAAAATTTCGCTCAACTCTAAGGTAATAAAAGCCACAGTTCATCCACAAGGAATTCTTGTTGTCAAAATGATCGAGCGAGAAGCGAAAAACATGTTTTCGCAAGATTTTATTACAGGAATGATCGAAGTTTTTCAACATATTCAAAAAACTCCTACTTATAAGGTAGTGGTTCTAATAGGCTACGATTCTTATTTTGCTTCTGGTGGTACAAAAGAAGGATTAGAAGCGATCCAACAGGGGACTATTCAATATTCT
Organism: Planctomycetota bacterium; assembly: GCA_029260735.1. Classification (GTDB taxonomy): domain Bacteria; phylum Planctomycetota; class Uabimicrobiia; order Uabimicrobiales; family Uabimicrobiaceae; genus JAJDCR01. The sequence goes on from JAJDCR010000018.1 coordinate 4,331, forward strand.
GATTCACCTATTTATGAATTGCCCATACTCTGTAAAATTCCTGTAATTTCAGCAATGCAAGGACATGCATTGGGAGCAGGATGGACACTCGGGATGTTTTCTGATCTTGTTCTCTTCAGTAAGGAAAGTATTTATGCTACCCGTTTTATGAACTTTGGATTTACTCCTGGAGCCGGCTCTACTCTATTATTTCCGCACCAATTTGGAATAGACCTGAGTAAAGAAGTTTTATTTACAGCAGAGGAATATAAAGGAAGTGAGTTTAGCAAGAGAGGGGTGTTGATGCCTGTGCTTCCTCGAAATCAGGTCTATGAGTCGGCAATGATTTTGGCACAAAAAATCGCTCAAATTCCCTATACTACCTTAGTTGATCTCAAAGAACAATTCAACTACAACCTCATCAAACAACTAGAGGAAACCTATCAACTTGAACTGGCAATGCATGAAAAAACCTTTGTCAATAATTCAGAGACTCTATTGCAGATTCAAAAGAACTTTTATCAAGGTATCAAAGATGTTGCTACTCCGATTAAAGAGGAAACAAACTCAGTGATTTCTAAAGATTTTTCCAACTCTCGTATTTTACCTTCTATAGTATCCACTCTAAAAAATCTCTTAGCAGAAGAATTACATATAAAGAAGGAAAAAATTGAAGAAGACACTCCCTTTATCGATTTAGGCTTGGATTCGATTACAGGGGTAACTTGGATACGAAAGATCAATCAAGAATACGGAATAGAAATTTCGGCAACTAAAATTTACGAGTATCCTACTATTTATGAACTAAGTCAGTATGTAAAAAAAGAAGTAGAAAAAAAGGGAACACTAACAATAAAATCTTCCCCTAGTGTGATTTCTCATAATACGGCTTTACCTTCTCCTCCTGTAAAGAAAATTCCTATTCTGAGTAGCCAATCCAAACAAGAAATAGTTCAGGGAACTACCTCTTCCCAGAAAACGCAAATTGCTGTCATTGGAATGGCAGGTAAATTCCCCCAAGCAAAAAATATAAAGGAGTTCTGGGAAAATATAGAGTCTGGAAAAAATTGTATTTCAGAGATTCCTAAGCATCGTTGGGATACGAATGAATATTATAATCCAGATTCTAAGGTACCAGGAACTACCGATTGTAAATGGATGGGAGCCTTAGAAGAATATGATCTTTTTGATCCAATATTCTTTAATATTTCTCCTCGTGAAGCAGAAGCCATAGATCCAGGGCAACGCTTATTTTTAGAAGCTTGTTGGCATAGTATTGAGGATTCGGGATACGACCCCACGTCACTGTCAGGAAGTAAATGTGGTGTTTTTGCAGGATATGCAACTAGTGATTATGGTCAATTGTTACAAGATTCAGGACTAACAGCACAAGGATTAATGGGGGGAGCAAGCTCCATTCTTGCTGCTCGTATTTCCTATTTTTTAAATTTACAAGGTCCCTGTTTGTCTATTGATACAGCTTGCTCAAGCTCCCTGGTGGCAATTGCCAATGCCTGTGATAGTTTAGTAATGGGTAGCAGTGATATTTCTCTTGCAGGAGGAGTATCTGTTCTGGCGGGGCCTACGCTACACATAATGGCAACAAAGGCAGGGATGCTTTCTGAAGATGGTCAATGTTTTACTTTTGACGAGCGTGCTAATGGTTTTGTTCCTGGAGAAGGGGCGGGAGTTGTTTTCCTAAAAAGATTAGAAGATGCTCAAAAAGATAAAGATCAAATTTATGGAGTAATTCAAGGATGGGGTGTCAATCAAGATGGAAAAACCAATGGAATTACTGCTCCCAATCCTGAATCTCAAACCCGTTTGCAACAAGAGATTTATGATAAGTACAAAATCAATCCAGAGGAAATTCAATTCATTGAGGCACATGGAACTGGCACCAAATTAGGAGACCCCATTGAAATTGAAGGACTAAAAAATTCTTTTCAAAGATATACCCGACAAAAGAAGTATTGTGCCTTAGGATCTATCAAAAGCAATATTGGTCATTTATTAGCAGCTTCTGGAGTAGCAGGGGTGATTAAGTTACTTCTGGCATTACAGCATAAAAAGCTTCCTCCTACGATCAATTTTGAGAAACTCAATGAACATATTGATTTAAAGAATAGTCCTTTTTATATCAACACTAAATGCAAGGATTGGATTGCCCCTAGTAAGGGTATTCGTCAAGCGGCCATAAGTTCCTTCGGTTTTAGTGGTACCAACGCTCATATGGTAATTTCAGAGTATCCAAAACAAGCGAATAACTTTGCCGATCTACATTCTCCATTGAATACTCCTGTCATTGTTACTCTCTCTGCCAAAACTCCATCTCAATTGAGTGCTCATGTCAAAAGTGTATCCCATTTTCTTGAGAAAAATCCCCCCCTCTCCTTAAAGAGTCTAGCTTACACCTTTCAAATAGGTCGTCAAGCGATGAATTGTCGATTAGCGGTAATCGTTGGTAGTCACAAGGATTTGAAGTATACCTTGCAGGCCTATATCCAGGAAAAATCAGATCCCAATATTTTCTTTGCTAAAATAAAAGAAAAGGCTGAACTAATCACAAATACAGAAGAGGGAAGGGAATATATTCAAAAACTATCTCAAAATCACAGATACCGAGCACTTGCCCAACTTTGGATCAATGGAAATGACATTGATTGGTCAGCGTTATACAATTTAGAGACTGTTCAACGCCTATCGGGATTACCAGTGTACAGCTTTGCAAGAGAACAATACTGGCCTTCGCAAAACCAAAGTAGTTTCCTGACTTCAAAATCGAAGATTGATCCAATCCTTCAGGAAACCTCTTACCCTCTATTGAAAGAAAAAACAAAAGAACTAGTAAGAGTAAAGTGGGAGTTTTTAAGGCCAAACCAAAGTGATGTCGTGGCAGATGAAATTCCTTTGGGTGTGGATGAAAAAATAGAATTGTTTTTACGACAGATAATTGCTCGCCAAATTAAGAAACCTATCGATCAAATTCAAAAAGATGTCTCTTTCTTTGAACTGGAATTAAGCTCTTCTGGGGTAGTGGCTTTGGTCAGAGAAATGGAGACAATTCTTGACCGAGAATTGTCTCCCACCTTATTATTTGAATATATTTCCATAAATGATTTAGCTAAATACCTCAAAGAAAACTATTATTCCCAATTTAAAGCCATTCTTGTCAGAAAAAAGGAAGTAGAAAAAGAAGACAAAACCTTATCCAGAATACAAACAGCATTCCAAACCGTTGATTCTATAGAAAGAAAATATCCATTAAGCAATACCAGTAACAAAAAAAATCTTTCTGAAGGACAAGAAGGGTTATGGGCATTGCAAAAAATTTACCCTGAAGTAAGCGTCTATAACTGTCCTATTTGTTTTAGGATCTTTGGGACTTCTGTTTTACTGGAGAATGCTTGTCAGCTTTTAGTGAAACAGTACCCTATTTTGAAAAGTATAGTGCAAGAAGTAGATGGGCGAGCTTATCAAATAATAAATAATTCCCAACCTGTTTTCATTAAGAAAGAAGATGTTTCTCTGCTTAAACCTGCTCAGATCATTGCATTTTTGCAGAAAAAAGCAAAAGAGCCTTTCCTCTTTGAGGAAGAACCTCTATTTAGAGTTCATCTTCTAAAATGTTCAGAAAAAGAAAGCATTGTTCTCTTTACAGTTCATCACATTATTTTTGATGGCGGTTCTGTCCTTCCCTTATTAAAAACGTTTTTTGGTTTTTATGAGGAACTATTAAAAGAAAGAACTCCTTCCTTTCGTTCTTTTACGAGAAGTTATGATGATTTTGTCGTGGCCCAAAAAATGATGTTGCAGAGCAAAGAAGGAGAACGACGTTTATCCTATTGGAAAAAACAACTCGAAGATTCCATGATTTTGGAGCTTCCCACTGATTTCCCTCGTCCGCCCCGGCAAAGCTTTGAGGGAACAACCTGCCAATATGTATTTGAGGCAGAGTTTACTACCCAAATAAAACAGTTCTCTAAAGAAAACTCTAGCTATCTCTCCACCTTATTTTTGGCCGTCTTTAAGCTTCTTCTCTACCGTTATACCGGAGCAGAAGATATTATTGTGGGAATGCCCCTTGATGAAAGAGGAAAAATAAATGAAAGAGACAAAATAGAGGAAAGAGAAGAAAAGAAAGACCAATCTCTCATTGGCTTCTTTGTCAACATGATTCCTCTTCGTAGTACTTTTGAACAAAAAACTTCTTTTTTGTCGTTCCTAAAGGAGTTGCAAAATACTATTATCGAAGGCATGGCTCACTCTTATCCTTTTGGAGTTCTTCTGGAAAAGCTAAAAGTTCCTCTCTCTCCTAAACATAGTCCTATTTTCCAAGTAGCGTTTTTCTATCAAAATTTTTCGGGAAGTAAAGAA
>JAJDCR010000171.1 GCA_029260735.1 Planctomycetota bacterium
AAAGACGAGCTGAGAATACTGTTATTATTTCTAGCACATCTTTTGTTAATTCTTCTTCAAACGATACGTTCTCGCTGGCATTTATTATCACTACTTCTGCTGAAAAATGCTCGCATAGAGAAAATATCAGCTCTGAGCCAAGACGGAGTAAGCGATCTTTATGAGTTATCACCAATCGCCCTACTTCTCTTGAACATATTCTTTCGATTAACTTCCGTAAACCTTGTTTGTTGTAGTTTAGACCGGAACCTAAATCTTTTATTATCTCGTACTCCCAACCATTTACGACACAAAAAGACTCTAGCATTTCTACTTGTCTTTTTAGGTCTTCTATTTGGTCATGGCTTGATACTCTCGCATAAACTACTGTTGATCGCTTTTCGGGAGCAAATTTTCTTGGAATCACTCCTCTTAGTTTCGCTAGATCATATCTTCTATGACCGTTAGGAGTTCTTTCTACTTCTATTTTTCCCGCTGCTTCCCATCGGCGAAGAGTATCTATCGATACTCCTAATTCTTTTGCTGCTTGACTTATTCTTACTTTCATATTCATGACATATAATTCTACTTAAAATAAGTAGAATAGTCAAGAAATAAATAGAATTTTTTTAGCAGTAACTAGCCCCAAGCATCCTGGAAGAAGGTTTGATTACAGGTGTTTCGGATGGTAGTATCAGCGGTGGTAATCCTATTCCTGAACCATCAACATTTTTGCTTTGTTTTATTGGTTTGTTTGTTGTAGCAGTGTTCAAGAAGAGAAAGTAGATTAGTCATTGGACTTTAACTAGGTAACTTCTCACTAAAGCAGAGTGAGAAGTTACCTGGCGGGCAAGTTAATCAAACTATTTTTTTGGCTTTGAGTAACCAAAAAGAAACAAGATCGATCCAAAGAGTAAGAAAAAGCTATTGGCTTCGGGTACCGCATTGCCGCCAAAAAAGCCCACAGTTACTCGTAAACGTTGAGATGCCGAGTCTCCCAAGGTCGTGTGAGTGGATAGGTTTCCATCTACTGCGTTGCCAAGAGTACTTGAGTTTCCATTTATTTCGACAAAGCTGGCCAATGTGTCTGCAAAAACGGTGCTACTCGAAAAAACTAACTCCACTCCAGAGATGTTTCCTCCTCCTCCTCCTGGGACACTAAAATTGAGTTCGACAGTGACAAACTCCCCATTGGCATTAAAAATTCCATTGCTGTCCGAATAAAAAACATCGTAATGCTCGTCACCTGTACCGCTGAAGTCCCGATTGCCAGAACTTAGAGTACCTGACAATTGAGTGAGCATTTGAGAACTGTTCTTAGCGAAGTTGTGAGAAAACAGACTGCCGGTTCTTTCATGAACGCGTATAGAAACCAAATCAGATAAATTTTGAATTGGTACAGCAGATATAGCTGCTGAAAGAAGACAAATTGCCATCAATGAGATAGTTAAAAGCTTCATAATTAGCCTTTCTAACCAAAATTCTAGAAATCCAAAAGTAATTTAATTTTTAATTCATTAAGTTTATTTTAAGGGAATTTTTTATTTATTGCAACAAAAGTTTAAAGTTCTTTATTTTTTGCTTCAAATATTTTGAATTAGAGATTTGGCAAAGCGCACACTGAAAGTGCCACTACGATAACTGGGCATTAAGCCATAATGAGCAGCACTTCGACAATCTTCGGGAGAATCGAGCCAACTTCCTCCTCGAAAAATCTTTCCATCGCCTTTTTGAGAGGCGGGGTTAAGAATTCCATCGTGGTATGAGTCCACGACAATTTTCTCAGCATCAAAGAAGCAAGAGTCTTGGCACCACTCCCATGTATTGCCGTGCATATCATGCAAGCCGAAGGCATTGTTTTTCTTTTGAGCGACAGGTCTTGGGCCATATCCGCCTTTCATGCCAAACCAAGCATACTCTTCTAATAAACAAGGGTCATCGCCAAAGTAGTACATACTTGAACTACTTGCACGGCAGGCGAACTCCCATTGTGCTTCGGTCGGCAATTCTAGAGACACTTCTTCGGCAAATTGACTTGCATCTGTCCAATATATCTTTTGGACGGGAAGCTCTTCTCCGAGAAACTCAGAAGGATTTTGTTCTTTAATTTGGCTCCACTGTTTTTGGGTACAAGGGGTTTTTGCAATTAAATAGGGCGTTAGGTTAACTTGATGTAAGATTTCTTCTTCCTTGCGACCAAGCTCTTCAGGAGGAGAACCCATGAGGAAGCTTCCTCCTGGTATGAGCATAAAACTCATTGCAGTGTACTTATGCTCATACTCTCGTACTTGATGGCTCAGGTTTTGGCAAGAGTAGGTTCTTTCGGACAAGAAAACAAACTCTGGAGGAATGATCCAAGAGGAACTATGAACTGTAATAGTCTGTTTATTTCTCATACATGAGCTCTTTATTTTGTGCGTGTTTTAATCCTTTGTTGGCACAAATAAAGAAATTACTCCCCCCCTGCTGCTGATCCCCAAAATCGGAGCTCACCGAGTCCATCTCCGGGCTTAAATTCTTTGCAAACATCTATATGATAGGTCTCTTGCTCGTAGTAATTTCGAAATGGACCTAGTCCACTTTGAATGCTCAGTGAGAGATTTTTATATGGTCTTTTGTTGAGCGATTTTATAAAACTAATTCCTATTTTGAAGCCGTAATAATGAAACTGTCTGTTCTGGATAAGATCATAGCTAATACGAATGTCTTTCAGGATAGGGTATTTTAAGGCGGTTTCTTTTACTTCTTTGCATCTCAGAGCTAAACCCAATGCTGAATCGTAAGGATATAGATTTTTTTCCATAAAATCATCATAGGGCTGGTTTATTTCTTTAATTAGGCCCGTTTCCACGGAGAGCACATTTCCCGGACGCCCCAAAGGAGCATCTCTTTTATCTACACAAAACTCAAGGTAAACATCGTGAAGAATATTTCCAGGAAAGACAAATGCCTTTTCTCCCACTAAGTATTCATAATAATCTAAGTGCTGTCCGTGTAGTGTTGAGTTTGCAAGGGTTAATTTTTCTGTCTGCAACAATGGCTCTAGGTCTATCCATTTTCGATCTATATAACGATCTTGCATGGTCAGAAATGCTTTCCATAAAAAGATATGATAGGAGTCTGGTTTCTCTTGTAATCTTTGAATGGTCTCTGCTATTTTTTCTTTAGAAGCTAGAGAATTTAAAGGATCTCTCGGCTGATTTCGGATGGTAAAATCTTCAATGCTTTTTAGTTTAAGACAATAATTTTGATAATCAGAGAGTAAATCATTATTCATGACATAATCCTGAGGCATACATGAAAAGAGAAAAGAAAATACGATAAAGTAACCCAGTTGTTTCGAGGTCATGTTTCTTTTTACCCTACTCCACATTTTCCTTAGAATCCACATTCTCCTCAGAATCCACATTTTCCTCAGAATCCACATTTTCCTCAGAATCCACATTTTCCTCAGAATCCTCTTCTAAAATCACTCCCATGTTTTCATAAGCATAGAGGCGGCTCTTGAAAGAATGTTGTAAAACTCCTGATGTGTCCAAGTAGTCGTAGACCTTGGGTTGGGTTTTTCCTTTTGCTGTGCGGAGAATTCGACCGAGATACTGAGTCACACGTCCTGTGAACTTTACAGGGGTGGTCATAAAGAGCGAATGCAGGCGTTTGCAGTCGAAGCCTTCACCGATGAGACTCCCTGTTGCTATGAGAATTTCCGTTAGGCCCTGCTCTAGCTCTCGGACTATTTTTTCTCGTTTCTTGCGAGGTGTGCTTCCGGTTAAGAGTTCGACAGGGTGGCCGGCCTTTATGATAAGGTCAAAGAGTCGTTGGCAGTGTTCTTTCCTGTCAGAGAGAACGAGACAAACGCCTTCCGCTAGCTTAACTTCTCGGATAACGTCATCGACAATAAGTTGGTTTCGTGCAGTATTTCCCGTTAGATCAGTGATAAGAGCTTGGTACTTTTGCGAGGCATTGATGTGAGAGGAGAAGCCCGTTTCGCGGATGATAAGTTGGGCTTGCATGATTTTGTTGAGTTTTTGTAGCTCTTGGGGTTCAATTTCGTAGACTCGGTCTCCCAGATAATAGTAGATCATCCTCGTCAGATTATCGCGCCGATAGGCGGTTGCACTGAGGCCAAGCATGTATCTACTGTCAAAAGCTTCAATTGCTTCCGTGAAAGTGCGGCTCGGAACTCGGTGGCATTCGTCGACAATAACAAATCCGATCTTAGGCCCTATTTTTTCAGCACATTTGTAGAGACTATTGATAATGGCAACGGTGAAGGGTTTATCAAAATCGCTGTTTCCATCTCCGATTAGACCGATTTGGTCAGAAGAGAGGCCGAGAAATTCCATAGCTCGCTCTTTCCACTGGTGGAGAAGTTCTTTTGTATGGCAGACGACCAAAGTGGGCTGGCGTCTCTCGGCTGCGGTGTAAAGAGCGATAATGGTTTTTCCGCTTCCGGTGGGACTTGTGAGAACTCCAAAGCGCCGCGCTAAAATAGCTTCGACTGCATTGGTCTGAAAAGAATGCAACTCTCCCTTAAAAGAAAAGTCTATCTCCGGCAAAAGGCGAGTCTTATCAATAACTTCGTAGGGGAGTTTATGAAAGCGCAAACACCTTGTTAACTGAGCAGAAAAACCCCGCGGGAGACTCCATCCTTCGGGAGTTCTTTTTAAGAAATAAAGTTCTAAGGGCATATTGCGAGTCGAGCGCATTTGTTTTTTTGCCATCTGGTATTCTGGATTGGGAAGAGTGAGGTTCTTTTTTAGATAGGCTTCAGCCTCTGGTGTTAGACTTCCTTTAATCTCTGCTGATTGGTTAACGATAACCTGAATCATCGACTTCTCCCTGTGACCATTAGTTGGGTTCTCTCATGTATAGGACAATTAGATGTTATTTCAACAGTATTTTAGACCATGTCCAGATAATCTAGGATAACTTAAAAACGGATATAAGCGAATAGAAAAAATATAAATGTAGAATATTCGTAATAAGCTGTGATATTCTATAATAAGGCCCTTTTTAGCATCATTTATTCTTCCAAAAAAGAAAAAATCATAATAACTCTTGTCAAATCCCCCTCGTTTTTATTATATAGATATACTGTTTAGAGACTTCCTCAAAATGCATAGGGGGATTTGATAGCCCCTAGAATTCAGCAAAGGGTTTGTTGAGCGCTTTTCATATGCCCTTTCAAAAATTATCACAGGATTTCTATATGTCAGAAAAAACAAATGGAGCAGAGCTTAGAATTTTTGAAGAACTCGATGATTTCGAGTTAGAACTCATTATTCTAACGTTTTTAGCCGGACTTTCCAAAACTCAGTTAAGCAAAAATATTTTTTCCGAAAAATACCAAGAAAGTCATCATTCTGTGATTACAGGTATGCTCATATCTATTCAACTGAGAGTGGCCAATCTTATTGAGCGATTTTGGGAAGATGGCGTTTATGATAATGTCTATAAAGACCTCCGCTCTTCTATTGAACAAAAAAAAATAGAAGAATCACGATCACAAAATACGGATATTTCAGAAGAGGAAGAGTATCGTCCGGCTTTAAATATTTTTCGGGAATTGCCTAAGTTTCAATTGCAATTGATCATTGCAGCTTTTTTATCAGGCCTTTCAAAAACCCAGCTAACAAAAAATATTTTTTCTGGAAAATACCAACGCGAGTACCATATAAAGGTTACCCAAAAACTAATTACCACCCAAAAAAATATAGCCGGAGCGATGGAAGATCAGTGGGACGACGAAACTTATGAGCAAATTCATACTAGTTTTCGTAGCTTGGTGGGGCAAGAAAATTAAATACTACAGAAAGAGAGAACTGGTATGAAAGAAAAGCCAAAAACTTTCACTATAGCCATGACCCAAGAAGAAAGATTACCCGTCGGGTACAAAAAGAGTCAAACTAAACTTATAGTGACCTTTTCTATTGTTAGCTTCCTTGCGGCTCTTTGGGTTTCGACCATGTTTTTTGGGAAAAACTCTGAGAAAACCACATCAATGCCTGATAAAAAAGAAGTCATGACAAGTTCAGAAACTTTAGAGCAAGAAAAAGTAACGAATGAAACTCCCGTTTTAGAAGGTTCAGTAGAAGAAAAAACTCTCGAAGTTTTAGCTGCCGAAGTAAAAGAGCAGGAGTTTACCAAAGAACTGGCTTCTTCTGAAAAAATAGATGCTCGCGATAAAATTGCTATTCACCCGATGCTTAATCTTAAGCTGGAGCAAATCCATGTTTCTAATGGATTATCTGTGAAAAAGGGACAAGCTCTCATTGATTTAGACGAGGATTATCTTAATAGCAAGATGGAGTTACTAAACACAGGCTTAGAAAACTTGAAAAATCAAAAAGAGAACTTGGATACTCTGAAAGAAAATGTAAGCAAGGCCGAAAAAGAAGCTAAGAGTCTGTATAAGAACTACAAAGGCGGCTTGGTTTCTCGTCAAAAAGCGGAAAATGCGATTAATAAATTCAAGCAACTAGCGGGAAACTATCAAGAAGTCAAGGGGAGCTATCACGTAAAAGAACAGTTCCTTTCTCAAGTTATTTTGGAATTAGATCCTGACTTTGATACAAAAGAAAAGAAATCGTTGAGTCTTTTAGAAGAGTCTGTAAACAAGATAAAGACAAAAATACCGTATTTAAAAATATTGGCTCCTCAGGGAGGTATAGTGGCTTCTCTTCATCAAAGAGTGGGTGAAACGGCTCTTAGCCCTTTGATGGAGATTTTACTTCCTGAAAGCATCTTTGTGATGGCGAAGGTAGCTCAGAAAGACCTTCCTTATTTAAAAGATAAAGTGTGGGTAGAAAACAGTGTAGAAAGCAGTAAAGAAAGCATTGCTTGTCAATGGACTTTACCAGAAGAAAAAAGTGACTCTGAATACATTGACATCGAGTTCAATTTAGTTTTTCCCGAAAGTTTACTAGAAACTCTTTCTTTGCAAGGAGAACTCAAAATAAAAAGCTCTTACCAAGCTTGGGGAGTAGCAAAGGATGCGGTGATGACAAGCGAGGGGCAAAGTTATATCTACTTACTGGAAGAACTTCCTGAATCAGGAGAAGAGAAACAGTACCAAGCACAAAAATTTGTCCTCTCTGAAGTTGTCGAAGAAAATGAGCAGAGTTACCAGTTAAGCGAACAAGACGCTCAAATACTCCAGAAAAAATGGATCGCCCGTGGGGATCTCTCTTCTATTTATGACCAATCTATCGTTCGATTAAAAAATTAAATTCAGCTTAGGGAGATTCATTCGTGAACAAAGCCATTCTGATGGGAGTAGTTATTTTTTCTTTTTGCCCTTTTGTTTTAGGGCAAGTTTTAGAGCAAGAGTTGCCCATTGCTCCTAAGGCCAAAAAGACTCCCCAAGAGTTAAAAGCTCATGGGGATACTCGGATAGACAATTATTTTTGGTTGAAGGAGCGGGAAAATCCCGAAGTGATTGCTCATCTTGAAGCCGAAAATGCTTATACCCAAGCCGTCATGAAAAGTACCGAGGGACTTCAGGAAAAACTTTACCAAGAGATGATTGCTCGCCTCCAACCCAACGATTCTTCTGTTCCTTACTTTCTCAACGGGTACTACTACTATACTCGCTATGAAAAAGGCCAAGAATATCCTCTCCATTGCCGAAAAAAGGGATCTTTAGAAGCAAAAGAAGAGATTATGCTGGATGTTAACAAAGTGGCAGAAGGACAAAGCTACTGCAGTGTTAGTGGAGTGAACGTTAGCCCTAACAACGAGATTGTAGCCTACGGGGTGGACACACAGGGAAGACGATTGTATGACATTCGTTTTAAAAACCTCAAAACGGGGAAGGCTCTTGATGTTCACATTCCTAAAACGGGAGGAAGTGTTGCTTGGGCCAATGATAATAAGACAGTTTTCTATGCGATCCAAGAACCAGAAACTCTCCGCGAATATAAAATCTTTCGCTATAGCACGGAAAAAAACAAAAGCGAAGAAGTTTTTCACGAAAAAGATGAAACTTATGGGACTTATGTTTACCAGAGCAAATCTCGAAAATATATTATTATAGGTAGTTATAGTACGGTATCAACAGAGTACCGAGTTCTCAACGCGAACGATCCTGTCGGAGAATTTCGAGTAATCCAAACGCGAGAGAGGGATTTAGAATACTCGGTTTACCACTACCAAGACCACTTTTATATTTTGACCAATTGGAAGGCGAAAAATTTTCGTCTTATGAAAACTCCCATCGAGAAAACTAGCCAAGAAAATTGGAAAGAGGTGATTGCTCATAAATCGAACGTCCTTTTGGAAGACATCGAAGTTTTTCGAGACTACTTAGTGGTTAGTGAACGCCGAGATGGACTTACTGAGCTTAGAGTCGTTTCTTGGGAAGATAACAGCTCTTATGATGTTGAGTTCAACGAAACCACCTATTCGGTAGCGCTGAATAAAAATCCAGAGTTTAATACTTCTGAGCTAAGATTTGAATATACTTCTATGACAACTCCGGCTTCTATTTTTCAAATGGATATGTCTTCTCAGAAAAGAACACTTCTGAAACAACAGATCGTTCTGGGAGATTTTGACTCCAGTAATTACCAGGCGGAAAGACATTTTGCCACCGCTCGCGATGGAACAAAAGTACCCATTTCTTTGGTTTACCGCAAGGGAAGAAAAGAAGGTCAGCCTAGTCCGTTGCTTCTCTATTCTTACGGTTCCTATGGCTATAGTATGGACCCTTACTTTAGCTCTGTTCGCTTGAGTCTTCTCAACCGGGGTTTTGTTTATGCCATCGCTCACATTCGAGGTGGCCAAGAAATGGGACGCTATTGGTACGAGGAAGGAAAACTCCTTAACAAGAAAAATACTTTTACCGACTTTATCGATTGCGGTAAGTATTTGATCGAAAAAAAATACACCACAGAAAATCAACTCTTTGCCCAAGGAGGAAGTGCCGGAGGTCTTTTGATGGGGGCGGTTATCAACATGCAACCAGATCTTTTCCGAGGAGCTATTGCCGACGTGCCTTTTGTTGATGTGGTAACAACAATGCTAGATGACAGCATTCCTCTAACTACTTTTGAGTACGATGAGTGGGGAAATCCTAATGTGAAAGAGTATTACCAATACATGCTTTCCTACTCCCCTTATGACAATGTGGAAGCGAAAAACTACCCCGCTCTTCTTGTTACAACAGGGTTGCACGATTCCCAAGTGCAATATTGGGAGCCCGCTAAGTGGGTTGCAAAACTAAGGGATCTAAAAACTGACAAGCACCTATTGCTCCTTCAAACTGATATGAAATCAGGACATGGAGGGGCTTCTGGACGTTATCAGCCTTATCGTTTAACAGCTTTACAGTATGCTTTTTTGTTGAAATTAGTAGGTTTAAATCAATAAAAGGAGAAATTTTATGTTTCAAAAAATTCTGTTTCCAACAGACAACTCTAAGCATTCCCAGGCTGCCGCTGCTAACGTTGGGGAAATAGCCGCCAAATTCCAGGCTGAGGTCGTATTATTGTACGTTTACGATACCCCGGTTGATCTAGCAGAGACATGGGGAGAGGAAACCTCTTATTATGTAGAAAAACTGAAAGCCAAGGCCGCCGAGCATGGCAATAAAGTTTTGGAGGAAACTCAAAATCTTGTGGGAAATGGAGTCACTTGTAAAAAAGTTACCCAAGATGGAGATCCTGGAATGACAATTTTAAAGGTAGCTCAAGAGGAAAATTGCGACCTGATTGTCATGGGAAGACGAGGTCTCGGAGTGTTTAAGGAGTTCCTTCTTGGTAGCGTGAGTAACTATGTGGCCCATAATGCCAAGTGTCCTGTTTTATTAACACATTAGAGATGTAATATTTACGAATTTTGTTTTATGTAGAAAAAACTGATCTTCCGGTTCCTAAATATCGGGCCGGAGGATCAAATATTTTTCTTTCTCTTATGGAAAGATCAATAGATATGGCAAATCAAGAGCAACTCGATCTACTTTTAAAATCAGCACAAGACAACGACCGCTGTAAGAAATGGAATCGTTGGCGCGAGGAAAACTGGGGAATAGAAATAGACCTAGAAGGAGCTAATCTCTCTTCCCTCAATCTCCGTGGAGTAAACTTGGGGAAAGCAAATTTGCGAGAAGCTAATCTTGAAAACGCTTATCTGTTTTCTGCTGATTTACGGAAAAGTATTCTTGTTCACGCCAACTTAAAGGATGCCAACTTAGTTTACTCTAATTTTACTGGAGCAGACTTGAGTAATTGTAACCTAGGACGAGCAGATCTTTCCGGCGCTAAACTAAGCCAGAGCAACTTGAGTAAAACAAACTTAGGAGGGAGCGAGCTGGTTTATTGCAATCTAGAGGAGGCCAATTTATCTTACTCCAACTTGAAGGGAGCCAACTTAGCAGAAGCGAATTTGTATTGCTCTAACCTTGCAGGTGCTAATTTACAGCGGGCTAATCTCCAAAAATCCCATATTTCTCAAGCCAATTTCATGAAGGCTAACCTTATCGGAGCCGAAGTAGAAGGGCTTGACTTTTCTCAAGCTATTGTCGATGAGAACCCTCTCTTCTCCGTGAATGCAAGAGAAAAAGAGGAAGAGACAAAAGAAGAAGAGGTAAAAGAGGAAGTTCCTCTTTTGCCTGAGACTGCCGAGATGCCTCGTCCAAAAGCTCTTCCCCCAACAAGCGAACTACCTCTATCTAATCTTTCAGATATTTCTAATGTTTCTGATGTTTCAGAAGCCAAAGCTTCTTCTAAGCACTTACACCATCAGCTTGACGTCTGGCCTGGAAAAAAAGTTCATGGAAGTGGTGGAGTCATGTATGAAATTGTAGGCCCTTTGACAAAGGGAGGAATGTCTTTTCTCTTTAAAGCCTTTCGAACCAAAGACAAGTTGCCTGTTGTCATCAAGTACTTACCTCCGATAGAGCTCAGTAATAACAATAGCATCTTTCGTTTTATTCGCGAAGGCAAGACTATTGTGAACCTAAACCATGAAAACATTGTCAAAGGAATTGATTTTCATCACGATTTAGAAGAATGTTTTTGTGTCATGGAATATATCGAAGGCCCCAGTTTACTAGAAATGATCGAAGACCACGGAGCTCTACCCGTGGAACTAGCTACACGCATAATTTGGCAAATATCGAAAGTACTTATTTGCTTGCAAGACGCCCAAATTTATCATCGAGATATCAAACCAGGTAACATTATTTGGTGCCAGAACCGTACAGCTAAGCTCGTTGACTTTGGTATCGCAAAATCTGATGACACCCGTTTGACAAAAAGAGATTTTGTCATCGGAACGCCCGACTATATTTCTCCTGAGCAGCTAGAAGGCAAAGAGCTTGATATAGCGACAGATATCTACAGCCTAGGAGCTAGTTACTATGAAATGGTAACTGGGGTTAAGCCCTTCCGTTCTAACAGCATGAAAGAAATTTCCCAACGCCTCAAAAAACTCCCTGTTCGAGCCAATATCCTCACCCCCTCTTTACCCGAAGCGGTTGTCAATATTCTGGAAGCGATGCTTCAGCCTAAGCCCAAAAGACGAATCCACGACGCCTATGAATTACATCTGGAACTTACGAGTTTATTAAAAAGTCTTGATCCAGATTATTTTTCTTCTTTTAAATAGGGCGTGTCGACACACCCTAAAGAAAAATTTTTAGACTATCACTTTTATCCTCTGTTTGCCTTATTTTGTGACTAGAGTAGTCGCTTAGTATTCCGAAATTTTCTAACCTTCCCCAATCTATTTTCAAGCCATGTGTAACCTTTCTCTTGTTTTTCCGTCCTACCTCTAGAGAACCATTCATCAAGTTGTTTAGAATTTTCAACTAAGGCATTTCCTATTATCTAGATACTTCTCTTGTGGAGAAAAAATTTGTTTGCCCCAAAAAAACCGCCTCCCGACTTTCAAGATATTTTGAAATCTATGTTTACAACAGCGTATAGCATTTTGGGAAACCAAGCAGATGCAGAAGATGCTGTTCAAGATGTCGCTCTGAAGTATCTTCATAAGCGTCCCAAGGTCAAAGAGACTTTGCGGGGGTATCTTTTACGGATGGTCTACTATCATTGCATTGATCTACTCCGAAAAAAGAAGATTTTTATCTCTCTTGAATTGGTTGCGGAGCCTGTTGCTGAAAATGTTATGGATGATCAGACTTTTCCATTAGAAGAAGGATTAATCGAGTTGGCTCCGACAGATCGTCTTGTTTTGGATTTGTTTTACCGAGAAAATATGTCTCTCCAAGAGATTGCCTCGGTCATGGATGCCAGTTCGGGAGCAGTTAAGGTAAAGCTGCATCGAGCTCGTCAAAGGCTCAGAAAAATTTTCCTTCAGAAAGGAGTCCATTGTGAAAGAGTATGATCCCCAAGCAAACGCTTCCGAAGAGAGAATTCAGGAATGGCTAGACCAAAGACGACCTCTTTCGGAAATTCCTAAGCCAGAGCAAGCTCTCTACCAGGAATACCAAGAGTTGGAAAAAAAATGGAAAGAGCGCGATTTCCCAGTTCTTTCTCCTGCTCTGAAGAAAAAACTGGAGAAAAAACTGGAGAAAAAACTACAGAAAAAAGAGCAAAGACCTGTAGTTTACTTTTCTCTTTCAAAAACATTGACCTGGGCAGCTGTTTTTTTCTTGGCTTTGTTTCTTGTCAAATCTATGTTTTTTCCTCTTGCTCATTTATCTAGAGAAAAACAAGTTGTTCTGGAGGAAGAAAGCATAGAAAGCGAAGAAATTCTCCAAACCAGTTTTAACTTAGTGACAAATGCTCTCCAAGATGAGTGGATCGATTTTTCTGAAATCATTGACTGGAAGGGGAAAGAGAATTTCCTCTTGCCATTGGAACAAGAACCTCAAAGTATAAAGGATGGGATTGACCATGCTTACGAAAAAATACACTACTTTTTTGAAAACTACACTAATCTTCCTGATTCTGACGAGCACAACCAAGGCTAATGATTTTTCTCTGGAAGAGTGTCTTCCTAAAGAAGTGGCCATTGTTTTTCATGTGGAAAATTTGAAAAACCATGCCGGCCTCTTGCTCGATACTTCTTTAGTGCAAACTTTAGCTGAGATCCATGCCGAGGAAAAACCACAAGAAACATCCTTGTTTATTAAATTACAAGAATTTCTAAAGAATCCTCTTTGGAGTATAATAGGAAAGGAATTAGTTGTTGGAATTATTCCTCCTATCGAAAAAGGTCTTCGCCCTACTTTTATTATTGTAGCAAGAGGAGGAGATAATTTAGCCCAAGATATAGAAACTATTTGGGAAAAAGAAAAGGAAAAGAGCAAGCTCTATGTGGTCAAAGAAGAGGAGAGCAATGCAGGAAAGAGAGTTACCTCCTTACATCCCGAAAAAGGCCGATTGGAAGAACGTTATACTCTCCTAGGAGAAGGAATCCTTATCCACAGTAATTCCTCTGAACAATTAGAGCAATCCTTGAATCGGTATACCGGAGAGAAGGATCGGGGAGAACTTTCTCTTCCTTCTCTCTACTATGAAAAAACTTATGAAAAAACGAAGGCCATCGGAAAACTTTGGATAGATGTTCCTAAGTTAAATATTAAATTGGATAAAAAGCATCCTTTGCAAGAAAAAATCCCCTTTTTGGCTCATACTTTAAAACAATTGCGTCAAAGAGTACAAGAAACCCAAGGGATATTTGTTTGC
Organism: Planctomycetota bacterium; assembly: GCA_029260735.1. Taxonomy (GTDB): domain Bacteria; phylum Planctomycetota; class Uabimicrobiia; order Uabimicrobiales; family Uabimicrobiaceae; genus JAJDCR01. The sequence goes on from JAJDCR010000171.1 coordinate 13,635, forward strand.
TTGGAAAACAAAAATGGCTTAGAGCTCTCTTTGAGAAGATTTTTTCCTTCCGAAGGTCAATCTTTACTTCCTCAAGTAAGTTTGGGGGAAAATGCTCCTAGCATTGATCGCTTATTGGTTTTAAATCAGAAAATTCCCTATCCTTTGCTTTGGAAAATAGTGGAAACCCGAGCGAAGAAAAAAAATCCTCGAGAATGGAGAAAGGTGAAATCTCGTTTAAATGAGTTTTTTAATTGGCAGAGTTTTGAGGAAGATATTTTGCCTAAACTAGGACAGAGTGCCATTTTTGTAAACAAGGGGAAACCTACTTCGGGAGATACACCTTCTCTTCCTCAAGTTCTTTTTTTGATGGAGACAAAAGAAGAGCTTAACCTAGGGGATGCCATGGAGCGTTTTCTGGAATTGTTAGCCAAGAAAGGTCGATTTTCTCGCCAAATTTATCAAGAAGAGCAAGACGTTCTGGGAACAACACTACATTCCTTCCAATTAAAGCGCGGTCCTCTTTCTCATCTAATCAAACCATGCTACGGACAATTTAAACAGATTTTTGCTTTAGCTTCAGACTCAAAGATACTTAAAGAAACTATAGAGAACTGGAAAACAGGACAAAAAACTTCTTCTCTCTATCTCTATGCGGACTTTTCTAATATTCGAGAATTTATAGAAATGAATATTCCCTTTTTGAAAAAAGAGGCTCAGAGAAAAGGAAAGCCTTTTAAGGAAGGTAAATTGCAAAATCTCTTGAAAATTTTAGCCCACTTCCAAGATCTTAGCTTAAAGGGGGAGAAGCAGTCGGGAATGGATTTAATCCGTCTTAAGTTGAAGTAGAGGGGGAACATGGCTTATCTGAAATCATTTTTGAAAAAGATTATCTGAAATCGTTCTAAGTACCATGTTCCTGGAGGGCAAGGCTCCTGCCGCGCCGGGGATGTGCCTAGATTACCATATCAGGAGCCAATCACATCCCCTGCTCGGCAAGAGCTCGCCCTCCCGGGAACATGGTGCTTAGAACGGTTTCAGATAAACTAAGTGGCCTCATTTATGATCAAGTTTCGCTGTAGGATTACACCTAAAAATGCTAGAAGAAGTAAGCCTAAGGAACTAGGTTCAGGAACGGTTGTTTCTAGCTGTAGTAAAGCGTAATCAATGGCAACGTCATCTGTGTTGTCATATGATATAGTGACTTGGGCATTTCCATCGGCTAAGGCTGCGAAAAAAAAGCTATCAAAGTTCACAATGGTTTCTAGAATATTACCATCACCTGTGCTACTGGATGCCACTATTTCTCCAGTAGAAACACCTTCTAGAGAGATGATATGAGAGTTTCTTTGAGCAAAAGAAGAATCCCCCATGACAATGTGAAAAGAAGCCGAGGTTATGGTATGCCCTGTCGGTAGGATATAAGAAAAATCAAGGGTTAAAATCGGATTAATTCCCAGTCCTATGTCTGTAAAGGAAGGGTCGCCCGCTTCTTGGTTGTTGAATAGATCTTTGCTGGGAGAAGCCGGATCATAGCGTCCATCCCCATTAAGATCAGGTAAAAATTCTCCCGGCTCTAGTATCCCATTTCCGTTTGTGTCGGCAGGATCTCCTGAAAAGCTGTTCAGCCCAGTTGTCGAAGAGAAGCCAAATCCATCAATGTCTCCGATGAGAGATGTAATAGAATCTGCCCCAACCCAAGAGCTACAGAGTAATGTAACGGCTAATAATAATAGTTTTTTCTTCATAGTAAATTCCTGAATTTTGTTTTAGTTATCACTATATACTAACAAAATATGTTTCAAATTTCAAAAATTTTCTAGAAATTTAAGCTTGCTCTAAATCTTTCCTTTCCAAAAATGTATTTTTTCGAAAAAAAAGGGGGTTTGGGGTCTTTTTGAAAGACAAGAGCTTAGTTTTTTTGTATAATTAGGAATTTTAATACGTGTGATTATTTGATCATGCTTAAAATTACTAAAACTCCTTTGCACTAGAAAAATTAAGCTCCTATGGAATCTTTACCAGAGTTAAGAGCCTTTTATGGAGAACTTCATTCTCAAGAAAAAAATTCTTCCCCAGATACAGAGATACTCTTAGCTTTACTAAAATGGGAAATCGAAGGCGAAGAATTTATGGATTCGGGGAAGTATTCAAAGGCCCAGGATTCCTTTGAAAAAGCTCTCACTAAATTATCCGAAAAATCAACACCTACCTCTCTTCTAAAGAAGAAGTTGTGCCTCTTTATGCGAAGCGCAAAAGCCTTAAGTATTGTAAAAGGATATGCGGCCAACGAAGTAGGTAAGGCCTATTTTAAAGCCCAAGAAATTGCTTGCCAATTGGACGACTTGGAGCAAAAATGCTCCGTTTTGCGAGGACTATGCTCTTACCACATGGTGCGAGCGGATCTAGATAAAGCGTCTTTGATCGGAGAGAAACTTGTTCAGTTGGCTAAAAAAGAGAAAAACGATTCTCTTCTAGTAGAAGCTTACATTTGCCAAGCAATTCCCCTCTGTTATATGGGAGATTTCACCCAAGCTCTGCCTATTCTCGCTGAAATTATCGAAATATACAAAGAAGATCCGAGTATTTCTATTAGCACTCCCGATAATCCTATTATCTTAAGCCTTTGCTTCCAAGCCATTGGTCAAATATATAAAGGATTTGTTGATACGGCTCTTAATACGGTTTATGAGGCTCTTGACCTTGCGAAACATCTTACCACCTATGATGAAGTTTTTGTTTTACTTCACATCGCCACCATATATATGTTTAGAGAAGAACCAGAGTTTACCTTAAAGTACATCTCTAGATCGATTGAAAAAACAAAAGGTTCGGGAATCGGACATTGGTTAGCTGTCTCAGAGATTATCGAAGGCTGGGCAATTGCTAGAGTCAAAGACCCTGAGGTTGGAATTGTTCTTATTGAGAGAGGAATGGAAAAACTGGATGCTGGGCAAAGCGAACTAGCTAAACCTCTTTTTCTGGGCTACTTAGCCGAATGCTACTCTCTAGTAGAAAAATACAGCAAAGCTTTAGCTCTAATTGAAGAAGGACTTCAGATCGTGGGAAGGTTAAACGAATATGCCTATGAATCAGACCTTTCTAGACGGAAGGGAGAAATTTTTCTTGCCCAAGGAAAGCCAGAATTAGCGAAAGAAAGCCTAAAAAGATCCCTTCAAATTGCAAGGGAGCAAGGGCTTAAATATCTGGAACTACGAGCCTTGATTCACCTTTTTAATATTCCTGATGCTTGTCCTTCTCATAAGGAACGAACTCGAAAATTAATCGAACTTTTTGAAGAGGGAATTGATAATAAGATTATCATCCGAGCCCGAGAAATTTGTTCTCTAACTCAGGCCTAGTTTTTTAATTTTTCCTCTGATATAGGTTCCCTCTATCGGAAGTAATTGATCTAGTTCAGATCGCAACTCTTTCCAGTTATTTGTAATACGCTCTTGAGGATATTGGTAGAGCAATTCTAGAGGGTTCGCGAATAAGACAAAATTGGCTTTTTCTCCGAGAGCCAAACCTCCTACCGAGACTTTGTCTTTTAGAGCTAACTGGTGTCCTTTTTGGGTGCTATGATGAACAGCTTGGGCTAAAGTCATCCTTTGCTCTGGTTTATCGGCTTTAATAGACCACAAAAGGCATTCTCTATATCCGCTAGGCATTCCATCAGATCCGGTGGCAAAATTTAGCCCCTTCTCGATAAACGAGCGCAAAGGATTAATCATTTTGACCCTCTCTCCTAAAAGATCTCCATAGTCTCGATTATCTTGGCTAAAATTAGGCTGAATGGAGGCAGCCCCGCCAAGGGCAATAAGAGTATCAATATCCTTCTCATAGGGACATTCAAAGTGCTCAATACGAGGTTTTCGTAGATTCTCTCCCCTTGTTTCTAAGCTTTGCAATACTAGAAGAATACGCCTGATCGCCTCTGCTCCAATTCCATGACAGGCAATTTGTTTTTCTAAACGACAGGCAAGGGTAAAATTTTCTTCTAACTGAGCGGCAGTGCTATAGAAAACCCCACTATTTTGACTTCCTTGGTAGTTCGTTTTAAATTTTGCCGTTTTTGTTCCAATGGCTCCGTCGGCAAACGATTTTATCCCCACAAACGAAGATAGTTTTCTCTCTCTTTGGGCTTCCTTAATCGTCTCGGGAGAAGTATAGAGCTGATAGTCAATAAACAATTCTTCTCTTAATGACTCTAGTTCTTGTAGAAAATCTAAGTTCATTACCCTCATATCATGCACTTCTGTGATGCCCTGCTCGATGAGTTCTTTTTGAAAAGAGAGGATGTTCTGAGATAAGTTTTCTCCCCGGTAGTGGCTAAAAACATTATCCATGACTTGGTAAATAATATAACCTTTTTCTACTTGCGGGTGACTAGGGCTTAAACCTATTTGGCTCAGTCCATCTAAATTGGCATAAGCCCGGTGTAAAGAGCGGTGAACAATGATACAAGGTGCTTTTATTTGGAGAAGACGCTGAGGGCTTAAATCATGTTTTTCCTCGGCCCCTAAGAATAACGTGAATCCATGAGAAAAAGAGTAATTTTCGATAAAATCCCAGGCTAATTTAGGAGTAGAATAGAGTTGCAAAGTTGGACAATCGTAAAGAAGAGAGTAAAAATGAAGATGTTGGTGGCTGTCGACTCCTCCTGCAACAAGAGAGCCGGAAATGGAATGTTGGGGAACTTTTTCTGTGGGATAGGCTTCTTCGATTTCTGCGATGTTCCCCAGAAAACAAACTTGGCCTTGTTCGTCCACTCCCATCGCTTCGACTCTATGTTGCCGATGAGTGGAAGAAAAACCTGTCCAAATTTGACAAGTAGGAGAAATATAAAGAGAGCTGAGAGTGTGGGGGGCTTTTTTTCGCATATAGGGTAGCGCCATATTTTATAAGACTTTATAACTTATAAAATATGACGTAAAATTTTAACCTGTTTGACCTAATAGAAATGAAGCTACTTTTCTTGGTGAACCTTTCCGGCGACATCGTCAATGAAGTATCGCTTGTTATATTCGGAAAAACCTACTTCACTGCCAGCTTTTCCATTACGATCCTCAATTGTTGTCAGAGACCAAGGGATACGAGTTCGGTAACGTCGAACCTCTCCTCTTTGATCACAGATAATAGATATTTGATAGGCGGCGTTGATAGCAATTTCTGCTCCTGGTCGGCCATCAGTATCGGTTAGGCCTCCTAGTAAAAGAGCCCAGTTAGATTCCCCCCACTGGGCAACTCTGTAGTCGCGGCTTTTTTGAGTGCGATGGCTAATGATTTTGATATGATTTCCTATATTGAAAATCATTTCATCGCCAGGTTGTCCATCGGTATCAACAACTCCTCCCGAGAGAAGAGCCCAACTCCCTGTGCTTACTAGATACTCCTTTGGCTTGGTGAAGTTAGGAGCAAAAACTTTGATTAGTTTTCCAATGTTAAAAACGATTTCATCGCCGGGTTGCCCATTAATTTCCATGAAACCTCCGCCTAACAAAGCCCAGCTTCCTTCAGAGATCAAATGCTTATCGTTTTTGCCTGCTCGATCATTAACCACTCGAATGTAGGGTCCTACATTAAAAAGAAGTTCATTACCGGGTTGGTTATCAATGTCTTGAACTCCTCCCGAGAGAAGAGCCCAGCTTCCTAAACGAATGCTGTAAGAGCGGACTTCTCCTGAACGGTCGCTTAAAATTTTGATTTGAGGGCCGGTATTGAAAACCATTTCCATTCCAGGTTCTCCATCAGTATCAAAAACCCCTCCGGAGAGCAAACTCCAGCGATAGAAAATAGGGTAGCGTTTATAGCTTCCATTTCCTTGCTGAACTTGAACTGATCCTCCGAGGTTATATACTTTTTGAGGATTACCATCTCCATTCAAATCCCAACTTCCCATGTAGACCTTTGCCTTAATGCCAAAAGAGGATTTTTGAGCTTGATTGCGATTTAACCCCATGACACTCGGGCTAATAATGACATCTTTGGAATTAAAAGAACTAGGGTCAATATACTCTTCCCCTTGGACAAAGCTACCTTCTGGGAAAAGAGTGGCTTGGGGAATATCTTCTTCAGAGAGAAAGTCCTCTGAAGCTAAATTTTCTTGAGCAAAACTTACTGGAGCAAAAAAAATCGAAGCAATGATTGCCATAGATAATAAAAACAATAATTTCATCAGAAAGACCTCCCGTGAAAAATAAAAACGGGCAATAAGTGATTTAAAATAACCACTTATTTTAAATCAACTTAAATAAATAATTATGGACGATACTCGATAACCATCTCAGCGAGAACGTCTTGGCATCTGGACATCCAAAAACATTAATTTGGCTGTTTTCAAAAAGCGAACGATCCCCAGTATCAACTAAAAAACAAAAAAACTTCTACTTTGGCAAGAAAAAACAAAAAATTACAAAATTTTTTTGCTGTTTTTGATTTTCGTCTAGTCAAGAATGGGTCTTTGTCTTGAGCTTTACAAAAAATTAGCGAATAAAACCTATTTTGGTGTAGATAAAATCTTGTAATTTTTTGGGAGAAAGCTCGCTTAAGTTCTTTTCCGTTTTCTTTTCTTTTAGATCCCATACTTGGTAAAGGATTTTTTCTTTCTCTTTTTGGAAAATAAGAATCTTTTTTTCTTCTAGAAAAGAAATCCCTAAGAGTTTCTTTTTCCCACGAAAACTAAAAGCGACATCTTTTTTTTCTCGATTCCAAATTAAAATATCGCCTTCTTTATTTCCTATAGCGAGAAGGCTTTGAGATGGGTTTGCACTGAAGTAATCGCAAGGTGTTTTTGAAAGAAGTAAAAAGGCCTTTAGCTTAGGAAAAATAAGATGTTCGTAGAAATCTTTATTTTCTATTAAAGAGCTTTTTTGGTTGAGTGGCTTTGTCTTTTTCGATTTAAAAGAATTTTCTTCTTCGGCAAGGAATTTTTTTGTTAAAAAATATGATAAATCGGGAGATTCTGTTTCGGGAAAGCTTTTTTCCCAAACTAAATGGGGAATGGATGGGCTAATCTCTTCTAAAAGAAAGAGTATTTTTTTCTTATATCTTCTTTTCAGTTCTTTTTTTTCATTTGTTTGAGAAAAAAGAGCCTTATGGGAATGGATTAAAAGCAAAGAACAAGCTAAGAAGTCTTTTTCTTCCTTTGCCTGGTAGGCCATTTTTAAGTTAAGAATGGCTTTCTCAAAAAAAAGACTATGGATCAATTTGTCTTTGCGGTCGTTTTTTAACCTAAGTTGGTGGGCATAATCTTGAAAAGCAAGTTTTGATTTCTTCAACTGCTCACCGACCTCTTGCTCTTTTTGATAGAGATAAGTTGTTAGAATAGAGAAACCTATCGTCACCAGAAGCAATAAAACAATTAAAGGATACCGATAACACCATTTTATAGTTCGCCCAAAAACTCCTATCGGTTTTGCTTTGATCGGACGATATTCTAAGTAATTTTTAATGTCTTGGCTTAGTTCTAAGGCACTTTGATAGCGTTTATCCGGTTTTTTCTCGATGCACTTAAGGCAAATAACCTCTAGCTCAGGAGGGATTCCTGGGTTTAGCTTTCGAGGCGAGACAGGACTTTCCTCTAGAAGTTGCATGATAACTTGAATGCCATTGCTCCCTTGGAAGGGGGGATGCCCTGTCAACATTTGGTAGATAATGGCACCTAAAGAATAAATGTCACTGCGAGCATCTATTTTGTGATGCATTCCTTGGGCTTGCTCTGGCGACATGTAGTCAGGGGTTCCTAATATAAGACCACTTTGAGATATTTGAGCGTCAGCTTTTACCATTTTTGCTAAACCAAAATCCATCACCCGTGGTTCGTTGTCCTGATCAATCATAATATTAGCGGGTTTTAAATCTCGGTGAATAATTCCATGACGATGGGCCTCCTCTACGGCTAGAGCAGTTTTTTGCATCCATAACATCAATTTTCTATAGGGGATTTTTTTTCCCTTTAGAATTTCGGAAAGAGCTTCTCCCCGAATATACTCCATGGTAAAAAAATTCTCATCATCTTTCTTACCAATATCGTATATTTTGACAACATAAGGGTGATTTATTAGAGCAATAGAGCGTGCTTCTTGGAGAAAACGGTTAGCGATAGTTTCATCGGAATGGTGGTCAGGAATGATAACTTTGAGAGCGAGCTCTCTCTTTAGTTCAGTATCAAAAGCAAGATAAACTTTCCCCATACCTCCTTTTCCCAATTCCTGGGTAATTTGGTAGCGGCCTATCTGTTTAATAAATGTTTTGGGAGAGTCATTTGTTTGCAGGGAAGGCATTTCATATTCCTAGTTGCTATGGGAAGTTCTTAAGAGGTCATCCAAAAAAAATCCCACGGTTCTGGTGGTTTTATTTATTGACTTTATTATAACACTTAAAAAAGTAAATTTCATTTAAAAAATATTTTTATTAATAGAAGGTTGGCCTATCTTTTAGGTTTCCCCCTTGCCTTTTTATATTGACTATTCTTTTGATAGCTCATATATTCTGGCTTCTGGGATATTTTTTTATGAGGAAAGAACTATGAAGCATTGTCTATTTTACAGTATCTTTGTTTTGTTGATTGTATCGTGCCAAGAGCAAAGCAGCTCTTCACTACCTTCTGATCGCCCTAAATCTCTCCTTGTTGTAGAAGAAAATTCTCCTCTTGTTCTCTTCTTGGGAGATTCTTTAACGGCAGCTTACCAACTTAGCGAGGAAGAAGGCTACCCGTTTTTACTGGAACAACGCTGGCTAAAAAGAAAAATCTCTATTCGGGTACAAAATGCAGGAGTTAGTGCCGATACTACTCAAGGGGTGTTGAGCCGTTTAGATTGGGTAATGGGACAAGATATTCACTTTGTCTTTTTGGCCATAGGGAGCAACGATGGGTTTCGAGGAATAGAGACAGCTAAAATCGAGAAAAACATAGAGAAAATCATCGAGCATATTCAGGCAAAAAATTGCCGAGTCGTCCTTTCTGGGATGAAACTACCTCCTAATTATGGGAAAGAGTATACCAGCCAGTTTGAAGCTATTTTTCCCCGGGTGGCTCAAAAGTACGATGTATCTTTTTACCCATTTCTCCTAGAAGAAGTTGCAGGAAGGGAAAATTTAAACTTATCAGATGGAATTCACCCCAACGCTCAAGGTCATGAAGTAATCGCAAGCAAACTAGAGATATTTTTTCAAGAGGAAGGTATTGTTCCGTGAATGAAAAAGCACCCATTTTATTAGAGTTAGTCCAAGTAACTAAAAAATATCGATCAGGGGAAGAAGAACTTACAGTCGTTGATAATCTCAGCTTAGAGATTCCCGCAGGAAAAACTATGGCGATAACAGGCCCTAGTGGCAGTGGAAAATCCACTCTCTTAAACTTGATTGCGGGTTTGGACCGCGTTTCCCAAGGAGAGATCTATCTCCAAGGAGTTTCTCTGGGAGATTGGAAGGACGAAAGTCTCGCTCAATGGCGTCGTCAAGAGGTGGGGTTTATTTTTCAAGACTTTCGCTTAATAGAAAGCTTCACTGCTTTAGAAAATGTTTCTCTACCTTTGGAGATATTAGGAGAAAAAACTAACCTTGCCCAAGAAAAGGCAAAAGAACTCTTAAAAGAGCTGGGGTTAGAGTATCGACTACAGCATTTTCCGGGACAACTATCGGGAGGAGAACAACAACGAGTCGCTATTGCCCGAGCCTATGCCCACCATCCTAAAATAATTTTAGCGGATGAACCGACAGGAAATTTAGACCCTCATACCTCCAATCAAGTTATGAAGAACCTTCTTAATATAAACAAAACTCGTAACACCACTCTTGTTGTAGTGACGCATGATACTTCTGTGGCACAGTTGATGGAGAAAATTGTATCTCTGACCAATGGACGGATTTCCCATGACGAATAAAACTTCTAAGCCTGAATTGAACCGTCTTGCTTCCCGCATTTTTTGGCGCCATCGAGGACGTATGCTTTTTTTTGCTCTTTGCATTGCCGTTGGGGTGGGCTGTCTCTTTACCATTGAAAACTTCTTAGATAGCATCAACGAGTTAATTGCAGGGAAAGCCCGGGAAACTTTAGCGGCTGATGTTACTTTGGCCAGCTGGAGGCCATTTACTCCCGAAATAGAAAGCAGTTTAGCTCAACTTAAAAAAGAAGGCTATCAAGCCTCTCGAACTCTTGCTTTTTCTTCTATGGCAAAACCACTCAAAGCAAGGTTTCCTTTTTTAGTCAGTGTTCGTGCCATCGAGGAGAGCTATCCTCTTTATGGAAATATGGAGGTTAGTCCCAGTGATTACCGAGAACGTTTTTTTGCCGGCAACACTTGTCTTATAGGCCAACAGTTGGCCATACAATATAAAATAGATTTGGGAGATAAGATTTTTTTAGGAGGAAGTACTCTTGAGGTGATAGGCTTTATTCTAAAGGAGCCAGGACAAAGTTTTCGAGGAACCTTTAGCCCAAGAATTATGGTTCCTTTTTCCGAAGTGAAAAAAACGGGACTCATCCAATATGCGAGCCGTATTTCCCGAGCTTGTCTCCTAGCTTGCCCTCCTCATTTGCAAGATAGTGCAAAAGCCGCCCGTGAACTAAAAGAACGTTTGCGCCGAGAACTCTCTGATCCTTATTTGAGAATGGCTTCCTACACAGAGTCTCAACCCACAGTTCGGGAAGTGCTCCAGAGAGTTTCCACTTTTTTTGTTCTAGTTTCTCTCGTCACTCTCATCCTTGGTATCATAGGAATGGCCACAAGCGTAACTACTTTTTTTCACGAACAGCTAGAAACGATTGGGACTCTACGTTGTTTGGGGCTAACTTCTTCTCATATCTCTCAACTCTATTTGCGACTTTGCTTTTTCATTGGCCTTTTAGGAGGAACTCTGGGAATTCTAATTGGCGTTATCTTTAGCTATACAGCCCAAATTGTCATGGAGCAGGTTTTCTCGATACCAGTACCTGTTTCTATTCAAATAAAAAATGTTCTTGCCGGCCTGTTTTTTGCCATTCTCATTACCTTAGGAGCTAACTACGCAGCGGTCTCTAGTTTAGCGAAGGTGGTTCCTCTGGATATTCTCCGAGGGCGCCTAAAAACCTTTGTTATTTCTCGCCAGGCTCTAGGAATTACCATCACTATTGGGTTGGGCCTACTGTTTCTCTATACATTGCAAAGCTCTAACAGCCCTAAGATTGCCTTCTTTTTCACAATCAGTCTAGTGGGCATAGTTTTATTTTCCTTATTGCTTATTTTGCTCAGTCTTCGTGTCCTAGAAATTTTTCTTCGGAGATTAGTCTCCAGCAGTTTTTGGGGATTTTCTCTACGGCATGGTTGGAGACAACTTATCCGCCAAAAAGCTCGCTCTATCACATTTTTCCTTGCTTTAACTCTAGGTATCACTTTACTTTGTAGTTTAGAGTTGATCGAGCATAGTTTAGTCCGAGAAATCTCTGTAGACGAAGAGGATAGTCGGCCAGATATTTTTTTGGTGGATGTGCAGAAAAGCCAAATATCTAGTGTTAAAAAAATTATGTCTGACTATGCCAAGTCCTCCAAAGATTTTAGTCCGCTAATACGAGCTCGTTTAACTCACATCAATGGCGAATCGGTGAAAAGAAAAGACATCAAAGAGTTGAGCATGGAAGAGCGCCGACGCCAACGTTTTTTAACGAGAGAGTACAACTTGACTTATAAAGACACCTTGAATAGCAGTGAAACTATCACAGAAGGAAAATTTTGGGAGGAAGGTGAAAGTCGTCCTCTCATTAGCCTCGAAAAACGATTTGCCGAAAGATTAGGACTATCTTTAAACGACACCATGAGCTTTGACATTCAAGGAAGGAAGCTGGAGGGAGAAATTGTTGCTATTCGCTCCATTAACTGGGTGAGTATGTCGCCAAATTTTTTTGTTATCTTTCCCCGTAAAGTTCTGGAGCCTGCCCCCCAGATGCTAATAACCTCCCTTGCTGTTCATGACTCTCTCAAAATAGCCACCTTTCGAGAGGAGCTTTTTGACAAGCATCCGAACATTATCGTCATTAATGCTGGGCAAATTTTAGAGAGCGTTCGCCAAATGCTCACTTATTTGATCGGTGGTCTCAAAGGAGTTGGTTGGATTTGTGCCGCCATTGGTCTTCTGATTTTAATAGGAACCTTAAGCATGGGGAAAGTGCAAAGGCGCCGGAAAATTTTATTATTACGCTCTCTGGGAAGCTCCTCTCAAAGCACTCGGGCTATTGATTTTGTTGAATTTGCTTCCATTGGGCTTATTACAGCTGTTATCGTAGGACTTCTCTCTTATAGCTGGAGCTTTTTCCTTGCTCAGCAAGTAGGGGTCGTCAGTCATGATACATTAGAGAAAATACTTCCCTATTTGCTGGTTAGCGTTTTTCTTCCTGTTGTGGTCGGGCTGTTTTCTAATCGTCGGCTTTATCGGGAGGTGCGGTGAGCCTTGCGAAGGCGTAGGTCTTGGAGTATCGTACCATGTTCCCTGGAGGGTGGGGCTCCTGCCGAACAGGGGATGTGATTGGTTTCTGATGGTATTAAGGCACATTCACTGGCTCATCGGTTTCATATTGAAAAAACGTTTTATATCGCACGTACTCCTACCGCTGAGGATGTGCTTGGCTAGGAACAAAGCACATCCCCGGCGCGGCAGGAGCCTTGCCCTCCAGGGAACATGGTACTTAGAACAGTTTTACATCATCTTAATACCTATTTCACCAACGAAGGAAAAATCAAAATATGAGTTCGGTTAAATCTCCTGATATTCTAATTATGGGAGCAGGAGCGGCGGGAATGATGACGGCTATTTCTGCCGCGATGCATGGAGCTAAAAATATTTGCTTGATCAATGCAACTTCTCGCTTAGGTCTAAAAATATTAATGGCGGGGGGAGGGCGTTGTAACATTACCAATGCCCAGCTTAATTTTAAGAGTTATTTTGGGAGCTCTCCTAATGCTGTGAAAAAGATCATCCGTCAATTTCCTCCCGAAAAGATGATTTCGTTTTTAGAGGAGGAGGGGGTTCGTTGCAAAATTGAGGAACCTTGGTATAAGTATTTCCCTGTTAGTGATAAGGCCCAATCTGTTTTAGACGCTCTACTGGGCAAAATCCACTCTTTGGGAGTGGATTTACATTACCCGGTCAAGGCTTTAGACTTTGTTTTTGAAGGAGAGGACTGGGTTGTCCGTTGTGAACCAGAAAGCTATCGAGTGAAGCAACTTGTTATTGCTAGCGGGGGGTTTTCTTATCCTCATACTGGGAGCGATGGACAAATTTGGCCTATTCTTCGCCGCCATGGGATTTCTCTAGAACAAGAGTATGCTGCTTTAACTCCTCTAAAAACAGCAGATCCTGATATGCAAAAACTTTCTGGGATATCTACTTGGGTTACTCTGACAGTGAAAAATAAAAAGGATCAGCATCTTTATAAAGAAGAGAACTCTATTCTTTTTACTCATAATGGGCTAAGTGGGCCAGGGATTTTAGATATTAGTCAATGGTTTTTCCGGCGGGATGAAAGGGAAGAAAACTTTTTAGAGATTTCTTTTTTACCTAATAGTTCAAGGGAAATTTTTGAAAAAGATTTTCTGGGGCAAGCGAAAAAGCATCCTCGGCAAATAACGGAGAATTATCTTGCCACTTTTTTTCCCCGACGTCTTGCTCAATCTTTTTTAGCGAGAGCAAAAATTGAGGGAACCATCCATCAAGTAACAAAAGGACAACGAAAAGCTCTTCTCAAGGAAATATTTTCTTTCTCGCCTAGAATTACAGGAAGTCATGGCTACAAGAAAGCCGAGGTCACAGGAGGAGGTATTCCTTTGACTTCTATAGAAAATAGGACTATGGAAATAAAAAAGTACCCCAAGCTTTACGCAGTAGGAGAAATAGTCGATGTTCACGGGATTATCGGCGGATATAATTTTCAATGGGCCTGGAGTAGTGGCTGGGTTTGTGGAAAAGCTCTTGCTCAGAATCAAAAAACACAAGATTAGACATTTTAAACTTAAAGTGTCTAAAATATTAACAGTATGCCTCAAATATTTGCAATCACTATTTTTTATACAGGTTAAAAAAAAAAAAATTTGTCACTAAACAGAAAAAAGCCACTCTAAAAAAAAAATAACTGTCTATTTTTTAGACACTTTAAGCGTACTGTCCGAAAAATAGACAATTGTAATTATAAAGACTTTTCATAAATAGAAAGCCCAATTTGGGACAAAGGAAAAAACAATGGTAGTGGTTTTGGAGTTAAGTTTGAGGAGAGTATTGTTCTATAAGGCGAGGGAATAGAGAGAAATGGGCAAAAAAAAACAGAGGAAGTTGTTTCTCTAACTTCCTCTGCAAGGTGGGAAAAAGGTTTAAGATGCTACTTGGGATAGGGTAATATATGTTAGAGCTAAAACCGTGCCAAAAATGAGCTTTTTCTGATTTAAAACTTCTTTTTTTAGAAGAAAAAACTATTTATGTATTTACTGTAGTGTCTGTTTTTGTTGGAGTGTAGGCCGTTTTATTGGTAAGGATTAGTAGAGATGCTTAATGGGCAAAAAAAAACAGAGGAAGTTGTTTCTCTAACTTCCTCTGCAAGGTGGGAAAAAGGTTTAAGATGCTACTTGGGATAGGGTAATATATACTAGAGCTAA
>JAJDCR010000172.1 GCA_029260735.1 Planctomycetota bacterium
GTAATCGTAATCGTAATCGTAATCGTAATCGTAATCGTAATCGTAATCGTAATCGTAATCGTAATCGTAATCGTAATCGTAATCGTAATCGTAATCGTAATCGTAATCGTAATCGTAATCGTAAATAAAGAAAAGATTACGATTATGATTACGAATTACGATTACGACTCGAATTACGATTTTTATCGAGCTAGAACTCCTATGCTAACTATGGACTCTTCTTCTGGACAATCTCAACCTGACTGCCAGAACCAATTTTTTCTATGCCTGCGACAATAACCTCTGCCTCGTTCATTAAACCTTTATCAACAAGGGCAAAATTGCCTATGGTCGCGACTACACGAACTTGTATTTTTTTGGCAAATATTTTGCTTTCTGGGCCTTGTCGTTCGATAACAAAGACTTTATTTTCTTCTAGGGCTAAGCGTGGTATGGCAAATACCTCTTTGTAGGTCTCACCTGTAATCTCGGCGATAACAAAAGAACCGGGAGGAATATTTGAATCCACGTCGACAAACCCTAAAAAATTACGTCTTTCATCAATTCGTTGGGAAATTCGATCTATTTTTCCTTGCCAAACAACCTCCTTCTCTTTCCCCAACCTTAAATTTACTTTGTTCTTCAAAAGGGACTTATTAAAATGAGCAGCGGGTATCGCTAGTTCAACGATTCTTTTTTCAGAGTCAAATATTTCAAAGAGAGGTGTTCCCGGAGAAACCCATGAACCTTCGTTGGCATGGCGCTTTAAAATCTGTCCGGAGTAGGGAGCGTGAATGGACATTTTTTCTAACTGATACTGCGCAAAAGCTCGTTTAGATTTTCTCACGGCTATTTGGGCCATGATTTTCTCGGCCTCTGCTTCTCTTAATCTTAGTTCTCCTTTCATTTTTAGATACAGCCTCTTTCGTATAGAGTGTTGGATCATCTGATTATCGAGCCTACTGGATGTAATATCGGCTTGGTTTTCCAATCCTTGGTAGCGCTGCACTTCACGTTTGGATATCTCAAGTTCTTTTGCCATTAAGACAATTTCGTCTGTCAGGTTTTTGACTGCAATCTGGAGTATTTTTAAGGAAGCTTCCGCTTCTCTTAGATGAGCTTGGGCTTCTTTTAGTAAATTTTGTTGTTCGCGATCATTAATTTGAACTAAGAGATCTCCTTTCTCGACGTTTTTTCCTTCTTGCAAAAAAGAAGAAACTCTGACAATGGTTCCTGAGATTTGCGATTTAACGGTGGTATTATGAAAAGCCTTAGCTTGTCCGTAGGCTATAATGGTTTCGGTATAATCTTCTCGGGAAACGGAAATAACTTCTACTGCAACAGAAAAGGAAAGATTAGAAAACTCTGGGGAAGTTTTTTCTTTCTGGAAAGAAAGCTCTAACAAAAGTGCGCCTCCCCCTATAAATATAGCGGACAACAGTAGGGATAAGAATGTTCTTTTCATCTTATTCTTTTCCTTTTTGAAAAAAGATTTTTTGCCAGAATGTTTTCATGTCTTCTAAAATAAGATATAAGGCGGGCACCATTACTAAGGTCAAAATCGTTGCGAAGATAAGTCCAAAGGCGAGCGAAATTGCCATCGGAACGATCGTAGCCGCTTGGAAACTTCTATCAAACAAGAGCGGAATCAATCCTGCTACCGTTGTGATCGTTGTTAACAAGATAGCCCGTAATCTTTTTTGGGTACCCGTTAGAACCGCTTCGTCAGCCTCTTTTCCCTCTCGTCTCAGTTGATTTACTTTATCCATCAAAACCAAGTTATCATTGACAACAATTCCCGCTAAGGCAACGCAACCAATAATAGACATAAAAGTGAAGGGAAAACCCATCAGAAAATGTCCCCAAATCGCTCCGACAATAGAAAAGGGAATGGCCACCATTATTATTAAGGGTTGGGTATAGGAGCGAAAGACTATTGCAATGACAGCATAGATCAAGAACAGCGCTATCGGAAAACCTACAACGAGCGAATCAAATGATTTTTTGCTCTCTTTCTTTTTCCCTCCAAAATGGATAGAGGTTTCGGGGAAAGTCTGCTCAAGATGAGCAATTTTTTCGACTAACTCTGCGGTTATTTCGGCAAGATTCCCTTTCCTTTCGTCGATGTTCGCCGTTACCGTAGCGGTTCTTTCTCCGTCTATTTTACGAATAATGGTATTTGCTTTTGTCATAGACAAACTAGCAATCTCTTGTATTTTGACTTTTCCCTTTAGACTAGTAATATAGAGATTTTCTAGATGAAGAAGCTCCGCTCGGTCTTTCTCAGAAAAGAGAATTCTCAAGGTGACTTCATTGTCGCCGTCTTGGAGCTTTTGCACTTCTAAGCCAAAGAGAGCATAGCGGATTTCTAAGGCAAGGTCACTCGTTGTCAGCCCGAGAGTCTTGGCGTAAGGAAGGAGCTTAATTTGAACCTCGCGTTGGTTATTTTGGATATTGTCCCTAACAGAATGGATGGCGGAGTATTTCTGAACTAACTCCTTAATCTGAAGAGTCGTTTCCAAGATTGCTCCAGAGGATTTTCCTACGATTTGTATTTCGAGGTCTGGCACGGGAGGAAGACCACTGACAATTTCTATATCTAAACTTTTCAATTGAGCAGAAGGGCTTATTTGCGTCTGAAGAGCTCTCGCACATTCTTGGGCTGTCCGCATTTGGCGAATTTCTCGCTCTTCTGCGGGAATTAACTCGAAGATAATATCTGCTATAGTTGGGCTGGGATGTTGGTATTGGTTGACATTCATAGCATCTCCGACCATAGAGACGACATTGATTACCTCGGGGTACTGGCCTAAAATATTTTCAATCTCAATAACAGCTTCTCTCGTTTTCTGGCGAGAGGTTCCCGGAATCATCTCGATGACAACAGCGACAATTTCGGAATCGATTTTTTGAACGAAGACAAAGGGAACTTTTTTTCCTATGACGAGAGATATTGAGGCCAGAGAAATTCCGCAAATAAAAGCAATGATAAGGTAGCGCCACCGGAGTAACTTTTTCAGTTTAGTGGCAAAGGCCAAGGGAAGTGTCGTCTTGAAAAATTCATTTTTAGCTATTTCTAAACGCGTTAGCCAAGGGAAAGTTTTTCTATTCTTGCTCTGCCCAAGGTGCGCTGGAAGAATAAAAAACACTTCGACCAGAGACATAGCCAGAGCTAAGGTAACTACTTTGGGAATATCAGAAACCCACTGCCCAAATGTACCGGAGACTAAAAGAAGAGGAGAAAAAGCAATAATTGTGGTGGTGACAGCGGCCATAACAGGGACAAAAACTTCACGAGTGCCTGTTATGGCCGACTCTAGCCAAGTGCTATTCTCTTGTTTCTGACTAAAAATGTTCTCTCCCACGACAACAGCATCATCGACAAGCATACCGAGCACTAAAATTAGACCCAACAGGGACATAATGTTTATCGAAACAGAAAAGCACTGCATGCCAACAAAAGTGGCTAAACAAGCGATGGGAATGCCCATTGCCACCCAGAAAGCAACTCGAAAATTGAGGAAGACCCATAAAGAAAAGAGAACCAGAAGGAATCCCATCCAGGCATTCCCCCACATAAGATTCAATCTCTGAGCGACAAAACGCGAGTTGTTTTTAGCGACTTTGATAGAGATTGCACCGGCCAAGCGCAGGGAATTTTTTGCTAAGTAGTCCTCTATTATGGCAGAAATTTGGAGGACGTCTTCTCCGGCCGTTTTCATAATTTCTAAGCGACAAGCTCGACTCTGAGAGAATCGCACTTCACCTTTTTCCGGGGCAAAACCTTCAGAGACTCTCGCAATATCTTTTAGGAAGAGAAAACTCCCATCAGAGTTTGTCCGAATCACTTTATTTTCTAAAGAGAAAGCAGTGAGTTCTTCTCCAACACTTTTGACTTGAATGTAGCTACCTAGGGACTTAAGCTCCCCTCCTGTCAGATTTAAATTTTCCTCGGCTAAAACATTTCCCACTTCAGCAATAGTTAAATCGTACTCTTGGAGTTTCTCTGGGGTAAGCTCTATCCAAATTTCTTGGTCCCTAACCCCAAAGAGGAGAATTTCATTGATCGAAGAGTACTCTAGTAATTCATCGCGGACTTGCAAGGCTTCTTGCCGTAGTTTTTTTTCAGATACTTCTCCCGATAAAACCAAGGACAATACAGGAATTTTTCGGGCCACTTTAGCAATCTCTGGCTCTTTTATGTTCTGAGGTAAATCAGAACCAATGGCGTCTATTTCATTTTTGACATCTTGCAGTAGTTCTTGTCCGTTAGTATCGTACTTTAGAGTCAACACTGTTAGACTGACTCCAGGGGAGACAATCGAGTCTATTTGCTGAACTCCTGTTAGTTTTTTCAGAGCATTTTCGACTCTACGCGTGACCGATTTTTCGATTTCCTGTGTCCCTACCCCTAGATAGTCTATTTTTACATTTATTTTTTCGGGAGCGACATCTGGAAAAAGTTGTTTTGGTGTATGCCACCAGGCCAATCCTCCCGAGATAATAAATATCCCCATGAGAAGATTAGCAGCCACAGGATTATGAACAAAGAAACGAATCATTTTTTTCACCTCTTGAGAGCTATTTTATGTAAGTGTCCACTCACCGAACTTGCCAAATCAAAACGATTCCAAAGATAACTAAAGCTATGCCTGCTAATGTGTTAACCCTTCCAATAGCTTCAGGACTTAGTTTCTTTTTCAATTTTCCAGCAATATAGATTTTGACAAAATCCATAAGTACCGTTGTCAGTAAGACAAAGAAAAGAAAGGTCAAAAGATTCTCTGTTACTGAGTTGTACTTACTGTCCATTGCACTAATGATTCCTAGCCAAAATAACCAAACAAAAGGATTTACTATGTTAATCAAAAGGCCTTTTAATCCCAACATAAAGTAGTCCAGTTGTTCTATTTTTATCTCTAAGGAGCTTGCTTTTTGGAAAATAGAGGCGCATCCAAAAATGACGATAACCATTCCTCCGATCAAACCCAGAGCCGTTTTATTTTGAGGCAATTGAAAAAATTGAGTAGCTCCGAGATAGGCACAAAGGACAAGTGCTATATCCCCGAGCAATATCCCTAAGGCTACGGAAAAACCAGCTCTAAAACCACGGTCTATGCTCGCCTGCATTAAATAAAAAAAGGTCGGGCCTAAAAGAATGCTCAAAGTAAGTCCAAAAAATACACCTTCTAAAATGACCTTTAATTCGAACATGAGAAATCTCCTTTTATAGAATCGAAAGCTTTTAGAGTGTGCTCATAACCTATTTGCCATATTTTTTCTCCTTGTGGAAAGTCACCTAGTTTGTATTGTTTTACAGGAGGCTCTAAGTAAACATCAGCGAGATCTTTCATTTTGTTGCAATGAGCCAGACTACTGATAATACTCGACCGTCTCAAAATCGCGACAATGTTGGGGATCTGAAAAGATTTCTTCATCGGGTTTAGCCAACTTGCCATAACTTGCCAACCGGTTACAGGGCCTTCATGGTTTGTGTTATGGAGCAAATTTTCATCGGCACTTACATCAACAACTATTATCTTTCCTGTCTCGTTGATTTTTCTCATAATATCAACCGGGACATTGTTTAGAAAAGCTCCGTCAATGAATAATTCTCCCTGGCTAATCAAAGGAGGATAGAGCCCTGGAGCGCTATTGCTGGCAACAATCCCATTTAAGAGAGATCCTTTGTCGTGAACCATAAGAGAGGATCTACTAAGGTTGCAGGAAACGCTGTAGTACTTTAGCCAAAGATCTTCTATTGTCATATTTCCAAAAACAGAGCGCCCGGAAAGATAGGGCTTTTTTCCCGAAAACAGTGAGACAATGGGTAAAGTAAACCCTTCCTCTTTTATTTGTTTCTGGATGTACTTTAAGATGTCTTTTTCGCTCCATCCCATAACATAGAGAGCAGCGACTAATGCTCCGACACTATTTCCTCCGATCAAATCAATCGGAATATTCATTTCCCTTAAGGCTTGAATCACTCCTAAGTGAGACAAGCCTCGGGCTCCTCCCCCTCCTAAAACTAAGCCAATAGCATTTCCTGTTAGAAAACGAGCTAAACGAGCATAGTCTTTTTTATTCCCTTCTCTTATATGATAATGCGAGGAAAGCTTACGCCCTTTCAGCCACTCTTTTGACTTTGAGGGCATTTGGGTAGAAGAAGAATGCACAAGTACCAGACTGGTTTCTATTTCTCTGCATTCGTTCTCTATTTTAGATTCCAACTCTCCCACAAGAGGAGTGTCGCTGGCATTTGCAATAAATACAATGTGATCAACTTGCTTTAAACAAAGCTCTGTCCATTTAGAGAAAGAGGATTCTGCCACATAAATTATGTAGGAATGAATCATTTCTTGCTCGTTTAGCCACTGCATCTTAAAGGTTTTGTAGATCCCTTCGGTGTTTCCCTTATTTGAACAAGTGCGAACAAAGTCCATATTATCAAATGTCTTATCCCAGAAATTTTTCCCCATAACAAAAGTCGAGCCAAAGGATCGGCATTCCCTGGCAATCTCTTCGATCAAATTTTCCAGAGACAGCCCAGGACTTATCGCGATAACGGCAAAAGTTTTTTTTGTATTTTTTGTTGGTTTATTCTCTTTTTTGAAATGGGCAATAATGCTTTTGGTAAAGACTTTGTTTAAAATGGGGTACTCTTGGATCAATTTTTCATAAGCAATGCTAGAAAGAACTGCAATCGTAGAGTTTCGAATTGCCTGAACAGAAGCTCTCCTAGGTTCCCCCGTGAGAACTCCCATTTCTCCTACAATTTCTCCTACTCCTACTTTTCCCAAAACATTTTTGACTCCTTTCTCGTCTTCATAGTAAATTTGTAACTTACCACTAACAACAACCAGCATGTCGTGGGGAATTTCTCCTTGTTTGTAGATAATTTCTCTGCTTGAGACAAAGGTCAAAGTCATCTCTTTTTGAAGAGCTTCTAATGTAGACGGCTCTAAATCTCCGAAAAGATGACTGCGACGTAAAGCCATCGTTAAGTAGGAAAAATTGGATTTCTCCATTTCCTTTTTTGACAGCATAGTTTTCCCCTTCCTATCGAGAGTTTTTATCCTCAAGCAAAGAACATATTTTTTCGCTTAACCCTTTGACATAAGGATCTCGCAGGATACTTTGGTGGCCACCTTCCAAAACAATACTTTGAACACCTTCTCTGGCAATATTTCTCCATCCTCGGAAAAAGGAAAGATGAATTTTTCTACTTTTTGCTGCTATGAGTAGAGTTATTTTGCCCTCATAGGGTAGTTTTTTGTATTTTTTTAAGGCTTTCACTTGGCTTTTTATGCCAGGATCAAAATAGATCTGCTCTAGTCGGTGCACTCCATAATATAATTTTTTTAAACCTAAGCTTTGAATTGTCCATCGAACTAGCCAGTAGGACAAAAAATTGAGCTTAGGGAAGTAAGGGTAAAAGCTGTCGAGCAAGAGGAGTTGTCCCATCTTACAGCCCCGGAGTTTTAGTTCGCGGTAAGTTTCTAGTGCAGCGACTCCTCCGAGAGAGTAGCCAAAAATATGAATGGGTCCTTCGCCTTTGGCCCTTTCAATTTCATCGGCGTACGCTTTGGCCAGCTGGGAGAAAGTAAAGTCATAGGCCGGTGGTCTTAAGGTATACATAGGCTGAGTGGGCGAAAGGTAGCGGGCGACATTTTTTAAAAGCAAAACATCAGAGTGCCCGGCCAAAGTGCAAAACAAAGGAGCAGAATCACCTAGTGCTTGTAAGGAACTTAAGTGAGAGTAGGGCAATGCCTCTGAGTTTTTGATAAATTTTGCTAAAGATTCGATGGTCAAACTTTCCATAAACTCTTCTAAGGGAATTTCTTTCAAAAACTGGTCATTGACCTTAGCAATCAATTCGACTAAGGCAAGAGAATGTCCTCCCCTCTCGAAAAACTCGTCTTTAACTCCCATATTCTCAATACCTAAAACCTCTTCACAGATAGATGTAATCTTTCTCTCCAGATCGTTGCGAGGAGCTAGAAATGTTTCCTCTTCGAGCGATCTATTAGGAAGGGGTAAAGCTTTGTAGTCCAGCTTACCGTTAGGAGTTATCGGTAAGCCTGCAAGTTTAACAAAATGCTTTGGGATCATATGGCGGGGCAATTTATCTCTGAGCCACTGATTAATCTGAGTAATCGAAGTCTCTTTCTTAAGAGTGATGTAAGCAATAAGTTCGGGAGGCTCTCCCTGAGCTAGAACGAGAGCTTCTTGAATCATAGGATGTCGGGACAAAGTGACCTCAACCTCTCCAGGCTCCACGCGAAACCCTCGGATTTTTACTTGATTGTCTATACGCCCGAGAAACTCTATATCGCCATTTTCTAAGTAGCGAGCTAAATCGCCGGTCTTGTATAAGCGTGCCTGGGATTCCTTTTCAAAAGGATGGGCGATGAATCTCTCAGCATTGAGTTGGGGTCGATTGAGATAACCTCGGGCCAAGCCACTTCCGCCAATATACAATCCTCCCGCAACGTTAATCGGGACAGGTTGCAAATGTTCGTCTAAAATATAAATTTCTTCATTCGCAAGAGGTTTTCCTATAGGGATTTTGTTGAGAGCTTTGGCAATGTTAGTGGACAAATTGTTCATAATGCTGACGGAGGTCGCTTCGGTGACACCGTAGGCATAGAGAAGAGTTACATTGTGATTATGTTTTTGCCACATTTTTACTTTCTCTGGGAGAACGGCCTCCCCTCCCATCACAACCATTCTTATACTTGAGGAGAGTGACTCTTTCTCGTTAGTAAGAGAAGTTACCAGTTCGTGCCAAAAAGCAGTGGTCAAACTTAACACTGTAATTTGCCATTCTTGGCATCTTTTGAGCAGTTCCCCGCTTTCGATCATTTTGTCGTTGCGCAGAACAAGCATAGCTCCAGTCAGAAGAGTAGGGTAAATTTCTTCGGCACTGACATCAAAAGATAAAGAAGTGAATTGTAAAACTCGATCTTGGGAACGAAGCTTGTAATACTCGCATAAAGTTTGCATACAAAGAGAGAGAGAACGATGCTCAATCATAACTCCTTTTGGTTTACCTGTGGAACCAGAGGTGTAAATAATATAGGCTAGATTTTCTTTGGAAATAGAACTGCTCAGGTTTTTTGGGCTATGCTCCTGCCAAAGTTTTTTGTTTTCCAAGTGGATAACTTTCCCCGTAAATCTGGTCAGGCGTTTCTTTAGTTTTTTGCTTGTCAGGATAATTTGGGTTTGGCTATCTTCTAGGAGATAGCCTATATGTTCCGTGGGATAAACCGGATCTATGGGTAAGTAAGCTCCTCCTGATTTTAAAATGCCAAGCACTCCCACAATCATTTCCAAGGATCGCTCCATCATAATAGCGACAATTTGATCTGCTTGAACCTTTGATTCTTGCAAGAGCCTCGCCAGTTGGTTGGCTTGCTCATTTAATTGCTTGTAAGTTAATTTTTCTCCTTGGGAGAAGACCGCTATGTTATCAGGAGTTTTCTCGACTTGCTCTTCGAAGAGCTCTACGATAGTTTTGTTTGGGGAAAAATCGACTCTTGGATTTTGGCTAAACTGTACTAAGAGCTTTTCTCTTTCCGCCGGCGAGAAAAAATCATACAAAGCAATAGGTAAAGAGGGATCATTAGCTATTTCTCCCAGTAAATTAATGTAGTGCTCCATCATTCTTTTTATGCTAGAGAGGTTAAATAGGTCTGGGTTATATTCTAAGCAAAGAGAAAAGAGATTCTTTGTTTCGGTAATTTCTAGTCCTAAATCATAGTCTCCTTGTTGGTGAATACTTTTCTGGAGCGTAACCTTTTCTTTTTTGTCCTCGTTCGCTAGATAATCTAAAGAAGTAGGACGAATGAAGTTTTGGTAGGCATAGAAAACTTGAAATATAGGAGAGACGGAGGGGACTCGTTTTACTTTCAGCTCACTCACTAGTCTAGGAAAAGGGTAAGAGTGATCAATCCCATCGACGAGGTTAAACTTGATCTGTTCCAGAAGTTCACTAAACAGACTCTCTTTGGAAACTTCGCTCCGTATGGGTAGCATGTTTGTAAAATAGCCTATTGTTTCTTCGAAGCAACGCTGTGGTCTCCCTAAGGTAGGAATGCCAACTACAATATCTTGCTCTTCGCTATATCGATGTAAGAGAGTTTTCCACGCAGTCAAAAATAAGGTCGATAAACTCACCTTTTCAGAAATGGCCAAACTTCGGGCTTTTTCCGCTAGCTCTGAAGAGAGGGCAACTTCGTATATTTCGCTAAGAGAACTTCCGGTGGGCTTTCGTGCTCGATCAAAAGGGAGAGAAAGCACAGGTAGATCTCCCGCTAACTTTTTTTCCCAATAGGAGAGGTGTTTTTTCCCTTTTTCACTAGCAAGAATTTTTTCTTCCCATCTGAGAAAGTCGTGGTAGTTTGTTTCGCTAGAAATTACCTGAGGTTCTTTCTCTTGGATGTAATCAAAATAAGAATTCCAAAGAGCTTTAGCAAAAATTGTTGCAGAAACTCCATCAAAAACAATATGGTGGACGGTGATAAGAACAAAGCAACTCTTTTGAGTTCGCCAAAAAATATTTAATCGGATGAGCGCTTCGTCTAAAAGAAAAGGCCTTTTTATATTTTCTTGGATATAAGCAAGACATTGCTCTTCTCCAAGATCTTCCGTTTTTTCTTCTTCTATACATAAAGGCTGACTTCTATTGATATACTGGTAGGGAACACCCTTATCTTCTTCTATGCTTGTCTTTAAGATAGGGTACTGATCTAAGGTAAATTGGTAGGCTTTTTTTAAAGCTTTCAGATCAAATTCTTCTTGGCAGCTAAAGACCAAGGGAAGATTGTAGGCACTTGTGCTCGGAGAGATTTTCTGGAGCATCCATAAGCCCCTTTGCCCTTCGCTCAGGGGCATTCTTTTTTCTATGCTCTCGGGCAATAAATTTAACTGCGACTCCTGTATTAAATAGTCTGCCAATGATGCTATGGTCGGATGTTCTATGATTTCTCGGACAGAAACCTCTAGCTCAAAAATATCAGCTAAGCGCGTTATAAGTCTAGTGACAGTAACGGAATCCATCCCATAGCCTTGAAGGTTTTCGTTGGATTTGATTTGTTCCGGACTCATTTCCATTTCTTGGGCTAAAAATTGCCTCATGTATTTTTCTATATTTTCTCTAGAAGGAGAAAGAGTGGTCTCGGCAAGTTCTTCGCATAGTTCTTCGCATAGTTCTTCTTTCTTAGCCAAAGAAGACCTAGACGCTGATTGAGAGATATGTAAAATTTTAGAGCTTTTTGCAATTTTCCCTTCGATAAAAGCCTTACTGTTGGCTTTACGGGCTAATTTGCCGCTAGTTGTTTTTATGATGGTCGAAGGAAGTCCAATAATAACGGCAGAACAAGGGACTTCATGTTTCTCATAGACGACCTTACGAATGCTCTCAACAATTTCATCTAGCTGGCTTTGTTTTACCTTGGTTTTGATTTCGACTATGACCGCTAGACGTTCTTCAGGCGTACTTAAAGCAGGATTTTGGGCAGAAAAAGCAACAACACCTCCAGGGCGAACTAAAGGATGGCAATAGCGAATATTATCTTCTATATCTTGGGGGTAGACATTGCGCCCGTGAAAAATAAGTACATCTTTTGAACGTCCAACAAGGTAAATTTCTCCCTCATGGATAAACCCTAAGTCTCCCGTTCGTAAATATCTTTTCTCTTTGTTTTCTCTATCGGCAGGTTGAGCATAGAAAACTTCTTGAGATAAGCTCTCTTCTTCAAAATACCCAGAGCATTTACTCGTCGAACGAACCCATATTTCTCCGATTTGACCATTATACAAAGTCCATTTCTTTTCAGGGTCAACAACAATCGCTTCCACTCCCATACAGATGGGGCCACAGCTAACTAAAGTTAAAGCATTTTCTGAATCTGAATCAGAATCTGGAACTTTAAGAGCAATGTTCTTTTTTTCTAAAGCTTTGCGGTTTATAGATATCGTTTTATATTTTTCATAAGGACTGAAGGTAGAAATTCCTAAGGTATGTTCTGCCATACCATAGGCGGGAGAATAAACTTCTGCTTTAAGTCCATAGTCTGCAAATTTCTGGTGAAAACGAGCAAGGGTATCTGGGTTATTCGGCTCTCCCCCCAGAGATATCATATCAATACAACTCAAATCCCACTTAGAAAACTGCTCCTCTTTCGTTTTTTTCATAACCAGCTCTAAGGCAAAAGTAGGCGCTGTGGTATGAGTCGCTCGCACTCGGGACATCGTCTCGAACCACAGAGAAGGTTTTCTCAGAAAATCGAGAGGAGAGAGCAAGTACAAATCAAAGTTTCCATTTAAAGCACTCACAATGCCATAGACCAAACACATATCATGGAAATAAGGAGCCCAAAACACAGCTCGAGAAGGTTGTTTTACGAGAGCATTTTGCACCATCTGCATTTGGTGAGATAAATTGCGATAAGAGACCATAACTCCTTTAGGGTATGAGGTGGAACCGGAAGTGTACTGCAAGTAGGCGATGTCGTCAAACTTAGGTCTTCTCCAAGGAATTCTTTGTTTGGCCTGAGAAATATTATCGGTGCGACACCATTTGAAGTCGGGCCATTGCTCTTGAGAAAAAGAAAGGAAATTCTTGGCGGAACCTAATTTTTTGGCCAAAAGATAAGACCCGTTTGTTAAAGCCAGAGAAGAGCCGCTATGCTCGGCAATATTTTTAAATATATGTAAATGGTTTTCTAATCTCATCGGATCGGGAGCTGCTACCGGAACAGGAATGACATTAGCGAGCAAACACCCTAAAAAAGCTTTTATCACATCTAAGCTCTGAGGATAGACAAGAAGAACTCTATCTCTGGGATTTAATTTGCACTGATTTAATAAAAAAGAGGCTACTTTTTGAGCTTCTTCGTAGAGCTGGGAATAGGTTAGTTTCTCCGCCTCATTGCCCTCAATATCAATAAAAGTAAAAATCCTTTTATTGGGCTCTTTTTTGTAGCTACGATAAAAATTATCTAAGAAGGTCATTTCTTTTTCTTGGGAGTTATTCTCTTGAGGTATGAATTTATTTAAATCTTTACTCCAAAAAGAATTACTATGTATTTTTCTCATACCGGCCACCTAATCTTTCATAAGCTAAAGAAATAGAATGTTAAAGAATAATTTTCTACTTGGTAAAAAGAAAAGCAATTAGCATACCAAATATATTATTTGTTTTATTATGCGCGCCTATGCCTTGTTTTTTCTATGTTCGAAAATTCTTTCCTCAGGGAGGAAAGAATTTCTATTAGCAAGAAAGCAGGAAGTCTATTAGCGAAAAGCTATTAGGTGTGACTAAAGAAGTGCTAGGAATTTGTGTATGTGTTATGGAGCTTAGGTTTCCATAACACATGAGGCTAAAATGAGTTTAGGTGAGCGGATTAACATCTAATTTGGGTACGACTTGCAAATTATTCAGAGGGTCCTGGCAAGCTTCTGCGATTAAACGTCTCGCCTCATCTCGAAGGCGGGCCGCTTCCTGAAGCGAATTCTCTTGGGGAAGCAAAGGAGAAAGTACTTCTATGTCTACTGCTCCCCAAGACAAAGATTGAGTTCGTCTTTTGATAATCATGCGGGAGCCTTTTAGAGCAATGGGGACTATCGGAAGTTTTTTTTCCGCTGCTATTTGAAAAGCTCCTAAACGAAAGGGAAGCAGAGAAGGAGTTTCCAGAAAAGTGCCTTCGGGGAAGATGTGGATTAACTCGGGGTCTTCGGCGGCTTTTTGAAGATGAGCATAGCTTTGAACAAAAGTTTGTTCGTTTGTGCGTTTAATCGGAATGAAGCCGAGTTTTTTGTATATGCGACCAACGAGAGGCCAATGAAAGTCTTCTTCGCGCACAACAATGCGAAAAGGATATGGGCATACCGAAATGAGAAAGAAGGCATCGTAATAGCTGGTATGGTTAGAGACAAGAATAGCTTCTTTCGAAGGAATTTTTGGGCCAGACTTTCTCAGGGGAATTCCTAGGCTAAAAAGAAGGATTTTGGCCCATACTCGGAGCAATAGCCAGGAAAGTCTTTTTCCTGGGCAGAGAAGAAGGCTGGGAATACCTAGAAGCACTATTAGTAGGGGAATAACTTTAGCCCAAAGGGAGTAGAGTTTCGTTATAGTAGTGGCAAAAACTGATCGGAGATAGGCGTATACGAGCTCAAGCCCTAAGAAAAAAAATCCCTTTCGAGAGTACTGAGGGGCGAGAAGGGTTTTTTCCAGATAGAGTTTTTTGGTTTCTTGCCGCCGAAGTTTTCCGCTGGAGGTTTTGGGAATTGTGCCGGAAGGAACTAAAACAACTTCATCACAGGGGGTTGCGACTGCTTCTTGAACGGCTTGGCGAATTTGCTCAGGCATTTCAGGAGAGGGATGACGATTCTTCGTTTCGACAACTGCGACAACAAGCTCCCCCTTTTGCGAATTTAAGACAGAAAAAGCGACGACACAACCTTTACGTACTCCTGGAACTTTCCAAATAGCACGTTCGATGTCTTCAGGATGATAGTTGATCCCTCCTTTGATGATAATGTCTTTTACTCGACCAGTAAAGAAGAGTTCTCCTTCAGAGAGATAACCTAGGTCGCCCGTGTCGATCCATTTTCCCACTTGGATTTGAGCAGTTTTTTCTGGCTCTTGGAAGTACCCTTGCATAACAGAAGGGCCATTCATCAAAATACGACCCTGAGTGCGCTCGGGGAGAGCCTTTTCGTATGGATTGTCAATAGGAACTATTTGAATTTCTTGAGTAGGAAGAGGTTTTCCCAAAGAAACAAAACTCAGCTGAGGGATATTTTCATCTGGGTTAACGGGGATAGCCTGACCTTCTTGGAGAAAAAGATCCCGCTTGATATGGTCAACCCGGGCTTCTCGATTTCGAGGAGAAACAGTTAGTCCTAAACAAGTTTCTGCAAGGCCATAAACCGGAAACATTACAGTTGATTTTAAACCGTAGTCTTTAAATCGTTCGTAAAAACGTTCGATGGTATCAGGTAAAATCCTTTCCGCTCCATTGATCGCAATGTTCCAAGAGGAAAGATCTAATCCGGAAAGATCCTCATCTTTCACCTTACGACAGAGCAATTCGTAGCCAAAATTGGGAGCAGCAGACATAGTTGCTTTAAAACGATCTATTGCCCAAAGCCAACGTTCCGGACGGCTTAAGAACTGCAAAGGGGACATGAGAACAACAGTAGCACCATAGAGAAGAGAGGTCAACCAGCAGCCGATTAACCCTAAGTCGTGGTACAAAGGAAGCCAAGAGACGACCACTTCTTTGTTAGCCTCTAGTCCTTGTCCAATAGCATGCATGTTAGCCAGTAGGTTCGCATGAGTTAAGGCCACTCCTTTAGGGTCTCCCGTACTTCCCGATGTGTATTGAAGAAAAGCTAAGTTAGAAGGACTTACGCGCACATGTTCCCAGTCTTGGCTTTTTTTAAGCTGGCTTGCATTCATGCTTTTTTGAAGGGAGTCCACTCTGCTGCAAAATATTTTTCCCACCGGTTCAAAAGCGGTGTCGGTAATACAAAACCGGACTCCTGCCTTCTCCAATACTCGAGTATATCGGTCAAAGTAATTCAGCGCTTGGTTCACTTGAACTGGTGGATATATTGGCACGGCAACTCCCCCGGCCGTCAAAATCCCCATAAAAGAAGTCAAAAAATCTAGACTAGTGGGCAAAATAATAGCGACACGATCTTGAGGGCATAAACCTAGTTTAATTAGACTTGCAGCGATATTCTTGGACTCTTGCCAAAGCTGTAAATAGCTTAAAGAAGTGGTGTTTAAATCGTCATCCAGAAGATAAACATGGTTTTCCTCTCCCTTGGTTTGAGCGCGAAACTTCACTAGATCGACCAAAGTGGAAACCTCTTCTGGAGAGGGAACCTGGACAAGAGTGGAATCTTTAGGCAAAAGATCATCGGAGAAAGAAATTTTTTGTTTTTGATTTTGATTTTGGGCAAGAGAAGTCTTCCCCACAAAACGCAATAAATCTCGAGCAGATCTAACTTCCAGAAGTGCCTTATCTGGGAACTTCTGACCAAAACAATCTTCCAATCGTCCGAGAAGATGAGATCGTTCTAAGCTGCCTAAACCAAATGTATTTTCAAAATCACTATCCATTTTGATTTCGGTAGAGCGAATATTTAGTTCTCCGAGAAATTCTCGGATGGTCTTGATTATCTGTTCGCTAACTTCTTCAGTCATACATTCTCTCCATTACTCGGCTTAGGTTCTTCTAAAAAAGAATCCAAAACCTCTAGGTATTTAGTCATTAATTTTTCAATGGTAGATTTTTTGTGTAAATTCGTGTTAAAAGCTAAATCTAAACAGAGTTTTCCTTTGGCAAAGTAAACGTAGTTATAGAATTTGTACTTGGCGATATTATCAGGAGCAAAAACATCTCCCCTAGACTCCGGGGCCTTTCGAAAAAAGGAAGACGAGCGCATGGCTTGGTTGAAGAGTCCTCCATGATAGAGAAATTTTACTTCGGGCTGAGGAATGCCAAGCATACTTTTTTGTATTTCTTCGTCTTGGCAGAGATAACGTAAAAGACCAAAGTGGATGCCCTCATAGGGAATATCTTGTAAGTTTTGATGAACATCTTTTAAAATCTTTTCTCCTTTACTTCTTAGAGATTTTCTTTTTCCTTTTTTTCCGATATTTTTTAGCTGAGTGTAAAAAGGAAAGAAAGTGTGGCACCAGCCGATGGTTCTTGAGATATCTATTCCCGGAAGAGGAGAATGGCGACCACTGAGGACAAATTCTGTTAAGAGAGAATTGCTACGATTCCAAGAAGTGTAGGCTAAAAAGAATGCTGTAAAAATAAGTTCATATAGCTCACAGCCCTGGTTCTGAGCAGTTTTAATTAAGCGCTGGGTTTTGTCTTCTGAAATGGCAGTGATCAAAGCTTGCCAATCTTTATCTCGAGCTTTTCCCTTTGGATAATCGAGCTGAATGGGCTTTAAAGAATTTTGGGAGATTTTCTGAGATATTTGAGACCAAAAAGAGAGTTCTTTTTTCACTTCCCTGCTTTGAGCATATTCCCAAGTTTTTTGAGAATAGACTTGGTAAGGAAGGGCAGGAGTGAGAGCAGGAGCTTCTCCTTTTTCTAACTGGCGATAAACTTTTTCTAAATCTCGGAGAAAAATGATGAGAGAAAAACCATCCGAAGCAAGATGATGAATGGTAATAAGAAAACGCTGAGTTTTCTCCTTTTCCCACTCAAAGAGAATCGCTTTCATGATAGGGCCTTGGTAAATATTAATCTGTTTTTGAGCTTTTTGACAAACTTCTTCCAGCTCTTTTTTTTGCTCCAAGAGGGCCGCTTCTTTTATTTTATAGATAGAAAAATCTACTTTCTCTTTACTAAAAACCTGCTTTCTAGTCCCCTCTTCCTCGACAATTCTTAGCCTTAAACTATCGTGATGTTGATACAAATAGTGCAGGGCTTTTTTCAGAATACTCCCTTCTAGTGGTTGAGTAATTTGTAAAAGAAAAGAGACATTCCATTGATGAATCTGAGGGAGCTCAGGATGGTCAAAAAACCACTCCTGGGTCATGGAGAGGGGAGTGCTCTGAGGATGCGGAGAGTTCAAAGTCAAATTCCCTAACTCTTTGGACGAAATGTTTAAATTTTGAATAATCTCTTCCGCTAGAGTTTTA
Source organism: Planctomycetota bacterium (assembly GCA_029260735.1). GTDB lineage: Bacteria > Planctomycetota > Uabimicrobiia > Uabimicrobiales > Uabimicrobiaceae > JAJDCR01. The sequence goes on from JAJDCR010000172.1 coordinate 17,660, forward strand.
AGTTTCTGTTTTTTTGTGAATGGAGTAGTGCTAAGCTGAATAAAAAACTCTTCCTCTAAGTGATTTTTAAGTTCGATGAGAGCGAGGGAATCGACTCCCAAATCTTGCAAAGAAACCGTAGCAATGATTTTTTCGGGAGGAAGATCAAGCATTCTTTGGAGATTGCTTTGAAGAGAGGATAAAACCATTGAGGAATTTATTTCTTTTTTGTCTTCGTTTTTGTCTTTGTTTTTGTCTTTGCCTTGCTGAAATGATGGAGAAGAGTTTTTGAGTGAATTAGACGAAGTTACTTTTTCACACCAATAGCGTTTTCGAGCAAAAGGGTATGAAGGTATAGGAAGACAAGGACGTTTTTTGTGGAGTTTTGCCCAGTCGACTTCTTCTCCCTGAGTCCAGAAAACCATGAGCTTTTCCCATTCTTGGTTTTGGATCATTTCTTGGATAAACTTTTCTCCCGAAGAGCCTTCTAGCAATTGTATTTGAGAATGAGATTTAGCTTGTCCGACATAAACTCCATTTAGCATCTCAGATTCTAGATAAGCCAAAGATTTTTGAAAAAAATCATCTCTACTTCTCACAAGGAAAGCCAGACGTTCCTTCATCGGCTCTCTTGCCACTTGCAAAGTATGAACAACTTCAGAGAAGGGAATCTTTTCTTGTTCTTGGACAAAGCATAGAATCTTTTTTAGATACTCTTTTAAGCTCGCTTTATTTCTGGCCGAGAGGACAAAAACTTGGGGATATTCTTCTTCTTGAGATAAAGAAAAATCTGGATATTCTTCTAAAATGATATGAGCGTTAGAACCTCCTAAGGCAAAAGAATGCACTCCTGCTCGGCGAGGAATAGCCCTTCCATCTTCTTTTAATAAAGGCTTCCATTCTTGCCCGGTTAGAGGGAAGTAAAAAGGGGTATTTTCCATTTCTATTTGCGATGACACTTTATCGAGATGGATTTGAGGAGGAATTTTTTTATGAGAAAGAGAAAGAATTACTTTGAACAAAGAGGCCATCCCCGAAGCCGCCTCTAGGTGCCCGATGTTCGGTTTAACAGAGCCGATAGCACATCGTTTTTCTTTTTCTCCTCCCAAGGCTTCTTCATAAGCTTTCATTTCAATAGCATCGCCCAGCTCAGAAGCAGTTGCGTGCGCCTCAATGTAGCTAATTGTTTGAGGAGAAATCTGCGCTTTCCGGTAAGCTTTCTGGATAACTTCAGCTTGGGCTTTTTGGTTGGGAGCGGCAAAAGATATGTTGCGGCCGTTGTGATTAATCGCACTTCCTTTGATGACAGCGTAGATTTTGTCTTGGTCTTTCTCGGCTTCTCTTAGCGGTTTAAGGATAATGGCTCCCACTCCTTCTCCGCGCACATACCCTTGAGCTTTTTCGTCGAAGCTTCGAACCACTCCATCAGGAGAAAGCAAATCCATGTGAAAAGCCCGCTGAGAGCCTTTGGGCGACAAAAGCAAGTTTACTCCTGCAACCAAGGCTAAATTACATTCTTCACTCTGGATAGCTTGGATGGCCCGGTGGACAGCCACTAGTGAGCTAGCACAAGCATTATTGATAATTTCACTGGGCCCTGTAAAATTAAAAAAATGAGAAATGCGGTTACTCATTAAAAAAGTAGCACTTCCCAACATAAGAGGAGTTTCCGAAGGATTTTCCTGTTCTTTTACAACCTCTTGGTAGTCGCTGCTGGAGACTCCAACAAAAGTCCCTACCTCATTTTTTGCCAACCGAGAAGAGGTATAACCAGAGTTTTCGATTGTTTTCCACACGGTTTCAAGAAGCAATCTTTGCTGTGGGTCCATATACTTTGCTTCTCGCGAGGAGATTCGGAAAAACTCTGCATCAAAGGTATCGACGTCCTCCAAGAAAGCACCCCACTTGGCTGGAGGAGAAAGATTATTTCCCTTCCAACGATTTGGGGGAATCTTAGAAATGGCACAACGACCTTGCCATAAATTTTCCCAAAACTCTTCTAAACTAGAAGCCCCCGGCATAAGGCCACTCATACCAATAATGGCAATATCAGAAGAAAGAGAAGGCAAACTTGAAGTTTCTTTTTCCTCCAAGCGACTCTCATCTTGTTTTAGGGAAGAAGGGAGAGGAGATACTTCGAGGGGTAACTTTTCTTGCTGAGAATAGATAAAACGGGCGAGAGCTTCTATTGTTGGAAATTCAAAAAAAGTACTCGAAGAAAAACTGAGCCCATAGCGTTCTTTGATTTTCTTTGCCCATTCTTCGACAAGTAAGGAGGTGAGACCGTATTCACTCAAAATAGCATCTGTCGTGACTTCGTCTTTCTCTACTTTAGAAATATGACAAAGATCCTCAATCAATTCCGTTTGGATTTGAAGAGATGTTTTCTGAATATCTTTCGAAAAACGAGGATTTTCTATTTTTATTTTGGGAGAACTAGTGGGCTTTCCCTCATAGCCAAACTGGTTAAGTAACTCCAAGCTAGGGGCCGTTAAGTAAGACCACTTATTTATATGTTTTTTCCAGCTTTGGGCTTGTTCAGGATCGATTTTTTGATGGCGGAGAAAATGAGGATCTCCCACAGTTGATCCTCCGTGACTTCCTCGGGTCAAGCGCTCTCCTTCATAAGGAGTTAGCATAGAAGGCTCAAAGTCAATTTGTAAACGAGAGCAAATTTCTCGCATCGTTTTTTCAGGAGACTGAACAAAGTCTTCATAGCGAATAAAAAGTTGTCGATGAGAAGGAATCTTTTCTAGGTAGCTATCAATATCACAGTTTACATTATTCCAAGTGCGCTCAGCTATAGACCAAGGATCTTCTCCGGGGTGGTGAGGGATAGACCGAACTAAATGAGTTCGGACGAGAGATTCCATGACAGATATGGGGTGACGAACTAAATGAATGTAGAAGGAATCGGGAATAATTTCTTTTCCTTGGCGAAGAAAATCTCGCTCGACTTCCCACCCTCGGAAAGGAGTCTTATCGACAAGGTATTGGCCAGGAATCTTTTCTTGGAGATACTGGTAGACTTCTCTTATAGATGTTTTTTCCCGACGCAGTTTTTCAATGATAGAAGCTGCCTCTTCTTCTCCTATTCCAGGAAAATTTTGGATGGTTTGAAAGAGGCCGATTTCAATAACTTGTTGTTTGTGTTTTTTCGCCCATTCTTCCCGTTCTTCCATATCGGAAAAAACAGAAAGGTAGAGTTCGGGAGGGGCAAAAAGTTGGGAGTTCCCCATTAGCATTACCCTAAGCAGGGTGGAACCGGCCCGAGGAGTACTTAAGATAAATACGGCTGGCTGAACGACTTTGGCTAGGGAAGGAGCCGGAGATTTTATTTGTATTTCTGGAGATTTAAAATGGGAAGGCATCTTTCTTGATCCGACCCAGCATTTTCGTTGTCGAAAAGGATAAACCGGGAGAGAAATTTTCCTTGGTTTACTGGCTTCTGAATAAAAATTTTTCCACTCCACAGGAATTCCTTTTGTCCACAGTTTTGCGAGTTCGAGAAGAGAATGATTTTTCCCAGAAATCTTTTTTTCGGGGAGAGAAGAAGGAGAAACGTAGCCTGTATATATCGGAGAAGAGTTGTTTTTTAAGTAGCTCTCAAGAGTTTCTCTGATTTGAGTTTTATTTTTGCCTATTATCGCTAAGCGATAGGGCATGTGAACGCGTCCTAGCTGCAAGGTACAGGCAATACTTTCTAAGCTAACTTCATTTTTAGGAAAAGAGAGAGACCTCTCCAAGAATTCTAGCCAAACTTGAGCATAAATATCGAGTTGTTCGGAAGTTTTTGCGGATAAAAGGAAGATAGATTCTTTTTCTAAGAAGACAGATTTTTTCTGATTTGTTCCCACATACTCTTCGACCACTAAATGGGCATTGGCTCCTCCTCCCCCAAACGAATTTATTATGGCAAGACGAGGGGAAGAGGGTTTTCCATTGCTGGCATTAGGAGGCCAAAATTGAAGTTTTTCGGGTAGATAAAAATGACCCTTTCCTTCTATCCCTTCGAGAGAAGAGGGGAGCAGTTTTTTATGTTTCATTTGTAAAAGAACCTTGGTCAATTGAGAGATTCCAGAGGCCCCTTCTAAATGCCCAATATTAGGTTTAATCGAATTAAGAAAAATGCGCGATGGGATATTTGCGAAAACAGTTTCGAGGGCTTTTAGCTCGGACTGATCTCCCTTTTGCAAACCACTGAGAGAAGCTTCAATATAGTTAATCTCTTGAGGAGATACTTGGGCTTCCTTCCAGGCTTCTTCTATTAAATTAACTTGTCTTTCCGGACTAGGAACCATGATTCCTTCGGTGCTGCCACTGTGATTAATAGTAGAGCCTCGGATAACCCCGTAAATATTGTCTTGGTTGAGTATCGCTTGTTCAAGAGGTTTGAGTAAAACGGTTCCGACTCCTTCCCCTAAAATAAATCCATCTTCTTTTGTATCTTTGCTCTTTCGCATAATGCCCACTTGTTCCATATCTAGAAACTTCTGAGGGGTAAGGGATAGATTAGCACCTCCCGCTATAGCTAAGGTGCATTCTCCTCGGAAAAGACTTTCACAAGCCATATGAATGGCGGTCAAAGAAGAAGAGCAAGCGGTATTAACAACAAGACTTGGTCCCGTAAAATCAAAAAAATGAGAAAGACGATTCGCTATTTTCCAAAAAGAGGTTGAGTTTCCTAAGGGTTCTCCTGCTTGTTCGATCAGTTTGTTATACTCTTGGTGCATCACCCCAAGAAAAACCCCCACTTTGCCAGTTTGGTTAATTTGATTAGGAGTGTAACCGGCATCTTCTATAGTATGCCAAGCCACTTGTAAAAGTAAACGTTCCTGGGGATCAACGAGCTCTGCTTCTATGGGAGAAATACGGAAAAAGAGAGGATCAAATTTGTCGATATTACTGAGAAATCCTCCCCATTTGCTACTCGAATGTTCTTGCCAGTCCCATCTTTCAGGAGGAACTTCTGTGATGCAATCTTTTCCTAGGGATAAGTTATCCCAGAGCTCTTCTAAGTTCTGGGCTTTAGGATAATGGCCATTGATCCCGATAATGGCAATCTGTTTAGAGGGAAGAAATTTCTTTTCGAGAGAAGGATTTTTTTCACTAGAATGCTTTGAGAAAATGGGTGAACTCTTAGATTTCTCTTGATTTTCTAGAGGAGAAGAAAACTTGTTTAAAGAGATTTTGGTCTCAAGCTTAGGGGAAGATTCGTCGATAGAAGAGGTATCCATCTCAATCAAACCTTGTTCTTGCAGTTCTTTTGCTATAAAAAGAATAAAATCTGAAATGTTTGGGTAGTCCAAAAAAGCAGTTATTGATATGGAAATGCCATATTTTTTATTCAGTTTATTAATCCATTTTACTCCCAAAATAGAATCCATTCCCAAATCATCAAATTGCTTATCTCGCATATCTTCTTCATCTAGAAGCAAAGTTTCTCCTAAACTGGATTTTAATTCTTTTTGGAGGGAGGCTAACGTAATTTTCTCTGACTTACTAGATGTTATTTTCTCATGGATTTTCTCCCGCATTTTTTCATCATCTTTGTCATTATCTATCTCATCATCTTTCTCATTATCTTTGTCATTATCTTTGTCAAAAAACTCTTTTCTTTGGTCGATAAAGTAGCTTTTTTGAGTAAAAGGATAAGTCGGCAAACTAATACGAACAGGTTTATTTGGTTTTGTCTGGGAATATAATTTACTCCAGTCAAAGGAAAATCCTTTGACCCAAAGGTCCAAAAGCAAAGTAAGTTCTTTTTTTTCCAGAGCAAGCTCTATCATTTCGTAAAAATTAGGCTTAGCCATGAGCGCAGCTAATTTTTGCTTGCCTTCTTGTGTATTTCCTCTGTGAAAGTCTATTTCTTTTCTTTTTCGAGAAAGAAAGTTTTTCAGTTTTCCTACTAATTCGAAAATAGATGAGACAACGAAAGCCAAACGCTCTTCCATCGCCTCTCGTCCCACTTGTAAGGTATAGGCAATATCTCTTAGCTGATGTTCTAAGAAAGGCTTCTCTGAATTTTGTAGAGTTTCTCTTAGCTCTTTGATTTTCTCTAGGAGACGATTTTCATTTTTAGCTGATAAAATAATAGCAATCGGTAGTTCTTTCTCCAGCGAAAAAGAGGAACTTACTTTTGGAGAAATATACTCTTGGATTAAAATATGAGCGTTGGCTCCTCCTGCTCCAAAAGAAGAAATTCCTGCTATTCGGGGATACTCTTGGGCTTTTCCTTCGATTTCTAAAATCGGTCTTTCCCAGTTATCTAACTCTTGTTGCACGAGAAAAGGAGTTTTCTCAAAATCAATATGGGGATTGAGTTTTTCCGAATGAAGAGAAGGAACTAATTTCTTATATTGGAGTTGTAAAAGAACCTTGGTTAAAGCTGCTATCCCAGCGGCACTTTCGCAGTGCCCAATGTTGGATTTGACCGAGCCAATAGCACAAAACTTTTGGTCTTTTGTGTAGTCCTGAAAAACTTTCCTGAGCCCTTCTATTTCGATAGGGTCTCCCAGAGAAGTTCCCGTTCCATGAGCTTCTATGTAACTGATACTTCGGGGATCTATTTTTGCTTTTTTAATGGCCTGCCGGACAACTTGAGCTTGGGCTTGAGGGGTAGGAACTGTGTATCCGTTGGTTTTTCCCCCATGATTAATGGCACAGCCTTTAATCAATCCATAAATTTGATCTCCATCGGCAATCGCTTCGGGCAAGGTCTTTAAGAGAACGGCTCCGACTCCTTCTCCCGGAACATAACCGCTTCCTCCTTCACCAAAGCTTTCACAACGTCCTTTCTCAGAAACGAAATTCCCTTGGCTTAGCATGAGATACTTATTCGGATGGAGAGAGAGATTTACTCCTCCGGCAATGGCAAAGTGACAGTTTCTTTGCTGTATATCTTGGCAAGCTAAATAAATGGCTGTTAGCGAGGAAGAGCACATGGTATCGATAGCCATGCTTGGGCCATGAAAATCAAAGAAGTAGGATACACGATTAGCAATAGAGGAAGGGTTTCCCCCAAGAGCTAAGGGTTTGCCTTGCTTGGTCGCTTGAACGCCATAGAGTTGGTACTCTTCGTACATAACCCCTACGTATACTCCTACGTTTTGCCCAAGGTTTTCTCGGGTATACCCGGCATCTTCCAAAGTCGCATAAGCGCATTGGAGGAACAAGCGTTCTTGAGGGTCCATGAATTGGGCTTCTCGCGGAGAAATACTAAAAAATAATGGGTCAAACTCGTAAGCTCCTTCAATAAATCCTCCCCATTTACTAGAGTGGAAACCTTCTTTGCTCGGATCATCGCTAAAGTAGTCTCTCCAATCCCATCGTTCTTTGGGAATGGGTGTGATGCAGTCCTTCCCTTCTTCTAGATTTTTCCAATACTCTTTTATATTTGATGCTTGGGGATAGCGCCCACTCAATCCAATAATGGCAATATCTAAAGGTTGAGAGGGAGTGTTCTTGGGAAAATTTGTTGGGAAACGGGGGAAATCTTTTTTTGTTTTTTCTTTGCTCTTTACACCTACACGAGGAAGAGAAGACAAAATAGGAGCTTCCATCGAGCTTGGTTTTAAAAGGGAAATTAATTTGGAGTTCTGAGAACTCATTAAGTAATTAGCTAGTTCTGCCAAATTTTTGTATTCAAAAAAGAGGGTTTTAGGAAGAGAGCCAAAAGTCTTTTCTAACTGGTTTGTCAAGTCTATCGCGAGTACTGAGTCTAAACCATATTTTTCGAAAGGAGCTTTCATTTCAACTTTATGAATGGGGAGTTTTAATAGAGTGGAAAACTCTTTCTTTAAATACCAATGGACTTTTTCTTCCCAGCTTTTGTTCTCTTTGATCGGGGAAAATGACTTAGATTTCTGTAAGTTTTTCGAAGAATTTCTCTTTTTCTCTAGTTTATTTAGGAGCCGAATGTGTTTTGAGTTAACCTTATATTTAAGGACTCGGGAAGAAAATTTTCTCATCTTCAGGCAAATGTTTCCTTCTTTATCACAAAGGTCTATGTCTATTTTTGTGATTTCTTTTGACGGATTTAGTTCACAGTAGCGTACCCAGGCATACATTTCATTTGAGCAAGAGTTGAAAATTTCTAATGACTCCAGAGCAAAAGGAAGACTCAGCTTTAGAAAAGTAATGTCTTCTATCAATCCAATAGACGATTGCAAAGCAGAGTCGACCATAGAAGGGTGGAGGACGAAACTCTTTTGGGTTTCTCTAATCGAAGAAGGGAGAGTTAGTTTCGCCAAAACTTGGTTTTCTCCTTGGTAGATTTTTTCGATTCCTTGGAATGTAAATCCATAATCTAATCCTAGAGTTTTAAAAGCGGCATAGCAGGTCTTTCCATCTAGTGTTCTTTTTTTCATCTGAGACTGAATTTGTTTTATGTCCAGAGAAGATGCGTCTTTATTCTTTTTGAATTCAGCAAGTCCTTGGGAATGAACTGTGATATTTTCCTTTTCCAATTCGGTATAGATCTCATAGGAGATTTGTCCATTTTCTTTTTCAAGCAAAGCAATGCGGACTTTTTTCTGAGGATTTTTTATCGATTCATCGAAAAAGAGGGGTTGAGACCAAACGATATTTTGGAGATGAAGAAAGGTATTTTCTTGCGGTTTCCGAGAAGCTCTTTCTATAGCAACTCTGGCCATCTCTAAGTACCCCACTCCTGGAAAAACTTTTTTTCCCCCGACAAGATGATCATTTAAGAAAAATTCCTCTCCTGTGAACTGGGATGTGAAGCGCTGCCGGGAGAAGTGGGAAGTGTTTTCATGGAGCAGAGGGTGGATCTTTGGTAAGAAATAGTCTGCTTTAGATGAAATTTCCTTGCTTTCCATTTCTGGAATCCAGTATCTCTCCCTGGCAAAGGGGTATGTGGGGAGACTTATGCGCGGAGGTTTTGCTTCTCCATAGAGCAATCTCCAATCAAAGGAAAATCCTTTTATCCAAAGCTTTATCAGTTGCCCGTATTTCTTTTTTCTTACCCACATTTGAATAGTTTCCTTCATGTCTTCATCGGAAAGGAGGGCGGATAAAGCTTCGTCTTCCTGGTCTACATATCCTTGAAAAAAATCTTTAATCGACTCTTGCTTCTCTAAAAACAAGGAGAATTTGTCTTCTAAATCAGAGAGATCTTTTACGAGAAAGATAAGCCGCTCTTCCATTGCTTGGCGACCAACTTGCAAGGTGTAAGCGAACTCTTTTGCCGTAAAGCTTTCTTTTCCACTAATTTCACTAATTTCTCTCTCTTTTAAAAATAAGTGGAGATGCTGGACATAGGTTCTCAACTGTTCTTTTGTTTTGGCAGAAATGGGAACAATAAATATATTAGGTTCGGGAGAAATAGAGGTACTTGCAGGAAAAAGAGAGGCCGGAGCTTCTTCTATGACCAAATGAGCATTCGTGCCACTGAATCCGAAGGAACTAATGGTAGCCCGCCGAGGAGCTCCAGGAGATTTCCAATCCTTTAATTTAGTGTTAATGTAAAAGGGACTATTCTCTAGAGAAATATGAGGATTGATAGATTGAAAATGTGCACTAGGGACTAGTTTCTTGTATTTTAAACAAAGCAATACTTTGATGACCCCTGAAATACCCGCAGCTGTGAGTAAATGGCCAATGTTACTTTTGACAGAGCCCAGAGCGCAAAAATGTTTTTCAGAAGTTTGGCTTTGGAAAGATTTTGTCAGAGCTTCTACCTCAATGGGGTCACCTAACTTTGTTCCTGTTCCATGTGCTTCGACAAGAGAAATGCTCTCAGGATGAATCCCAAAGCGTTCGTAAACTTCTTTCTCTAAAATAGTTTGCGAGTTTACACTGGGAGCGGTTATCCCATTTGTTTTTCCGTCTTGGTTGATACCCCATCCGCGAATAACTCCACAAATGGAATCTTGATCTCGCAAAGCATCGTCTAGTCGTTTTAAGAGTATAACTCCGACCCCTTCTCCCGGGACGAATCCATTGGCCCGGGCATCGAAGGAAAAGCAACGTCCGTCAGGAGAAAGCATACCAGACTGAGATGTTGTAATGTGCATGGAAGGACTAGCAAGAACGCAAACCCCTCCTGCTAAAGCAAGATCACTGTTTTTATTAACCAAACTGGTGCAAGCCTCAGAAATAGCAACCAAGGAGCTAGAGCAAGCGGTATCTATAGATAAGCAAGGTCCTTTTAGGTTAAGAAAATAAGAAATTCTGGCAGATAAAATGGAAGTAGAGCTTCCTGTTAAGTACTTGGAGTTTAAGGAATCTCCAGAGAAAGACTTTCCATAATCTCCTGCAGCACAACCAACAAATACTCCACAGCGACTGGAGGACAAGGTTTCTGGATTGATGCCGGCATCTTCAATACAAGACCAAGCACTCTCCATGAAAACCCGTTGCTGGGGGTCCATAGACTGCGCTTCGACGGGAGAAATATTAAAAAATAGAGGGTCAAACTTATCGGCTTCTTCTAAGGCTCCCATCCATTTGGAGTTTGTTTTTCCTTCTCCCCCTTTCGGGTTGTAGTGTTTTTTGATCGACCAACGATGGCGAGGAATCTCGCTAATGCAGTCTTTTCCTTGCGCGAGGTTTTTCCAAAACTCGTCGAGAGTTTTTGCTTGAGGAAATTGACCGCTTTTCCCTATGATAGCTATGCCACTAATTTCTTCGTACTGATAGTGTTTCGGAGGTTTTTTTAAGAGAGAGCAAGCTTGGGTAAAAAGAAGTTCAGTAATTTTATCGACAGGTCTGTTTTTCCAACTTTCGTAGTTGGTTCCTTTTACCCACTGATTAAAAGAGCCCAAAGCTGGCCCACAATGAATTTGAAAATTATCTTTTTCCTCTAAATTCCCGGCAAAAGTCACGGCGTTAGAGTGAGAGAAGTACCACTGCAAAATCAAGCGCAAGCGAAGACGAGGGTTTTCTTTTGCCTCTTGAAGTTGCTGAGGATTTTTCCTTTGTTTATACTGACAAACTTCTCTCCAAACTTCTCCTAAAGATCGCTTAAAGTAATGCTTTTCTAGTTCTTCTTGGACGGAGAGAGGAATCGACTCTAAAGAGTTGTGCTGAGTAAAGAGTTGATACAACTTATTCGCTCGCCAAGGAAACTCTGTATTTTTCTTTACGACTTGTACCTTGGCTCCAATTTCAAACATATCTCCTGCCGGGGCCATCGTAACATCATGAATAGAAAGAGAGGATAAAATATCTTTTACGACAGGGTGAGCACCACTTTCTATAGTACATTGGTTAATAGAGCCTGTGAAAATAAACTCCGCTCCCAACTGGAAGGCAGAGACGATGGCTAAAGGAGTTCCAATACCACCTCCACAACCTACCATAATGCATTCTCGGTAGGAGTACTCATGCATCATTTTGTCTCGGAGAGAAATCATAGATGGAACAAGAGAAAAGGCGACTCCTCCGTCCGTATGCCCTCCGGAGTTCGCTTCTATAGCAAGATCATCTACCATGGGAATTTTTTGAGATAAAGCGGCTTCTTCTGGACTAATTAACTTTGATTCTAATAATTGCTCCACTATGTATAGGGGAGGAGGAGTTAAGAATAGACGAGCGACTTCTAAACGAGAGCATTTTCCGATGAGCCGTCGAGGAATGACAAGGGTGCCTTCCTTTGTTTGAGAAAGGCCTTTTATTCGACAGTAGACAAGAGGAAGACTTATGCTCGCAAAAGCAGCTATCTCAATAACAGGAATTTGATATCGAATAAATAGTTCGGCTTGTCTCATTTCTTGTTTGGAGTCGTGAATATCAGAAATTAAACACATTCCGTAGGGTTGATCGGGACGAAGTTGGGATTGAATTTCCAAAATGGAGGCTTCCAGCTCCTCTGGAGTAAGCCCAGCGCTTCCAAAGAAACTAAGTAAATTTGCCTGAGACATTTTTATAACTAGCTTTTCCGAAGCGATTTTTTTGTACATAGAGCCAGTGAAATAGCTCCATTTACACCGATATCGCTCTTGGAATAAAGGATTACCTAAACTTTCTGGTCGAATAGCTTTTTCATCTGTAGGGAAAGAAAAATGAGAGAGTTGTTCCTTTGTTGGTTTCAGGGGGGAATTCTCTTTTTTTTCTATAGGTTCTATAGGACGTGAAGAGTCGCTCTGGCTTTCGTTGTTTTTTTCTATCGACAAAAAGGGACTTACTGGAAAAGATGGTTTTAAAGCCTGGACTTGTTTTTGTAAATACTCCGAAAACTCATGGACTGTGGGGTAATCATAGATCTTTGTCGCCGTAATATTTGTCTTGTATTTTTGATTAATGGCTCCAACCCACTCTATTCCGACAATAGAGTCTAGCCCCATTTCCTGGAATGTTTTTTTAAATTTGATATCAGACTCTTTCATATACAATGTCTTAGCCAAGCTAATTTTTAATTCTCTTTCTAAAACTTCTTTGGAAACCTCATTTTGAATCACAGGAGACAATTCAAAAGTTTCTAGAGAATCTTCTGGTAACAAATTTGAAACTTCAAAGGTTGGCTCCATCGCTTGTTTGTTCCTAGCTGCTGTTTGTTTTGGAATAACTGCGTTATTCGGAGTTTTTGTAATCCAGTATCGCTCTCTGCTAAAGGGATAGGTAGGTAGACCTATACGTTTTGGTTTCTCTTTCCCATAAAGTTGATTCCAATCAAAAATGGCACCTTTTATCCAAAGCTCAGTTAGCTTAGAGTACTTCTTTTTCTCTATCCATGACTTTATGGTTTGTGTCATGTCTTCATCATCTTCACCGTCTTCATCGTCTTCATCGACTTCATCAACAACACTAAGTGATCCTAAGTACTCATCCCTTAGTTCAGCGGAGCCTTGATAATAACCCCTTGTTTTTTTGCTCTCCAAAAAAGACAGGAGTTTTTTCAGCAAACCAGATAAATCTTCTGCTATAAAAGCAATTCGTTCCTCCATTGCTCGGCGACCTATTTGCAAGGTATAAGCAATGTTCTCTAAGCTATACTCTTTTCTTTCGACCAGAGTTTGCTTCTCCTCTAAGAAAAGATAAAGCTCTTTTGCATAGACTTTCAGCTGTTTTTCGTTTTTGGCAGAGAGAGGAAAAATAAAACAACCTTGAGATTGAGAAATAGAAGTGGCTCTCTTAGAAGCTTCTTCTATAACTAAATGAGCGTTGGTACCACTGAATCCAAAGGAGCTTATGGCAGCTCGTCTGGGTATGCCCGGGCGAGAGTTCCAGCTTTGTAGTTTTGTGTTGATGTAAAAAGGGCTATTCTCTAGTGAGATATGTGAGTTTAGAGTTTGGAAGTTAGCACTAGGAACGAGCTTTTGGTGTTCTAGGCAAAGTAGTGTCTTAATAACTCCAGCAACTCCTGCCGCAGTGAGTAAATGGCCTATATTACTTTTTATGGACCCTAAAGCGCAAAACTGTTTTTTTGAAGTCTGCGCCTGAAAGGATTCTTTTAAAGCTTCTACTTCAATCGGATCTCCTATTTTTGTGCCTGTTCCATGCGCTTCGACCATGGAAATTGTTTCGGGAGGAGTTCCAAAACGCTCATAAAGATCTTTCTCCAGCATGATTTGAGAATCAAGGCTAGGAGCTGTAATTCCATTGGTTCTTCCATCCTGGTTGACGCTCCATCCACAAATAATTCCAGAGATGGGATCTTGATCTGCTAAAGCATCCTTAAGCCGCTTTAATAATAAAACACCCACTCCTTCTCCCGGGACAAAGCCATTCGCTCGGTCATCGAAGGTAAAGCAGCGTCCGTCTTTCGAAAGCATACCAGATTGAGAGGCCATAATGTGTAGACTAGGGCCTGATAAAATACAAACCCCTCCGGCCAAAGCAATATCACTTGTCCGAGTCATTAAACTAGTGCAGGCTTCTGCAATAGCAACTAATGAACTAGAACAAGCTGTGTCAATCGATAAACAAGGGCCTTTTAAATTTAAAAAATAGGAAATTCTGGCGGACAAAATAGAGCTAGAAGCTCCCAGTAAGTGCCTTCCATTTAATTTCTCTGGTAAAGATTGTCCGTAATCCCCAGTAGTGCAACCGACAAAAACTCCACAGCGACTGGAGGACAAAGTTTTTGGGTTGATACCAGCATTCTCAATGCACGACCAACAGTTTTCTAAAAAAATTCTCTGCTGGGGATCCATCCACTTGGCCTCTGCTGGAGAAATCTGAAAAAATAAAGAATCAAATTTATCCGCACTCTCTAATACTCCCATCCATCTACAATCGGTTTTTCCCTCTCCTCCTTTTTCACTATAATACGCTTCTGCAGACCATCGGTTCTCAGGGATTTCACTTATACAATCTTTTCCCTGAGCAATATTTTCCCAAAACTCTTTTAAGTTCTTTGCCTGGGGAAATTGGCCACTTTTTCCAATAATAGCTATCCTATTATCCTCATTTTTTTTATCCAAAGAGTCCAAACTGGGTAAAATATTTTCAGTCGGTTGAGAAAAACTTTTTGGGAGAGTTTTTGGGAGCAAGGAATGGGAAGATTTTGCTTTTGGGGAATTGTTCAATTCTTGTATTTTGGGAGAAAGTAGTATGTTTTTGCTACATTCTTTTTTTAGGAAACGAGTAAGAGACTTAATTGTTGGATAATGATATATTTTGGTAACAGAAATGTTGGTTTTATATTCTTGATTAATCGTTTGAATCCACTCTACCCCGACAATAGAATCTAATCCTATTTCCATGAATGGTGCTTCTCGATCAACATCTGATTTCTTGAGGTACAATGCTTTTGCTAAACTAGAGGTTAACTGGTCTTCCAAATTTTTTAACGAAATAGTCTGATTCATTTCTTGCTCGGATAAATTCGTCAATTTTTTTTGCAAAATTTCTTTAGGTACCTGATCTTTAGAATAAAATGATTGATTTTCATAAGAGGTAAAATCGACTAGAGAAAGTAAAGGTAGACCAACAGATACAGTTTTTTCGATAGATCGTTCCGTTTCAATGTTCTCTACTTCAGACAAATTTTTTAGCTTAACGGCATCTAGTTCTGCAGGAGAGATAAATTTGGAATCTGCAGTGCTCTGAGTTTTAGAAATCCAGTATTGTTTTTTGGAAAAGAAATAGTTAGGTAGACTTATGCGTTTTGGTTTCTCAGAGATTCTGATTTTGTACCTGAGGGCGGATTTGCTAAGTTTGTTTTGAAGGCAATCAGAAATGTTTTCCTGGAGTAAAGGATGTGTCAGAAGCGCTAAATCATTCCTTTTTTCGCTTAATTTTGAAATCCAATATCTCTTTTTAGCAAAAGGATAGTGAGGTAGATTTATACGCTTTGGTTTCGTTTTCTCCGAGACTTTGCTTTTGTGTTTGAGAACGAATTGGCTACCTTGTTTTTGAAGGAAGCCAGAAATGTTTTTATGGAGCAAAGGATGAGTCAGGAGCGCTTCTAAGCTATTCTTTTTGTCCTTTAATTCTGAAATCCAATATCTTTTTTGAGTAAAAGGATAGTGGGGTAGATTTATAATTTTCCTCGGTGTTTTACTCTTGCCTTTAAACTTTGCTTTCCCCTGGGGACTAAGTTCTTGCTTTAACGACAAAAAAACATCTTTCTCAAGTACGTTTTGAAGTAAGGGATGAATGATAGAAATATCAGATTTTGATCTGGAAAGAACAGAGGCACCCCCGTTTAGTTCGGATATCCAATATTTGTTTTCGAGAAAAGGATAGGTAGGGAGCTCATTTAGACGTTGAAGATTTTCTGGGGCATAAGACTGTTTCCAATCAATCTTTGTCCCATTGGCCCATAGTTCTGCTAATTTGTGGAGTCTATTGTTTGCCACGAGCTCTTGGATAAACCTGTTCTCCTCTTCTGTTTCTCCGATCTGAAGTCCTTGCTTTTTATGGAGAACTCCGCTAAAAATAGCTAAAGATAGTTTGCCTTCTATGGCAGACTTTAAATCGTTTAATAATTGATCTCTGTCCTGAACAACAATGGCCAGACGATGCTTCATCTCTTCTCGTCCCACTTGAAAGGTGTAGATGAGCTTTGTCAGGTCTATGGTTTTCTTTTCCTCGATATAGGAGTATATGTTTTTGATGTAGGAGCGCAGTTGATTTTCTGTTTTTGCTGAGACAAGAAGCAAGCCTTTCTCGAAAAGAGTATTTTTCTCATATTCTTCCTCTTCGCTTTCTGGCTTAGTTTCGATGTACTCTTGGATGACAACATGAGCATTGGTCCCACTGCGTCCAAAAGAGCTGACCGCTCCCAGGCGAGGTTTTTCATCGCCACCTAACCATACTTTATTCGTTTTATTTACGTAAAAGGGACTCTCTTCCCACTGAATATAATCGTTTTCTTTCTGACAATAGAGACTTCCTGGAATCATTTGGTGTTTTATGGCATAGAGTAGATTGACCACATTGACTAGTCCAGAGGCGGCTAAGGTATGTCCAAGATTTGGTTTATTACTTGTGAGAGCACAATACTGCTTTTTCTTTGTTTGATCCCTAAAGGCATCCCTTAAAGCATTTACCTCAACAGGATCTCCTAGTTTTGTTCCTGTTCCGTGGGTAACAATGTAACCTACGTCTTCTACATTAATCTTTTTTTGCTCGTAAGTCTCTCGAACTAGGGTGCTCTGAGCTTCTCCACTAGGAGCTGTTACTCCATTGGTTTTACCGTCAGAGTTAATTCCACTATTTCTGACAATGCCATAGATGTGATGTTTATTCTCTTTGGCATCGTCTAGTCGTTTGAGAACCACGACAACAACCGTTTCTCCGCAAACAATTCCATTGGCATTTTGAGAAAAAGTCTGGCATTTTCCATCTGGAGATAACATTCCTGCTTGGCTCATTAAGACATAGTTTTGGGGACTGGGGAGTAAGGAAATTCCCCCGACCAAAGCAAGGTTACTTTCTCCTGTTTGTAAGCTTGTGCAGGCTTGGTGAAAGGCGACTAAACTAGAAGAACAGGCCGTATTGATTGCAATGGTCGGGCCTCTGAAGTTGAAAAAATAAGATAGGTGGGAGGCTATCATGGCGGTACCACTGCTACTTACTCCCAAGCCCTTTGCCTCAGAGGATTCTGCTGCCCATTTCTGTTGTAGTGGAAGATATCCACTCTCTTCCATTCCCAGAAAAACACCGACCCGTTCCTTACTTAAATTTTTGACGTTTAGTCCGGCGTCCTCTAAGGCATGGTAAGATTTCATCAAAAATAGACGCTCTTCCGGTGCCATAAACTCTGCTTCTAAGGGAGATATTTCAAAAAATGCTGGATCGAAGGAGTCTATACTGTCTATCATTCCAGCCCATTTGGAATATGATTTACTAGAGTTTTTGTCATTAAGCTCATAGTAGTCACTTATTTTTCCCCAGCGAGATACGGAAACTTCTTTGACAGCTGTTTCTTGGGCAGCAAGAAGTTGCCAAAATTCTTCTGGGGTTTTTGCTCCTGGGAATAAACCACTTACTCCTATAATGGCAATGTTTGCGCTATTATAGGATTTTCTTTGGGCCAAGTCTGGCGAGAGAAAAACGGACTGTTTTTCTTTTCTTTGGTAGGGTTTATTTACTCTTGCCTCTATTTCAGGAGCTTGATAGAGTTCTGTAAAGGTAGGAGTAAAAGAGCTTGTTAAGTGCTTTGCCAACTGAGTCAGATTTGTCTGACTAAAAAAAACTGCCGGGCTTATCTCTATTTTATAAAATTTACGGAGTTTTTGAGCGAACTCTGCCAAAGTAATAGAGTCAAATCCGTAGTCCACAAAATTTTCTTCTACATCTTGTTGATCTACAGGCACTTTTACCAAAGATTCTACTATGCTTTTTAGATCTTGTCTTACCTTTTCTTCTATGCTCTTATCATTTAATTCTAACGAGGGAAGTTTTCTGGGAGCTAACTTCTGTGATATGCTTTCTTTTTCTTTTGAGAAACTCTCGGCTTTATATTTTCGCTCTAAAAAGTCTCTAATTCGAATCTGATCCCCTCGTAAAACTAAGACAGGAGAGTATTTTTTATAGATAATATTTTCAAATGCACTTATGCCTTCCTTTGCTCTTAACCAAGCTTGCCCACTCCCCTTTAGATACAAATCCGTCGATGCCGGATTGCTAAACCCCATTGCCCCTTCTTTCCATAAGGGCCAACTAATGGTGATAATTCGAGGATTTTCTTTTTTTCCGAGAGTTGTGCCCAAAGCCATCTGGTAGCGTTTTCCTACAGAGTAAGCGCAATTTCCAAAATCACCTAATACAGCAGAAGAGGAGGAAAAGTGGCAAATCCATTGGCATCTTTGAAAAGCTTGCTCCAGAGCATTACTTCCTTCTATGTTGGCAAGTAAGATCTCGTTAAACTCAGTCCACTCCAAATCAGTGATTTGTTTTTTGCCTTCTATTCCAGCAGCATGGATAACTCCGGTGATTTTAGAATTACTCGACTCTATTTTTTTCGCTATAGACTCTAGTTTAGCTTGGTCTTGAACATTAACGACTTCATAGCGTGCACTTGAGGCTCCTGCTTCTATGAGTTTATCTAAAAACTCCTCGTGTTTTGAGATTTTCTTAGAACGCCCTAGCAAAACTAAGTGGGCGCGATTTTGAGCTAAGTGTGTGGCAAATAGTTGCCCCAAACCTCCCATGGCTCCCGTGATAACATAGGTCTCATTTTCTCTAGTAGGGATTTCTCTTTCCAAATCGTCATCTAATACCTCAAAAGATAGTTGTTGGCACTTTCCTTTTTTATAACGGTAAACTCCTGAGTTTCCCATGCAATGGATAATGGCTTTTGCACTGGGGCTGTTATAGAGAACAGTCATTTGGATATCAGGTATGGCTAAGTTGATAGAGCGCTCGTAGCCAATCCAAGATAGATCATAGGGAGACTGGTCGCTCCCTATCAAAATCAATTGCTCTATTTTTGATCCTAGGTTTTTTAGTAGCCAAAATATATCTTCGATGGTTTGCCTTTTTTTCTCTGCATTAGGGCGATAGATGATTTGTAAAGGAGCATTACAGAGTTTTTTGTAAACCTCTGCTCGCTCTCTTTCCAACGACTCTATAGAGAACCAATATTTTCTCTCGCCGAGAAAATATCTCTTTAGATCATTGTGAATTTCATCTTGCAGACCAACATAGACAATGGACTTTGTCAGGGAGGAGGAAGAGAGTAAGTCGGGTATATTTACCCAAGACTCTTGATATAGTTTAAGAGCAGGAAAAAAGATATTTTTGGATGGGGAAGAGGTTTGTTTATTCTCCTTGTCTTGAATCCAGTATCTATTTTTGGCAAACGGATAGGTGGGTAAGCTGATCCTCTTAGGTTTGATCTCTCCATAGAGTTTATCCCAATTCAAGTTTACTCCTTTTATCCACCAACCAAGAATATTCGAAAGCTTCTTTTCGCCCATGTATCTTTCGATGATTTCTTCTAGTTCTGAGGGGGGAAACATGGCCAAGATTTCTTTGTTATTTTTAACTTGGCCTATGTCAAAATTATTTATGTCAAAATTCCCAAGGAGAGGAAGCATGGCCAAGAATTTTTTTAGTTTTTCTTTTAAATCCTGAAGAGAATAAACGATGAAGCCTAAGCGTTCTTCCATAGGCTCTCGCCCTACTTGTAGGGTATAGGCAAGAGATTTTATAGGAATAGATGGGGAGGTCCTAAGAAACTGGAGAAGGTCTTGGGCTCGACCAAGTAACTGTTCTTTGGTTCGGGCAGATAGAGGGATGATAACAAAATCTTTTTTTCTTGTTTGAGTTGCTATTTCTGCAGAGCCAATAACAGAATGATACTCTTCTAAAATAACATGAGCATTGCTTCCTCCCGCTCCAAAGGAAGAAATTCCTGCCAAAAGAGGGACCTCTTTTCCTTCAATTACAGGACGTTCCCAAGGAGTTAATTTTTGATTTACTATAAACGGAGTTTTCTCAAAGGAAATATTTGGGTTAAGACTTTGAGCATGAAGACTCGGGACAATCTCTTGGTATTTCATCTGTAAGACAATTTTTGTCAAACCGGCAATTCCGGCTGCCGCTTCTAGGTGGCCAATATTTGATTTGGACGAACCAATTTTGCAAAAACTAAACTCTTTAGTGTCTTTTTCAAAGGCTTGGGTTAAGCCCGTAATTTCAATAGGATCTCCCAACTCTGTTCCCGTTCCATGAGCTTCTACATAGCTAATATGACGAGCATTAACTCCGGCTTTGTCTAAAGTGTCTCGAATTAATTGAGCTTGGGCTTTTGGGTTGGGCACAAAATAACCGTTAGTTTTTCCCCCGTGGTTGACATTTGTTGCTCGAATGACGGCGTGGATTACATTCTTGTCCTTAATGGCTGCTTTCAATGGCTTCAATAAAACAACCCCGGCTCCTTCTCCCGGGACAAAACCATCTCCTCCTGCTCCAAAACCTTTGCATTTCGAGCCAAGAGAGAGCATTCTTTGAGCGCAAAGCTCGACATAATTAGACGGATGCAGATATAGATTAACTCCTCCCGCAAAGGCAAGAGAGCATTCTCCCCTGTTAATATGCTGACAAGCTTCATGAATTGCGGTTAAAGAAGAGGAGCACATTGTATCAATGGGCATGCTCGGCCCTCGTACATTGAGAAAATAAGAGAGGCGGTTGGCCAAAGAACCAAAAGATGTGCGAGGAAAGAATTTTTCTCCTCGGCCCCAAAGCTCAGGTCCATAAAGATCAAAGCCTGTTTTGGTTATACCTGCAAAGACTCCTACTCGTTGTTGGTATTTCTCTTTAAGAGTATTTCGAGTGTATCCGGCATCTTCTAATGCTTTCCAGGAAGCTTGCAGAAATAATCGTTCTTGAGGGTCTATGTTCATGGCCTCTCGGGGAGAGATCTTAAAAAATAGAGGATCAAACTCGGCAAATGAGTCAACAAAACCTCCCCATTTACTATAACTCTTGCCTTGTTCAATCGCTTCCTCTTTGTCAGGATGATAGAACTTTTCTATAGACCAACGACTCGTTGGTATTTCGGTGATAGAGTCTTTGCCTTCTTTTAAATTTCTCCAGTACTTCTCTAAGGTTTCTGCTTGAGGATAAAGTCCACTCATGCCAATAATAGCAATAGCCTGCGAGTTGTGGCAGGAGAAAGATGGCGGGGAGTTTTGCCCACTTGCTCGCTGATGCACTAAATTTAAATTCTTTTCGGAAAAGATTTTTTCTTGGCAACTACTGATGCCTGTCCAAGCTAGGCATTCTGGTCTATGTTCTTTAGTGAAGTATTCTGCTAGCTCTTCTAGGTTTAAATATTCAAAAAGTAAGGTCTTAGAAATTTCTCCAAAAACTTCTTCTAACTTCATATTGAGTTGAGTGATCATGATAGAGTCTACTCCATAGACCTCTAAATCTTCTCTTGCATCGATTTTGTTAGGAGAGAGCTTTATGATGTCCCCCAGAAACTCTTTTATTTTGTAGAGGGTTTTTTGACGGAGCAATTTTGAATCTAGGGGCAATCGTGATTTTTGGGCTAGTAGTTTTTCAAGCAGTCTTTGAGATTTACTTTTTTGTTCTTGTTGGACAGAAGAAAACTCGTTCTCTCTTATCCAATATTTCTCTTTTGCAAAGGGATAGGTAGGTAGAGAGACGCGATGAGAGTTACTTTCCTTGTGAAGTAGTTGCCAATCCATTTTGGTGCCAGACACCCACATTTGAGCTATTTTTTTGAGATCTTTATGACTATTGATCGTATGGGCAGTTTTTTCCCTTAGCTTTTCCAAGAAGGGGTTTGATTTACCTCTGTCGATTAGATTTCCTTCGTAAAGGCCTTCTCTGGGGGATTTTTCATTGCCGTATTGGGTTAATTTCTCTAATAAGTGCGGAATGCTGTTGGCAATGAAGGCCAATCTTTCATTCATTGCCCCACGTCCTACTTGTAAAGTATACGCTATGTCGGATAAAAGGAGGTTTTCTCCGTTCTCCGCTAAGAAGGCTCTTAACTCTTGGACAATTAATCGAAGTCTTCCCTCGTTTTTTGCCGAGAGTACAATTAAGTGCGCTTGGCTATCCTTTGGTTTTGTCTCTTTCTGAGGCGGGAGATACTCTTCTAAAATAATATGGGAATTAGATCCACCAGCTCCGAAAGAGCTTACCCCAGCTCGTAAAGGATAGGTCCGTCGGGTGCCATTTTCTTTTTGAGTTATGCGTTCCCAGTTGCTAAGATTTTGCTGAACATAAAAAGGAGACTCTGTAAATGGAATAAGAGGATTTAACTTTGTTGCATTTAGGCTAGGTACGAGCTTTTTATATTTCATTTGCAGTAACACCTTCGTGATGCCAGCAATGGCAGCGCACGATTCTAAATGACCAATATTTGCTTTTACCGATCCTATGGCACAATATTGATTTTCTAGTTTTTTGCTATTTTGTTGAAAGGCGATACTTAAGCCTCTAAGCTCTATGGGATCTCCCAATGAAGTGCCGGTGCCATGCGCTTCTAAATAGTTAATCGTTTGTGGATTTATTTTGGCTTTATCTAAAGCTTGTGAGATTACCTGGGCCTGGGCTTGAGGATTAGGTACAGTAAAACCTTTTGTTTTTCCTCCTGAATTGATCGCACTGGCCTTAATAACTCCGTAGATATTGTCTCGATCTCTTTGGGCAGACTTTAGCGGTTTTAGTAGTAACGCACCCACTCCTTCTCCGAAAACGGTTCCGTTAGCATCTGCTCCAAAAGGTTGACATTGGTTATTGGGAGATAAGATTTGCATTTGAGAGTACTGGATAAAACGACTGGGGTGAAGAAATAAATTAGTCCCCCCAACAATCGCAACTTCGCAGGCTCTTTCCTTTAAACTTTGGCAAGCAAGATAAACAGCCGTACCTGAAGAGGAACAGGCCGTATCTAAAGAAATGCTAGGGCCGTGAAGATCAAAAAAATAAGAAATGCGATTGGCTATCTGATAGTAATCAGAGTTGCGGTAGCCACCAGCTCCTTTTAGCGATGCCTCATTGGTTAAAATTCCATAGTCACTGGCAATTACTCCGACAAAAACCCCCGTATTTTTATTAAACTCTTGGGGATTATAACCAGCGTCTTCTAGTAGCCCCCAAGCCACTTCTAAAAAAAGCCTTTGCTGAGGGTCCATTTCTTGGGCTTCTTTAGGAGAGATGTGAAAAAAAGGAGCATCAAAGCTATCTACATCATCAAGAAAACCGCCTTTTAGATTGTGGCTCTTAGTGACAGGAGTCTTGCCTGCGCTAAAAAGTAAAATTTGCTTCCTTCTATTCTCTGGTATTTTCTCTATACAAGAATTCCCGGTTTGCAAGTTTTTCCAAAACTCGGAAAGGTTTGCTGCTTGAGGATATTTACCATTCATTCCAACAACTGCAATATCTTCGATTTGCTGTACGACAAAAGGCTCAAGAAAGTTTTTTTGAGAGCCATTGGTATCTGCCTTTTTTGTGTAGTTATTCGCCAAATCTTCGATTGCGCTTTGTAAAGTACGATGTTCAAACAAAAATGTCGACGGGAGTTGAGGAAACTCTTTTTTTAATTCGACAGTTATTTCAACTGCCTTAAAAGAATCATCAACATACTTTTCCAACTCTTCCGTTAAATCTATTTGTTTTATCGATAGAGCTTGGGTAAATATTTTTTTCGTTTTCCGCACAATAGTTTGCTCATAGCTATTCGCTTTTGTCTTTTTTGGCAGTCTTAAGGCAAGGTTGGCAGGGCCAAGAGTTTTTTCAAGAAAGTGGATTTCTTGCAAATATCTCGGAGAAAATATACATTGTAGGCTTCCATTTTTTCTATTCAGACTTTGTTTTTTTGCTATTTCCTGCAAAAACTGTTTGGCGGGTTCATTTTTGGCTGTAGACTTAAATGTGATTTTGATTTTTGAGAGATTACGTTCTTGGGCGATCTCTCCGAGTTTGGCCATCATACGATGTTCTACACCACGCCCTAAGACTCGGCAACTGAGCATGAAGCTATCTAAACTCAGCTCTTTAGAGCCTAGTTTAAAAATCACAATTCCCACTAGTCCGTAGTCTCCAAAGCGATCACGGACTCTAACTCCCCAGCACTCTTGATTTTTTGCCTCTGTTAGCTGTTGGATTTCTGTTCGGGAACGGCGAATTGTGGTAAAGTTGAACTGATTTGTTCTTTGAGTAATCTGAGATACTCGGCTCAGATCTATTTTTGTGATGGGTTCTATTTTTATGATTATATCTAAGTTCTTGATAAAAGAAACAAAGTCCAGGCTCTCATTTTTAAACTTATCTCGTCTCTTCTCTTCTTGGTACATTTGAGTTCTTTTTGCATCTTCCTCGGTCAGAGAGTCATGGTCTAGAACAGACAAAGAGTTTAAGAATGGAAGGGTTGATTTTTTAGACCATTCAATGGCCAACACTTCTGGACAATGGGCCCGCACCTCATTACATTCAATAGGATTGTCGTCGATAAATAAGAATGAGTCTAATCCTAAATTTAAAGACTTGGCTAAAGATTTTAAATTTTTTGACTTAGAGAGCCAGTTAATACGGCTATCTACGATATGCTTTTTCTTTAGTCGCATGGATCGTTTATGAGAAAAAATATTCCAGACATCTTTAGGATTATTCTTACTGCAAAGGCAAAGCAAAATACCCTGTTCATATTGTTTAATGAGGAAATCTTGTAATTGGCGAAATTCTTTTGTCACCTTTATTTCTTTTATCCCCCCTTCCCCACAAACTCCTTCCCATAAGGTATTGTCACAATCGACCACAATTACCTTATATTTTTTGCTATTTATCATATAAAAGTGTCTGACTATAACCATTGCCATTAGTTGAAAATATTCTGTTGAGTAGGGAATGTGTCCCATTTCATTGCGAAGGGGATCGTGAATCTGTTCTTCTTGGCATTGGTGATGAAAATCTTCTAGCTTTAAATAGTTGATGTTGCGGAGTTTCTTTATCTCTGTCGATAGCTTATTTTCAAACTGCTGAATTAATGGTAGCTCTAGAGTATGGTTTTCCATAAAAGAAGGACAAACTAGAATTAAGGTAGGGCAATAGAAATTTGCAGAGTAAGCTTGTAGAGCAGTCAAAAAATCGTTAGTAGTGACTTGAAGATGATTTTCTAATACCGAGAGCTGTCTATCATTCTTTAGGGGATTTAAAAATAAACTGCACCAATCTTCCAGTCTTAAAAAGATTACATTTAACCCCTTTTTGTTTGTAGCTAGTACACTTTCTTTATTCAAGAGTTCTTGAAAAACTTGATTGTAAGGGGCTATTTTTGTTTGCAGAGGCAATCCCAATTGGTTTATCCAAAACTCCATCCTAGGCAATATCGGGTTTACAGTGAATGTACTGGCCAAGCTGATGGAGTATTTGGTTTCGAGAGGAGAATCTAGCGATAATTTTTCTTTCTGCTGTCTAATAAAAGGGTTACTTTTATTCATTATCAACCTCTTGATTTTTTTGGGGTATATTTAGGTTTTGAATATTACTGAATCCTAGCATTTTTGATTTTTTCTGCCTATGCCCATAAGGATCTTTGTTTTACTATTTTTTTAGTATAAGATAAAAAAGCAAAGAGTGTACCAAGGAAAAAGTGACTATTTCCTTTAAAAATAACTTTTTATTAGGAATCTATCGATAAAATATTCGTAATCTTAGAGAATGCTTAATACTCTAATACTTTTTTCAGTAGAATTCCCTTATATTTTGTAATTACGAAAATTTATCAAAAATAAAAGAAAAGTCATAAAAAAACGTCTACTAGCTCGGAGAAAATTTGTATGAGAAACAAAGTTATTATCTCTTTTTTTGCCATTTGTGTAATATCTTACTGGACATGGGAAGGTTACTCTTTTTTTGTTTCCCAAAAAAAATCTGTTGAAAAAAATACAGATATCCAGGCTCATGCAACCGTTGTAGTAGAGAAAGTAGAGAGAAAAAACTTTCAAGAACGTTTTTTGGGCTATGGAATAACATCCGCTTTACAAAAAACAAATGTCTCGGCAGGAGTAGGGGGCATAGTCCTTTGGATTTCTCCTAGACTAAGAAAAGGGAGCCATGTAGAAAAAGGGGAAGCTTTAGTTCAGTTAGATGACCGGGATTTAAAAGAGTCGGTTATTTCAGCAGAAGCTGACTTGAAGAGCAGCAAAGCCCTTCTGAATGCCATTAAAATAGATTTAGTGAGCATTAAAAACCGAGTTCCCCTTGTCGAAAAATCCTTATCGGCTTCTCAAAGAGAACTCTTTCGCTTGAAAAATACAGGATCAAAAAGTGCCGCTGACCGGCACACTTTACAAATTTCCGAGATAGAACAAAGTCTTCTTAGTTTAAAAAGTGCCTACCGCTCAAAAAGTGCTGAGATGCAGCGTATGTTAGCCCAAATTCAAATTAAAGAATCTTCTTTGGTCCAAGCTAAAAATAATTTAGTGCGAGCTACTATTCTAGCCCCTTACAAAGGGCGTATTGTCGAAAATTTTGTTCAAATAGGAACGCGCGTTACTATCGGAAGTAAACTCTTCCATTTGATTGATCCGACTCAAATCGAAGCCACTATTTCCCTAGGAGCTTCTCATTTTAATGAAATAAACTATGGAGCAGAAGTTGAGCTGCGCTACCATCAAGAAGGAGAAGTTCTCTGGAAAGGTCCCATTATGCGCATCTCTCCTGTCGTCGATACTCATAGCCGAACCTTTAAAGTATTTTGCGAAGTCAGAAGTGTCAAGAAGTCGCCAATACCTCCAGGAGCTTTTGTCTTTGCCTACATCAATGGGCATTTATATAAGGATGTTATTGTTGTTCCTAGAAATGCTTTCAACAACACTAGTTTATATGTGGCAAAGCCTCTTGAGAAAAATGAAAAACAATTTTCTACTGATGAAAATTTCATGGAAGCAAGTATAGAAGAGCGATTTCCCAAGGTAATACGGTACTTTCGAGATTTTGTTTTAGTGGAAAAAGGTCTTTCCCTACATGAGTTTCTTGTTGTCTCTAATCTAGAAGAAATTGCAGCCCAAAGTCGAGTAATAGCTGTCACAAGAGAGTACTTAGAAAGGAAAGGAAATTGAGTCTAATACGCTTTGCAGTCCAAAACAAAATTTTCATTAACTTTTTCATGTGGACCATTATCTTAAGCGGGCTTTTTTCTTGGTTCTCCCTAGTCCGAGAAGTTTTTCCTCATGTCGAAAGCAAACAAGTTTCTATCACCGCAATTTACCCCAATGCCACTCCCGAAGAAATAGAAAAATCAGTTACGATAAAAATAGAGCAAGCGATTAAAGGAATACAAGACGTTAGAGAGATACACTCGAAAGTGCTCGATAGTACTTCCATAACGACAGTCTCATTCCATGAAAAGATAGACTACCAAAGACGTTTTGAAGAGATTAAGACAAGAATCAATCAGGCTAGAGAACGTTTTCCTAAAGAGGTAGAAGATCCTTTGGTGGAAGAATCCCAGAGCTTGATCGCTTCTATTTCAGTCATAGTCTATGGTGACGTCCCTGAAGACAAATTGAAGCAAGAGGCGAAAAAAATAGAGCAAGATCTCCGCTCTTTACCAGGAGCTTCTACTTTGGCTCTAGAGGGAATCAGAAAACCCGAAATATGGGTAAATATACGACCGGAAACTCTTGAGGAGTTTGAGCTCACCTTTGAGGAAGTGGGGCAAATTCTTGCTTTCTCTAATCTTGATACTCCGGGAGGTAGTTTAAAAAGCTCTTCAGGCAATATTCAGTTACGCGTTTTGGGAGAAGAGAAAAAGCTCAATGACTTAGAAGAGATTATCATTCGAAGTGATAGTGAGGGGAAAACGGTTCGCCTAAAGGATATTGCTTTAATTGAGAATACTTATGAAGATACGGTTGTCAGTAGTTACTTTAAAGGCAAAAGGGCCATTCGTATTATTGTCCTCCAGGCTCCCGGACAAGACACCATCAAAATTGCCAAAGTAGTAAAAGAATACGTTCGAAAAAATCCCTCTCGTTTGGGAGGGGCGATCAAGCTATCTGCTCGATGGGATATTTCTAGTTTCATCTCAGAACGGATAGACTTGATGATCGAAAATGCCCGAAATGGCTTCATTTTGGTTCTTCTAGGTTTAGTTCTTTTTATGAATTTAGAGATTGCTTTTTGGACTGCCATGGGGATGGTGGTTTCTTTTCTGGGCACCTTTGTTCTGATGAATTTGTTAGGGATTACGATTAACTTTATTTCCTTGATCGGCTTTATGATTGTTTTAGGTTTAGTGGTCGATGATGCTATTGTGGTCGGAGAAAATATTTTTGCGAAAAGACAATCAGGGATGAGGCATGATCAAGCTGCTGTTATGGGAGCAGCCCAAGTTATTAAACCTGTTTTGGCTACTGTTATTACAACGGTAGCAGCTTTTTTGCCTTTGTTTTTTTTAACAGGAAGCATGGGGGCAACCGTTTCTGAAATTCCTAAGGTAGTTATTGCCGCCTTGCTGATTTCTTTGTTGGATTCTTTTTCGATACTCCCTAGCCATTTAAGTGGACATAAAGTCACCTCTACAAAAACAAAAAGGCGAAGAACCCGAGATACTTCTATGGCGAACTTGGCGATTGAAGGAACCGAAAAACGACAGCGCTTAGTCAACCAAGCGACCTCTTTGAGCGAAAATGAGCAAGAGTCTCCTTCGGAAAAATTGACACGGGATCTCTCTCACTTAAAACATCTGATTATTGATCACCCTGAAGAGCTGACCAAACGAATTGAAAAACAAGACAATAGTAAAAAGAAAAGAGAAACAACAGCCAAAATACTAAAGAGGATTCCTTTCTTGAAACAACTTGTTAAAGAATTGGGGGAAGGAGATGCAAAAGATACTATAGTGCTTAAACTTCGCCACAAGAAAGAATCGGCCACTTGGCAAAAAAACAAAACTTCTTCAGGCTTGTCAAAAAAACTTCAAGCTCTGGGTAAAAAGAGAAATCATTTTTTAGAAAATACACTGCCGGGTTATATGGGAAAAATATTAGCGTTTGCTTTACCTTGGCGCTATATTGTTTTGGCTCTCTCTCTTTCTTTTCTTTGTCTTGTAGTGGGGATGATGCAAGGAGGTGTTATTCCCTTTGAGTTAATACCAGACTTAGACTCTAAATATATCTCTGTTGATGTGCAGATGAATTCAGGAAGTAAAGAAGTAGAGACCAGAGAGATGCTAGTTAAAATAGAGAAATTAGCTCTTAGTCTCCCCGAAGTTAACTTTGTCTACAGCATTGTCGGAGGACAATTTCTTGGTAAAATGGTAAGCGACACCGATCCTCGAACCGTAGGAAAAACGATGATTGAGTTTCTCCCTGCCGAAGAACGAAGAAAGAAGAATCTGAGAACCTCGGCTCAGGTTATTCAGTTTTTTCGGAAAGAACTCCGCTTTTCTCCGAAGGTAAAAAAAATTAGTTTTGTTTCCTCTGCTTCCAATCCCTTTGGAGGAGTTGACATAGATATTTTAGTTAAAGGAACAAACGACGAACTTACCTCTGCTGTAGCTAATCAAGTGAAGAAAAAACTTGCGAGCTACCGAGGAGTCGTTGATATTGTTGATAACCTAAATAAGGGGAAAAGAGAGGTTATTTTAAGACTAAAAGAAGGAGGGCGAGCTTTAGGTTTGACTACTCACAGTTTGGCCTCTTTGATTCACCATGCTTTAAGTGGTTTTGAAGCTCAAAAGCTACAAATCAACTCTGAAGAGGTAGCCGTTAGAATAATGCTTCCTGAAAGTGCTCGTCGTAATCTATCCAACCTTTCTCCTTTACGTATTGCAACTCCTCTAGGAACGCGAGTCCCTCTGGAAGAAGTGGCTTTTTACACCTACGCCAAAGGGTTCGAGTCGATCAATAGAATTAACGGAGAGCGAGTGATTAACATTAGAGCTCAAGTGGATAGATCTCTCGCCAATGTCAACCAAATAACCCAAGCTTTAAATGAAGACTTAAAGGAGATATCGAGTCGGCACCCAGGCATTGTCCTTTCTCTAGAAGGAAAATCAAAGTCGAGTATGGAGTCTACCCGCCGACTTCTTTTTGGTTTTCCTTTGGCTTTTCTTTTAATCTACGGAACACTAGCTGTGCTTTTTCGATCTTACCTTCAGCCTTTTATTATTATGCTAATCATTCCTTATGCCATTGCCGGGGCTATTGTGGGGCACTTTATAATGGGCTATCCCATTACCTTCATGTCTATGGTGGGAATGGTCGGTCTGATGGGAATAGTCGTCAACGATAGCTTAATAGTTGTGACTTTTATCAATGAACTTAAAAAAGAAGGAAAGCGCACCCAAGATGCCGTTACTCATGCCGTTCAAAAACGCTTAAGGTCTATTCTCTTGACCACAATAACAACAGCTCTGGGAATGATTCCCTTGCTACTTTCCAAAAGCCTCCAAGCTCAGTTTCTAAGTCCTATCGCAGTGTCTTTGGTTTTTGGTTTGCTATTTGCTACTTTCTTGACTTTAGTTATGATTCCTATATTTTCTATGATTTTGCGGGATATGGAAAATATTTGGTTAAGCTTTAGAATTAGGCAGTTGCAAAAAGTAAATCAACCCAAGTATGCTTAAAAAAACCTCCGGAAAAGTATCTTTTATTTGAGATACTTTTCCTTGAGATTTTTTTAGCTTGCCATATCTCTATTTCTCAAGCGTGCAATTCTATCGTCGAGTTGGGGATGGGTGGCAAATAACTCCATAATAGCGCTACCTGAATTAATTTTCAGAGTCGTTAGCGACTGATGAGAATTATCGATAAGGTTGAGAGTGGCTTTCAGAGAGCG
This sequence comes from Planctomycetota bacterium, assembly GCA_029260735.1. Classification (GTDB taxonomy): domain Bacteria; phylum Planctomycetota; class Uabimicrobiia; order Uabimicrobiales; family Uabimicrobiaceae; genus JAJDCR01. The sequence continues at coordinate 48,323 of JAJDCR010000172.1, forward strand.
CAAAGCATGAATCATTTTTTCTCTCCCTGCTAGTTCGGCTCCTCCTTTGTCAGCAGCATATTCTCGTACTCTTGAGAAAAAACACACAACAATACTCCCGAGGATACTTAGAAGAATTTCTAATATCCAAGTGATCGCGTACATCAAAAAATACGAAGGAGGATTTGATCCCTCCTCGTTCTCGTTTCGATTTTGAAAGAAGCTTACCGCAACCCAGGCAATAACTCGAGCAAAGAACATAACAAAAGTGTTGATGACTCCCTGCACTAACGTCATTGTTACCATATCTCCATTCGCTATATGAGCAACTTCATGAGCAATAACGCCCTCCACCGCTTTACGGTCCATTCTCTGGAGTAGCCCAAGGGATACAGCGACTAAGGCACTATTTTTACTCGACCCCGTGGCAAAAGCGTTTACTTCAGGGCTCTGATAAACTCCTACTTCGGGCATTGTTGTAATTCCCGCATCTTGAGCATATTGATAGACTGTATTTAAAAGAAATTCTTCGGCCGAAGAATTTGGGTTATTCGGGTCAACAAGCACTACTCCGTGGAAGGCCTTGGCCATAAAACGGCTCATCATCAGAGAAAGAAAAGACCCGGCAAAACCAACTACCGTACAAAATATCAATAAGGCTTGAAAATCAATACCATTTTGGGAAAGATAAGAGTTTACTCCCAAAAGAGAAAGAGAGATGGAGATAGTTAAGATAACCATCATATTCACGAAGATAAAAAGAAAGATACGCTTGGGCATTTTCCCCTCCTTGACTTGGTTGTCATATTTAGGAAACACTTCCTGTGTGTCCTAGACATTTTCATAATCATTTTCATAATAGATACTGTTTTTTATTCTGAAAATGTAGCAAGAAATGAACCATTCCAAAAAAAATGTAGATTTTTTCTTGAGCTTGTTCTCTGAAGTTTTTTGCTGGATACCCTTTGAAAAGGAGTAGGGGAGATATCTACTGTCTAAAAATTTAAATAAAGACTCTTTCTTTTTCTCGAAAAAGTGAATAGAATACCTTTTTTAATAGAATAAAAAGAATAAGACATAGAGAACTTCTGTCATTTTGGCAATTTTTTGTAATTTCCTCTAAGAAGTTTTCTCTGATTTTCACTTATATTTCGGCTTAAGGATTGGCAAGGACAAAATTAATGTTAAAAAGTAAACTATGGTTATTTCTTTGGGTTTTAGGGGGAATTTTTTGGCTCACTCCAGAACTTAGTGCCCAAAACGGAGACGGCAAAGAATTAACAGAAGTCACCGTCGAAATCATTCAAGAAAAAGTTAAACAAGCCGAGGAAATTGGTCTAGAGGAAGAAAAGAAAAAGAAACTCTTAGAAATGTACCAAGAAGCTTCTAACCAACTTCAAATTGTCCAAGGATGGGAAAACTCCTCAAAAGAATTTAATACCGCCGCTCGCAATGCTCCTGAAATGCTCAATGCAATCAAGGATGCTCTAGCTCAGAAGGGAGAGATCCTAGACAAAGCTTCGGTCACCGACTTAACCATTAGCCAACTAGAGCAGCTTCTTAGCCAAGCGGAGGCCAACTCTCAAGTGGCAATGAAAGAATCGGAAAATCTTCAACAAGAAGCCAAGGTCAGAGCCGAACGGCGGACAAAAATCCCTTCTCTTATCGCTAGTGCTAGACAAAAGCTAGAAGAGCTTAGATTAAGTCAAAACTTAACAACAGAAGAAGAGGAAAGAGTCGAGTTTACCAATGCGCGGCGTTTAGCTTGGCTTGCTTCTGAAAAAGCTATTTTAGCAGAAATAAAGTCTTATGAAGATGAAATTGCGAGCTACGACGCTCGGGTAAACTTACTAGTTGCAAGACGCGATCGAGCCGCTCAAAAAACGACCCAAGCCCAAGAAAAGATAAAAGCTCTTCGCGAGTTTATCAATCAACGTCGGCAAATGGAAGCAGAGAAAGCGGCTCAAAAAGCTCGGGAAGAATTACTTGCTGCAGTGAAAGCTCATCCGATAGTGCAAAGTTTAGTCGAAGAAAATGCTGAGCTGGCAGAACTGCGCAGTGGTTCCAAGGGGCTAGTGAGCAAGATAACCAAAGTTTCCCAAGAGCACGACCAGATCAATGAGAAATTAGCTAAATTAAAAGAGGATTTTCGAGTTGTCCAAGAAAAAGTAAAAGCGATCGGCATTACAAATGCGATTGGTCTTTTGTTGCGCAAAAAACGCGGTGAATTACCTGATACCAACGACTATCGGCAACGCATAACAGCCCGCTACTATGAAATACCGGAAGTCCAGTTAAAGCTGATGGAGTTTGAAGAGCTTCGGATCCTCTTTAGTAATATGGAAGAAAAAGCCCAAGAAATTTTGTCTTCTTTAGACTCAAGCCTTCCCGAAAAGCAAGAGCAAGAAATAGCTAAGGCGGTTAGGGAGCAGCTGGAAACAAAACAAAATTATTTGGAAGAGCTTGTCAAAGATTACAATCTTTATTTTATAAAGTTGGTCGATTTAGATGGCAAAGAGCAACAAATAGTTGCCGAAGTAGAGGCTTATTTTTCTTTTATTGAAGAGCATATATTTTGGATTCGTAGTACAAATATGCTCAACGCAACTTATCTACGTAAGGGAAAAGAGGCTTTGTTTTGGTTTTTTAACTCTCATAATTGGTTTGGTTTTTACCAAGTATTGCTTTTGGATATGCAAAGTGTTCCGCCACTCTTTGCTTTTTTTATCCTTCTTCTAACAATTTTGCTAGGCTTCAGGAAGAGTTTTTACCGAAAAATAAGATTGAGCGGCGAGAAAATTGCCCAAATCAAAACAGATAGCATTCGCCATACTATCGAGGCCACCCTTTGTTCTGTAGCTCTCTCTCTTCCTTTTCCTTTGTTAACATGGTTTATTTCTTGGCGGATTTTTCAGTATTCGGCCTCTTCTGAATTTACCTTGGCCATTTCCTATGGTTTCTCTGCGGTCACCGTTGTTTCCTTTATTCTAATCTTTGTCCGCATGATTTGTCTAGAAAATGGCTTGGGCCAAAAGCATTTTAAATGGAACTCGGAAATTGTTAAGACTATCCACAAGCAATTGCTCTGGGCTTTGCTTATTGGATTGCCCATCGTTTTTGTTGTCACTACTCTTCGAGGCCAAACGAACGATGCCTGGCGTGACTCCTTCGGTCGTTTTGTTTTTATTGCAGGTATGCTCATTTTACCTTTTCTTTCTTACCCCATTCTCTCCCTTTTGCGAAAGTCGCTCAAAGAAACAGCTTCTAGTGATAAAAATCAGTGGTTGGCCCGAATAGGTTATGTTGCTTATCCTTTAGCCCTTTCTTTGCCTGTGGGACTAGCAACTCTTACTATGGTCGGTTACTTCTACACTTCTGTTCAGTTAACTTTAAGGTTTTGGTATACTTTACTTTTTGTTGTTATTGTTGAGTTAATCTACTTCTTTCTGATGCGTTGGTTGTACTTTTTTCGGCGCACAATAGGCATTATGAAGTTTAAGCTACAACAAGCAGAGCTTGAGAAAACAGAAAAAACGAGTGAGAGCACAGCACAGGTAGATGATAGCGAAGAAGATCTTTCTTCTATCATGAACCAAGCACGCCACTTCTTAATCAATTTCTCCATGATAGCAGTACTTGTGGGCGTATGGTTGATCTGGAGCGATGTTCTTCCTGCTTTAAAAATCTTTTACCAAGTGGATTTGTGGTCCAGTGCTTTCCAAGAAACAAAAGAGTTCATTGGAGCAAATGGAGCCATTACCTTTGAAAAGGTAGACCAAAAAGTTGTCATTACCTTAGGAGATTTGCTACTTTCTTTGCTTCTTCTTTTTGTGACAATGATTGCAAGTAAAGATATCCCAGGAATTTTAGAAGTATCCGTTTTACAACGTTGGAGCACGGACAAAGGAGTACGCTTTGCGGTGGTCACTCTGGCTCGCTACCTTATTTTACTGATTGGCTTTTTGATCGCTTTTCAAAATATTGGAGTTGACTGGTCTAAGCTCCAGTGGCTAGCGGCAGGGTTTTCCGTCGGTTTAGGTTTTGGTCTTCAGGAAATATTTGCGAACCTTATATCGGGGCTTATTATTCTTTTTGAGCGTCCTATTCGAGTGGGAGATACTGTTACAATTGGAGAAATTAGCGGAACAGTCACTCGAATTCAAATCCGTGCCACCACTATTATGGATTGGGATCGCAAAGAGTTGATTGTTCCGAACAAAGAGTTTGTCACCGGACGTTTGGTTAATTGGAGTTTGTCCGACCCGACTTTAAGAATAGTGATCCCAGTGGGAGTGGCCTACGGTTCAGACACAGAGTTGGTCAGAAATACTCTAGTTGAGGTGGCCCAAAAAAGCACTGAGGTTATGAAAGACCCTGCTCCTAGTTCTGTTTTTAAAAAGTTTGGAGACAGTGCTTTGATTTTTGATGTAAGAGTTTTCATTCCTACCATCGACTGCTACATAAGGGTATTGCATTTTATGCACACAGAGATTGATAAGGCATTTCGGCAAGCTGGAATTGTCATTGCATTTCCTCAACAGGATCTACATATTCGTACTATTAATGGGGTCGATGTGTCCCTGAGTAAAAATCAAGCAACTTGCGAGGAAGGATAAGTCGATGACACAAGAAAGATTTCGTTCGGTTGTAGAAAAAAGATCTCAAAAAAGCGGTCTGTCTCCTGGAACACTTGTCCACATAGGAGAGAAAAAATCTGAAGAGACCAAACTCTCTGTTTTGAGCTATAGTAGAACTGAATATGATTATAAAGATGTCAAAGGTATTGAGGAGATCGAAATAGATGAGTCCAAAGTCACTTGGATTAATATTGTTGGGCTCCATGATACCAGTTTAATTGAAAAAATAGGAAAAAGATTTGGCTTACATCCTCTTTTACTCGAAGACATAGTCAATACATCTCAACGTCCCAAAATGGAGGACTACAAAGATTATCTTTTTATTGTCATGAAAATGCTCCACTACTTCAAGGAAGAAGATGAGGTTCATTCGGAGCAAATCAGTATCATTTTAGGAAGTAACCTAATTATTACTTTCCAAGAGGAAGAAAAAGATTGTTTTGATAATCTCCGAACGAGAATTCGCAAGAAAAAAGGTATTGTCACTCAAAAGAAAGCGGATTATTTGACTTACTCTTTGATGGATGCCATTGTAGACGACTACTTTTCCATCTTAGAAGAAGTCGGGGAAGATATCGAAATTTTAGAGCATGAAGTCATTAATAAACCCCGCGACAATACCCTCCAAACTCTGCATGAATTGAAGAGAGAAATCATATTTTTACGCCGATTCATTATACCCTTGCGGGAGCTTGCAAGAAACTTTCAAAATGAGAATACCACTTTGGTCGGTGAATCAACAAAATTATATTTTCGGGATGTTTATGATCATGTAACCCAAATTCTCGATACCGTAGAGATCTACCGAGAAATGCTCTCGGGAATCTTAGACCTTTATCTTTCTCTGACCAACAATAAGATGAATGAAACGATGAAAGTGCTCACTCTCATATCGACTATATTCATTCCTTTGAGCTTTGTTGTGGGAGTTTACGGAATGAACTTTAAGCATATGCCCGAGCTAAATTGGCACCTGGGCTATCCTCTGATCTGGATTATCATGATTACGATTGCGACGACTTTTGTGACTTTTTTTAGGAGGAAAGGCTGGGTATAAGGTACTGCGAAAAAAGTGCGCCTTAAAGTTGAAGAAAGAAAAGAATCTCACGCAAAGGCGCAAAGGAAAAAAAGAATCAAGACAAAAGATAAACTAGGAGAATGTTATCAACAAAAAAATTTTTTACATTCTCCTTTGCGATCTTTGCGCCTTTGCGTGAACTTTAAGTCTACTCAAAATCCACCACAGAGGGGAAAAAATACAAAGGCTGCAGCTTAACTTAATGCTATTGGTGTCTAGGTTTGGTGCAAACTACTTTCGTATTTTTACTTTTGTGGAAAAAGCGAGAGCCAGGAGCAAGAGTAGATAAGAGGAAGGTTCAGGAACAGGATCAGAAAAAGGGCTGTTAATTAAAAGTTGTTCGGAAGTTAAAGCGGTATTGCTGATTTTAACCTCTCCGACAAAGCCTTGAAAATGAGTGGTGTTTCTTCTACCAATTAGTAAATTGTTTTGCGAAGAGATATCGGTATTACCCGTAAAGTTAGTATTGGTATCAGTGCCCACAGAAACACCATTGAGAAATAGTTCTACTGTTTTTGTGGCAGTGTTAAAAGTTCCTGCCCAGTGAGCCCATTCGTTTAAAACTTCAGGAGCCAAAACAATTATTGTGTTACCAGAAGAATCTGTCACACTCCAGCTCCATAGGCTAGGATTCCCTTTTCCAAAATGAAATCCATTAAAAACACCGCCTTCTCTTCTTTGGAAAACTCCACCACGGCTTCCACTGCTTGTCATGAAAAACCAACCCTCTATCGTGAGGTCTGTTCCATCAGTGATAACACCATTGCCTCCGTTTACATGGTCATTGACTCCATCGAGCTGCAAACTCAGTGTATTTTCAGGATTAGGGACATTCGTGCTGTAGATAGGCCCGCCGAGAGGAGTTCCGTCATGCAGTCCTGTTTCATCAATGATACTACCAACTCCACTAGCCGTTGCTCCAGGAGTACCTTCCTCAAAGCGCCAATGGGCAATTGTCGCAGCGTGGCTAGAAAGACAACACACTAGTAAAGAAAAGAGATAGATCAAAAACCGTTTTTGTTTCATTTTATTTTCCCAATTTTAATAGTAAACATTAAACATTTGCCAAATATTAGTGCTTTAAAAAGTATAACTAATTATTTTATAAATAACAAGGTTTTTGTTCTAAGGACTAAACGAAACTAAGATTTCTCAAATGCTCTAACAAAATTCCATTACTATTTTATTGGAAGGATTTTTTTGTTATAATACCTCTTAACATCATTTAACAAAATCACCATTACAATACATACCAAAAAAACGAACAAATGAAACTACAAGATAGATGTGCCCTTGTTACAGGAGCTAGTCGAGGGATTGGGCGAGCCATTGCCTTGGAGCTGGCCATGCAAGGAGCTGATATTGGTATTAGTTACCAAAATAGCCAAGCAGAGGCAGAGAAGGTTTGCCAAGAAATAGAAAAGCTAGGCCGTAAAGCCATGGCATTTTGTGGCTCTGTAGCAAAAGAAGGAGATGTTCAGGCGATGTTCACCTCTTTTTTTGAAGCCTACCCGCAGCTAGATATTCTCGTTTGCAATGCGGGAATTACGAGAGATGCTCCTTTCGGCCGAATGACAAGTGATAATTTTCAAGAAGTCATTCAAACGAATCTCGTAGGAACTTTCTATTGTCTTCGAGAGGCTAGTCGCCCGATGCTGCGCCAAAAATATGGCCGCGTTGTTACCATTTCATCAACAGCAGGTTTAGCTGGTAATGTAGGTCAAGCTAATTACAGTGCGAGCAAAGCAGGAATCATCGGCTTGACAAAATCCTTTGCTTTGGAACACGCTCGCCGAGATATCACCGCTAATATAGTTAGCCCCGGTCTCATTGAATCATCTATGAGTGAAGGCCTTAGCGAAAAAAATAAAGAGAAAATTCTTTCTATGATTCCCAAAAGACGCCTAGGATTAGCTGAAGAAGTGGCTAATATGGTATCCTTTTTGGTTTCTGAGGATTCGGGTTATATCACAGGACAAATTTTTTCTATTGATGGAGGCTTGAAGACTTAGTTCTTTCTGAAAATCCAAATGGTACAGAGGCTATTTTGTTTTCGACAATTTTTTAAGGAAATTTTTATGGGTTGTTTTTTTCTGAAGGGTTTTCATTTCTCTTTTCTTGCCCTCATAATCACAATACTATTGATAGTAGGGTGTAACCCCCAGCAATCAGTTGCTAATAACGATAAAAAGGCTTCTGTTGCAGTCACCGCTTTAAATGCCCAAAAGCAAGTTTTAGGGCGGGCAGCTCGGATTACAGGATCTGTTCTTCCTTGGAAAGAGGAAAAACTCCGTTTCCAAGTTTCAGGTCAACTTTTAAATCTTCATATTAAAACCCCTGGTAAAGAGGTCAAAGGAGAACTACGCGATGAGAATGGTAAACTTCTTTACTCAGGAGATGTTATTGCTGAGATTAATCCAAAACCTTATCTTTTGGCTTTAAAAGAAGCCCAGGCGAGTTTGGATGCGGCAAAAATCAAACTAGATGGCTCCTATCTTGCCGTAAAGCTCTCCGAGGAAACTATTAAAGCTGCCGAAGGTAACTACGACACAACCAAGGAAGAACTAGAGAAATTAATTCCACTAGATATTCAGCTAAGCCAAGAGACGCGGAAAACGAGTGAAAAAGAATTAGAGCTGACCGAACAGGCTTTCCAACAAAAAGATACCACTCATATTAAAATATTGCAAGCTCGCTCCGCTAAGACAATTGCTCAAATCCAAGAACAGAAAGCAATGTTTTCCAAGACATTGAAAGAAAAAGAACTCCAATCTCAAAAACGCGACTTAGTAAGAGCAAAAATGGAAAAGCAATTGAGAGAAGCAGAGATTAAAATTATGGAATCTCAGGTAATTAGTGCCGAAACGATAGTGGCAAGAGCTCAACTGAACCTCGAAAAATGCAAACTGAGAGCTCCCTTCAACGGAGTGGTTTCCAAGATTAACGTAAATCCTGGAACTTTAGTTACCCCTAGTCTAACCATCGGTAACTTGATTTTAATGGACCCTGTCCGTATTGATATTTCAGTCGCTTTGAAACGATTAAGAGATTTTTCCTATGGATCAGAGGTTAAAATTCTTCCTATCCAAAACCGTATTAATCGCTATGGAAAACCAGAAGAAGGTTATGTCTACCATGTTCAAACCACAGCAGACCCTTCTACTCGTACGTTTTTAGCAACCATTGTGACAAGAAACTACAAGCAAAACCTCTATGCTGTTCCTCCTAGCTTTCTTCAAAACAACATTAATCTGAGGGAGTTTAGTGGAGCTGTTCACCAAAACCCCAACAATACAGGGGTTCTTTACGTAGATGTCCGTTGTTTGTTTAAAGACGACCAAGGAGAGTTTGTTTGGCTCTTTGATCGTAAAGAGGGCTTAGGAGAAGTGCGTAAAATCCGAGTAAAAACAGGCGAAGGAATTCTCAATGTAATTACATGGATTTTTCGGGAATTAAAAAATGATGGGGGGATTACAAAAAAAGATATTCTCTTAGTTGATCCACCAGAAGGTCTTAAAGATGGCGATCAGGCGATTGATATCCGAGAAGATTGGCTTTTCCGCCCTGGAGAGCTCGTTGAGGTGGAATATGATCGAGAATTTGAACAGGGAGTTTTTCTTCCTTCGGAGGCTATTTTTGAAGAACGAGGAAAAGGAGGAAACTCTTTTTACGTTTACGTAGTAGAAGACCACAAAAATACCCAAGGAAGTGTTTATGGTTTAGCCAATAAGCGTCAGGTGATTAAGAAAAAAGTAGATGATCTATGGAGAATTGAAAGTGGCGTTGAAAGTGACGAATTAGTTGTTATTCATGGATGCTACTCTGTCGATAGTCAATACAAAGCTTCCCAGAAAAAAGTTCCTGTTCATGTTATCAGCGAAGAATCTCTTGTCAATTTGGTTAAGGGCTACTATGTGAAGGAGACTTCACAATGAATATCCCTCGCTTTTCTCTAAATTACCGCACAGTTACGCTAACAGCTGTATTTTTGGCTTTTGCTTGGGGGCTAAATGTCTATAACACGATGCCTCGAAATGAAGACCCTCAATACTTAATTCGAATTGCTGTTATTACGACACGCTGGTCAGGAGCTAGTGCAAAAAAAGTCGAAGACCTTATTACCTCTCCCATCGAGAAACTAATTGTCGCAATGGATGAGGTGCGGCGGGTTTGGTCTGAGTCTCGGATTGGTTTCTCAATTGTCTATGTCGAGTTAGAGGATGCTGTCCCCACTCCTGACAATGTTTGGAATAAACTGAAGGATCGATTAGGGAAACTCCAGCCGACATTGCCTCAAGGAAGCGAACCTCCTTATGTCGATGACAGTGATTTTGCTACGACAACGGCGATGGTCATGGCTCTCTACCCTTTGTATTCACAAAAATACAGCCACGAAGACTTGCGAAAATATGCCAAAGATATTCAAAGTGAACTCACTCCGATTGAGGATGTCGGAAAATTCCAATTTTTAGGGGTTCAACCTGAAGTAATTAACTTGGAAGTTTCGGCAGGAGTTTGGAGTAAACTCCCCTTGACCACCGACACTCTGCGCTTTACTTTGCAAGAGAAAAATATTTTAGCTCCTGGAGGGCGACTAGACACAGGCCTAAGCCAATTTAATGTGAACTTGAGTGGAGAATTTTCCACAACAGAGCAGATTGAAAAGGTAGTTTTAGGGTCGATTGACCGGAGAAGTCCGACCTACCTACGAGATTTAGGTATACGAGTAGAGCGTGGTTATCCTAGTCCGGCCACCTATTTTTGCCGCTATGGAAAAAAAGATTTCGTAGCCGAGAAAGCCCTCGTCATTGGTTTATCCATGAAAAAAGGCGGAAACATCGTCATTTTAGGCAAACGAGTGCATGAAAAGTTGGAGGAAATTCGCAAAAAAGTTCTCCCCCCCGACATTCGCATAGAGATGATAGCAGACCAGCCTTTTCAAGTGGAAAATGCCATTTCTAATTTTATAGATAATCTTTTCTATGGGGTTTTTGTTGTCCTTTTGTTTGGCTTTTTGATGGTTGGACTGCGCATGTCCCTGATTATGGCCGTATCCATCCCCATGGTCATGATCACATCTATTGGTATCGTTCGACTTTTTGGAGTAGAGTTAGAGCAAGTTTCCATTGCCGGACTTATGGTGGCCTTGGGAATGCTCGTGGACAACGCTATCGAAGTCTCCGAAAACGTTCATCGGCGAATGTGCGAAGGAGAAAATCCTTTTGATGCTACCTGGAAAGGAGCCCAAGAAATCTCCATTCCTATCCTCTCGGCAACCTTAACCACGGTGGCCGTTTTCTTACCTATGGTAATGATGCCTGGTGGAGAGGGAGAGTACATTTTCAGTTTGCCCGCAGTTGTCGCAACCACTCTCTCTGTCAGTTGGATTATTGCGATGTCTGGAACGACTATTCTGTGCTACTGGTTGCTTAAGCCTACGGCTGTACAAGGAGGAATCATCGCCTTTTGTATTCGCTGTTGGATTGCAATGGTTGCAGTAGGAGCTCGTCTACGCTCTGGCCAAGGAGGGGTATTTGCTTTTGCCAAGCGACTCTGGTCTTGGGTTACGGGAAATTTAGAAGCTCATGGAGAACATAAAAAAGAAGGGTGGGCAAAAAACATCTATGCCAATGCTCTTCGAACATGTTTACGCCGACGCTATATAACTCTTTTTGTTGGCTTTTCTTTCTGTATTGCTTGCTTTTCTCTTAGTTCCTATATTGGAAGTCAGTTTTTCCCCTTAGCTTTTCGAGATCAGTTTATCATTGACATATGGATGCCTCGTAAAGTTCCCATCACCAGAACAGATGAGGTTTGTCGAGAAATCGAAGGCTTTGTCCGTAACTTAAGTGTGACAACCATTGATGGGCAAAAAGTAGATCGCCTTAAGAGTTTTGCCAGTTTTATTGGAGGAGGAGTCCCCCGTTTTTACATCACCGTTGACCCCGAACCCATTCAACAAAACTTGGCTCAAATTATCATTAATGTGAATGATCCCAATTACGTCGACTCCTATATCACGGACTTAAATGCCCTGGTCAAAAAGAGAATTGCCGGAGGGCGAATCGAGATTAGGAAACTCAATATGGGGACAAGGTCGGGAGCTCCTGTAGCCATTCGAGTTATCGGCAAGGACGTAGATGAGATTCGAGATTACGCAGACAATATAAAACAACATTTGTATGCTCAAAGTAGTATCACAAATATCTACGATGACTGGGGTGGCAAGGTATTTCAAATTCAGGTTAATGTAGACTCTGAACTGGCTAACCTCGCGGGAGTAACCAACCAAGATGTTGCCCGAACAATGAGCTCTTTCTTGGAAGGAGAGTATATTACCACTTTCCGCGAAGGAGATCACAACATTCCCATCTTCTTAAGGCTCCCCAAAGAAAAAAGAGAAAGTCTAGTTTCTCTTTATAATCTTCACATTCAGGGGCAAAATAATCAAATTCCTATCGACGGAATAGCTGGAATTGATGTCGTCTGGGCAGACAGTAATATTGCACGTCGCGGACAAGAAAAAACTCTTACAGTGTATGCTAATATTGAAGACAATGCTCTTCCCAACGATGTTGTTCAGGCTTTGCTTCCTTACCTTAATGAATTTTCTGCTAAGCTCCCCACCGGTTATCGCTTAGAGGTAGGAGGAGAGTGGGAAGATACCAAGAGAAGTGAGAAAAACTTTGAAGAAGCTTTCAACATCTCTCTTATCATGATTATTCTCATTTTGGTCTCTCAGTACAACGGACTGATTAAGCCCTTCATGATTCTACTCACCCTCCCTCTTGCCTTTTCTGGTAGCTTTGTCGGACTTTTCCTCACAGGTTGGCCTCTAAACTTCATGGCCCAACTAGGACTTTTGTCTCTCGCGGGAATTGTTCTAAACGGAGCCATCGTCTTAATTGAATTTGTCGAAAAACAAATTAAAACCGGAATGCCCTTGGAAGATGCCGTAGTCAAAGGAAGCTGTATGCGCACAGTGCCCATCCTTCTAACGACCCTCACCACAGCAGGAGGTCTTCTACCTCTGGCCTTTTGGGGAGGACCGATGTGGGTACCTATGGCGAACGTTATCATCTTTGGGCTAATGACCGCAACCCTCTTGACCCTAATCTTTGTTCCGACCGTTTACTATGTTCTCTGCAAAGATTTCAAGATCCAAATGGTTGAGCCCGATAGCATTGAAGCCCATAGCGCCGATGATGATATTGATCCTCAATTGGAATTGATTGACGACTAAATGGATTAGATAGAGAACCTCTACGGAACTTTGTTCCGTGGGGGTTTGATATCTATTTTATACTGCTAAGAAAAGTGGAAGAGATAGAATATTCTATTTTGAAAAAAAACAAGAATTTGCTTATTTTTAAATTTTTCATTGAAATATTATATTAGTGGGGTAAACTATAGGCAATTAGCAAGTGTTATATTTTATAGGAGAAAGTAGCAGTGAAAACAACCCTAGCATTAGTATTTTCTTTATTTTTGTGCCTTCCACAAAACACTTTTGCCGCCATCATATCTTTTAGCGACCAAGCCACTTTTTTGGCAACCACAGGTGCCACTGCAGAAGCACCATTAGTAAATTTTGACTTTTCGGCAGCCCCTAAAACTATTGGGGATTTGACCTATTCACTAAATGGCGGAAGTAACTTTGGAATAGGCGAGTTTAGCACTCGGATCAGTGGTCCTGAAATCATTGTCAGTGGCCCTGATGGGATAGCAGTAGATATCAATAAGGCTAGTCCTGTTTTTTCCTTTGGGTTTGAGTTTGTTGAACCTCAAAACGATCCGAATCTCAACGGAACATTTGTTGACTCCACTTATTCTTTAGAGATTTTAAACGGAACAACGGGCCTGGGGTCTTTCAACTTCAATGCCCCTAACGACACCTTAGCTTTCGTAGGAATTCAGTCCGACCAAGCATTTGATCGAGTTCTTATCACTGAAATAATCGGAAGCAATGGAAATGAGTTTTACGGACAATTCTTTACGGGAGGAGCAGCAGCAGTTCCTGAGCCTTCTACCTATCTATTGCTTCTTTTTGCTCTTGTTGGAATCAAACTCTACAAAGAATAGTTTTCCATAATCAACATCGCTTCCCGCCAACATACCCAGGTTTTACCTGGGCTTGGATTTTCCTAGGGCTTCGCCCTAGGCTGGGTTGTGTTGTCCTTTCAGGACAAAGAATTTGTTATGTTTCTGCGCAATCTTACCGTGCATTCCCCCCTCCTAATCTCGGTTAAAATCTTCCGTTTCCACCCAAATATCCCCCTGAGCAAAAGGCATAAAAAACCTAAAATCTTAACCATCCCGAGCTTTCAATGAATAGTTGGAGGGATTTGCACTACAAAACCAAAATTGATGCGTGTGCAAAAAGTATCTCTTCATCTTAAGCCTCGGAGAGGCGAAGACACGTAGACAGGGGATTTATCCCCTGGAATGGATATATCCCTAAATTATTGCCCTTTAGGGCAAAGGTAGTTTTTTGCTGCCCAAAC
>JAJDCR010000173.1 GCA_029260735.1 Planctomycetota bacterium
AAACGAGACCCAAGACTCTTTGCACATTGGCAACTAGGTGTTTTACCTGATATGGCTGGACAATAGGAGGCGGATGAGCGGAGACGTTCATGTCCGCATCTGTGAGAGCGTGAGGGGGTGGTTCCCTTGCGCTACTCGACTACTTTTGGGAGTGTCTGGTTCAAAAAAAGATTGCATAGAAATAAAAGCTGATTTAGCAAACTTTCTATCACAAAAACTTAATTTAACTCTCTCTCCTCAAAAGACGAAAATAACCAACAGTAGCAATAATAAGGCGAGATTTCTCAACTTTAATATTTCCACTACCGATCACAAAATTGGAAAGATAGTTTCCTTTGTAGATAAAAACGGAAGAAGAGTTAAGAAAAGATCAACAACAAGAATGATATCAGTAGCAATACCTAAAGATGTGTTTCCAAAATTCTTTGGCAATAGAAAATATGGTGATTACCTAAATGATCGCCCTTGCCATAGAAAAAGTTTGATAAGGAACTCCGACCTCGAAATATTTATGCAAATAAATACAGAGTTAAGAGGCATATTTAATTATTACTCTATCGCATCTTTTGAAAATGTTAGCGAAAAACCTTAAACGTCCCAACCGAAGACTTGTAATGACGTTCAACTCTAAAAATTACACTTTTGTTAGTCAAAAAGACTATAAAGAAAAATTAGGAAAAATCCTCAAAAAAAAGTCTGACTATGGTAATGCTGACCGATATATACCTTCTGTCCTATATAGTGGCTCTACAGAATTAGAACAACGCTTACTTGCGAGTAAATGTGAATCATTTGAAAAAACTCAAGGTCCTTTCTTTGTCCACCATGTCCGTCGCGTTAAAGACATCAAAGACAAGAAGGCTAAAAACTGGCTAGACTGGATTCACATTACTAGGCAACGTCGTACAGTAATTCTCTGTAAGGAATGTCACTTAGAATACCATCATGGCGATTTTCGCTATGGCTAGAGTTTACTGATGATTTTTGGGGCTTCTAGCTCCTTAACTGGAAAGCCCGGTACATGGAAATCGTGCACGCCGGGTTTGGGAAGGGACGTGGCGAGACCCTAGCTAGAAACAGCTAGAAGGCTTGTTGCGTCTACTTCATAGATGGACAAAAAATCATATTTTCTCCTGTAGCAATTTTATTGCCTGGTAAGAAACTAACTTACCAAATTGTGTGTAAAGCAATTTCTGAAGTGAAAGGAAAAGGCTCGGCTAAAAACACTGCTCTCATAACTTACAATGAATTTGGAAGGCCTATCATCGATGAAGAAGGTACTAGCATTTATAAATAAATTAAGCGTATAATACAAATTGGACATTTTGCCAGAAGGTACAAATTTACTAACATGCATTCATTTTAAATTAAGCGTATAATACCTTAGCGATATTTTCTGTAAAAATGTTGCTTGTGACCCAAAATGGTCGTCTATATTTCACCCTGTGTTTCTATATAGCAAGATTGGATTGTTTAATAAATGGCCAAACTAAGAATTTATGAAGCGGGGAAGGGGGATTGCATTGCTCTCCGTAAAGGAAGAGAAACACTCATGATCTTTGACACTGGTCAAAAGAGTGCTTATCGGCGTGTAAAAAAAACCAAAGATTGCAGGGGGTTTGCCAAAGCAATTGCTGAGGCAGTTGCCGCACCAGACAACCGCAGGCGAGGGAAAAAAACGCCAATAGTCATTGTCAGCCATGTTGACGAAGATCATATAGGCGGCCTACAAAGTTGGGTTAACGATATTTTTTCCCGAACTTATAATTGGGAAGAAGCCCGAACTTTAGCTAGGAAGGAGATTGGTGAGGTTTGGTGTAATATTCCGCCCCAGGACGTCGCTCTATCATGGCGGGCCTCTCTCCCTATCTCATATGCAAAACAAAACTCTTCAGAGGGACAAAGGAAGCTCTTGGAATCGACAACGCCTTTTCCTCAGAACCTAAAAGATGAAGAAGATTGGCAAAAGACAATTTGGACAGAACTGTGCAGAAACCAGGATTGGGCTGACGCTCCTGACGAAGTCCTAGAATTGTTGGCTGAAAGACAGAATTTGATTCAGGCATTATTCAATAGTGACGAGTCGGATAAAGAAAACACGCTGATGGACGATGGTGAGAGTGGTAGATTCCATAAAGTTGGAAAGTGGCTGAAGGACATGTATGGCGATTACCTAAACATTTACGAAAACGATCGATTTGCTAACATATCTATAGATGTTCCTTTGAACCGGGAAAGAGACGGTTTAACCAAAAATATACCGGGAATCATTCTGCGAATTCATATACATGACTTTGAACATCACGTCCGCCTTCAAATGCATTGTAAAGTTTTGCTTTCGATGCGCACACATTTGGCTTTTGAGAGTACAAAAGTCATACCACGAGAATTGTTCCAAGTCTTGTTTCCCTTCCTTACTTATACTCCAAGGAGCAAGCCACATCCTCGGCAATTTAGTCTTGATTTCAATTTAGATTTTCATGTGCCTCAGGCCGACTCTGACTCTTCCACATATGCTTTGCTCAAGAAGAATGTGATTCAGTTAATTGATTGCCTCGAAGAATTAGATCAAGGCAAAAATCCGCTCGAAGTACTGGCTCAGATATTTGAGAAACTTGAAGGACAACAGGATTTCTCTTTGGCGCAAGAAGAGAGAACATTTTTAGCATTTTTGAGGCTTCTCTTTGGAATTGCACCTCTTGATGGAATTAAGGAACGCCTCTCCTTGTTCAAGGTACTTGAGTTATTGGAGATACCAGTGAGGGGCACTTTTGTGGATGGATACTTGGGGGCCGAATCATCATCAAATCCATCCCTCAATGGGCTTGACTACTCTTTCCTATCTCCTTCTTGCAAAGAACTTAACGATTTGGCCAGCCGATGGGCTGAATATGAGGGTCGACTTGGCGTACAATTGCCGACTAATTTCAAGGTTGCCTTGTTCGAATCGCTGGCATCACCTCAGGCTTTTCGATGGCAAGCAGATCGTAGTGTTAGTAATCTTAGTTCTATCTCAATCTGGCTGAAAAATGTTTCCAATGGCAATAATGTAATACTAACCGGTGATACCCTTCATAGCAAAATTATGGAGCAACTAGGAGTTTATGTCAAAAAACTAGGGATGCCATCAAATCGCCGTGTACATTACCAAATACCTCATCATGGAGGAAGGCGAAACACTCAGATAGGGGTTGATCCCTTACCAGGGGACGTTCTATTCGGAGGGGGAAAGATTAGCAGTGTGTTTGCTACAGGAGGCATGAAAAAAGCGCATAATGAAAGGAAGAAACAGGGACCGATAAAAGAAGTACTCGACTTCTTTGATAAAGGCTCCCGTAAGAATGCAATTGCTACGAATGAGTCGATGAACCCGAACAGTGGAAAATTCGATATTGATCTATAGCTCTTTCGCTTTTTCATTACAGCAGACTCACAAGGATAAAACAGGGCGCTGCACCGAACACCCAGAATGATTCATGAATGAAAATAAGATAGGAAAAGCAATAGCTGTAGGGCTCTCTAGGCACTATATCACTCAATGGTATCCTATTGAAATTTTCGGGAGGATACCATGAGCCAAGAAAAGTTAAAAGGATGCCATTTTCCAAAGAGCATTATATTCCAGGGTTCTGTCGCAAACTTTAGAAATGGCAAAATTATGGCCGAGAGCTTCCATAAACTATGAAACCAAGGAATAGAAAAGTTCTGCAGTATTGTTCTTTGAGTTTATGAACGTCTCTATTTGGCCTTTCTTAATCATCCCCACAAAATGGATTTTACCTCCTCAGTAATTTGTTCTAAATCATCTCCGACAATAATCTCTCCGTTGTTAATTTTTGATTCTGAATAGATTTTCTTTTTCATGGCCATCAAAGATTTTCTCACAATTGTGCCTTTTTGTAGAGGTGCTTGTCCTTGAGCATTGAGCAATCTCTTTTCAGGAAGACAGGCTATAACCAAAACTACGGTATGTTCTGGGCTCAATAAGTAGATATTTTTATCTTGGCTAAAATTCGATTCATATTGATCAGCAATAAAAGGTGCAATAAAGTTTCCCGCTATGTTTTTGGGGTTTGTATCAACTTCGTATTCCAAGATTAGTTCCACAATCTTTTTCTCTTTGTTTATGACCAATGCATCGACATTTGTTATTTCTCTTGCTGTTTTAGAAGGACCCTCTTTTACGAATAGTTGTAATCTATGTCGCTCTAAGCCTCTTTCTTTAGGGAGCAAGTCTTTTCCTTCCCTGCGGATTTCATACTCATTGCTTGTGAATACGTCTTTTTGTAGCATGTTTTCTATGCAATCAGCCATTTCTATTTCTTTATCTTTGGACATAACTTTCCTCTATTTTAGCTGGCTATGCTTTTGCTTTGGATAGCACTGGATATTCTATAAAGCATTTTGGTTCGGATCATCCTCTCGTGAATCCCAGAAATCGCTATCAAGTTTTTTGATTTCAATCGTTTGCTCAACCTGCATACCTAGGCTATATTCATAAATATGCTTTCCTAGCTCAACTCCATCAATGAGAACAACAGTCGTTGCTCCATTTAAGCTCTCAGCATACTCGATAGCTCCTGGTGTATATGAAGAAGTAGTTATAAATATGCCCTTGTTTGATTGCACAACAGCAAGCGCACCTACAAATTTTTGTATATCTTCTCTTCCAATGGACTTACCTCTAGCGTAACGCTTGGCCTGAATATGAATACGCCCTAGGCCCAGAACATCTTCTTTTATAATGCCATCAATGCCTTTATCATTTGAATACTGGGTTACTTCGCCCGCTGCCTTTACTTGACCGCCATACCCCATCTTCTGAAGTAGCATAACAACAATTTTTTCGAACTCTCGGGGAGATTTGCTTAGAATTACATCAATGATCTCGTTATATATTGATGACTGTATCGTCGAAAAGGAATCATATAGCTCTTCTTGAGGAGTTTGGTTTGTATTAGTATCTTCTGTTTTTGTTTTTTTCGTTGATTCTTTTTTTCTGACTTTAGTGGCAATAAAAGCATTGATATTCTCAGGTGTTTTTAGCTGCTCAATGCCTACCTCATTAATTTGATATACGCCTCGTTTTGGTTTTTGAACTAAACCAGCCATATTCATGTAGCTAAGAGCCCAAGATATTCTATCGTAGAATATCTTTCCATTACCTGACTCATACTCTTCAACAACCTCCTCCTCGCTCAAGTTAAATACTTTTGCCAATGGTGCTTCGAATTCATTTAGCTTTAGTGAATCCTTCTCAGTGAGTAACTCGAGCGCAGGAACTCTAATCTCATCATGTTTTGGTATGGTCATATTTTTGTCCTAAGATTTTTTTATTTTGGTCATCACACACGCAGTTGACGACTCTCAGTCATTCGCTTCATCGTATTCAAAAATGCTTGCTGAAAAGCCTCATCCTTCGCATATAGCTTATACAGCTCCAGCTCTTGTCTTCTTTGCTTTGACATCACGTCGTTGAGGATCTTCTTGAACGCTAAATCCCTATTCAGCACGTCTTTGTTCTCAGCTACCTTGGTTTTGTAATCAGGATGTCTTTTGATAGATTTTGTGAGGTTCACGAGTTTCATCCTCTGATCTTCTGGTGTAGCATCCCATCCCTGGAACCATCGCTCATTGAAGGTTTGGATAATCTCATCTAGGGGATCTTTATCTTCATCTACATTGTGGACCCCTCTAGGATTCGGATCCACTTCTGTTCCTGATTCATCTAACTCAATGGAATGGTTCAGTTTTGTCCGCTCCAGTCCATAGGTAGATAAATCAACTGAATCTAGTAGCTCATCAATCAACTTATTCATCTCTAAATTCCCCCTCGTTAGTCGGAGCTAGATCAAACGAAAACTATATCTTTAGGGCTGTTAATTGCAATCGTTTCTCTATATTCTTTTGCCTCGGCAAGCATTGTCCAGTGAATATTAATACCCATTTCCTCAATAGACTCTCTAAGTTCTTTAGTGCTGATTCTGAAAAATTCTTTCCTTGAATTAATTTTATTAACCTGTTTTTCTGAGAATTTTTTATGGAGTTTATTTTCAAGGGCAGGGGCATCTTCGCTATAAATCATGGCATGTATATCAAAGGAAAATGGAACACTTGGGCTACTGAGTTCTTTAACTCTGTCAGTTGGCTCAAGCCTTCTTGTTAATCCTATTTTCAGAACGTCATCACCAAAAGAACCAATATTCGATATAATATAGACATGCCCACGTTTTGTTTGCTCTGCCATAGAAATAGCTCTTTGGTTTTTTTCCTCTACCTCTTTGAGTTTTTCTTGCAGTTCAAAAATTTTCTGCTCAAATTTTTCCTTTTGCTCCTCTTTGGCTTCTTCTAACATCTTATGAGCTTTTTCCATTGCCTTTTGCAAGGTATTCTCTTCTTTTTCGGCTTCTCTTATGGCTTTTTCATATTCTTTGCGAGCCTTTTCTTCTTCTCGTATTGCTTCTTTTATTCTTTTTTGCTCTTCTTGTTCTCTTTGCTTAAGTTCTTGTGTAGCCACAGCCCATTTAAGTTCTTCTAATCTAGCCTCTAAGTAATCTGGCAATATTTTAGCATTTCTGAATGCCTCACCATTTTTATTTACTAGATGGTAAGAGTCAATAATTTTTTGCTTAAGTTTTCCATAATTATTATGCCGAACACTTGACAATACGGAATCTGTTTTTCCATTGAAGGCATCGATTATGAAAATAATTGCTGTTGATCGTCTATAGGACTCAACATATTCACAGTCAGCAGCTAATCCATTAGATACCATCTTTTTTGTTTTTACTCTGGCTTCTTTTAGTCTAATTCCAGAATCTTTGTGGCTAAAATCCTCTGCAAGCTGATCTAGAACAACATTGTTTGGAATTACGTATTCATCATTATACCCATGAACAAAATTTTTCATTGCTTCGGCTACTTTTGAATATTCGTTTGCTTTTATTTTATATTCTTGTGTAATTTTCTCTTGTGAGGATGCCTCTTCTTTTGCCATTTCTACCATTTTATTATAGAAATTTTCAGCCTTTATTCTTTCATTTCCTGCTGCAATTTCAGCATCTCTTTTCAAGCGAGTGGCATAATCATCCACGTCCTTGATTTTTTGGTATTTTAGGAGTGGTTGTATTTTTTCATTAATTTTCTTTATTCTTTGGGAAAAGCTTTGTTTTTCTTTTTGAATTTCTTGCCTATGTCGAATTCTTAGGGACTTAATTTCCTCTTTGGCAGCCTCAACTTGGTCAAGGTAATACATTCGTACTGTCAAAATTGCGGGTATGCTAAGCCCAATACATATAGCAATTATTACTAATTCCATTTTCCCACCTCACTCTGAAGCCTTGCCCTAAAAAATGCTGCTTCCAACGATCCGTTACAATCAAAGTAGTACATAAAAACCTTCTTTCATACCTCAATAGAAACTCGCATTCTTCGCCATTGGAGCAAGTCAAATGAAAATACCATTCCCCTTGTTTTATCACTAGAGCTCTCCTTATTCCAATTCTTCTAGAGCAATCATTAAATCAAAATATATGGGGCTTGCTCTTTGGGGATTAGCTATTTCCTCCAGTTGTTTTCTACCATGCCTATTTTTTCGACATAATCATCAGAAACGGAATATTTATTTATAAAACTATTATTATAAAATATATCGTTTTCCTCAGATTTTTTCAGCTTTCTGTGAAAATACAAGCCTTCTTCTTTGAAAAAGTATACGAAGCTGCTTTGTATGGATAGCATTTTCAATACTTCTCTAGCTGTCATATTTTTATATATAACCCTGCCAAGTTTTACCCTTTTTATATTTGGGTAATATCTTATGGATTCTTTCTGTAGATACTTTATGCCTATTTTTTTGCACACTAAATACAGGGTATAGTCTAAGTTTAGGGGTTTTCCTTTAGGGTTGCTCTTAACTTTTATAGAGATAACTTTATCTAGGAGTTCATAATATTTTTCTTCTGGGGTTGGCTTGTATTCTTCGGGAGTGGGGTTTGTTTCTTCTTCGAGATCAATGAGGGGATTCGATTCAACTTCTTCTGTTTCGTCTTCTCTGTAAAATATTTCTCTAATTTGTTCTCCTGTTGTTTTGTTTTTCATATACTCGTAGCCTTTAGAAGAATCTACTACAGAATATTTTTCTACAGGCTTTAATGAAGTTTCTTTTATTTCTGTATAATTTCTTTCGACAATCTTGTTTTTTGCTCTAGCTTCATTTTTTCTATTATAGTCTCTAGGTTCAAAATTTCTCATGCATTGGCTAAGAAAGAGCCCACCACCTAAGACTATGGCAGCAACACAGGTATATATAGCTATTTTAACTCCTGGCGAAGCCTTTCTTCTTTCATAAGATTTATAGTTCTTATCAGAATAAGTGGCATTAAAGCTTCTTTGACTGCTAGTTATGTATATTATTCCCTCTATGATAGATATGATTTGGATTATTAGGAATAGCCCTAGCAAAGAGAAAACTATATGCAACACACCTTGAAAAATACGGCCAAGATAAAATTTATGTATACCTAGACATCCAAGAAATATAGCCAAAAGGCATGCCACAAGTTTGTTTTTTTCTTCCACTTCTATTTCTGGACGAGTATCCATTTCTATTACCCTAACCTCTCCATTGCTATCAAACATGAAAGTGCGATTATCCTTTTCAATCACTTGAGCTCTCTTTTTTTACTTTGATTTTCATTTCCCCACCTTTTAAAAAATTTCGATACATTCTTGCACTTTATGAGCAATACGGGCAAGTCATAATTTCGGTATTCCATTTGGATGCCTTTGCCCTAAATAAAGCTGCCTCCAACGATCCATTGCAATCAAAATAATACATAAAAAACTCTTCGCCATATCTCCATAGAAACTCGCACTCCTCACCATTAGAGCAAGTTAAATGAAAATAGTATTCCCCTTGTTTAATCACTTCTCAATTGACTTGGGCTTGGGATTACGTCGCGGTATTTTCCTCTTACGTATACATCTCTTAAACAATCATCTGCTATCGACCAGATAAAAGATACTAATTTGTTGTGTACTGCTGTGTTCATCTAGTTCCTTTGTTATCTAACTTTCTCATCTGATGCCACGTTCGTTTTAGACTATGATAACGGTAAACCAAAAAAAATGGAATAAGTTTTCTCAGAGTTAATTTTTTAGTTGATATAGAAAAAGCCGAGTACTTTTAGCACTCGGCTTTCCTCAACTACTCTCCATTGCAATTCGCCCCTTGCAAATCTTTCATCTCTCTTTCGAACCGCTCATAGAACATGGCCTAGACAAATCAAAAACAGGATCAACTTCACATTCCTCAAAGTGAGTAAGCAACGCCTCGACACCATTATCCAGCCTAAAGTTCATCTCTAGTAGCGAAATCGGCACGAGATAAATTAACACTTTTGCGGTAACGCTATGTTTCAAAAGCTTTTCTCTATCAATAAACGGAGGATGCGCAAAGTAAAATCCTTCCATTTGAGAGTCGGGTACAATGGGCTTTCCCCAGTCAAAAGTTTCCCCACACAGAAGACGGGTGTCCTCGCTAAATGGATAGTGAGCTATCCAATGACATATCCATGAAATGAAATCAGAGTCACCAGAAATAGTAATCAATGGCTCATATGCATAGGTAACTATTTCTGCGTACTTATAGCAATCATCAAAATCCTCCATATTTGGCATCGGAATATCTGACATTCCGCCTGAAATATATACAACAAGATCGTTTAGCGGCTTCTTTCTGCTTTTTACAGAGGGAAATTGATATACATCTGCGTGAGGGATTTCGTCGTCTGTTTGATGTGCTACGCTATCTGGCTCTCTACCCCGATGTGTTCTGATTTTACACGCTCGACTAATTTCCAGCGTACCATAGAAGTTTTCCATCTGGACTAAAACATACCAAGTTTATTGAGTAAAATAAGTTTTTACGAAGTAATTTTACGGTTGAAAGATTTCAAGTTCATCGATGCCTGTTGCTCCAAGAAAACTGATTTTTACAAACCTTGCAATGATTGGTTTTGAAAAAGTCACTCGCAAGCTCTCTTTTGTATTCGTATATTGCCCTTCTCCAGAAAACTTGCTACAAAAGTCTCTGGAATCAAAAACCTTACAATATTCTAGCCTGTTGTCTTTAGTTGCAACCTCAATTATAAACTGACGGGGACGATAATCACGTGAAATATCAAGACGATCACGTCCAAATTGAAGTTTGCCAATTTTTGATAGTTCTTCCAAGTCCACTTTTATCCAACTATTTTCCTCTTTGGAGATCCATGATGAGCCGTTTCCATACTTTCCATCAGTAATAAACCTTGGTTTGTGTATACCACTCAGTTTACCATTATCAATGAAAGTATTACTTGCTATGCATTTTTTCATGAATGCGATGTTGTTTTCTTGGTTGTAAGTTTGGAAGCTTCCTTGGATTTTGTGGTAGCCATCCACAACTTCACGATTACCAGTCAATTTAGATGGAGAAGGGTAAGTTACTGTTATATAATCGATTTCATTCAAGCGTTTGATTTGTTCTTTTAATAGAAGAACTTCTTTTTCTAGATCATTTATCCTTTCTATAAGAGATTTTTCTTTTGCACATAGAATTTGTCCGTTTGCGAAGATAAAAAACATTATCAATGAGCATAGTGCTTGCTTTTTTTTGAACATTTTTTTCCCTTACCGCTTATAAAAATTTGTCTTAAGTTGGAAACATTATTAATCAGAAATATTTTACATCTCTACTTTTATGAGACAAAGCTTTCCATTAATTCTAACATCTTTTCTTAACCAGAGTTTTTTACTCCTGGTGTCAACCTGACACCAGGAACCATAATCGTTGTTTAATTAGGGTATCTCATTTTATAGCTCTCATATCAGAAACAGAACCAAGTTTAACGAGTGATTCTTGGCCTGTTCCTTTTGAAATTTTTTGCCCAAGATTTTTCACCTTCGATTTCTTTACTCCATATCCAAAAAGGGTAATTCTTTAGTATTTTTTAGCCTGAAGAATTTGCTGGCTGTTAGTTGCTGTATTATGGAGTCTTTGTAAAGTCCACTCACAGGTGTTATAGAAAACATAACCGCTCGCATCTTTCAGTCCATTTTCGTCCCATTCGGTGAACCCTGCTTCATCTCTCTGGAATACCAATTCCTCCATGACAGCTTCTTTTGTAGGCTCCAGGAGAGCATCAAGCCTACGTAAAACTACCATAGGCAAGATTACGTCACGGTATTTTCCTCTTACGTATACGTCTCTTAAACAATCATCTGCTATCGACCAGATAAAAGATACTAACTTGTTGTGTACTGCGGTGTATAAGGCGTCGAATTAAAAGAGGAAAAAGTAGGATAAAACTGTCGAAATAAATAAGGGTAAAAAGTAATGAAGGCCCTAGAATAAAGCGAAATTAGAAGATAAAATGAAAGAACCCTCCAGGAAGGTGTATTCTTGGAGGGTTCTTTCATTTTTTTTTGGGTGTAGAGACCGCTCCACCGACCAAAGCGAATGGTCCCTACAGATACCATAAATAAATTATGATAAAATGATCATAATTGAAAAAACAGAAGAGGTCAAGAACTATCTTGACTTAGGAAATTACCCAAGACTCCCGACTCCAAAAAGCTGTCTGAAACCCAAGTGCAAAGGGAAGTTTATAAGAATAGGTTATTACACGCGCTGGATTTGCACAAGGGAAGAAGAAAGACAAATACGGATAGGACGAGTGAAGTGCAAAGTATGCAAGAAAAGTCATGCACTTCTCCCGTCATTTCTAGTTCCGAGGAGACAGGAGGTGACTTGGGTAATCGGAGCGTTTCTGAAAGCGAACTTGAAGGACGGTAAAAGCTTAAAAGATTCGATGAAAGAAGCGAAGCTGGTTAACGCAAGTCGCCAAAAAGTGAGGAGCTGGGCAAAGGGATTAGAAAAAAATTTATCTCTTCTATCGCATTTTCTATCAAAGATATACCCTTTCTGCAAGCGAAAGGGTAAAAGTCAGTTAGAAGGAGTATTGTCGTTATTATTTCCAGAAGAAAGAGATCCTGGAGAATCTCTGTCCTTTTGTAGTCAAAAATTCCATGTGTTAACAAAAAAAGCCATCATTTGAAAAACGGTTTGCTAAAAAAGAATGATGGAATAGATTTCTCACCAAAATTCCCACCATAAATTCACTTCCAAAAGAGATTTTAAAGCAAAAATTTCGTCGTTTTATTTAAGAAAGAAGCGGAGAAAATTTTGTAGTCAAAATCAAAGCGAAGAAAAACACATTTGCTTTGCCTTTTAAATTATATAAGGGCTTGCTAGTCTTTTTGCATCGTTTGAACTAGTTGTTCTTGTTGTTTTTTAAGGAAAAAAATAATGAATGATGAAAAAAGAAATCAGCTAGCATTATTCCGCTACCAAGTGATAGCTCCGTTGTTAAGTGTAATAACAACCGGAGAAACTCTTCGTGAAGAAATTCAAAAAGCTTCAGAAAGGTACTACCTAGTCCCAGGCTCTAAGGTAGTAAGAAAGTACGCCTTCAAAACTATTGAGAATTGGTACTATCAATACAAAAGAGGGGGAATTGAGTTTCTTAAAAATGCCTCTCGAGAAGACTTAGGAAAAAGTAGAGCCTTAAACAAAGCTAGTGCCAAAGAAGTGGAAAGGCTGCTAAGAGAAAGACCAAGTATTGATATTCCAACGATTCTTAAGGAACTCACAGCAAAAGGCTTAGCAAAAGAAGGAGAAATATCAGAATCTTCTCTTTATCGGTTCCGCAAAGCTTTGGGTCTAAGAAAAAATGATGGTATTAAAGGGGAAACCTACAGAGCTTTTGCTTTTGAGCATCCTTCGGACTGTTGGCAGGCAGATGTACTACATGGCCCTTGTTTACCTACTAAGAAAGGTAAAGCGAGAAAAACTTATTTGATTGCTATTATCGATGATTGCACAAGATTAATCACTCATGGTCAGTTCTACTATGCCGAGAATCTACCTAATTTAGCTGATACATTAAAGCAAGCTATTATGAAACGGGGATTAACGGCAAGGCTTTACATCGATAATGGAAAGATTTTTAAGAGTAACTTCTTGCTTAGGGTTGCTGCAACCCTGGGAATACATATCATACATTCTAAACCCTATCGACCCGAGGGAAGAGCTAAGATTGAGCGCTTCTTTCGTACTGTGCGAGCTCAATTTCTCTCAAGAGTAGAACCTGGTCAGATTCAAGATCTTAATGAACTGAACTTGCTTTTTTGGGCTTGGTTAGAAGGGGAATACCACAGTAGAACTCATCGTGGTTTAGGCGAATCTCCCTTTGATAAATGGCTTCGTCTCTCTGGTTTTATTCGTCCATTACCTCCTGAGATTGATTTAGAAATGGTCTTTATGCACCAAGATAAAAGGCGTGTTATCTTGGATGGCACTTTCCAGCTAAAAAAATGTCGCTTTGAAGCTCCTTTGCATTTAGTCGGGCAGAAGATTGACGTTCATTACAATCCAGAAGACTTACGGATGGTTCATATATCCTTAGATGGTAAGAAACAAGGGGTTGCTTATCCTGTAGATTTACATGCCAACAGTTTTGTTCGACGAGAACAACCTAAGCCAAAGGAAAATATTACTGCGCAACCTTTAACTTCACTTCATCATCTCAAAAATTCTATGGAGAAAAATCATGACACCTCAGCAAATTAAATCGGCCTTCGGGTTAAGTAAACTTCCTTTCGCCAAAGAAAGTTTAACTGTCTTTAAATACGCAAAGTTTAATAAAGCTTTTGAGTCTCTCTATTACCTTGCCCAGCGTTCTGGAATCGGTTCTCTAACCGCTCCTCCTGGCTGCGGGAAATCCGTTTTACTTGGGACCTTTATTGATAATTTATCCAGAACATCTTACTATCCTGTTTATGTTACCCATACCACTTGCTCGATTATCGATCTTTATCGACAAATCTTGCATGGCTTTGGCATCGAGCCTACCAATCGAAAAGCTGAACTCTACCGGAGGCTGCACGAACGTCTTACCAATCTTGCTTCTCAAAAGCGTGTTCGACCAGTCCTTATTATCGACTAATGTTGACACTTCATTAATGTTGAGTCAACGCCATTTTTTTCGCAAACCATATCTTTAACCTTCACTTACTCAACATTAATAAAAGTACAATAGCCTCCTAAAATAATTTAAGGTTTCACTTTAAAAGGAGGCAAAATGCTTTTAAAAATATTTCCTGAAGCTTGGCAGAGTTATCTTTCCCTTCCTATTCTTGGATCAACTATTGAAGAATTTACCTCTTGGGCAAACGAAAGAGGGCATACCATCAAAACCATCAGGTATTTATTGAAAGGAGTAAAAAAGATAGATGTTTTTTTTGTCCAGCAAAATATTACATCGATAGATGAGCTTACACATGAACATTTTGAGTTGGCATGGCAACACTATTATTCTATTCGAAATACTCGTAATACGGTTCATACAATAAAGCAATTTATTAATGAAACCTATGGCTTAGCGCCTAGTCCCAAAATTATTAAAACACCAATATTAGAAGAACTAGATTTTTATGTGGGTTACTTGAAAGATGTACGTGGTTTCGCAGAGAGAACTATCAAGTCTCATGCTATCTATATTCGGGATTTTCTTCAATATCTTGATTATGATAATAATACCCCCATATTGCAATCGCTTACTTTAAAGCAAATAGAAGAATTTGTCTGTGTTTGCTCTAAGAGAATGAACCGTTATTCGCTACAACACCTTATCGGATATATACGATCTTTTCTTCGCTTCAAATATGAACAAGGAGCTTTAAATATTCCGTTACATACTATGATTGATTCTCCAAGAGTTTATCGGCTTGAGCAACTACCTCGTTCTATTCCATGGGAAACAGTAAATAAACTTATCTTGTCAATAGAACAAAAAGACGCAATAGATATTCGTGATTACACGATATTATATTTGACAGCGAGTTACGGATTGCGTGCATGTGAAACTGCTTCTCTAACCTTAGATGATATTTGCTGGAAAGAAGGATTAATTAAAATACCACAAAGTAAAAGCAAAAAAACTTTGTATCTCCCTCTTACCGATGCTGTAGGCGAAGTGTTAATTAGGTATTTAAAAAAAGCTCGTCGCGATGTTCCTCATCGAAATCTATTTTTCCTATCTCATGCTCCCTACAATCCTCTAACTCGTACAGCTATCAGTGAGATATTTAAACGTAGAGTTCGTGCAAGTGGATTAAATATCAAACATGGAATTCACAGTTTGAGACATGCATATGCAGAACATTTACTTCGACAAGGTACTTCTATAAAAGCAATAGGAGATTTATTAGGACATAGAAGTCAAGAAAGCACTTGTGTATATTTGCGTTTAGCAATTGAAGACTTGAGATCTGTGGGGTTACAAGTTCCCCAAACTCCTAAAATTGAGATTCCTAAGAATTTAATTTTGGAGCATTACAAAACTCACAAAACTATGCCAAATGCTAATCAGAGTAATAATATCACTCATCTAAAGAAAGATTATTCAGCAAGCAGTTTTTTGGCCAAAAGCATTGAAGATTATATCCGGTTAAAAAGATCTCTAGGAAGGGATTACAGAGGAGAATCTCATACTCTATATGTTTTTGATTCCTTTTTAGCTCTTCATTATCCTTACGCAAAGAATTTAACTCCCAAAATGTTTGATAATTGGTGTAGTACTTTGCATCACCTTAGTTCAACAGTATGTCGCAGAAGAATGTATATAGTGCATAATTTATGTGTATTTCATAGTAGATCACATCCTCAAACATTCGTTCCCGATGTATTAAATTTCCCCAAAAACCATCAATCTGTTGTCCCTTATATTTTTTCCGAGTTAGAAATAGCACAATTAATTACTGCCGCACAACATCTTCTACCTCATAAATCTAGAAATTTTCCTTTACGTTCAGCAACTTTAGGACTTGCAATATTGCTTCTTTATACAACGGGTATTCGTCGAGGAGAACTTTTAAGGTTGTGTTTAGCTGATTTTAATCAGCAGGAAATGACTCTGCAAATACGCGAAACAAAATTCCATAAGTCTAGAATAGTTCCAATTTCATCTACAGTGGCAATAGAGCTTAGAAAGTATCTACACCTACGCAGTATTGGCAATTTTCCGATGGAGCAGAAGTCACCTCTTATCTGGAATGGAAAAGTAAACACTAATCCTCAAAGTTATAGTGGCTCAGGATTCATTACTAATTTCTCTGCTTTATGTAAAGCTTTGAGGATTTTCAAAGAAGATGGGAGAACACCAAGAATTCATGATGTTAGGCATTCTTTCGCCTGTAGGGTTTTACAACATTGGTATGAGCAAGGAGAAAACGTCCAAGCTAAGTTACCCCTTTTATCAACATATATGGGACATATTTCCATTGTTTCTACTCATTATTATCTTCAATTTATAGAGGAAATTAGCTCTGAAGTTAGCATGCGCTTTTATAAAAGTTTTGGACAACCTCTTACTTCTAGTACACAGAAACCAAGATTTGCAGAAAAGAGGGACAATACATGAAAGTACCAAAATCTAATATTTTTAGTATAGCGTTAAGAAACTTCTTTGTTGATTATCTTCCTCAATTACGAGGAATGAGTTCTCATACTATTCTAAGTTATCGTGATAGCTTAAAGCTTTTCCTTCAGTTTCTAGCAGAAGAAAAAAATATATCAATCTCTAAAATTTCTATGGAGAATCTTGGTACGAATGAAGTTATAGACTTTCTTGCACACTTAGAGAGAAAACGTAGCAATAAAGTTGGTACACGAAACATTCGTCTTGCTGCTATCCATAGTTTTTTTCGCTACTTGGCAGGGATTAGTCCAGAGCATCTCAATCAATGTCAAAAAATACTTAGCATTCCTTTTAAACGTACGACCACACGAACTATTGATTATCTCGAATTTGAAGAAATTAGAGCGGTTCTAGAATCCATTGATCGCGGTAAGCTAGATGGACAGCGTGATTATGCTTTGCTTTTGTTTATGTTTAATACAGGGGCTAGAGTTCAGGAAATCGTTGATTTGAAAACTAACAGTGTACGGCTATCAAAACCTTACAAGGTCAATTTGTTTGGCAAAGGACGCAAAGAACGTGTATGCCCTATTTGGTCAGAAACAGCTCAAGTATTACTTGATTACTTGGAAAAACGGCAAGTTGATTTTTTAAAATCAAGCCCTGTCTTTTTAAATCATCAAGGTCAACCTCTTACTAGATTTGGAATAGGATATATTTTAAAAAAATATATAAAAAAGGCTACAGTCGTTATGCCTTCTCTAAAAAATAAGCGTCTTCATCCTCATTCTATGAGGCACAGTTGCGCTGTCTATCTTCTAAAATCAGGAATAGATCTATCTTCAATTGCTAATTGGATGGGACATGCTAGTCCCAATACTACCAATAAATATGCAAATATGGATCTTGAAATGAAGCAGAAAGCTATTGATAAAGCAAAATCATTAGGTAAGGAAATTGAGAAACCTTCATGGAGAGAAAATTCAGATTTGTTATCTTGGCTTGAATCTTTGTAATAATACTTTTTGGAAGTTGGTTGCTTTTTAAGGAAGTAACCAGCTTTTACGGGAAAAGTAATGTTGAGTGTTTAACTAAAAAACTCCTATTTGAAAATTGTGCAGCAGACTTCTCAACATTAATGAAGTGTCAACATTAGTCGATTAATGTTGAGCTCAACATTAATCGACGAAAGTCATAAACTTCCTACTGCTTTCCTTGAAGAGATCCGCTTTTTTACCAACTTCGATTGCGATCGACGAGACAAGA
This sequence comes from Planctomycetota bacterium, assembly GCA_029260735.1. GTDB lineage: Bacteria > Planctomycetota > Uabimicrobiia > Uabimicrobiales > Uabimicrobiaceae > JAJDCR01. The sequence goes on from JAJDCR010000173.1 coordinate 17,790, forward strand.
TCGTTCTTATACTCGCTGGACAACCTCAGCTCGTCAACCATCTTCGTCTTGCCATCAACGAGCCTCTTTCTCAAAGAATCATTGTTCGGGCTTCTCTTTCTCCTCTTACTCCTGACGAAGTCACTGATTACGTTCAACACCGTCTCCACTCTGTTGGACGCAGTGCTCCTATTTTTACTCACTGTGCTTTCGAAGCTCTTTACCGAGCTTCTCGAGGTGTTCCAAGACTCATTGATCAACTTGCTGAGCGCTCTCTTGTTGAGGCTTGCAAAGCAAAATCCAATGAAATTGACTCTAATTTAATTACTTCTATTGCTATTGAAACTGAGTTCTAAAATAAAAAAAGCAAGGTGGGAAAGCCTTCCGTCCCATCTTGCTCACTTTTAAGGAATATCTATGTCTACTTGGAAACATTTGCCTAGAGGAGTCTCTTGTCATCTTTGTAAAACTATCTCTGGCAAGAAAAAACCTCTCTCCAGCAAACGCTCTTCTGGTTGCTCCTACAACACTCGCAATCATCAACTCTTCTACTGCTGGAGGCAGCGCAAACTCTTCTTCCTTGATCGGCAAGGGCAACTCCTTCTTCAACCAAAGTGGATGCCCACTACTTGCTCTCTTTGTTCCTCCTCTTGCCTTGCTTTGATTGAAAATCCTCACCAAAGATGGTGCAAAACTCTTTCCCTCACTTACTTCGTCTCTACTCAAGGCAAAATTACTTGCCGTGCCCTCAATCTTCCCTAGCTCATTTTTGCCACTTCTCAGTGGCATTTTTTGTTTTTTTTGAACCCTCAATTAATCCGAAATTCCCTTCCTCATTTCGAAAATTTTCCTCAAAACTGCCCTTGAATAACTCGAAACTCACTCCCTTGATTAGCTTGACAGCTTATAGCGGTGTTCATCTAGTTCCTTTGTTATCTAACTTTCTCATCTGATGGCACTTTCGTTTTAGACTATGATAACGGTAAACCAAAAAAAATGGAATAAGTTTTCTTAGAGTTAAGTTTTTGGTTGATATAGATAGAAAAAGCCGAGTATTTTAGGTACTCGGCTTTTGACCAGTCTTATATTTGCTTGGTGATTTTGGTTACATTCTTCTCCAGAAATTTGTTTGAAATCTTTTTATGCACGGTTTTGATTTAGAGACTCCAATATTTTTGAACAGCAGCAATCGAAAGAATATTCTCATCTCCCAAGCTAAACGATGTAATCTTATGCCACTTAATGCTTTGTCTTTCAAGGTTTCAGAATAGTGAGTATAATAATTTCTGGTTTGTACAATATCATCAACAAAAGTGTCTTTGTCAGATAAAAAAGCATAGAAAGTACGATCTACTTCTTTAAGTAAAAATTCTAATGCTTTTCTATAATTTATTCTTTGTGAACGATGTGGGTAAACGACTTTATAGTATGCTTCTAACGCTTGTGATATTATTAAAAAATCATGAGGATACCTAGTTTGTCCAGCAGCGTCATCCTCTATTATAGAGAAAAATAGATTGTAAATAAGGTTTAGTTTATTGAAACCTTCAAACCAGCGATCTAAATACTTTTGAAGATTTCTTTTAATAACAGGATATTTTAAAATAATTTCATAGGCTTCTATTTTTATTGCAGAGTTGTACTCCAACAAATCACGAAGATGATATATAGGGTTTTCAAAGTTGGGTAGAACAATACTTTTTCCTAAATATTTAAGCTTTTGACTTCCAATGCTATATTCTACAGCCTTTCTATAAGAAGGTATGCCTAAGCACAAGCTTAAAAAGACCTGTATATAGAAGCTAATTTCATTGAACCAATCTAAGCCTTTAGGCTCCGCAGGTATAATTTCTATACATGCCCTATGCTCCCTCCTAATTGATTTATGTAAAACATCTTCAGAATAAAAAGAAGACTGTATCCTCAAAGTAAGGTTGAGCGAAGATATATAAATATCTTTGTAGTTAGGGAAACTAGAAGATACACTACTGTGCCTTTTTCCTTCTCTCACACTAAATACATTAGTCGCAAGCCAATCTTCTAAGTATGTATAACTCACACTCCATCTGTCAAACATTACTTTTTGCATTAAGCTAAAATGGGTTCCAACAATAACACATTCCACTAAAAATTGTTGTGATAATCCATAGCTCTCATAGCTCTCTTTGTATAGGAAAACTTTCAATAAAGTTATCTCTTCAAATCCATATTTTCCCAGAATGATTTTTTCACAGTTTTTTTCTATGTTTAAAGAACCGTGTATATCTAAAACAATTTTCGATCTTTCTTCAGTTTTCAGAGTGCCTGCAACCTTTAACTTTGGCTGCTCTGGTAACCACCACTCCCCTTTGTATTCAAAACCGTTTTGTATCCAACTAGTATTTTGTATGTCGATCATAACCAAATATTCTTTCTGATTGAACTTCCCTAACAAAAAATTTTCATAGATACACAGTTGTGAAGTTTTTCCTCAATCAAATAAAAAAGCCGAGCACTTTTGGCACTCGGCTTTTGATAATAAATTTCTTGCAGAAGGTCCGCACTATCCCTCGCAATTATGACTAGCACTATCACTACCACTTCTGTCACAAGCAGAACTGACACGCTTACCGCTAGAGGGGTATTCCTTGTGTAAACAGTTTCTATTATCGTCTGAACTTGCTAGTATTTTTATGGTTCGTTTTTTAATAGTGAGTTTTTTCATCTTTTCCCCTTTCATATTTGAGTCTAACTAAAAAAATTATGAACTATTACTTATAGTAACACACTATAGATATTTTTTCCATCTTTGAGGTCAAATTATTTGACAAGCCTAGTCTTTAGATTTGTACTTTTTGTCTTTGTAGTGTAGATAAGACAAATAACATATTACCAACTCTTCTAGTCTATGGGAAGATCTTATAGATCGATTTATGTTCATATGAATAAGATTATAAAGCAGATATTTAATACTATGATTTTCTTTTTGTTTTGATGTACTTTTTATTTTTTGCGATCGATTTTTAAAAATTTGGTGTATTGCTTTTTCTTTTTTATTCTTCGTCGATCCATCAAAAAAAAGATTAATACGTACTTTGTGTTTATTATACTTAAAGTTCAACTCTTTATAAGAGCTAAATTTTATTTCTCGTGCTAAATGCTGCCAAATATTTTTTAAAAGAGATATTTTTTCTTCAATCTCTAAATTGGCATCAGCTAAAAAATAATCTATGCTCAACATGCAACTTAACCAACGTAAATCTTCTATATCATCTTGTAGGATTTTTAAGAGATGTACAACAGCTTCACTATCAAAATGAAATATTTTTTCAGCAACAATGATGTTTTTATTTCCTCCATAGCGATTAGTTTCTCTTACATATGTAGATATTTCTACTTTATGAATAGTATTTTCATTGTTTAATTTTCTCAACGTTTTGTTAATCAGTGGGATAATTTCTTGTGTTAAAAACTGAGGATCTGCTTGAAAACGGACTCTTAAATGCCAATTAGGATCCCTGTATCTTACAAAAAACCATTTTTCTACTTCGTTGCTTTTTAAAACTTGATCTACTGCTTCTCTTATTTTTATTACAATATAATCTATGTTTGTTAAGTCCGTATATATCTTAAAATACAACCATTTCGAACCAGGAAAAAAAATGCATTTCTTTGGAGAGTACAAAGCATATTTTTTTAATTTTCCTAGATGCTCCTGTTTTTCTTTTCTGACAAAAGGTATTATTACTTCGTTAGCAAACTTCCCTTCCCCAAACACATTGTAGTCATCAATTGAATTTGGATACTCACCTAAAATTACATACTCTTGGTTTTTTATATTTTTTATAAAGCTGTTGATAAGAAGAGGATTGTTGAAATCTACAGGTATCTCACTGTCCCTGTCTATATCAATCATATTTACAAATCTAGGAATTTTCCTTCTTGCTATTAATTCTTGGATATGCAAAAAACAATCTATCTTATTCTTGTAAGAACATATGCTTTTAATTTCTGATTTATCTAATTTCCATAAAGCTTCTGACAATATTATCTTACCAAAAGTTATGCGAGGTAAAAATGACATTGTTCCTTTAAGCACTCCCCAATCCCATCCTACAAAGGAAGTTAGGTTTTGTTTTTGTAAAAAACATAGAAATTGATATGTTCTCAAGTTTTTATAATTGGAGTATTTATGAGCACTAGTAAGTCTTGGAATAATTTCTTTATTAAATTTTTTTGATCTTAAAACAATCCTGTTCTGTCTTACCGAAACCATTATATCTGTAATAGAAATAGCATTACACTTCGCATTTGAAAAAGTCAGGTATGGTATTTCATATTTCCTGAAAGTTGGCCTATAAACAATATTTCCACTCCGTCCTTCTGGGATATGAATAATTTCTGCGAATATACAGTTAGGCTCTAAAGACTCTTCTTTCTCTATATGTTGAATTATTTTTTTTTTCAAAGAATTGTCATATCCAAATCTTCCTAGAAGTTTTACCCCTGAAGGACTGTCTATTTTTTTTAGCCAAATAGAGTTTTTTTGTAGTTTTGCAAAAACAGCAAACGAATCAGGTAGTGGGTTTTTTTTATGAAGTTTGAACTTTTCCAATTCTTGTCTATATAAGGTGATAGATTTAGCATTTGTAGTTGTCGCATCCAAAATTTTGTTCAACAAAAAAATATTTTTTTCATTACACTGTATGGACTTTGTTTCTAGAGGAGGGGTAGCAATGTTTTTTAACCAAGGAAAATTATCTATTGTTTTTGGGGACGACTCAAAACCAACACCTGCTTCTTCATCTAGTACATGAACCAATGGAACTTCTTGATCCTCATATTTGTCTATAAAATTTTTCTTAAAATATTCTAATGATTTTTCTTCATTTTGCTTATCGCTTAACAGATACAGTGCTTTGATTGCTTCTATAATTTCATCAATATCTTTGTTGGAAATATGACATTGTTTTACTGGTTTATGTAAATTTGTCTGTATGACTTTTGAAGGTTGTAGTTTTATAGGTAGTTCTTGCAAAGATTTTATTATTAAACCATAGTCACTAACAGTTGTTCCAATTTTTTTTGAATCAACTTTTTTTAGAGAGAGATTAGCTTCCTTCAGTTTTTGGTGTAGTTTTTTATCTAGAGAGCTTAATCTTCTTATTATGTTTTTACTTGGATGCTCTCCTGTTATAGGAGGAGGTAAGTTAGATACAAGAATTTGATTGTCAATTAGTAAGTTTATAAAGTTGCTTGTCTCTTCTCCTGAAATTTTATCTTCTATGAGAGCTTGCTTTAAACTAGCGATATTTTTACCATTTTTTGCGAAGTTGAGAATTTTCTTAATATATTTGCTAGCTGGAAAGTCAACTAGACTGTATGAAAAACTTTGCTCCCCATGGAAAGATTCAATATATCTGAAATGTTGACCGAGCTTGTACAAGGTGGTATTTGGATAGTAGAGTAAGAATTTTCTATAGTGTTCCTGACTTTCAATAAACTCTATAACTGAAGAGAGGTATTGCATATCAAGTGAACTATGGCGTTTATAATGATCTTTTGATTTTAGTTGGATTTTTGTATTTTTACCCACAAAACCTATTGATATACCAGCAAAAAGACCAAAAGGAGTTGATCTACTTGTCATTCTACAAAAGTAGTTTATTATGGATTTCTCTATTTTCTTACTTTTCTTATCTTTTTTTGTTGTATCGCAAAGCTTCCAGTGTGGAATATTTTCATGCAAGCTTGGATTAGCAATAAATATTGCTTCATCTACTTCTTTTTTATCTACTATAGATTGAAGTCTTTTTCTTAGAATTAACTCGTCTTTTTCTATGGAAATTTGAAGTTTTTGCTTATCATTTAAGTTTTTGTAAGATTCTAATCCTTTTCCCCAATCAATGAAGTCTGTAATTGGAAGAAGTGGAGTTCTTAGTACGAAAAATGAAGCTTCAAAGTTAAATAATTCTTGCAATGGATTATCTTCCTTTTTCTCGCAATAACTAAAGGAATTTGTTTCTCTTGATAACCTACTATTAAGTATTTGGTATGTTGAAATGCTTCTCATGTTTAATAACTAAATCTTTGTATTTTTCATGAGAGATAGGACCAAGAACTACTCTAAAACCTAGATTTTCGTATCCTCTTTTAGGCAAACCTCCACCAGGATACAAAAAATAAGCCTTTCTTTGTTTGAAAGAAGAGCCTCTATAAGCACGTTGCTGTTTATCTTTTTTAAGATTATTTTTATCTTCTACAGGCCAATTTTGGAACCATGTAGATATTTCTAAGTTTTTAATATGATTCTCTGTATCTATCAAAAAGTCTTCGCACCATTCCCATACATTTCCTAGAATATCATATATACCGAAGGGGTTTGGAGCCTTTTTTCCAACAGGACGTGTTGTTTGCTCAGAATTCTCATCGTACCAACAATATTTCTTTTCATTTCCATAATAAAAATTTTGATCATCTCCTCCTTTACAAGCATAATCCCATTCGTTTGTTAAAGGTAAAAATAGCTTGACCTCTGAGCAAAACCTTTGACATTCGTACCAATTTACGGTCTCTGTAGGGTGGTTCGCTTGTTTAAAATGTGAGGGATTGTTTTTCATTACATTTCCCCATACTTCTTGAGTTACAAGATGTTTTGACATGAGAAACGGTTTAACTTTGGAATTACCAGGTAGCAAAACAAAATCCATTCTCGTTTTTTTGTGTTTATATTCTTTTATGGATGAGTTTTCACTACTTTTTTTGTCAAAAAATTTATCTATTACTGCTAATGGATCTTGCCAAGTTATCGAAAACCAGTTTCTTATATCTTTTTCTAATACCAATGATACATCCGATTTCTCTTTCCATTCATCGGACTCAAGCATTTGATTCCATTTGTTATCGTCTTTTATTTTTTCTAGTAGATCCTGACCATGCGATGTGAGTTGCGAATTTTGATTTAGAATTCCATCATCTTGCATTAATTGTATAAAGAAAATTTTTGTTTTTTCATTTAGGCTTTTCAAGTAAGTTTCATTGCTTTTATCATCAGTGTAGCGATGTATCAGCAGCCATCTCATCTTGGACAGGTCTTTTTGCAGCCAGTGCCCAGTCCATCCACTTTCATCTGCAAAAACAGAGTCTTCATCAATTTCTTGTATCATATCTCCTTTCCACCAGTCCATTGCTTTTGGATTTAGTTTTTTTACTTCATATAAAAATTCTTTTGACAGAAATCTCGCATCCTTGATTTGTTGACATTCAGATATTTGTAATGGTGTGACTTTTGTATCTATAAAAAGAGTATTTTCTATACAAGTGCCCTGTAGGTCTGCTTTATATAAATTGCCTCTTTCTAGATTTGCATTTTGCAGGTTTGTTTCTTTGAGATTGGCCCCATGAAGGTTTGCTGCTAATAGATCTGCTCTTTCAAGATTAGCATTTTCCAAGTTTGCATCTTGCAAGTCTGCTTCTTTTAAATAGGCCCCTAAGAGTTCAGCTCTTTGCAAGTTGGCCCCTTGCAGGTTAGCTTGATATAGATGAGTTCTTCGAAGATCAGCGTCTTGCAAGTTAGTTATTTCTAAATTTGCCATTTTTAGATCAGCGTTTTGAAGATTGGCTTTTGTGAAGTTAGCTTTTCTAAGATCTGCTTCTCTGAAGTCGGCCTTTTTGAGGTTAGCTTCTTGGAGATTAGTTTCTTGGAGATTGCATTGATAAAAATCGAAATGTTGTAGTTTTATAGGAGTGTCAGAGTTTTCGATTCTCCATAGATTCCATGCTCTACATCCGTTATTTTCTCTACTTGATTTTTTTAGTAGATTATATTGCTCAATACTAGATGACTCCACCCAGCGTCCTGTCCACTCTTCTTTAATTTCTTTGACCATCTCTTTATTCCACCACACCATTAACTCTGCATTTTCTTTCTTTACTTCGGCTAGAAACTCCTTCGATAAAAACATAATTCCTTCAATTTTTTTACATAAAGAAATTTGTAGTGGTGTTACTGCGGCATTTTGGAGATTTGCATCTTGCAGATTGGTTCCTAACAGATTGGAGTCTTGCAAGTTAGCATCCTTCAAGTTAGCTTCTTCCAAGTTAGCCCCTAGCAAGTTGGCTTCTCGCAGGTTGGCTTCTCGCAGATTTATTTTTTCTAAGTAGGTGTGTTCTAGCTTAGCTCCTTGTAGGTTAGCTTTTTCTAAGTTAGCTTCAGGTAGGTAGGCCATTTGTAAATGAGCCTCTCTTAGGTTAGCTTTTTGCAAAGAAGTTTTTTGCAAATTAGCTGCTCTCAGAATGGCTCCTTCTAGGTTTGCTTCTTTCAGAATAGCTCTTTCTAGTTGAGCTTTTTCTAGGTTAGAACCTTGCAGTTTAGCGTATTGCATATTAGAATCACGTAAATCTGCTCCTTGTAAATCTGCTTTCTCTAGGGAAGCGCCTTGTAAATAGAATCCCTTTAACTCTATATTTTCATCACTAGTCATCCACCAGTTCATTAATTCTGGGCGTTGCTTCCTTATTTCAAACATTAAGGGAAGAGGAAGCCCTATGACATTTTCTATGCTATTACATGATAAAATTTTATCAAGGGTTATATGTTTAGCGTGCAGCAAGTTTGTTTGTATTAGGTATGAACCTTGTAATTTTATATTTTCTAAGTTAGCATCTTGTAGATTAACTGCACACAAATCTGTATTTTGCAAATTGGCATCTTGTAAATTAGCATTTCTAAGATTAGACCCTCGTAATGTAGTGTTTTGCAGGTTGACTCTCTGTAGATTGGTGCTTTGTAAGTCAGCATCTACTATATCAGCCCCTTCAAGGTTAGCATCTTGAAGATCCGCATCATACAATTGAGCTTTAATCAGATTTGCTTTACGCAAATCTGACTTTTGTAAATTAGCACCTCGTAAATCAGCTATTTTCAAGTTAGTGCTTTGTAAGTTTGCTCCTCTCATGTTGGTTTTTTGTAATTTAGCTCCTTCCATGCTTGCTTTCTGTAACTTAGTATCTCTCAAGTCAGAATCTTGTAAATCTACTTCTCTCATATAGGCTTGTTGTAAATTAGCGTATTGTAGACTGGCGTTTCTAAGGTCAGCATGATATAACTCAGCTTTGACTAGATTTGCATTTCGCAAATTACTTTTCCGCATTTTAGCTCCCCTGAGGTCTGCTATCCGAAGATTAACATTTTGTAAGTTCGCCTCCTCTAGGTTTGCCTTTTGAAGATCGGCACCTTGCAAGTTGGCATGCTGTAGGTTGATCCCTTGCAAATCAACACCGCCTAGCTGTACCCTAATGCCAGGGTTTTTTACTCTCCAATCGTTCCAAAACTCACACCCATTGTTTTCTTTTGCTGATTTAATAAGCAATTCGCATTGTTTTTCAATATTGTTGATGTAACCTTCAAAACTTTTCTCTCCCGAGACTATCTCTGCTGTAGAAACTGTACTAAAGTATATTCTAGAAATTTTCTGTAGTATGGCTTCTATGGGAATAAAGGCAAAAAAATCATCACTTGCAGACTTTGCAACATGACCAATAACTTCATTATTTGAAACTAGTGTAGCTCCACGGATATCTATATTTCTACGTTTTAATCTATTTTTGTATAACTTGGATAACCTTATGTGGTTTTCTTCTACTTTTTTTACCTTCCACATTTGAAATGTATTTTTGTTCTGGTAAAAATACATTTGCAAATCGTTAGAACTACTAGGTTGACCAGGAAACAAAACTGGTATATGATCATCAGAAATTATTAAGAAAGCGGACCATTGATCACCTTGCACAACAGTATCTGTAATAGAAATGTTATCCCAGGGAAATTTGCTACCTAGGGATTTAGCACTAACGTTTTCTGCTACTACAATCAACCATCTTTGTTGTTCGAATTTTATGATATATGCAGGGAACCATTCCATAGAAACTTGTACCATACCAACAGATTCTTTTTGTAAGTAATCTTCGATATTTTGCAAAGAAAAATCATTTATAACTTCATTTGAAGGCAACTTGTTTTGAGCTAGAGAATTGCTTATTTCCCATTGTACATTCCACAAGCTGTTAATATCTTTTTTCGTTTTAGCGTATGTTCTTACATAATCGTGAATTTCACGTACAAAATGAGGAGGAAATTTTGTAGCAAATATCGTTGTACTTCTTAACACTGATGCTATTTGCTTTTTAATAGAAAACAGACCATTCTCTTCTTCTTGTAGTAATCCTGAATAGTAAAGTTGAGCTTCGTGATATAGTTGGGTGTAATCAGGAAGAACTTTTTTTTCTTTCAAGAATAGAAACAATAGATGTAGTAAAGTAGGGTCAAAAACTTTTAGAATTACGGTAAGGCAAGCTAAAATATAGGTAGGAGGAGAATTATTAATGATAGCTTCCCGTGCCCAAGTGTTTGAATTATCACCATCACTTTTTTTCCACAACTCTTTGATTTGTTCCTTTGTACCTTCATCTATTTTTGTGTAACAACGATTGGCTTGAGATTTCTGTTTTAGTTGGCTAAATCCTTTCATATCAGATGAGGCCACAAAAACATTATCTAACCGGTCTGGTTTATCACTACCTTCTTCATAATGATTGATATCATCAAAATCGTCATCCTCTATGTAGCCTAAAGAAAAACCGAGAATAGTATTACTAAGAAACCACTCAGGATGTGGATTTAGCCATATTAATTCACTATTTTTTGAAAATTTTTTGAAAAACTCTTCTGTTTGGTCTGTCATCCAACCTTGGCCTATACCATCTGTAAGAAGTATAGTTAGATGTCGTCCTATAAGAGGAGTTGAGTCTAAATGCTCAAACCATTCTTTTGTTGAAAATTCCTCTTCAGAGGAAAATTCACATTTCTCAATGTTTTCAAAAAAACCATAATTATATATTGTCTCTATAATTTCATCATACATGATGTTGTAGGGTGCCATTGTTGAATTCATATCCCGCAACAATAATAGTGAAACATTTGAGTGTTTAGTCTGTTCAAACGTCTGTAGCCATATGCCAGTAATCGATTTTAGGCGGAAGATTTTAGAAATCGATAATGGTCCTTGTCTCTTTTTATAATGGCTATAAGCTAAAGATTTCCATTCCATTCCCAACTTCAATTCAGAAAACACACGTGGTGGATATAAGGAAAATGTTTGTGATGATTTTGAGTGAATTTCCAATGATGGTTGTTCTTCAGTAATAGGAGGAGAGATATCTTCGCACGGTTTTTTTGTTAAAGGCTCTTTTTGAGGACGACTTTTTTCTTCTACCTCTCTTGCGTTTTCTGAAAGATTTGAGGAGGCAGGAAAAGATGTTGTTTCTTTATTAGAAAAATCTATCACAATGGAATTGCTTACTTTTTTGTAAGCCTGCGATAGTTGTTCGTGGTAGTAATTGCTATCTTCGCCACATATCCATAAGGCTTCTAGAATAATTAATGGATCAACTAACGGGAACTTCTTGGTTGCCTGAATAAATTCAAGAATTTCTGGAATAGTAGGGTATTCATTTTCATGACTGAGGTTTGTACAGTATTCTTGATAGGTTTTTACTGCAAAGTATATCTCTATATTTTGTATATGATCCATAGCTATTGCCACCATTATCTACTTTTTGGAGGAAGAATGCCTTCTTTTTTTATTTTTTCATCAAACTTATGTCTGCTTGCAAGCACCCAATCTATAAGATAGCTAGTGGGAGTATTCTTGTAATCAAAATGATCTAGTGCCTCACGAATTTCTTTAGTGTTAAAATGATTTTGAGAATCACGATTACAATTGAGCGTTTTGGCTATAATATCAAAAAGCTTTTCCTCGTCAGAGTGTAGCTCTTCTGTTTTAAAATGAATACAACGACGATAAAAGGCATTAGACATTTGTCGCTGGCGATTACTAGTAATTATGACAATAGGCGGGATTCCCCCTTTCATAATTCCCTTTTTAATTTCGGCTCCCTCCTTGCAAGGATGATCTTCGGCTTTTTCATAGTAACCAAAATCCAACATTTTTACTTTTGACTCTTTTTCGTTATGAATTTGCAACTCAGGTATATTAAAAGAAAACTCTTCTAATTCATGAAGAAGTTGATCGGGAAAATCTATATCAGATTTATCAATTTCATCGATTAAGAGAACTCGTGGTAATCCTTTATGAGAAAGTGCTGTTCCCAATGGTCCTAACGAAATAAAAGAGGAAACAGATTTGATGGCCGCTGATTTTTCGTCACTTGGATCATTAGAAACTTGCTCTAGAATATTTCCATTCTTACGAGACATTTCTCGAAGATACTGTTTCTCCTGCAAGAATTGTAAACGTCCGATGGCATCATAGCGATATAGCCCTTCCTCGATAGTAGAAGTAGAACGAATAGGCCACTTGAGTACTGGCCCAAGTTGTAATTCCCAGGCAATACTATATGCTAAGGACGTTTTTCCCGTTCCAGGATTTCCTGTCAAAAGTAATGGACGTTTTAATAGGAGTGCTAGATTTACCATTTGCGCTAATTTTTCACCCGCACAATAGAAACTACCTATCCCATAGTCAACACTTCCATCTGGAATTTTATATTCTCCAGCCTTGAAATCATTTGTTTCATTGCTAAATTTGTTTGCTAAACGCACTGGGACTTCTTGGAAATATTTACTCATTCTTTCTTCTAGATTTTTGCATCTAAAACCTTTACCTTCGTAAATCATATAATCTATAGCAGTATTCATTAAATTCTCCAAAAGCGATCTATCCTTTTTTAATTCCTTGGGCGAATGGTAACCTTTGCTGCGGGTTGGCTGAATGTTCTATATCGACAAAGAATAAATCGTGTATTATACAGCAATCAAAGTTTTCTTTTAAGCCTATCAAATCCTCGCTTATGTTATTAGAGTTATTCATCAGCTCATCATAGTGCTCTTTTAGTTTTTGTTCACAGTTAGAACTAGAACGATGACAAATGAAGGGTTGTCCTTTCTTTCGCAATAAATTGAAAATTTTTCGTAGGTTCAAAATTTGTGTTTTATTATGTTGTAAAAAAAGCAACTTAGGTGGTTTAAGTAAAATTTTTTTTAAGTTTTCAATATCGTTTTTACCATTACAATAAAAATACGAAGGACTGACTTCCTCGGTTCGGCACGTGTTTTTTCGACGAAACATGTTAATTTTCACTAAATAGATGCTGAATAATTCCCCATCTTGAAGCACAATTTGTTCAAAAGGTACTCCAAGAAGCTTACTAGGAAGCACAAACTTGATGGTGTCAACATCGTCGTAGTCATAGTTAGAATCAGCAAGATAAGCAGGCAAATTTTCTAGATAATATTGAAGAATTTTAATAGAATCGGATTTTGATAAATTTTCTCGTGATTCTAGTAAGGAAGGTAACCTATTCCATTCTTCCCAAACATCTATATCAAAACAAATTTCCCTTGGCGCGTTTTTCCACTCTTTGCCATTTATCTCTGCTTGATAAAGTTTTCCATCTCCATTAAATCGTAAGCATAAGCAAACTTCATTTTTATTTTCAAGAGCTTCGTTCACATTCTCTAGATTGGGATCTTGTAGATCAATTTCTCGTATGTCTGTTTCTTTCTGCTCAATAGATTTTAAATGTTTTGCGAACTCTATATTGGTACGCTCATCTTCTTTTAGTGCTGTAAGCAAACGTTTTTGTTTTTCTTCAGTTAGACATCTCTCGAAGATTAAATTAATTTTTTGAGATTTTGCCATTTGGTCTGCAAAATCACTTGCAATATCAGGGAGATGGTCCTGGCAAAACCCCACTAGTGTGTCATTGTCTAAAGTTTCTAGAGTTTTACGAATGGCAGAAATAGGAAAATTTAATAGCATATCAAGTTAGTCTCTAAAATGTTTTGCAAATTCTTGACTGGTACGCTCATCTTCTGTTATTGCTTCAAGTAAACGTTTCTGTTTTTCTTCGGTTAAACATCTCTGGAAAATAAAATTAATTTTTGCAGGTCGTGTCATTTGATCCGCAAAATCAATTGCAGTATCAGAGAGATAATCCCAGCAAAACCCCACTAGAGTCTCATCGTCTAAAGTTTCTAGAGTTTTACGAATGGCTGGGATAGGGAATTTTGGTTTGTGCATTTCCTCTTTATTTAGGCTTTTTGCATTGTTAGATGAAGATTTATTTCTTGTAAAACTTTCCCTTTGATTTTGTATATTCGTGGGTTCTTGTGTTTCATTAATTTGTTCTTGGATATTTTTTTGTTTTGGTGGGCTAATTTTTAGAAGATTGTATCGCTCTTGAAAATCTTGGTGGTTTGGCAGTTTACTTTGGTAAGCAGAAATTAAGATCCTAACTTCGTCTTTTCTTTCAAAATAGTTGATTACCTCATCACAAATATTTTCTTTTTTCTCTTCCGTAAGTAGATAGCTTTCTCCTCGTATAATCTTTAGTAACTCGGGGTCATTAGGAATTACTACTGTTATATCTTTCTCGATAGGAGATGAAAGGAGAAGATCTTGTAGGTCACGTATCCTTCCTAGAGAATTTACCATTGCTTTTCTTAAACTAAGCTGTTGAGATCCAGTTAATTTCAAGTTTACTTCCTCCAAAGTCAAATCATTTTTAGTAGAATCTGGAACTAGCTCTTCTTTGTGTGCTTTCGTAGTACTTACCTTTTGGTCGATCGAAATACTCGGTAGCGACTTCTGTGCGTTGAGCTCTTCTTGGTGTGGATCTTCTTCTACAGGATTTTCTCTTTTGATAACATCTGCAATTATTTCATGGTAAAGTAATGTGGCTTGTACATAATTCCCGCCTTTGTTATTTCCATTTACCCAAAAAGTTGAGTCTGGCAATTTTGTAATAGTTCCTAAGAGCTTACCATCCTTGAAAACTCCACCTCCACTAAATCCAGATAAACAACTAGCTAAAAAAGTAACATGTTGAGGTGTAGAGTCTGTTGCCGGAGCGATATTGATAACCTTTCCGACTTGCAACATCTTGTTTCTTATTGAGTGGTTGTAAACTAGATACTCTAATGAATCATTTTCTATGGAAGTTGTACAGATTTTCAATGCTGGGAAAGAAAACTTTTGGTGTTTGACTCGTATCAAAAAGAGATCTAACATCTTTAGTGTTTTATAAGTTTTGGTAGCATCGTATTGATCTGTCTCTTCCTCAAACTCTTTCGCAGGTTTAAAGTAAGTTTCTACATTCATATCATTGTACTTGATATCAATCCAAGATTTTCCATTTGGTATCCACAACGTTTTTGGTAACCGCGGGCCATTCTTGCTGAAAAAATTGTGGTAAGCAGAGAGTATTAAGCCTTGATTGGAGACAATTATTCCCGAAGAGTTTCCGCCTCCGTCATACTCAATACGCACTAATCTATCTAGTAGTTCGCCCATAGAGTTTACTCGCTAACAAGGATCTTTTTTATTTGATCAAGTGCCTCTTTTTTTGTATCTGTTTCCTCACTCCAATCAAACCACCTAGCTTGATACTTTTCATCGTCGGAAAGTAACCGTTTACGTAGAAATTTTCCAATACCATTTAGTAGATCTATATAATTACAGGGACTTTCATATTCTGTCCACTGGCTTGGTTTGAATTTTTGTAGCTTAGGAGAGAATTCTTTTAAATCTTTGATAAAAAATTTATTAACGAAAAACAGTGTTGTTTCTTCCCCCAATTGACATCGTATCATACTGTTATCAGGAGAATGGTCTTTATGATCTAAGTAAGCATGCTCAGGGTTAGTCATTCCCTGGTGTGCAGGTAAATCTTGAGCCATGTGAATAGTTATTCCCATATAGAATAGGAATTTTTGGAAATCAGGGCTATTTTCTTCTAGAGCGGATTTTGCAAGTTTGATTTGTTTGTGAAGAAGTGTTTGGTATTTTTTTTTGTCTTCTTCTGGGTCAGAAGGGAGATAGCTCTCATTTACAGTAGATTGAGCATGATATCTAAGATCTTCAAAGTAGATTAAATCGGGAAGGCGAGAAGCTCTAGAAATGCAGTTGATTAGATTGCTATTTAGCAGAGGATTGCCTTTATCGTCTTTTAACTCCTCAAGAACCTTTTTAGTGATTTCAAAATGACCGGGGACATCAGCTCTTTTGGCGCAGCCTAAAATACCTGGTCCACCTGGCTTGTATACATGACCACCAACAGTTGCTGTGTCTTCACTACGAAGAAACAAATCTATATCTTTTTCTGGAGTCTCATTCATGAACATTTCGCACCACGCTAGATGTTCATTTAGTTCTTCTTCTACAACTATTCTTTTTGCATTAATCAGATCAGAAACTTTATTAACCCATCCAGATGCAGCCATTTTGTTTTCAGCTACTCCTAAAATTTCTTTTTCACCGAGATACTCTACTGTTATTTCACCAGTCTCTTCCGAAAATGAAAAGTTGATGTCTTCTGGATCAACTACAGCCCCTTCATGAAAGAATACACTTCCTGTTTCTTTATCTACACAGATAAAAGATTTAGTAGACTCTGTATCCAAGAATAATCCATAATCTTTTTCTTCTACTGTTAGTTTTTCCATTACGGTTTATACTCCCTAAGAGCTATTGTCATCAGACCCACTCTTCCTTGTCGAACTCTTGGCAGAGGATTATATTCTGTTATGAATTTGTTAATCGTGTCAACAGCCCAAAGAACACAGTTATAGCAGTGATGATCGTCTGGATTAAAAGAGTACAAGCCTTCTTGTCTTGGCCTAGTATCCATTTCTATTTTTTCTTGTTGATACTTAGGGATTTGCCATTGTGCAGGAATTATTCTTTCTGGCAACTCTTCTGCTAACCTTCTACCACTGATATCATTTTTTATATAACCTGAGACAGTATTATCAAATAGATAATCTCTCCATTTTGAACGATGCCTATACTCTTTTGGTAAATCTTTTAGCTTAAAGTAAAACCCACTATAGTGCTTTTCTTCTGTAGCAACGCTTTCCCAATAAAGGGTCATGTGTCCAGGGTCATTAGGATCTTCTTCTTCGTCTCTACACCTAAGTAGAACTCCTGTTTTCATCATTTTATTCACCCTTCCCAAATTATAGCTTAATTTACTGTAGAGTTGCTAAATTTAAACTGAAATCGATAATTTTTTGCTAAATACTTTTATTCATACTAGCAAAAAAGTGGCACTTTCGTCAATCTTACGAGTAGTAAAAATTCGCTTATCGAGATGAGTGCTTTATTTAGAAGCGAGCAAATTTGTGAAGATGGCAAAATAATGAGGTTAATTTAGGAGTAATCCTTGAATATTTTCTGTGAGGACAAGTAGAGAAAAAGCGTAATCGTGGAGGAAAACGATTTAGGATAAATAATAAAAATCATATTATTTTCAATAGGAGGAAAATGTGGATGCTGAGAGATACGCAAAGTACTAACAGAACTAGATAAGCCAATGATGGAGCGCAAGTGATATATTGGAGTAAGCAGCAAGGCTTATTGAGATTAGTAAGCCTTATTTGTATAGGATACTGCAGAGAAAGAGGAGACGATGCAGGAAGATCTTGGAGAAAATTAGTTTTGTTGCTGTTATAAGATAGTTTTTTTGATTGATCTACGAATATCTCTTGTGTCATAAGTGGAGAAAACACAACACGAAGAGTTTCTAAACAAAAAAGCATGAAAAATAATAAACTATTGAGGTGGAAGATCATTTGGACAAATAGTGGGTTTGTAAATACGTTTCCCTTAATCTTCCACTATTTCCTTATTTTCCTAAGGTCCATCATTAATAGGTTTTATAGTTTCAATTTCAGGTTTTTCTTCAGGTTTTTCTTCAGGTTTTTCTTCTTGAAAGTATTGATTTAAGTTACTAATTTTCATATTTGCGGTTTACATCCTTTAAAAAAAGGATTAGAAGTTATCTAATCCTTTGCTGTTAGATTATTCGATACGATCGATAGGTTTTATTGTTTTTATACAATCAATTTCATTGAAATGGTCAACAGTAAAGGTATTAAAAACTGTACAAACAAACATTAAAGTTAGCATAACTAAAAGATTTTGAAGCATACGGCCTTCCATATTTTGTTGGGGGTGTATTACAACATAAACCCGCTCAACAATAGTAAAAGTATTGGTGAACGTATTAAGCCAAAAGATACACCTCTTTTGACTTATTTTAAAAGCAAAGATATTTATAGTTTGCCTTCAAAATATACGATAAAAAAAGAGAAATGATTGAAGGTATAAACTTTTTTTCCTAAATACAGGCTAATAGTAACAGAGTACTAAAGAGTATACCAACTTAATTATAGCTTAAGATTTACTAGTTTTCAAAATAAAAAAATACTTTAGGTGGCTTTTTCTCAAAAAGAAAAAGTATAGTAATGATTTGTAACAAAGTTGCAAACTATAATAAATTTTTTATTTTTGCTAGTATGTCAAACAGGATTGCTAGAGTTTTTCGTGGGGTTGTTTGTCTAACATTCTTAACAAAAGAGGCATTTACTCATACTTCAACTAAATTGTATTGGAAAACTTATAGCATAACCTTATAGCTGTATATACGGAAATTTTATTGTTTGTTTATGATAAAAATCGGAAAATATTAGATATTGACAATTTATCTAGGGAAACCGCATATGTTTGAATGGTAAATTTGGGCTAAAAACTTGTTTTAGCTATTATGAAATAAATTAATGAACCAACCAGGTGGTTTGTTGCCTCTTTTTTGATTATTTATGTATTTCCCTATCTGTATTTTGATGTCTGGTTCTAGTTTCTTTAGTCTGTCTTCTAAGATAGATATTGATGATGATAAACATACAATCTCAAGTAATTCCCAATAGAAAGAATATTTTTTTTGAGTTCGATCAGAGAGTTTTTCCCATGATTCTTTCATTTGTAAATATAACTCATTAAACTCCTTAGTAGTGACCAGTTGTTTAAAATCTTTCTTTTTCTTGGCTTTACATATTTTCATCCATAGCCAGTTGTAATATAAAATAAAAGACTGACTATTTTTAAAATGGACAGTGTCAGGATAGTCTGTTTTGAAGTTAAAAATCAACTCTTCTGTCTTTTTGAGTAGAGTTTCAGGATCATCAGAGTCTTCGTTATCTTCGTTATCTTCGTTATCTTCGTTATGCATAGTAGCCCAAGCATAAGTGCTATAGCCTTTAATTAAAGATAACTCTATTCTTTTTCTTTCAATATCAGTAGTATGGTTAACATTTTTAGACATTTTTAAAAGAACGTTTTCTAATTTTTTAGTAGGTATATCTTTTTCGGGATTCTCATCATGTTTCTCATAAAGAGATACCATTGAGTTAAAATATTCATAAAAGAATTTTTTATTTTCTGGTAATTTTTGATAAAACTGGAATATCTTTCGACAATTTTCATATTGATAAAGACTTAAGTAGTAATCAGATAAAACGTAGGCTACTACCTCACGCTTTTTTGCATCTTCTCCTGACGAAGACAAATATTTTATGAGCCATTTACGTCTTTTTTCTGTAATCATCTGTTTAATGTTTTCTGGAATATAGATTATTCCTGCACTTTCCCATGAAACGGATATAAATTTAGTGAAAGATTTTTCTTTTTGAACGTCATCATACCAAAGCCCTCCTCCTATAATAAAAAACAAAACAGCTACAATTTTTATTGCAATTTTTTTTTGCTTTTCAAAAGCTTCTTTCTGCTTGAAGAGTTCTTCATTATCAGCATGTTGTATACTGGCCGTCAGAAATTCTTGTATTCCAGGGGTTAAGGTTTTTTCTTTACTGATCCATTTTCTAGCATTATCTAAAGCTTTACCCTTCAACAAATATTTTGCAGATTTCTCTAAATTATCCCAGTTTAGATATGCTTTAGTAAATTCTTTCTCTTCTATTTCTTCTTTAATCCACTGATCATTGAAAACCTCTTCAAAAATACGATTACGTACACAAAGATAATCCATTCCGTCTTCATTATAAATCCTACTCATTCCTGTCATTCTCAGTACCATATTTACCGGAGTATCTTCTTTTATTTGTATTTTTTTATCTTTGATTAACTGATGATAAAGAAAGAGTATTTCCGATGTCGACTCTTTAGTTTTGTCTTTATGAAATGAACTTTCTGCGAAGATGAGGATGGGATCGCTAACACGACCACGTTTTAAAAATATCTCCCTAACAATAGCCTCAACCTGCCCTTCTTCTGAAGTCTTAGAGTTATTTGTTTTCAGGGTAAGAGCTTCACAAATTTTTTGTGTCATATATGGATGACCATTTGTCCAGGAGAATATAGCATCTAAGAATTTTTGCGGATTACCTTCTATTTTTTCCAGATTTGGTAAAAATCCCTTCATCTCCTCTATACTAAAATCTTCAAGTTTGACTCTATCACCCATATTAAAGGAAAAACGACTCTTGTCTCGCAAAAAATATCCTGGAGTAGTTACTCCTAATAAACAAAAAGTTATCTTGTTATCATCTATGCTCTCAGATATGAAACGAAGAAAAGTAAAAAAATCATCAGTAGAAAAATCAAGTCGATCTACTACTTCTAATTCATCGATAAATATTACAATAGGATCCTTAAAGTCATCTAATACTTTTTCCAAGAAACGTCGCCATCGTTTCGTAGAGGTAGAAAGTTCATAATGTTTCCATATATCTTCGGGATCATCTAGCTCTAACTCTTCGACAATCTCTTCGAGAATTGTGAAATTCCATTGATCTGGAGTTATATTATCTGTACCAATAATGCTAAGGTCAACAACCGCGCATCTGATACCTTGTGCTTCCAAGTGCTTTCTGGCACGAATTCGTAGACTTGATTTACCAATTTGACGTGGTGCCAAAACATAGCAAGATTTTCCATTACTTAACAAATTGAATACTTCATCATCTGCAGCACGTCTTATATAAAGAGCGTCCTGGTTGAGAGGTCCGCCAGCCTGAAAGTAAGATGAATCTAAATCCACCATCGTTATATTCTCCTTGTTAGGCTTAGATTTACAGATGAAACTTGTAAATTTTATACCGAGGTTCATTGCCTGATGAGTTGATTAATCCGGCACTATACAAACGTTGATATGTTTTATATTCGAGATGGAAGCTTGAGTTACTTGCGATCTTAGAGAAAGCTTTTCTAAGATCTTCTTCTTGTAGTAGATCATCGTAAGTCTCACTTAAATATTTTCTATACATTTTAATAGAAGGGTCAAGTAGCTCGTCTAATGACATATTTTCTTTGGCAGCATTATACATTAAAAGTTTAACTAAAAATGGATGCCCTCCAATTAGCTCCATAATTCTTTCAATATCTTTTTCTGAGTAAGATAACTCATATCGATTTTTGAGTTCAGAGATCTGTTCTTTGTCAAAATCCTCCATTTCAATTACTTTTCCAAAATCTTTGATATTTTCTGAGCCTAGGAGGGCGGGTGTAGTTGACCTAGCAATTAGAAGCACCTGAAAATGTGACCAAGGTTTTTTATGTCCTTTCCCTTTCCATCCTCTCAGTATTTGGAAAAAGCTATCCGCTACAGGCATTTCTTCGAAATGATCAATGGCTAAAATCAATTTTTTATTGTTTATCTTTGGCAAAATATTGTTAAGTAGAGCTTTCATTCTATTAAAGTTGTTGCGTTCATTCCAGGCTACAGAAACCAAATTTTCAGGAAAATTCAGCTCCTCCACTATTTTTTTTGCTAGTTCAAGCAAAAAATTATCCATAGATTTTAAAACCTTTTTTTCTTCATCTACGTATTCTAATAGATCTATTTCTACGATTTGATAGTCTTCAAAAAAGATATCTTTAAAGTTTATCAAATGAGAAAAAAGCCAGGTTTTACCAAAACGCCTTGGACCCCAAAGAAGTACAGGAAATCTTTTTAAAGCAACCTGTATTTCTTCTTCTTTAGTTTTCCGATTTATGTAAAAATCTGGACAATAAGGTCCTCCTGGTTCTAATTTTTCGAAAGATGTTTTTTTTCCAGTATTTTCTAAAATTGTTGTTGGACTTTTTCGAGCAGGGAGTGCCCTTGAAGTTTCGGGAGACGTTTTTTTGCCAATATCCCCTGGAGTTGTTGCTGAGCGTCTTTCAGTAGGAAATGAATTAGATGTTTTTTTAGATACTCTATCACTATGATAGTTACGGAGAATTTCATATGAACTTTGGAAATCTTGGTGATCAGGAAACTTTTTTTTGTAAGCTAAAATTAAGATTTCAACTTCATCTTTTTTCTTAAAATATTCAATTACCCCATCGCAAATAATTTCTTTTTTACTTTGTGTTAAAAGATTATCTTCTCCGTGCATAATCTTTAACAAATCAGGGTCACTAGGTATTATTTCCTCTAGTTTTTGTTCGATAGGAGCTGTAAGGATAAGATTTTGTAACTCACGGATCCTTCCTAGGGAACTTACCATTGCCGTCCTTAAAATAAGTTGTTGATCTCCATTTAATTTCAAGTTTATTTCCTTCAAAATTGAGTCATTTTTAATAGAATCTGAAACTGGCTCTCTTTCAAGTTCTTTCAAACTCTACAGTAGAGATTTTTTTTGACTAGCTGGAACTCGGTATCCATTATCAAGTCCCAATATGTCTATGAAGGAAATGCTTCTCTCAATTTCTTCATAGCCCATGAGTGAAAATGTCCTCATTTTAGCGAATATGGAAATACTGATTATATGAGTATCATATATTAACAACTGAGTATTACTTTCGTCAATCTTACGAATAGTAAATTTTAGCTTATTGTGATTATTTCAACTAGTAAACTAAGTGATTTGTTAATGCACCACGAGAAATTATTTTTTAGTATTTTATTTTTAGATAGAGAAATAAAAGTCCTCTATCTTTCCAAAACCAGAAATATCCTGATAGATCTCACTAAAAAAAGCCGAGCACTTTCGGCACCCGACTTTTGATAAGACGACTCGACTATCTATCCCTGCTTTTCAACTCACCCACTTCATCCTTAAGCTTCTTTCCCAAATAGCATCCTCTTCTGATCTAGTTATAAGGCGTCGAATTAAAAGAGATTGTTTTCTCTAGGACTTTGGCATGGTGTTTTTTTCAGAATCGGCGACGGTGTGGGAAATTTACCTAGCGAAATATTATTAACCAAGCACTATTTTCGTTAACCTCGTTTATTTTTGATAACGTATACTGTTTTGTCGCAAATTTTGCGGCAGAATAGTATGAACATGATCACCAAACTTTTTGATAACAACCCAACTACAAACCATAGCTGAAAGTTCATAAATTTCTATTTGCTACGAATAGCTAAAACACGAAAAAATTTCTTAGTATATATGTTATGTTTATGAACTGTTCTATCTAAAACTCTATACGATTTTGAAAGTGCGTCTTTAGGTTTATCTTTACTAAACCATAAGTAAGTAAAATTTTTCTTAAATTCTTTTTCTTTATTCGGATAAATGTTTAGAAAATGATCTAACTCCTCTTTTGTAGGAAATCTCCAGCTTGTTCCTGGATTAGAGATATTTAATCTTTCTATAAAGCTATTAGCCTCATTCCATATGATATCTGTATTATCTCCCATACACCATTCTAAGTAAGTTGATGGCATTGTAATTCTAGGGACAGGGACATACGCTTCTTTTTCTTCGTCCCATTGACGACCATTCCACCATTTAGGAAGTCCCTTTACATTTGCTATGTCCTGACAATACAATATTTGTTCTATTGTTATATTTGCTTTTGTAATATCAGCTCCTGCTAGGTTTGCTCCCCGCAGATTGGTTTCTCGCAGTTCGACTCCCCCCAGGTAGGCTCTTTGCAGGTCGGCTCCCCACAGGTCGGCTCCCATCAGGTCGGCTCCTTGCAGGTAGGCTCTTTGCAGGTCGGCTCCCCCCAGGTCGGCATCTTGCAGGTTGGCTCCCCGCAGGTTGGTTCCTTGCAGGTCGGCTTCCCTCAGGTCGGCTTCCCTCAGGTCGGCATCTTGCAGGCTGGCTCCCCTCAGGTCGGCTCCTTGCAGGTAAGGCCCTTCTAATTTTAAAGTTGTTTCATCAGGTATCCACCATTCTAGTAACTTTGGGTTTTGCTTTTTAATTAGTATCATCAAAGGGATACTAATTCCTGTGACTCCTGTGATGTTTCGACAAGACAATATTTGTTCAACAGTTAAGTTTTTTGATTCTAGCAGGTAGGCGTCTTGCAGGCCGGCGTATTGCAGGTTGGCTCCTTCCAGGTTGGCTCCTTCCAGGTTGGTATCTTTCAAATTGGCGTATTGTAATTTGACTTCTTTCAGGTTAGAGTATTGCAAATCCGCACATTCTAGGTTAACATCTTGTAAATTAGCTCCTTCCAAGCGAGCCCACCCCAAACGGGCATATTGAAGGTAAGCTCCTTCTAGAATGGATCCTTTTAATTTAGCGTATTGCAAGTCTGCATATTGAAGGTAAGCTCCTTTCAAGTTAGCAAATTCTAACTCTATTCTTTCTAATTTTATACCTGATAAGTCAGCCTCGACTAGAATGGTTTGGTGAAATTTTGTTTCACCTTCTTTCACTAATTTTTTAAAAGCACTTGTTCTTTTTTTGATATTTGTGTTTAGATTGTTTAGTGTTTCTCGCCAACCTTCTATTAGCCTTTTTTTACCTGTTACTTGTGTTATTGCCACGAGTGCTATAAACATAGTAACAATAAGACACATTGTGAAGGTTTTATTTCTTTTCCTGCTGAATGAAAGCTGAATGAATTTTGAGTGCTTAGGAGAAACATCTACTTGATGTATTCTTTTTACTTGGTTTTGTTTAGTTTTTCCTATTGGTTGTTCTTCAAAGCTCAGAAGGTCTTGATTTACTTTTCTAGCTATTGTTTCCCATTCTCTAAAAGAAATTTCTAAATCTTCCAGTGTAGGTCTGTTTTCTGGGTTTTCTTCCAAGCATCTTTTCAGTATATTGTCACATCCAAAACTTGAATCTAACTCATTGATATTTTCCGGAGAATATTTTTTTGTTGTAAACAAATAAAGCATGGTTGCGCCAAAGCTATAAATATCACTATATTTTTTGATCTCCTCTCCAATGGGACTACGTTGTTCGGGTGGCGCAAATGCCAAAGTACCAATAATGTGATTTGCAAGTACTGAATAGTCTGAATGACCTGAATTACTCATATAGGTATTCTGAGCTTGCTTGAGTATTGGTGTCCCTTCGGTAAGCAAGGAATTTTAGAATTTTTTTAAATTTTTCTCACGAAGAAAAGCAAAATTTGGTATATGTATCTACGAATGGAAATAAAAACAAAAACGGCAAACTGATTTTAGAAGCGTAAAATAATGGGCAGAAAAAGAAAAAAGAGCATAAAACTAGAGATAACACAAAAAGAAATAGAATCTGCTCTGGAAGAATCAAAAAACTGTCTAAGCAGTAAAAGTCACAGAACGTTTGAAAAAATGGCAGAGGCATTGCAGACGATAACGGTAATACTAGAAGCACAAAATGCAAGGATAGAAAAACTAGAGAAAGAACTAAAAGGAATAAAATCAGAAAAGTCGTCGAAGATATTTGAAGAAAATAAAGGTAATGCAGCCGCCTGTTCATCAAAGAAAAGAACTAAAAAACGTAAAGGTCACGGCCGATTAAGCGTAGAAAAATACACAGGTGCAGAGAAAGAATGGGTAGAACACCCAGAGTTGAATTCTGGTAACCCATGTCCTGAATGCTTAAAAGGCAAAGTATACCAAGAAAAAGCAGGTGTTTTCATTCATGTGACAGCAAGACCACCAATCGACGCAAAAATCTACGAAACACAAAAATATCGTTGTAATCTATGTGGCGAAATTTATGAAGCCGATTTGCCAAACGAAGTTCCGAGCGTTCCAGATAACAGACGCAAACACTATGATGCCTCAGCAAAATCAATGATGGCAATATTGAGGTATGGCAACGGTTTTCCACTAAACAGGCTAGAAAAGCTCCAAGCAAGTTTAGGTATTCCTTTACCAGCAACAACAGCTTGGGATAAAACCAAAGAGCTTGCAAGTGAAATTTCACCGATCTACGAAGAGCTTAAACGATTGGCAGCTCAAGGAGATATTCTTTGTACCGACGATACTGGAATGACAATACTCGAAACAAAGAAAGAAATAAAACAAGAGGTGAAAGAAGCCGAGGGTAAAAAAACGAGAACAGGTATTTTCACCACAGGAATCGTATCAACTATCAAAGATAAAAAAGTTGCGTTGTTTTTCACTGGTCGTAAACATGCTGGAGAAAACTTTGATGAGTTACTACAGAAAAGAGAATCGGATCGTAGTCCTCCACTGCAAATGACCGATGGCAAAATAGGAAATACATTAGAAACAACATCAGCAGTTGTATGCCACTGTAATGCTCACGCTCGGCGATATTTTGTCGATGTCTCGGAAAACTTCCCGCAAGAGTGTACTTATGTACTCTTGGAAGTTTATCGTAATATTTACAAATTTGATGCCGAAGCCAAGAAGAATGGTATGTCTGCGTGGGAAAGACTTGAACATCACAAGAAAAATAGTGCGCCTATAATGGAGGAATTTCGTCTGTGGTTGAAACGACAGTTTGACGAAAAACTTGTTGAGGAAAATTCTGGTTTGGGTAAGGCTATTAACTACGTCCAAAAACGTTGGTCAAAGCTAACTCGTTTTTTACACGTTCCTGGTGCTCCTTTGGATAACAATATTTGCGAACGCGCACTAAAAAAAGCTATTTGCCATCGCAAAAATTCGTTATTCTATAAAACCGCCAACGGTGCTAGCGTTGGCGATTTGTTAATGTCAATTGTGCATACTTGCTTTTATGCTGGTGCTAACCCTTTCGATTACATTACTCAATTACAAAAGCATTTATCAAGAGCGATAAAGGATCCAGCTAAGTGGTTACCATGGAATTATTCTCTGCAATTGAACCGCAGTTTTTAATCGCTCGCCAAGTTTCACCCACTTTGCATTCTGTCGGATTACCACTCCATATCAGTAGTTGCAATTCATATGCTGCTAATTCGACAGATGCTGAGTCATACTTTTCTGGCCACCAGGAAAATTTTCCCTTTGATAACCGCTTGTGAAGAAGCCAGAAGCCCTGACCATCGTAAACCAACAGTTTTATCGCCGTCTTCTTTCTATTTCGGAAGACGAAGACATTGCCTGAAAATGGATCTTCTTCGAGTACCTTACGACAACTTGCTGCTAACGAATCTATGCCTTTCCTGAAATCTGCTGCTTCTATCATTACAACTATCCGCATGTGGGGAGTTATTTGCAGCATCACTTTTCCTCCACAAAACTTTGACAAATTAGAGCTACATCAGGCATTTGCCAACCACTACCACTTATTTTCATTTTAGTGCCGTCGGCTTTTTCCATCTCTATTGACCATTCGTTTTGTTTTGGTTGTCGTGATGGTGGAGAAATTTCCATTTGGATGAAGGCTGGACTTGGTTCTGTCTCTGCTTTTGACGCTTCTGAAATCAGGCTTTTGAGTTTACTATATTCCACTCGTAAATCTTTTGATATTTCATAAGCGCTGTAGTCACCATGTAGATCAACTGCTGCTTCCCACAGGTGTTTTGGCGTAGCACTACCTTTTCTACTTTTATTTTTCCTCCAATTTGCAAACTGTTCCTGGACTTTTTTCATTCGTAATTGCCTATCACTGACAATTCTTGATTGCTTCATCGGCTATCCTTCCTTCTGGGGTTAATCGAATTTTGATAGCCTAATGATAGTTCATCTAAAATTTAATTCCAAGCGCGCTTGCCGAGAGGGCACTTTTCACCATACAATTTCATACCAAGAGTTCTACGCACTGCTATGTACTCTTCGACCGCTTTATGTAGTATGCTCATAGCTCATCTCCTGGCCACGGTAGCCCAAGAGGTTTCAATGCTTCTATATCGACCTTTATATAAATTTCTGTTGTTTGTGGAGAATGATGTCTGAGTACTTCTCCTATTTCTAGCATAGATGCTCCACAACGAAGCATTTGATTTGCCAGAGAGTGTCTCAGTAAATGTGATCCCTTACGGACTGTCTGAGTTTTACTGCGTTTTATAGCTTGCCTAACAATTTCACAAATAGCATGTGAACTCGCAAATCCCCGATATGGCGCACGTTGCCGCACAAAAACTCTACGTGTTTTGTTTTCAGGGCGTCCATTTCTCAGATAATTAGCCAATGCTTTACCTACATCATGTGGTATTGGCAAACGCTCCCACTGAGATCCTTTTCCCCGAACAATAACTTCTCCAACTTCCCAGTCAATATCATCTAACATCATTGCCACAACTTCACTTGCACGTAGGCCAAGTCTTGCTAAAAATAATAGAATAGCATAGTCTCGTTGCCCGATACTTGTGCTTTGGTTACAGCTCTTCAGAAGCGCTTCAACTTGATTTTGTTCAAGAAATTTTGGTAATTCTTGAGATTTCCACTTTGGAGGAGGTGGAATTGAAGCATCTAAATCTATAGTAATTTTTCCTCGTATACGAAGATAACGGAAGAAACCTCGTAGTGTTGTCACCATTCGCTTAGCATAGCCACGACTTACTTTTTGTGCATGCTCAAGAAAAAAATTTGTAACATCAGTTGGACTTAGTTGACCAAGATTAATAGGGTTAGTGCCAAAACTAGCATTAAGAAAATAGCGTGTTAGATATGCATGCC
Source organism: Planctomycetota bacterium (assembly GCA_029260735.1). GTDB lineage: Bacteria > Planctomycetota > Uabimicrobiia > Uabimicrobiales > Uabimicrobiaceae > JAJDCR01. Next base: position 46,359 of record JAJDCR010000173.1, read on the forward strand.
CTTCTGCTGTAATTTTTGCAAGTCCTCTCTCTTGTAAAAGGTACTCCTTAAAATCATTTTCAATAATCTGCAAAGAAGTTTTTTTTACTGTGACAGAAATCGGGGTAATCCCTATATTTTGCAAATGTTCTCGGAAACGTTGTAAGGTTTCCTTGTTGGCGTGAGAATAAGAGAAATGTTTTTTGCGATACTTTAAAAAATTGTCTATCGCTGTTTCAGAAAGGTCCCTGGGGGTTATTTTCTGCTGTTCAAGCCATCGGCTAAAGTTAGCTGTAAATCTGATTTTTTCTTGAATGGTTGACTTGGCATAATTTTCATCTAATAGTTTTAGAGCATAGGTTTTTATATGAGGAAGCAATGAGCCTCCATCTATAAACTGCAAAACGCCCAACTCGGAGAATAAATTTTTGGACATATGTCTCTCCTTATTAAAAAACATTGTTAATAATAAGAAGAATTCTCCCAAATTATGCCGACTAATCAAAATGTAAGTTGTATAATTTTCCTAGTAAATCAAAATTTTTGGAATGTCACTCGGCATTATTTTTTACCCGGCATTACGCCTCTTATGCCGTGCACGGCATAATCGTAGAACCTAGTTTTCCCTCGCTTCCAGCTTTTCCAGATGTAACAGCGCAAACGCCGTCTCATCCATGTCTCCATCTTCTGTAATACCGATTGTGTTTGACTGAACCTGTAATACCCTAACCATCCGTTAAGATATTTGCTCAGTTCTTCAACCACATCTTCAATACTTTTCGCCCTCGTTCGTTTTGTTATGGCTCGGACTTTTGTTTTGAATCTTTCTATAGATTGAGAAGCTATTCTCCTCTTTGGTTTCATATGATTTGTGAAACTGAATCCTAGAAATTTTCGTTTCCAAGGTCTAGCAACGGCACTCTTTTCTTCATTAACTTTCAGCTTTAGCTTTTCCCTAATGAACTTAGTCAGATTTGCCATCACTCGTTTACCTGCCCGCTTGCTTTTGACGTAGATATTACAATCATCAGCGTAGCGCACGAAGTTATGTCCTCGCCTTTCTAATTCCCGATCTAAAACGTCAAGTACTATATTACTTAATAGTGGCGAAAGAGGGCCGCCTTGCGGCGTTCCTTCTTCCGATGAGGGTTTTACCAACCCGTTTTCCATTACTCCTGCATTTAAGAACTCTCGAATAAGCTTTAGTACTCGCTTATCCTTTATTCTTTGTGCTAGTAGCCCCATCAATTTGTCATGGTTTACTTTATCGAAGAATTTCTCCAAATCTATATCCACTACAAAACGATTCCCTTGCTCTATATACTTTTGAGCTTGTTCTATCGCTTGATGAGCCGAACGGCTTGGCCTAAATCCATAGCTATTTCCTGAAAATTCTCTGTCCCAGTACTTCTGAATCACTTGCAGTGTTGCTTGTTGCACGAAGCGATCTAGGACGCAGGGAATCCCTAGCTTTCGCAGTCCTTTTCCTGCTTTTGGAATCTCTACCCTTTTTACTGGTTTTACTTTGTACTTTCCTAACATTAATTCTTCACGTATCGCCAGCCATTCTTTACATAGGTATCCTTGGAGTTCTTCCGCGGTCATCCCGTCTATCCCTGGACTTCCTTTGTTCTTCTTGACTCTTTTTAACGCTCTGCGCAAATTTTCTCTTTCACATATTTCTTCCATCAATTTTCCTGGTAACTGCTTTGAAGTTTCGGTTTTACATTTCGCCATCAGTAGTTCGACCCCTCCTTCGGTAGCTCTTCGGGCTTCACCCTCATCTTCCACCAAGAAGGCAAATTTCATTTGATTTTTCTGTCGCTTTCTACTCATGAGTCCTGTTTTCTACTCCTTCTCCAATTTGTTCCGGCCTTCAGTGTGGTGAGTCCTCTGATTTCCTCAGCTCGTTTCCTACACCTACTATGCCTTCTGCTGACTTCTGTACAACGATCTGGAAACTTCACAGTTTCCTCAGTCCTGAATTCAGGACACCGTACAGATCTCCCAGGGTAAGTCTGATCACTTTCTCTGCACACCTGCTGAATTTACAACCCATGTCCTTGATGGATATGCACTTCGTGGTCAATTGCCCACTCGTCCGACATGGTATGCCTCTTATTCAGTTTCTGTTCGTCAGGTCACAGATTTGCCACACGCTTCCTTCAGACATTTCCTCACGGTTATGCCCTTGCGCTTCACTAATCCTTCACCTCCATCAGGTTGGATAGAGGACTTTCACCTCCTAGTTATCAAACATGCCTGGCACACAATAAAAAAGCCGAGCACTTTCGGCACCCGGCTTTCCTCAACTGCTTCTGTATTGCAGATCCCCCTGGAGGTCTTTCACTTCTCTTTCGAATCGCTCATAGAACATAGCCTAGACAAATCAAAAACAGGATTAACTTCAGACTCCTCAAAGTGAGTAAGCAACGCCTCCACACCATTATCCAGCCTAAAGTTCATCTCTAGCCGCGAAATCGGCACGAGATAGATTAACGCTTTCGCAGTAACGCTATGTTTCAAAAGCTTTTCTCTATCAATAAACGGAGGATGTGCAAAGTAAAATCCTTCCATTTGCGAGTCGGGTACAATGGGATTTTCCCAGTCAAAAGTTTCCCCACAGAGAAGAGGGGTCTCCTCGCTAAATGGGTAGTGAGCCATCCAGTGACATATCCACGAAATGAAATCAGAGTCACCAGAGTTAGTAATCAATGGCTCATATGCATAGGTAACAATTTCTGCGTACTTATAGCAATCATCAAAATCGTCCATATTGGGCATCGGAATATCTGACATTCCGCCTGAAATATATACAACAAGATCGTTTAGCCGCTTCTTTTTGCTTTTTACAGAAGGAAATCGATATACATCAACGTGAGGAATTTCGTCGTCCGTTTGATGTGCTACGCTATCGGGCTCTCTACCCCAGAATTTGATATACCCATTTTGGCGAGTTTTGATTAATTCATCGTCTATTTTGTAATCCATGCTACTGTGACTTTCTTGCAATACAACCTTGGGGTCATTTTTTGTCTTTTGTCATCCGGCTTTTGATAGGGATACTCATTTTTTTGTGGCATTTAGCAAAAAAATTTTAATCTATCAATCACCTTTTCCCTCTTTCATTTCTTTTTAGAGTAGTAGTCTAAAGGTGGACCTTTTCTTTCAGTTACAGGTGGTCTGTTGTCAGCGAGATATTGATTGTAAGATTTAGCTACCCAGCGTCGCCATTTTATGTAAGTAATAGGTTTTTCAAGTTTAGGCCCTATACGAGGAGAATCTGCAGGTACCCATATATCTTCGATTTCTCTTATTATTTTTGGTTCAAAAGTAGGCACTGTTTTCGTTTTTTTGTGGAAGTAATAAACATTGCCTTTGGCATGGAAAATGATTTCTCCTTTATTAAACTGTACATATAGATACGGAACATTGTAAGGCCAATCTCTTCCAAATTCGTGTTGAGCTTTGAAAGTAGCACCTGGAACAGGCTCTTGATGCTTGTAGTAGACATGTAGTTTGTTTTTTTTCAAGAAGTAGAGGAAGTCATATTTTCTAGCAAAGTAGTCTAAAATTTTTCGAGCGGGAGTGTTTCTTCTCTTTATGGATTTGATGCGCGTTTTTTCTATTCCTGGATACCATTTAACATTATCATTGCTGTATTTAGCTCCTATTTTTTTACATATTATTGATAACGCAGTGTCTAGAGCTATTTCTCTCTTATCAGGAACCCTAAGAAGCTTTATTGATATTTTCTTATCTAGTATATCTAAAGCTAAACAAAAAGGGGTTATCATAAAAAACGCAAGTAGAATTTTCATGGTTTTTTCTCCTAAAACATCTGCTTCTTCTCCTTCAGTATATTTTTTGCAAAAAAGACAACGTAGTCAAGCAAAAATAAATAATACCTGCAGATTTACAATGCTATATTAGCACATACATCTCTTAAACAATCATCTGCTATCGACCAGATAAAAGATACTAATTTGTTGTGTACTGCGGTGTTCATCTAGTTCCTTTGTTGTCTAACTTTCTCATCTGATGCACTTTCGTTTTAGACTATGATAACGGTAAACCGAAAAAAATGGAATAAGTTTTCTCAGAGTTAAATTTTTAGTTGATATAGAAAAAGCCGAGTACCTAAAGGTACTCGGCTTTCCTCAACTACTTCTCCATTGCAATTCGCCTCTTGCAAATCTTTCATCTCTCTTTCAAACCGCTCATAGAACATGTTCTAGACAAATCAAAAACAGGATCCACTTCATATTCCTCAAAGGGTTGTGTCGCAAAGTTGTTTCAAACCTAAAATAGTGGTATCCTATTTTGATTTCAGGAGCATAGCATGAGGCAGGAAAAGTTAAAGGGATGCCATTTTCCAAAGACATTAGTGTACCAGTGTGTTTACTGGTATTTGCGCTATGCTCTGAGCTATCGAGATATCGAAGAATTGATGCTAGAACGAGGAAGCAAGAAAAAGCGAACAGTAGGTACAAGCTGGAGAATGGATGAGACTTATATCAAAATCCGTGCTAAGTCTTATTATTTATATCGAGCAGTAGACAAAGAGAGAAACACAATTGATTTTCTTTTGACCGCCAAACGGGATAAGAAAGCAGCAAAACGATTTCTTGCGAAAGCCATTAATAACAATGGAATCCCAGAGAAAATCAATATTGATAAAAGCGGTGCCAATAAAGCCGCAATCGAAGAATATAACAAGGAGAACGACACTTCTATTGAAATCAGGCAAGTCAAATATCTCAACAATATTGTGGAGCAAGATCATCGAGGGATTAAACGCATTACCAAGCATATGCTTGGTTTCAAAGAGTTTTACTCGGCTTTGGTTACTCTGAATGGCATTGAATTAGTGCGGATGTTGAAGAAAAATCAGGTGGAAACGCTTGTAAAATCGAAGAATAATACTGCTGAACTTTTCTATTCCTTGATTTCATAGTCTGTGAAGGCAATCAGTCATAATTTTGCCATTTCTAAAAGTTTGCGACACAACCCATACAAGAGATTCTGTAGCGTAGAAGATCAGATATATGAGTTTGAGGAAACATATCCAAAATTCAAAAAATTTGAGAAAATGTTAGAAGAATTTATGACTTACATTAAGCGCAACAGTCCAATGATGCCAAACTATGGTAAAATATGGCGAGCAGGTTTCCCTATATCTACCGCTTTTGTTGAATCTACTGTGAATCTATTTATTTCCAAAAGATTTGCCAAGAAGCAACAAATGCAATGGACAGAAGAGGGCATACATTTGTTGATGCAAATTAGAGCAAAAACATTCAATGGTGAATTAGTTGATAGCTTCAAACAGTGGTATCCT
>JAJDCR010000174.1 GCA_029260735.1 Planctomycetota bacterium
TGCCGAGCAGGGGTTGTGCTTTGCTTTTGGTGTTTTAATCTAGACACAATCACTGATCGGCAGGAGCCTCGCCCTCCACCTTCGCATTGTATCTAAAAGAATTTCAGACAAAAATCCCTTTCCGCGAACAAAACAAAAACCAAAAAAGAAAGAGAAAAATCGAAGATGACCGTGATCGATGCTCATACTCATGTCCAATCGATTCCCAATCATATGTGGGACTCTCCTCCCGAAAGAATTATTCGCCTCATGGATGAAGCGGGGGTTGACCAAAGCATTATTATGCCCTATGGGGAAGTCACCCCTGAGGACCCTTCTCTTCTGGACTACACCATCGAGTCGGTCGAAAAATTCCCAGATCGCCTCATTGGCTTTGCTCGCATGCATCCGGCAGGGGAAGAAAAGGGAGTCGAACTATTTGCCCAATCCGTCAGCAGTGGAAAAATCCACGGTTTGAAATTCCACCCCGTAGGAACAATGATTCATCCTGCTGATCCTCGTTCCGTTTTGTTTACACAAAAAGCGGTCGAACTGGATGTCCCGATTCTCTTTCACTGCGGTGATGAAGAGTGGACTCTCCCTTTCCAAATTGAAAAACTTATGAAAATTGTCCCAGAAGCCAAAATTATTCTCGGCCATATGGGAGGATACTTTCATGTCCAAGATGCCATTACCGTAGCCCAAAGAAATCCTAACTGCTACCTGGAAACTTCGGCAATGCCTGATCCTCGCTGGATCGAAAAAGCCATTCTCGCGATTGGCCCAGATAGAGTTATTTTTGGGAGCGATGGCCCGGGGTGCCTTCCTGCTTTGGAGTTAGAAAAGGTAACCTCTCTAAAGCTAAGTCCCGAAGTAGAAGAAAAGGTAGTATTCAAAAATATCGCTAAGCTATTGGGGAAAAAATGAAAATTCTTGATCTACAGATGTTTTTTGGCTCCTCTCTCTTTGGTAAAAGCGTAAGTTCTAAAGAGATGTCTACTTGGCTCGCAAGCTACCCCCATTTGGAAGCCATGCTTATCCCCCACAAACCCTATGACTATCATTACGCTCAGGCCAACCAAGAGGTCGAAGAATTTGCTTCCCAGAACAAAGCCTTTCGCCCCGTCTTACGAGTAGACCCTTGGCGCCAAGAAGAAGCTCTTGCTTTAATCCAAAAAACAAAAAGTCCCTTACTTTTTCTTCATCCCTTTGAGGAGCAATTCTACCCCACCCAGACTGAGGTCAAAAATATTCTCGAAGAGGCTTTTTCCCGCCAAATGAAAGTTATCTTAGCCTGTGGTTATTTGCCCTTCTCTCATAGTGCTCAAGTCTATCCTCTCATAAGAGATTTCCCCCAAGGTGAGTTCATTCTTACCCATGGAGCCCAAATCAACGTTTGCGGAATGCATATGGAAGAAGCCTTTGAAATCTTTGCCGATTTCTCCAATACCTACTTCGAAACCAGCGGCATCTACCGAGAAGACTACATTGAAAAAGCCATTAACGAGTTAGGTTCTCAGCGTGTTCTCTTTGGGAGTGGATCTCCCTATTATCACTTCCCCTTTGAGCTCAAACGTATTGAGCATCTAAATTGCTCCGATGAGGTCAAAGAGAAAATACTTTGGAAGAATGCTTCTGCTTTGTTCGCTTAGAAAAGATCTCAAAAATGCACATTCCCTGGGAGTAAAATTTTTGCCAAAACAAACTTTTACTGCGTACCTAGTTTTTTTCATCTCAGGCGCCACCGGGCTAATTTATGAAATTTCTTGGGCTCGCCAAATTGGTCTTCTCTTTGGCCATACCGCCCAAGCGGCGGGAGTGGTTCTGGCAGCTTACTTTCTAGGCTTGGCCATTGGTTACTGGGCAGCAGGAGAATATACAAAGAAAAGCAAAAAAGCTCTGAGGAACTATGCTTTGGCAGAGTTAATCGTAGGTTTTTGGTCTCTCTCTATTCCCCTTCTCCTAATGCTAAATCAAAATGCCTTTATTCTTTCCTTTCTCAATCACCCTACTCCCTTTCTTCAAACGATCATCCGCATAGGATTTGTAATTGCTATCCTTTTGCCAGGAACTGTAGCTTTGGGGGCGACCTTGCCTTTTATGGCCCAGTTTATCTCCTATCAGTTTACTTTTCATCAAAAGAAATCACAGTCCAAGGGTATTATTAAAGCATACGCTTACAACACCCTAGGGGCATTTTTCGGGGTGGTTTTGATGAATACTTTTTTAATTCATCGTTTAGGAGTGGTCGGAAGTAGTTATGCGGCCGCTCTTTTGTCATTTTTTTGCGCGGTATCTGCTCTCGTTATTTTCCCTGGAGAAGTCCGTACTATAACCGAGGAAAAATCATCGCCTCAAAAAATCACTTTGCTGATCTATTCTGTGGTTTTTATTTCTGGTTGCGGAATTCTAGGACTAGAAGTACTATACACTCAGCTTTTTGCTTTGGTTTCTCAAAACAGCACCTACAATTTCAGTGTGGTTTTAGGAGCATTTTTAGTTTCCCTTGCCCTGGGATCTTTTGCGGTTCCTTTATTAAGATCTTCTCTCTCCTCCTCTTCGATTATAAGCCTCGCTTGCTTAGGGGGAGCGATTGCCATTCCTCTATCCGAAATAGTCTTTCGCTATCTTACGAATTTTGCCTTACTTGAAACAAAAGGAAGCTTTGTCTTCTACTTAGGGAGCAATTTTTTCATTGCTTTATTCGTTATCTTACCTCCCGTTGCTCTTCTCGCAACTGTTCTACCAGCAACATGGGCACTATATAAAAACATATCGGCAGATCTTATTGGGAAGCTAAGTGCTCTTAACACAATCGCGGCAGTAGTCGGAGCAATAGCCTCTAGCTTTCTCATGATTCCTTTTTTGGGGCTAGAAATTTCTTTTGCTCTGCTCTCTCTTCTTTATTTAATTTTTGGTATAACCTTTCTCTATCACGAAAAAAAATGGACACATTTCTCCTGGCAAATATGCCTCTATCTTTTCCTCTTTGCCTTCTTTTTGGTTCTCCCATTGTCTCAAAATAATAGCGATCAACAATACGAAAAAGTAAAGAAATGGAACAGTGCTTATGGCCCCATTGAAGTACGCCAATCTCCTGAAGACGGCTTAGAAATGACCCAAAATCTCCACTATACCCTAGGCAGCAGTAAAGCAGAAACAAGAGAAAAAAGACAAGCTCATATCCCTCTCCTTTTGCATCCAAACCCAAAAACGATTGTCTTTTTAGGACTAGGGACGGGAGCTACCGCCAACGGAGCCCTTTCTCACAAGCAAGTTCAACAAATCGAAGTAGTGGAACTAATTCCTGAAGTCATCGAAGCAGCCAAGTTCTTTCAAAAAGAGAAAAATAACATTTTTAACTCTCCCTTGGCCCATATCATTATCAATGATGCCAGGCACTATCTCTATCAAAGTAGAAAAAAATACGATGTCATTGTCTCTGACCTTTTTGTTCCTTGGCATAGCCAAACAGGCTACCTTTACACTGTCGAACACTATAAGACAGCCAAAAAAAGATTAGCCCCCCAAGGAATCTTTTGCCAGTGGCTCCCGCTTTACCAAATGAGCTCCCAAGAATTTGAAATCATTGCCAATAGCTTTATTACTGTATTTCCTCACGTCTCTCTCTGGCGAGGAGAAGAAAATAACTCCTCTCCCCTCTTAGCCCTTATAGGAAGTGAACATTCTTGGAAAATAAACCTCCCTCAACTCAAAAAGAGACTCCAAAAACTCGCTTCCCTCAAAAGACAAGTCCAAGTAAAGTTTCGCCAGAAAAATATCCGCTTCCTTCTTCCCCCAGACAAGTTTTTCACAAAACTAGACCACTTTTTTTCCCTTTACACAGGAGAATGGGTTTTACAAAATCCTCACCAACTCAATACCGACGAATTCCCCCGAGTAGAGTTTCTCGCTCCCATTAGCCAACACCAACAAAATCTTTTGTATGACGATAATTTAGATCAATATTATCGTGAAGTTTTTGCAAGACTTCATCGAAAAGAATTATAATGCATCCAATTAATACACAAAAAATAACTTTTATATACTTTTGTCTATCTTTTGAATACCTAGGTATCATACTCCCTCCTTTTCTGCCCACAGTTTTTTCATAAGATCCATAGTCAAAACTTCATCAGGGAAACTTCCACCCATGCTGTTTACTATATACAAAAGTTTTTTAGCATACGCTGGTTTTATAGCAAAGCTCTTTGCAGGACTATTTTCGACTTCCTTTTCTGCGGAGTCCATTGCCATAATCAAAAATGGATTTCCTAGTGTACTAACTTTTTTAAGGAACTCTAATCGAAGTTGTTCAAGCCCCAGTTCTATCCTCTTTTTTTCTGCTTCCTGTTCTTCTTTTTTCTTGAGTTCTTCGTTTAGGTTAAAAAGAGTATCTTGCTTTTGTTCTTTCTCCTCACTCCATGCTTCCGCGTAGTCGTTTTCTAAGCACTTGCCCAAATAGTTAGAGTATGAGCTTCTCGCCTTATCATTGGCATATAGAATATTTCTTTCTACGTATGCTGCGCCTTCTTCATTTAGGTGCTTAGCTAAGATATTTTTCGTTGCCTTGGGTACTCGCTTTATTCTAAGGAGAGAAACTAGTCTTTCTAACTCAGTTGATTCAGGAATTGCTTTAGGTTCTTTTTTAAGAGGAGAGGTTTTCTTTACAAGAATTTTCTCAGGAACTATTTCTATCACTTCCTCCTTTTCCTCTTCTATGATCGGTGAAGTGCCAGCATCAGAGTAAGAGAAAAAGCAAAGCTTCTTTTTTTTGTCGAAGAAGTAAGCTTTTAGATATCCAGATTCAATTAGGCTGTTGCCAGTTTTAGCAAGAGTGCTTCTTCTATGCGTAGTATTCTTTCTTATTATCGGCAACCATCTGCATATATTTTCCTCTCTGATTACGAAAATATTATTTTTAGCTAAGTGTCGTTTTTTCTCTAAGAATTCATATAGTCGTCTAGGCAAACCAGAAGGCAAAGCTCTGTACCAAGCCATATCCAAATATTGATAATAGTTTGACTCCAGATTTTTTCTTATCAAATCAGCTAGAGCGAGCTTAGACTTAAACCTCTTTTTTCCCTTAGTCTCTTTGTCTCTGTTAAATAAAATAGCATAGTCAAATAATGAAAAGTGAGTTGATATCTGCTCTCTTCCACCTTCATTAGAAACAATAAAGCATTCGTCAAAAAGATATCTTGCTTGACCCAGTTTCTCTAGTGCTTTCTTTATCCTGCCGTTCCAAGATCGAGGACAAATATTTAGCTCTCTTGCTAGATCAGAATAAGTTACCTCTATAGGTTCATTTGGCATTTTACGCTTAACCCAAATTCTCATTGCTGCTGTAAAAACGTCTTGTTCGAATGCACCTGGAACCCCCTTGGAGCAATTACAGGATAGCTTATAGCTTCCTTTGTCGTCTTTCCACTCGACCTTTGTTTCTTTCGGTACGCTCTTTCCAAAATAGAAGAGGGAAAGCTGTAACAGATTATTCTCTTTCGCATATGGTTCAAGATATTTGTTAGACATTCGCACCTCTGAAGGAAAAAAGTTTCTCAAAATTAATATAAATAGACGACTAACTCACTATCTATACTAAAGTAAACTAAAAATGCTTAAAAAACAAGGGGTTTATATTAACCATAAGAAACTTTTATATTAATAATAGGAAACTTTTTCTTATCTATATTAATAATAGGAAACTTTTATATTAGTATAGGGAAAGAACTATATTAATAATGAGAAACTTTTATATTAATAACGGGAAACTATGCTTCTCTGTACCCCCTAATATATATATTCTACGTGTGCTTCTATATACTTCTTATATAAAAGAAGTAAACTACTACTATACAAACAACTGGCATATAAAGATTATTTCTAGACCAAGCAAAGCGAAAAAATTTGTAAGTAGTGGTAGTTTTTCTCTTCGCTGGGGAAAGAAAAAACTACTGAAATCGCTGGTTAACACCAATCACTAAACTATAGTTTAGTGATTTGCAATTTGGACAAGAAGGTGAGTCAAATGGAATAGTATACTCTATACAATCGCACCATTTTTCGATAATTACTTTTTTTGTTACGCGATAGAGTATGCGACTAATTGATGCTTTATAAAAAAGGAATGTAGGACAGGGAGAAATGAAATCGCTATTCAGATGGCATTAGCTAGCATAATTATTTTACTGGTAGTTATTGACAAGATAAACTCTTAACCTATTATCAATTTATGATTACTACTCAGGCATGGGATTTAATAAAAGAATTGTCAAAATTCTTACATACCATACCAGATTTAACTTGGCACAAAGTGTCGCGAAAGCGAAATATGAATGGAGTGAGCTCTTTGTTGGAGTGACATACCCACCGTCCATAATTTTCCGAGCCAGGGCGATCATTGTTAGCCCAGCTCCTCCTTGTTGTACCTATATTCGAGTTTGCTATTAAGAAGCATATTCTAGGTAATAATTACACTAACCTGGGGACGACAATTAAATCGCATTCCATAGACATTACCGACTCCTCTAGTTATGTGAATGTAGCGTTCAAACCAAAAATGAAGCCCTTCTACCATGGAATGATCCTTCACTGGAGCAAATGGAGTAGCACCCAAAATGGGAATTTTAAGCTGACCGCCATGAGTATGACCACAAAGCATCAAATCCCAATCAAAATGAATAAGAGCATCTTTGGAATCGGGGTTGTGGCTCAAAACAATAATAGGACTATCGTCTTTTCTCTTGTTGTCTAGCACAGATTCCGCCTTTAACTCCTCCGCCCATAAATCTCCCAAACCAACAATTTGTATCTTAGTTTGTTTCACTGTAATGTTTTGCCGTTGATTTACTAACACTTGGATATCGCTACTACGTAACAAATTAGATACTTTAGATATATCCTTGTAGCCACCGTGTTTTCCCGCCCAAGTTCCGCCATCGTGATTGCCAATGCAGGCAAAAGTGGGTGCAACCTTCGGCAGTTGCACTAGAATTTTTTGGTAGTTTTTTTGGTTATGTAGTTTAGTAGTAATATAATCTCCCGTGAGACAAATAATATCTGGATTTTCCTGTAACCCTAGTCCTATTGCTTTGTTGATCAACTCGTAGGGAATCGTTGATGATGCATGGAAATCCGAAAGGTGCAAAATTTTGATTCCCTGGTGTTTGTGGAGTTTTCCCTTGGCTAGCTTCTCGTGGTTCACTTCAAGCCAACGGGGTTCAATATAACGTGTATAACTATACCCTGCCGCGGTGGCGGCACCTATAGCTGCCATCCTCCCAAAAAATTGTCTTCTGGTGACTTTCATCGAAAGATCATTATCATCGGTACAACTCTCCAATTTTTGTATTTTTTCCGTCAATTCTAAATTTTTCTCCCTCAATTTGATATTTTCTTTATTCAATGCCTTAATCGAATCCCTAAGTAGTAATCATAAATCCATAGGAAGTTAATAATTTATCTTGCCAGTAACTACCAGTAAAACAATTACGCTCGCCAATGCCATCTCAATAGCCATTTCATTTCTCCCTAGTCGGCAGGAGCTAAATTAGAAATTAAATTAACCCAATTCACCGAACGGAGCCACAGAGCATTGTAGCGGACTAGGGCGGGTCAATAGACTTTCTCTTAAAAATACCTCGCTAACTCCTCAATACTTAGCAAAGTAAAAAAAAAACTTTTCCCGACCTTCCGGAAGCGCAAATGCTCTGTGGTGGAGTGAGCCTTCCTTAGTAAATAAGACAATGCCTACCAATGCCTCCTAATCTGTTTATCTTCTACTCTTCCCCCGTCACAAGCTGGCACAGCCCCCAGAGAAAAAACACTACACCAAAAAAAGCCAATATGCCCACCGTCCAAAGTTTTCCGAGCCAGTTGTAAGTTAAAGCGATCATCCATTGAATGCGAATAGATCCTCCTGTTTCCTCTATTCGGGTAAATTCGCCATGTAAATACCATGCTAGTCCCAGAAAACAAAGAGAGCAAAGAATTTTCCCCCACCATTCATCCGCAAACTCATCGTCTTTTGGATTAGTTACCCTAGCTGGAGCAGGGGGAGGAGATAGATCAGGAGCCGTGTATGGAACTTGTTTTTCGCTCTCCTCTGATATTTCATCGGGAGAGAGGAGAAAGCTTTCCTCGTCAGTAAAAGAAACATCCTCTTCTAAATAAGAAGCTGATGTCATTGCTTCTTCTTGGTCAGGAGGTGACATTGTCGCTTCATTTAAAGTAAAAGGGTTTTGGCATCCCTTACACATTTTTTCTCGTCCCAGGGGTTCTTGTCGCTCGTAAAAACGTGTCGAGCGAGCACAGATGGGGCAATAGAAATTAAGAATCTGATCCATAGCTTTTTCTCTTACCGGCTAAATGTTGGCTTAAAATATTCTCGTTTTTTATATTCATAATAGAATAATGGCAATTTTCCTATTTAACCATAGAAAAATTTGTTTTAATATCCAAAAAAATTAGAGTGCTTTTCTATCTTCTATAATTTTCTTATTAGGAAAAAAATCATGGGGCACCACCATAGCCATGAACATGATCACAGTACCGAAAATATCAAGTATGCTTTTTTCCTCAACTTTATTTTTGTCATCATAGAAATTATCGGTGGCCTATACACAAACAGTCTCGCCATTTTAGCGGATGCTTTACATGATTTGGGAGACACTTTTTCTTTAGGACTATCTTGGTATTTAGATAAGTTTTCCAAAAAGAAAAGGAGCGCTTCTTTTTCTTATGGATATAAGCGCTTTTCTCTCTTGGCAGCGCTGATCAATAGCATCGTTTTGATCATTGGCTCCCTTCTCATTTTAACGGAAGTTGTTCCTCGAATTCTTTCACCAGAACCATCTTATGCTCCGGGAATGATCGTGCTTGCTATTTTTGGTGTACTTGTCAATGGTCTTGCTGTGCTAAAATTAAAGGGAGGAAAAACCCTTAATGAGCGTATGGTTAGCTGGCACTTACTGGAGGATGTTTTAGGCTGGGTAACAGTTCTCATTGTTAGTATTATTATGATGATATGGGACGTCTATATTCTCGATCCTTTGCTCTCTCTTTTGATTACGCTATACATACTTTGGAATGTTGTAAAAAATTTCAAAAAAATATCTATGATATTTCTCCAAAGTATTCCTGAAGACATCAATATTAACGAAATAGAGAAAACTATCACAAAGCTCCCTAAAGTACAGGCTGTTCATGACACTCACATATGGACTTTAGACGGAGAATACTACATTTTAACCATGCATGTTGTTATTGAAAAAGACTGTACCATAGAGGAAGCCATTAGCATAAAAAACAAGGTCAAGAAAGATTTAAAAGCACTTGCTATCCGCCATGTAACCGTGGAAATAGAATATGAGAATGAGGAGTGTATTTCTTGTGAACTCTAGAGCGTGTCCTAATTACAAGGGAGTGTAATAAGAACACGCTCTACAGACAAACTACTCTACATAAATTTTATCGGCATTGACAATCATAAAATCTGCTGTTGACCGAGAATCGATTTCTCCTTCAATAGCAACTTTACTTAATTCTTTAAGACCGCCTTTTCCTTTTAAACCTGTTTTGATAACTTGCCCTTTTTTGTTTAAAACTTGCACAGACAAGGTTGCTGCTGCGATTGTTTTTTTGTCATCGCAACAGCAATCCCAAGGAGCGCCACAGGCATCCTCGCATACACTTATTTTATCAGTGTCACCTATAATAAAGGAGGCTCGCTCGTCCACAAAAGGATGTTTACTCCCAAGAATCTCCCCGAATACTTTGACTTTAGTGCCTGCAGGTAAACTTCTTGCTACTGTTATGCTTATGGCATCCATAGGTTTAGTCTCAGCAAAAAGATTTCCTGGTAAGCTCTCCACCTTTTGAGAAGTACTTGTCGCTTCAGGGTCTGCACTTTTTGTGCAAGCTAGACAAAGTAAAATTATCATTAGAAATATAGTTAATTTTTGCATTTTTTTACTCCTTAATCTCTTAGAGATTCACGTAAGTGAGGGGTTAAAATATTAATGGCAGGAAGGACTATGGCAATGATTGATAGTCCTACAGTCACACCAAAAAGATGTAACAATTCTTTGCTCTCAATTGCGAGATGAAAAAAACTACTGCTAAAGTGTAAATGAATTTGAGAAAAAAACTTTAGTGCGACAAAGGCGGCAAGAAGATAGGCTATCGTGTGAAAGAAAAGCGATTCAAAGAAAAGAGATAAGCCTAGTCTCATCCTAGAGTAGCCAATAACTTCAAGAACAGCAAATTCCGCACACCTTGTCGAGGCAGCCGCATAAAAAGTATTGAGCCCTCCTAAAAAAGCTCCTGCTGCGATTAAAATAGCTGTAAGCCAAGCCATAATTTTTATCGGACGGTAAAACTCTCCTAGTTTTTTATAGTAGTCGCTTTCGAGCATGGCTGTGATTTGCAAATCTAGCCGTTGTTTACAAAAGAGGTCTATGTCTGAAAATTCCGCTTCTTCTAAACGAACAACAATACAAGAAATAGAGTCGCGTCGAGTGAGAGCGACAATATCTCCCAAATTCATCCATAGTTCCGACTCCATGACCGACCCTGGAGCCGCAAAAATTCCTGATATTTGGAAATCTTGCTTCTCAAAACGAATCGTTTTTCCGATGGACAATTCTTCGGGAGACAAAGACATTCGTTTTCCCGCCAGTCGCCCCACAAGAATCTCTCCGCTTTGAGGAAACTGTCCTTCTGTGACAACAACGTTACTGTAGACCGATAAAGCGGCTGGTCTAACTCCTCGCACCATGGCTTGTGTTTCTTTAAAAGTCTCCTCAGAGTCTATTAAAGAGGGAAGAGAAACGATTGTGTTATAGTGAACTTCGGGGGAAACAGCACTTTCTCCAAATTGTTTTTTAAGTCCGGGTATTGTTTCAACGGAAGGCACAGCTGCTAAATGAATTTCACTCCTCTCCACGCTTTCTTCGCTCCCCACGCCCAGGAGAATAACATTGCGAGGATCTCCGCTGACCTGAAGGCTTTTCTCCATACCGCTCTCAAAAGCAAAAGCGGCAAAGAGTAAAATAAGAACAGCGAAACTTCCCAATACGAGTTGAAAAGTGCGCATTGGGGCTTTAAATAAATTTCGTAAAGTATACAACAACATCAGCTTTTCCTTAAACTATCGGCCACCGTACCAAAACTTGCGAGAATAGCCGGATAAATTCCTGCAAGAAGTCCCAGGAGAAGAGCTAATCCTGCCGCTTTCAAATAAAGAGTTTTCTTCACTAAAATAACTAAGCTAACTCCTTCTCCTGAAATACTAAAGTGCCCAAAATGGATAAGCAAAAAAGCGCCCCCAATCCCTAGAACTCCTCCCCAAAACCCGTAAAGTAAACCCTCACTTAAGGTAATCCAAACGAGGTGCTCCCCTCGATAGCCCAGAGCTCTCATAACAGCACTCTCTTTCATACGTCCTCGAACGGCTAAAATAATCGTATTGGTAATCAAAGCCAAAACTGCAAATACAGCGGCTAAACCCAACCAATGGGTGAACTCAATAAGATCAATCATGTCTTTAGCCGCTTGGGCGACAAAAGCTTTTTCAGGACGCGTATGAGTCGGTTCCCGATCATAGCGAAACAGACTATCGATCTCTCTGGCAACTTCTTCGAGATCTCGGTGATGATGTACTTTAACATTGAATTGAGTGACAATGCCTAATCCATGTCCAGATGCTTGCTGAAGGAAATCTAAATGGACGTAAGCAGAATTCATATCTTGAGGGCTCGCCGAATCTAGAATTCCCGCTACTCGGACTGTAACTCCCGCTGCATCAAACTTATCATCTACTTTTAAGCCCCTTCGTTGAGCAAAAACCTCTCCCAAAAAAGCTCCGTCAGAACTGTGTTCCCAATTCGCAAAGCTTCCTTCTTTTAATTTTGTCTCTGAGAGAAAAGTCTTTCCTTCTTCTTTGGGAATACCCCGAAAACATATGGTATCCAGACTTGTGCCACAGTGATTCACCACCACTTTAATCGGAGTAACCGACTTAACCTTGGGTAATTTTGCAATTTTCCTCTTATAATCCTCGGGAAGCTTACTAGTAAAAGGGCAAAAACGCTTATCTCGATAAACGACCAGAGTATCGTCATTGGCCTGGATTTCTGTGGCATCCTTCAGAGATTCTTGTAGGGAAACAACAGTCAAAAATAAAAACATCCCCGCAGCCGTTCCTAAAATAGTCAACAAGCTTTTAACTCGATGGCGCCGCAATTGCTTCCAGGAGAGGAGAAATAAATTAAGAAGTCGCATGATGGACAAAAACCCCCTTATTCAAATGCAATACTCTATCGGCGTGGTTGGCGGCTTTTAAGTCGTGTGTCACCATCACAATCGTTTTTTTGTGCTCTTGAACTAGTTTCCGGAGAAATTCCAGAATGTATTGGGCAGAAGCCGCATCTAAATCTCCTGTTGGTTCATCAGCAACTATCAATGTCGGGTCAGTGACCAAGGCTCGGGCAATGGCCACTCGTTGCTCCTGTCCTCCCGAGAGTTGCCTAGGAAAGTGCGAAGCTCTATCGTCTATTCCCACCATCTCCAAGCTCGCTTGGACACGCTTATGCCGTTCTTTGGCACTGTATCGCCCGATAAGAAGAGGTAGCTCCACATTTTCGTATGCCGTTAAAACCGGAATAAGATGGTAGAGTTGAAAGATATATCCAATATGTTCGGATCGAAATTTACTCAGTTGGCGCCGATTCAAACGAGAGATCTCTTGCTCTCGGAAAAAAATTTGACCGCTACTCGGATTATCAATCGCAGCGAGAAGATTGAGTAAGGTAGTTTTCCCACTGCCAGAAGGTCCCATCATGGCAAGAAATTCTCCTTCTTGAATATCGAGTTCTAGTTTTTGCAAAGGTTTGATTTCCTGGCTTCCTTTTTTATAAACTTTATCGACTCCTCGGCAGCGAACTAAGACGTTATTCATAAAGCCTCCGAATTTTCACTTTTTTGTGCAACTCAAATCCATCTTCTTTCCCAATAACAACACGTTCTCCAGGGTGAGCCCCCTTTGAAATAACAATCCAATTGTTGTCTTTTTCCCCGATAGGATCAATCTTTCTCTTCTCTAGTCTATCTTCTAAGGACACAACCCAAACATAGGGTTCTTTGTCATTTCCCCGAAGACAATCTTTTTTTATAAAAAGAGCATTGGTAAACGTTCTTTTCTCTGTTTTGGTGTCTTCTTGGAATTTGACTTGGGCCAGCATATCAGGACGCAAAATACTCTGAGGTTTTGCCAAACGCACTTTTACCTCCAAGGTATTCTTTTGATAATCGGCCTGTCCTCCCAAAATAGTGACTTGACCTTCTAAATACTGTTTACTCGCTTCGACAAAGACCAAAGTTTTTTGTCCAATAAACACTTTCGAAATATCGGAAAGAGGTACATCCACCCTTACCTGTAAACGAGAAGGATCGTATATTTCCGCAATGGTTGTCGACATTTCATTGTCAGAGTCTAGCATCTGTTTACGTCCCTCTCGAGCATACAAGTGCTGGATAATTCCATCGATAGGAGCCTTGATCTCAAGGCGACTAATGTCCAACTTAACTTTATCTACACGTACCTTTTGGTTTTTGATTTGTTGGTCAACTTCCCCTTCTTCTGCTTGGGCCAATTCAATCAATGTTTGAGCCAACTCTTTTTGGGCTTGGAACTCTTCTATTTTAAATTTTTGTTCTCGGACCAATAATTCAGCTTGCTCCTTATCCAGTTGAGAAATACCCGTTCCTGATCGGCCCAATGAATTTACTCGGTGTTTCAAACGTTCTAAAACAGCTCTTTGAGTTTCTAACTCAAAATTCAATTTTTTTTTGTCTGCTTTTTTCACTGTGACCATTGCTCTTCTAATCGCAATTCGGGCTTCTAGCTCAGACAAACGAGTCTCTGTTTCGCGTAACTCTAAAAATAAATCTTCATCCATGAGCTTAGCCAGTAGTTGGTCTTTTTTAACTTTTTCTCCGGCAATAACATAAATTTTTTGAACAATGCCACTAACTAGAGCGGTAACTCTAATCGGATAAGGCTCAGCTTCTATCCAGCCTGCCGCCTGAAAAATAGCCCCCCCTTCTGTTTTTGTTACCTGAATTTCACCGGGAGCAAGACGAACTTTGACGGCATCTACCTCGATCATGGGGATAAATGTCTCTCGGCCTACCCAAAGAAATAGGCCAACAAGTAATAGGATTAGCAAGATAGGAATCAAGTAGACTTTCCCACGAGAAGGCGGAGATCCCTTTTCTTCTATCTGGTCAAATAGATTTTCCATAAAATTTCCTCAGTTTTACATGAAATAGACTAAGCAAGGTAGGCGTAAAACTACACTCATACTTTAAATCAAGTAAATGAGAAAATTATATGCGCAAAATTTGAGTGGAAATAGTTGGGTTAGGTAAGAAAGGAGGCTTCTCGGTAAAAAAAAGAGAAGTTTGGGAGTGATTTTGGAGCACTGTGTGCGTAAACACAGAAGGAGCAAGAACTTGATAAGGAGCTTCTATTTGAGATTCTTCGCGATGAATAATCTTCAAGGGTGCGGGCAAACAAGAAAAACAATGTTCTTCTTGTGAGCACGAATTTTCAGGAACAGACTCAGGGCATTCTCCGCAATCTTCAGAGAGAGGAAGAGAAACAGGACATTCGCCACAGTTTTCAGAGCAAGACTTAGGAGCTTCTCCGCACTTACACATACTTACCAATTCCCACTGACAGAAATAGCATACAGAGAAACCGTATTCTAAAACCTGCGCAGTAAATAGCAGTAGAATAAAAAAAATATAGCGATAGTTTTTTAGTGTCATTGTTCTGTCCATTAGCTCTTAATTTAACGAAAAAGGAGCTTTTATTATACAACTGTTAGGTGATCCAAGCAAGTTTAAAAAATGGGCGGAAAAACCAAAACTTGTCCCTTTACCAGGTATAATGTTTTTTTATCTCAAGAGTGCCTAGGGCATGTCCCCATAACTGTCAACTTAAGCCGTAAGTTGTTATAAAAAATAAGCTAAGAAGATCGAACCTTATCTAAAACGGCCCTAAATACCGTGCGTGGATGGAGGGCTTTGGCTCCTGCCGAGCAGGGGATGTGCCTAGGTTACAATATCAAGAGCCAAGCACATCCCCTGCTCGGCAGGAGCTCGCCCTCCAGGGAACATTGTGCTTAAACAGTTTTCCAGAAAAGCCTTATTCTATATAGATTTACGACTTAGGTTGGCACATATGGGGTATGTCCCTATTCAATATCCCAAATAAAAACATTATCCAAGTAAGGGAAAATCCATGCAAAAAGAATACATGCAACATATTTTATTTATTTTTATCCTCTTTGCTGCCATTAGTCTTCCTCTCCTTTCCTACATTTCCTCTTACCCTCCCGAAGAAAAGATTCTTTCTGATCAAATCTTTCTTTTAGAAAAACAGGTACAAATTTTAAAAGTCCGCTTTGCCCAACAACAAGAAAAAATTCAGACTTGGAAAAAGGAAAAAGAAGAAAATTTGCAAGTTCAGGGAACAAGTTACACATGGTTGCATTTACAAAAAAAGCTTCAAGATAGAACCATCATTCTGGAGCTTGAAAATGAACAAATTAAGAAACTCGAAGAGATTTATAAGTCTTTCTACCAAACCCAGCCCCTTGTTCAAAGCCCTGAATATTTAGGAAAAATATTAGAAGTGAGAGAACAAACTTGGAAAATATTAAATTCAAATCAACACTCCAAATACTTAGAAACTCTCCAAAAAGCCCCTCAAGATTTCTAAAGATTAAAAACAAAAAAAGAACGATTTGGCTTTCTGAATTTACTTCTTGAGAAAAAGATCAATAAATGCTATTATCGAAATCTACTATGAGCAAAGTTCTTTATTATCAGAATATTATTCAGAAAGGGACGAGCATGATTTCATTACCCACTAGCTATGCTATTTATGCCTTAAGTCGTCTCAATGGACCAAATGGTAAATATCGTCTTGCTACAGAAATAGCAAAAGAAGGTGACATTCCTAAGGATTACTTGTCAAAAATCCTCCATAATCTTTCCCGAAAAAATATTGTGTTATCTCGCCGAGGAGTCGGAGGAGGATTTCGTCTTGTAACCCCTCCCGAAGAAGTTTCTTTATTTGACGTCTGCGTTGCAATGGAAGACCCTATTTGTTTAAAAAAATGTGGACTGGGATTAAAAATTTGTTCTGATACAAGCCCCTGCCCCATTCACAGTTTTTGGAAAAACAAGCGAGAAGCTCTCCTAGATGAACTTCAGAGAGTTAAACTTAATGATGTTTACGAGTCCATTATTGACACCCTTCCTCCCAAAAACTCAATCAAAAATTGAAACTAACATTGTTCCAAGCTAGATTAAAAATTTTCTCACTTTAATTCTTGACAAAAAGGTCGTTTTATTTTATTATCATTTTGATTCTTGACAAAAAGCTCGCAAAAACTATGAAGATAGAAATGTTCCAGTTGGGCAGGGAAATATGTATGCAGCTTTTGAGTGTTGGAACTGAATTTGAGTTCATGATACGCACTATTTATACGATACCTGAAAAACATGCATTTAATCTAGGCCCATATTTTATAAGGTTTAGTCGTGCCAGACAACAATAGCATTAAGTTAAGCTATAGCCTTTGTATTTTTTTCCCCTCCGCGGTGGATTTTGAGTAGAAAAGAATCTCACGCAAAGGCGCAAAGATCGCAAAGGAAGATCTAAAAAATCTTTATGTTCATCTCTTGCCTGGATTCTTTTTCTCCTTGGCGTCTTTGCGTCTTTGCGTCTTTGCGTGAGATTCTTTTCTTTCTTCAACTTTAAGGCGCACTTTTTTCACTGCACCTTAAAAATATGCAAATCCAAATGCATGAGATTTTAGATCTTTAAGATGACAATACATCTACACAAAAACAAGAAGAAGTGTGAGTAAAAGAAATCAAAAGTTTTTGATTTCTTTCATTACAACACTCCTGACAGATTAGTCCCTACTAGGCAGCTCACAACAAGGTAAATTGAGCTGCCTTTTTTTAATTTACCACCCGTTCACCGCTTCATAAACCGCAATAGCCACCTTGCCCATTTTATCATAGTCCAGACGATCAAAGGTATCTCCCTCTTTGTGGTACTCGACATTGCGATAAAAAGCACTGTCGGTAATCATAACTGCAGGATAACCATGAGGCCAGTAATTGCGATGATCCGAATAGTCGATTCCTTGCACAATACCAGGAGCGTTGATCGAATATATTGGTAAATCGCTCGTTCCCTTCATCAGAATTTTTAGTTTTTTAGTCACCGCCTTATCTTCCATTCGACTAGCAAGAGCAATGAAATTTCCCACAGTCGGATAAATTGCTCGTAGAAAAGGAACAGGGTAGTCTTGGCTACCAGGTTCATCCGTGAAATAGCCGATCATTTCCAAACAAATCATGACAGGGATTTGAATTTTCTCATCGCCACACCGCTTAGCATGGTGAAAACTCCCCATCTGAGAACTATCAAAATAAGGAGGCTCTTCTAAAGTATAAGCAACCAATTCAACAGTTTTTGTCGGAGCTTTTTTTCCCCACAAATAAGCCAGCTCAATTAAACCTGCCACCCCACTAGCATTATCATCTGCCCCTGGCGTTTTCCCACAAGAATCATAATGTGCTCCAACAACAATCCTCTCTGAGGTTACTTCGCCAAAAATTCCAACAACATTTTTATATCGTCCGTCCACTGTTTGATACTCTTGGAATTCTGTCTTAGTCGCCCCTGCTTTGACAAATTGTTCGTGAATATACTCGGCACATTTCTCTAAGTTTTTCGGGTGCTGAAAATTACGCGGATGAAATGTTTCTGATAGAGTAACTACGTGCGCTTTAAGTCTTTGACTTTCGATTGTGACTGAAGATAGTTGATTGCTTTTCCAGGTAGGCTGAGCAACAATCCACCAGATAATGGAAGTAGGAATAAGAAGGGTAAGAAGAGCGATTATTCCTAAACGAAGTAAGAATTTTTTCCGGCTAGATTTTTCCATCGCAAATATCCTAAAAGAAAACTATAATTGATAGCTTATGCCTAATCTAGGTGATTTACCTAGGTAATTTCCTCTAGTTAATTATAAGGAGTTTTATCATGCGAAAAGAGCATATTTTAGTTTTTTTTTTAGTTTTCTTATTAGTTTCTATACAAGCTGATTCAAAATCTCATTGGGGATACGAAGGAGAAGCTGGTCCAAAGCACTGGGGTGAAATAAAAGCAGATTACCACATTTGCGGTAGTGGAACCCACCAATCTCCTGTTAACATCGAAAATGTAGCCCTAACAGAATCGCTTGAAAAATTAGAGATTGTTTATCAAAAAAGTGAAAAAATGTCTATGCTCAATAATGGGCACACTGTCCAGTGTAACTACCCCGAAGGTAGCTATCTTCAAATCGGCTCCAAAAAATATCACTTGCTTCAATTTCATTTCCACACTCCAAGTGAACATACCTTAGAAGGTGAATCTTCTCCGATGGAGGTGCATCTTGTCCATAGAAGCAAATCCGGAGAACTTGCTGTTATCGGTATTTTTTTTAAAGTAGGCGAGCATAATCCTTTTCTCCGAAAAGTTATTCCCCACTTCCCCAAAAAAATAAAAAGCACCGAGAAAAAGAAATCTCTCGACATACGAAAACTCCTTCCTTCTAACCTCAGCTATTTCACTTATTCAGGCTCACTGACAACTCCACCTTGTTCAGAAGGGGTGCGCTGGATCGTCTTACAAACCCCCCTGGAAGCATCTGAAAAGCAAATTGCTAAGCTTCATAAAATTATGGGAAAGAATGCTCGCCCCACTCAAGATTTGAAAGGTCGAGTTATCCAAGGGAATCCGCCAAAGTAGGTTTTATTTATACTCTTTATCTTAAAGGACGGGCATAAAACCCGTCCGTTCTTTCTCAGATCATAATCGCACTTGACGATTCATCCCCTAAGCTAAAGACTTACGGGTTTTCTCGCCACATCATTATAAATGCTGTTCTACATAATCACCAGTAAAACCACTCCAGCGAAAACCATCATGCCCTGCTCTTTGATATTCTTTTCTTTACATAGTCTGATTTTACGAAAATTTCTTTTTTAAATAGGAACATACATAACAAAGACTTCCATTAATTTTCTACAGTAAGTCGTAAAGTTATGAAATTTTATGATTAAGAAAACAATATATATTCGTACTATAGAATATAGGTAATGCTTTTTATATTTTTATTTTGAAGAGATAGAGAAGTTTCTTATGCAACCCATCAAAAATTTTACAATTAGAGCAAAAACTCACCAAGAATCGACTGTAGAACTAACTCCAATGGATCATTTATTAAGATTTTCAGATTTTAATTTTGTTTATATTTATGATTGTAAAATAGACGCTGAAGAGTTTGTTAGTAATTTAAAAAAACTAGTAAATCACTTTCCTTTTATGGCTGGACGTCTTAGCTATCAGAAAAAAAAAGGGCTTCAGCTTAAGTGTCAAAACCAAGGATTTCCCGTAAGCTTATGGCAAACCGAACAAGATAGTGAATCCATTATCGAGTCGAAAAACCAAACTCTTAGTTTTTTTATAGATAGAATTGATATCGTAACTGTAATTTCCAAGCAAAAACCTCTTATCAAGATTAAAATAACTTTCACCAAAGACAATAAAACAGTTTTAGGTTTTAGTTTTCATCACAGCTTGGGAGACGGAAGATCAGTTACTTTGCTCCTGCACAACTTGTCAAACATTTGTAAAAACAAACCGGTACTAGAGCTTAACCTCGACAGACAGTCTGCTTTTGAGCCTTACATTACAGGAGAAAATCCAGAAAATTCAACAAAGTTATCTAACTTTGTTAGAAAGAGAAATTTAAAAGAAGTTTTAATCGCTACTAGCAATTTTGCAAAATGCCTGCTTTTCAAAAAAAATGGGTTCACAATACTGCATTTTTCTGAAGAAGAAGTCAATAACATCAAATCGACATTAACAGGTGCTTCTAAAGGTGATGCTTTGGTCGCTCATTTGCTTGATGTACTTTATCTATTAGAATCAGAAAACTCTGTAAAGAAATACTTACACCTTTTCTACATCATTTCCGTAGAAGGTAAAGTAAAGCCCATCTTTCCAAAGAATTGTATCAGCAATGCAATCTCTTTTAGCGTAGGGAACTATCGTTTTACCTCGGAAGAACTTCAAAACAAACAGTATGTCGTAGACGAAATCAGAAAAAGCATTGAGCCAAACTATGTAAACAAAGTATTTCGACAAGAGTTAGCTTGGTTACAACGAAGAGAATCTGACCAAAGTATTCGTAGAAATAGAATTGTAACATCCTACGATTTTATAAAAACAACTTATGCTCTTTCCAATATGACTAAAGTCGATCCTTATGCCTTTGCTGACTTCGGATTTGGCAAGCCTGATATTTTCTTAGAACATAATATTTTTCCAAATACTTTATTTATGTATAGAGCTGAGCCTGCAAGAAGAGGTGTTTATGTTAGCATGAATATAAAAAAAGAATTTATAAAAAAACTACAAACGGATCATTGGCAAAAAATTTTACACAAATACCTATAATTTTTTCCAAAGAGAGATTAGGCAAACATCAATGAAAGTAAAAGAAAAAGAATCGGGCACACTGATAGAACTGCTAAATATGCATAAAGAGCAAAATTTTCTTGATACAGCTTATAAATTTTTACGCAAGGAGTTTGATCTTATCGATTGCTACCAATCTTGCATCAGCCGTGAAAAAAATTTTGCGAAAAGATTAGAAATACCAATTGAAATTTTTTCTAGTGCACTGATATTGAGCACCTTAAAAGACAGTAAACTAGAACCTGAAATCAAAAAGCACATTGTCTTATTTTTGCAAAAACATCATCAGCAGGGTTTGTTTTCCTATTTTACAGACAAGTCTATTTTACCAAACGATACCGACGACACTTCGCTCGCACTATCAGTTTTAATAGAACATAATGCTATTTCTTTGGACGTAGCTCATGCTGCCGCAAGTAAAGTTTTCGAAAATGTAACGGAAGAGGGAATTGTCCATGTCTATTTGCCTCCCCGAAAACAGCGGGAAGATTATTTTAGAGTTGATGCCGTGGTCTGTGCCAATGTTGTATACCTGGCCTATTTGCTTAAACGACAAGAAGAAGTATTGCCGACCATAGATTATTTGCTAAATTTTGTAAAAAGTCATAGCTACCTCCAAAGTGACAAATTCATTTATTATAAATCCCCGCAAGCTTTTCTATATTTTCTCTCGAATTCACTTCGGTTCAAACAATTTTCTCACATATTTCAGCAATATTTGAAAGAAGGGATATCCATAACCCAAAAAAAGGGTTATTCGCCTCTAGATTTGGCCTTTGAGATTATATTTTGCCAAAGGTTAGGAATAGAATGCCACTATGCAAAACAACAACTAAAAGCAATGCAAAAGAAAGATGGCTCGTGGAAAATTTGTCCAATTTACAAATTTGGCCGTTCAAATGTATTTTTCGGATCAAGTGCAATCGTGACAGCATTTGCCATTCGAGCTCTCGATGATAATTAAGTTGCAGGGAGACACATAAAACTTATGAACTACTATGCCGATGAATCAGAATGGAAGTGGCTTTTTAATAACGCAATTGATTGGGATACGATATTGCCCTTATATTATCCTGATCCTTCTCAAAAAGATTTTCAATCTAACAAAGAAATTATAGAATTCTTTGAAGATTTACTCTCTCACACTGGTAAGTGGGCAGCGACAAAAATTTGGGAACGAAGCTCTCGTTTAGATATAGAGGGAGCCGGTGAAATAAAAGCAGGCAAGACTATACCAAGCTCTACTTTGTCAGAATTCTATAAAGAAGCGCAAGAACTGGGTGCTTTCGGCTTAAATTTACCAGAAGAGTATGGCGGTTTAAACGCTCCTACATTGTTGCACTTCATCTTGGGAGCACAAATCGCCAGGGGCTGTCCCTCCTCTTGTCTACAATGGTGTTTTTTTACTGCCACTGCCGAAATGATTAACTATTTATGTCCAGCACAAATCTGTGAAAAATACATTCCCCAAATTGTCGCAGGAAAAATAAGTGGTTGTATGTGCATCACCGAACCTGGGTGTGGTTCCGATGTCGGTCAAATAATAACGAGCGCAATTTTACAACCAGATGGCACATACTTATTAAAGGGCAACAAAATCTTTATTACCAATGGAGGGGGAGGGCTCGCAATTGTTCTTGCTCGTATAAAAGGGGCAGCTGAAGGTCTTTCGGGACTTTCAATATTTTTTGTAGAACAAGAAATAGATGGAAAGCAGAACTACTATATTGCCAAGAATGAGAATAAGATGGGATTGCGAGGGTCGTTTACTTGCAATATTGTTTTTGAAAATACCAAAGCCTATTTAGTAGGAGAAGAGAATAATGGCTTCAAGCTAATGCTTAATTTTATGAACGAAGGACGGATGGGAGTCGCGAGTCAGTCCTTAGGGGCTATAGAAGCTTGTATTGCTTATGCAAAAAAATATGCAAACGAAAGGATGCAGTTTGGAAAACCTATCGCCCAGCTTCCTCTTCTAAAAAGAATTATAGAAGATATGGAAACAGAAAGAGACGCCATTAGGGTTTTATTTGTTGATACCCTTACCTATTTTGATATTTATCAATACCTTAATCTCAAAAAACATAAACAGGGGAGATTGGAAGCAAAGGAGCAAAGTTTATATAAAAGCGCAAAAACACAAATGCGCAAACGTACACCATTGATCAAATTTTACACAACGGAAGCGTATACTTCTATTTCCAAAATAGCAATACAGGTCTTAGGTGGACATGGTTTCATGAAAGACCATCCTGTAGAACGTTTACACCGTGATAGTTTTGGTCCACTTCTTTACGAAGGTACCGCTCAGATCCAAGCATTGATGGCTTTGAAAGATACCATCAAGTATCTTTTTACCTATTTTCCACAATTTATCTTCCATTTAGTGGCGGCACATCCACTGATTTCGATGTTGTTATTGAGGAAAAATTACCAAAGAAGTTTTTATACAGTGTACTATCGATCCTATTCAAGAATGCTCAGTTTATTCATTAAGAGCCTAAGGCCCAGAGGACTAAAAATGCTTTCCCGCCGTAATTGGCAACAGCAAAAAAATATAGAAGATATTATGATACATGCGGAGGGGATATGCCAAATGCTATCTTATTTAGAAACTCTCGAAATCCTCAAACAACATATCCAAAAAAGCCCTGCCAGAGAATCCCTATTTTGGAATTACCTAATACTTGTAAAGCCCCGCTTAGAAATGATTTACTGTGATTGGAAAATCAGAAAACCATCGTAACTTAAGTGGTTTTTATATACAATTCACTTGGCACCCTAATCAGTAAATTTGTTTTCCAAGAAATGTTTTCATCCAACAATTCTATGGAAGATATTTTTGTTAAAATA
Organism: Planctomycetota bacterium; assembly: GCA_029260735.1. GTDB lineage: Bacteria > Planctomycetota > Uabimicrobiia > Uabimicrobiales > Uabimicrobiaceae > JAJDCR01. The sequence goes on from JAJDCR010000174.1 coordinate 23,450, forward strand.
TCTTCCATAATAATCCTTAATTCTTCTCGTGCCAAGTGTGCTCCCAAACAAAAGTGGACTCCATGTCCAAAAGCAATATGCTTATTATTTCTATGAATGTTGAAGGTTTCAGGTTCGCAAAAGTTTTTTTCATCGTGGTTTGCAGAAGCTAAAGATAAATAAACACGGTCTTGCTTTGAAATTTTAGTATCGCCAATAGTTGTGTCTTGTGTTGCTTGGCGGAAAAGGCCTATCACTGGCGAAGTGAACCTTAATGCTTCTTCGATAAAAAATGGAATTAAGGTCTTATCATTTTTTAGTAGTTGCCAATATTCAGGATACTTTAATAAACACAATAAGCAACTAGTAATTGAAGTTGTTGTAGTTTCGTGGCTAGTAATTAATAATAGCTCTATTAGACGAAGAACCTCTTCGCTAGACAATGTCCCATCCTGGTCTTTTACTGCAATCAGCTTCGAGATTAGGTCATCTCCAGAATTCTGTTCTTTTTGTTGGATTTTTTCCTGTAAGTATTTATGGAAGTTTCTGACTTCTGGCAGTAGCGAATTTATCTTTTCTTGTTTTTTTTTCTTATCCGGTATGAGATCAGCAGAGGCAATACTAATAAGATTAAACGACCACCTCTTTAAATCTTCGATATCTTCTACCGGAAACTGTAGAAGCTTTGAAATAATTTCTATCGGAATCGGAACAGCAAAATCTTTGATAAAATCCACTTCTTGCTTTTGGATGAGGTTATTGCAAAATTTAGACGAAGTTTTCTGTACGCTAAGAGTAAATTCTTTTAACGAATTTTTCATAAATAAGGGAGAAATTAATCGTTTTAAACGAGTATGCTCGGGAGGGTCCAAAGATAACAAAGAAGGAACGGAAACAATGCGCCTAAATTCTTGTAAGTTTTGGGATTTTACGCGAAAATTGGAGGAAAAAATTCTCGGGTTATTTAGCACCTCTAATACATCTTCGTAGCGACTGATGACCCAGCTTCCGATAAAATTATTTTTTGCAAGAGGTTCTTGGCGAAATTGTTTTAGGTACGGATAAGGTTGCGACAGAAATTCTTCAGAGAAAAGATTGGTGCTTTGAGATTGCAACATGCGAACGCTCCTTAATTTTCAATGAGGGCAGGAAGAATGTGGAGAGAAGCTAGAATTTTTTTATCCAAATCGTTTTTTTTTCCTCGTTTCATCAAGTACGTTTTTTCAACACCGGCATTTTGCGCTGCTATAGTGTTGATTTCCTGATCATCGATATACAAAATTTCCCCTAAAATAAAATTTTTCTTTAGTTTAGAGTTTATATACTCCAATAGTTTTGCGTAGGTTGAACTACTGTCTTTTTCCCAAAACAACAACCGCGAGGGAATAGTCAAATCAATAAAATCTTTTAACTTGAGTAATTGTAAAACGGAATTTGTCGAGGTCATAGGAGTACTTGTCAAAATTACTGTACAAACCCCCTTTTCTTTTAGTTGTTTTAAGACGGGTTGGACATCATCAAATGTGATAATGTAATCTAAATAATCGAATTTTTTTATCGCTTCTAAATCAGAGTCAGAAATATCGCTTTGGGTTTGTAAAAACTCGCAAAATTTCTCCCAGAAAACTTTTTGCTCGCTATCAACTTCAGGGAATTGGGTCATTTTTCCAAATTCTACAGCTTTTAGATACATTTTTTCCACAGACATTTTAACTTTTGGTTCCAGGTACTCTTTAATCTTATTTATTTGGTAGTTAATCAAAACTCCATCTCTATCAAAAATTACAATTTTAGTTTTCATGATTATTTCTTATCAAAGTTGTGTGGATAATTTTATCAACCAGATTATTCATTGTCTGTTGGACTTTTGGCGGCAATTTTTCTATTTTTGTAGTCAATTTTTTCTGCATCTCTTCAATATATTGGAAACCTTTTTCGATAGAATCTGTGTTGGTTATAGTATTTTTAATTTCCACTATATCTTGCTCCGTTTTCTGTGAACGATGTGTGTATAAACGTGATAAAAAAACAGATCTATCGGTTTCTGATAGATTTTCACAGCAATCCATTACGATCCAAGAAGGTTTACCTTCCCAAAGATCACAATCTTTTTCTAAACGATCTTTTTGGTTGGTAATGTCTAGCAAGTCGTCGACAACTTGGTATGTTTCCCCGATATCAAAAGCTAATTGATGGATATTTCTGGTTAATTTTGCATCCGCCTTTGCACAAATACACCCCATAAGAAACGACAAGGCCAGCAAGCCTCCGGTTTTGCAACGGATAGCTTGTGTGTATGTGGTGCGATTAAAAAAACAAAAATCCTTAGCAAAATCAAACTCTAAACTTTGCCCTCTAATACCTCTGAGCATTTCTTCTTGTAGTGCTAATAGAACCTGTAGTTTGTCACGATCAGACAAATGAGATTGTTGGATCGCCCTTTTAGCGAGAAAAAACAAATAATCTCCGGTAATTACAGCTTGTTTCATACCAAACTTAACCCACACAGAAGGTTGTTTTCTTCTAGTGGCATCTTCGTCCATAATATCATCATGGCAAAGACCAGCACTATGAGTCAATTCAACCGCTAATCCGCACCATATAGCAGCGTTCCAATAATCATCTTTTATCTCAGGATTGATGGACTTTGCTAGTAAAGGGGGTAGTAATGCTCTGATTCTTTTTCCTCCGTTCAAAACTTGGTATTTGGTGGCAGTGATTACACTACACGATATACATTCTTCATCCATGGAGAGAAGTTTGTGGAATAAGTCGGCTTGTTCTTCCCATATTTTTTGGTTGTGGAGCATCATATCCTCAGAGTTTAGTATCTATTTTCTCGTATATCTTTTACAATAAGACGTTTGAGTAATTTTACGTTGGAACACCAGAAGTAAAAATTGGCAATAAACAAAATAATCCAGGCATCGGAACTTGTCAACAACTTTAGGCAACCAAGTATAAAAAAATTAGTGTAGAATCTCCTTTGCCAATAAACAGAAACAAAAGTCTATCATCTTTGTCCTTTCGTTTTTTATTTTCACCGCCCTATGTAATTAATTTAACATATTTTGGGTGTCTCGTCTATATTGGCAAATGAGGCAATCACTAAACAACATAGCAGTAGATGATAATCTACATGGATAGGTAAATTGAAAAATGAAAGGGATGGCATGATACCAAATCAAACTTACTACTCACGTAATACAGGCCAATGGGATTGGAGAGTTTCTTTGACTATTATCAGCTTGAGAGCTTTATGGAAAACAAAATTATCCATGTTGAGAAAAATCCAACTTTCCATTTATTCGTTTGTGCAATATTGGATGGGACCAGGATCTTTATTGACGGAAGTCTACTATAAAACTTCTGACAACATTGTTTATCATCGAACTTGTTTATCTAAGTGGGGAATCCCTTTACTAAAAGGAGAGGAAAGAATTCATCTAAATGACGATGGGATTAATGTGACTATGGAAGGAAATTTATTTTATTGGCCATTTTTATTTATTGCTGTTCCCTTTAGTAATTATGAAGGCAAAATTGAAAGCTGTACCTGTAAAGCAAAATATAATTTTCCTTTCTTTAGCATTGCAGTGCCAGCAACTACACAACTAGACGGTAAAGTAGGAGTAGTACAAATGAATACACTGTGGATGAAGTGTACTTTTGAGTTAACGAAGGACTCTTTAAGAACACTGAAGCAAAGGTTTGCGCAAAACTGCTGATTTTATCTTCGACATGCTTGAAAACGCCCAAGATGAAAGAATATACTGCCATAAAACCATCTCTACCGCTTATGCTTGTTTAAAAGATACTCACGAATATCCGATAGGCCATTGGTCGATTGTATTAGAAAAAAACCCTCGGATGAGAGTAGCCGACTGGATAACGGGAAAAACTTTAGAAACTATCAGTCAACAATCGATAGAACTTTTTTCATTTTCTCTAGATATGGGAGAAAGCGAAGTTCTAGCTTTATATTACGAAACACCAAACTCCATTGTTGTTATAGATGAGGAGAAAGCTCGAAAGCTGGCAAGAGAGTAAGAAGAGGATTGTTTGGGATGAATATGTCTGTAAGGAGACCTGCCTTTATTTCATTTCAGACAGGTTTCCTAGTTGCTATTATTTTTTCGAGCGAAAAAAGATAACCAAACTCAAACAGTAGAGTGAGGGAATTTGTTCAGGGGAGTAGACATTTCATAGACTGGTATCCATTTTAGTCAAGAATTACCTTGGTTGGTTGCTTCGGTAGGAAAGCTAGCCCATTATTCCCAGCCTCGGACTCCTTGTAAAGCAGTTTCCAATTCATTGGGAAAGTGCAAAAAGCCATCACCATTAACTGTCGTAAATCCCGCTCGATACTTTTAATCCGTTTTCTAATAGTTATTAGATAATTTAGGAAGAGGATTTTCTATTATAAAAAGTTAAGCCCATTAAACCAAAAGCTAATAACAATGCCGTTGTTGGCTCAGGTACAACAACTGCCCCGTTAAGAGTGAGAGTAGCTGTGTTTACTCCCCATACACTCATGCTGTTGTTAACAGCATCGACAGTAAAAGAACCACTTTGTAAACTGGCTAAAATAGTAGGGTTTGAGATATCAAGATTAAAAGTATTGATAACACTACCATCACCATTATCAACACCACCATTTGGATTATCGCCAAATGCATGCCAATCACCAGGACCACCAGTGGAGCCTCCAAGACCACTACCAATGGCAATACCACTGTTTGACACATCTAAAGTTCCACTGTCAGCATCTAACAAGTCAAATACAAGAGTTGCACTAGTAATACTTATAATAGGAGTGTAAGTGTGAGTCCAGCTTAAGTTTGCATCGGTAATCCATCCATTAAAGCCACAACATTTTGCAACACCAAGTATGTCTGTTAAGGAACCATCACTACTGGTGCTACTCGTTCCAATTACACTTGTTACAGTTAAAGCTTGTATTGAGCAAGCAAAAACTACTATCAAAATAAAACAAATAATTTTTTTCATTACTATCTCCTAGAACTTAATATTTCTCAAGCCTATGAGAACCACAAATAATCACAAGCCAATTTCAATTATTCTACCAAAATTAGCTTCTGAATTTCCATAAAAAATTCAATAAAAATATTTTTAAGCGGAAGATTTGTTATCTAAATGTTTTCGCAAAACACGTCTGGCACCAATGTCAATTTTTTCTTAGAAAGAGTGGGAAATTTAATCACTCTACCTCAAGAAGACTTTGCTACCACAGAACAAGTCGCCCATCAAGTCCATCCAAACAGTAGTCATCAGAGAGCCGTTAATAGTTTCCTTTTCAATAGTAAAATATGATATTTTACAAAATCAAAGGTTTCTGCTTGTCCTGCAATCCAAAATATGCGATGACATCATCGCGGCAGATGTAATAACACCGATTGCGAAGCAAGTAAGACAGTTAGCCTCCCCAACAAACCAAGTAGTTTTCATGTCTGTATGTACACTTTAACTCCAGATGAAGATTTTATATTAGACTATCTCCCAGGTAACCGTAACATTCTGATCTTAGGGGGAGCTTCTGGGCATGCTTTTAAATTTATTCCTTTTTTGACCAAGCAAGTTAGTAGTTTTTTCCCAAGTCGCAAATATATCCATCAATAGCTACGTTTTTCTCTCTACGCTAATACGCGTCCTCATTCAACTCGCCTGGTACGTTTTTACCATAGCATTTTCTGAAAAAGACAAGCCAGAAACTCTCTATCCCTTATCATACATAACTAAAATCACGTTTAGATGAGTTCTTTTTATAGATAAAATCCAAAAAAGTCAGAGCACTTGACATGATCCGAAAAATAGTTATAATTAGTTATCAATATGAGCCGAATAAAAAACAAAATTCCTTATATAGTAACTAACTACCGAAAAAAAACCTATCTCCAATTCTAAAAATATGAGCCGAAAAATAGTTATAATTAGTTATTAATATGATCTCATTCTTTTTCAGTAAATTACTAACGAGGTAGTATGGAAACTCATTTAAATCTAAGCAAAAATCTCTGGAAAAATTGGGGTTTCAAAGGAAACCCTTTCGAGACAAATCCACTTACCATGCACTCATCTCTTTTACCAATAAGTAAAGCTTTTGTAGGAAGATCTCCTCAGTCCTCAGAAACTAAGCAACTTCTTAACATTATACGTAACTCTCAAGGAGGGCGAGGAATTGTAGAGGGCGAAATCGGTGTTGGCAAAACCACTTTAGTAAATTATCATCGATATTTGTGGGAGTACGAAGCAGATGAAAAACTGCTTTCCCCATTTCGTGAAATATCTGTATATGGTGATTGGGAGGCTAAAGATATACTAAAAGAAATTCTTGGGCATCTTTCTCACAAGTTATTATTTGTTTTAGAAAAGAAAAAAATTAAAAAAAACAACCTATTAGAAAAAACTAGGTATCTATACGATATTTTTTACCATGAATCTTGGGGAGTAGAAGGAAATGCTTTTGGATTCGGTATTAGCTATACCAATCAGAAACAAATTAACATTCCTGATATGACAGAAAGCCAACTCATTGCCTACATAATGGATATGGTTTCAGCAATAAAAAAAATCGGATACGAAGGAGTATTTCTTCATTTTGACAACTTAGAACTTATTTCTTATCGAGATCTTCAAAATTGTAAGCAACTGTTTGAGGAAATTAGAGATATTCTACAGTTACCAGACCTGTACTATATTTTTGTTGCTCAAAAGGGTTTTTATAGTCAGGTAATTGCGCCATCCCAAAGAGTTAGTAGCATTATGAGTTGGCCAGTAAAAGTTCCTGTTCTGACACTTGACCAAGTGATAGAAGCCATAAATATACGCTATCAACTTTTATCTTTGAATCCAGGAAAAGAAATTCAGCCTGTAACAGACGAGTTCATAAAAACATTATATGAACTTCATCAAGGCAAAATTCGCTTTATTATGGATTCTATTACTCAAATGATGAACTATTGTCTAGAAAAAAAACCTTGTACAGTTAAATATTCAGAGGCAGAACACCTATTCCTTGAAATTACAAAATCGAAAACAACTTGTTTATCTACTAGAGAAAAACAAGTCCTTTATGCAGCACTTGAGTTTGAAAATTTCACGAATAATGATCTAGTCAAGAAACTCAAAATGAAAGCCCCTAATGTTTCAAGTATTTTTAGTAAACTAGCGGAAGAGAATTTTATTTACCAAGTAAAACGCCAAGGACGAAATATTTACTATCGAACTTCAAAAGAACTAAAAGTACTTCTCAAAGAAAAAAAAGAATTACCTTTTAAAACTCAATCGTCTCCGCAAAAAAATCACTGTAAAGCGATAGTAAAGTATTTAGAAAAAAACAAAACCATTACTCGAGTAGAATGTGAGAAGCTATTAGAAACCTCACCTGCCACAGCAAAAAGACACTTAGCCAAGCTAATTTCTACAAAACAAATAGTTCGAGTTGGTAAAGGAAGATCAACATATTACACAAAAGGGTTCTGTCGCAAAATTTGCCCAGGACGGTAAATTATGGTATCCTATTGAAATTTTCGGGAGCAGAGCATGAGCCAGGAAAAGTTAAAGGGATGCCATTTTCCAAAGACATTAGTGTACCAGTGTGTTTACTGGTATTTGCGCATCAAAGGGAAATGGTATTATTTGTATCGAGCAGTAGATAAAGAAGGCAATACAGTCGATTTTCTTCTAACAGCAAAACGAGATAAGAAAGCTGCAAAACGCTTCCTGGCTAAAGCCATTAACAATAATGGAATTCCAAAGAAAATCAACATTGACAAAAGCGGTGCAAATAAAGCAGCTATCGAGGAATACAACGAAGAGAATGGTACATCTATCGAAATCCGGCAAATCAAATATCTTAACAACATCGTGGAACAGGATCATCGCGGAATTAAACGGATAACTAAGCAAATTCTCGGTTTCAAAGAATTTTATGCTGCATCAGTAATTCTCAGTGGCATTGAACTAGTTAGGATGATTAAAAAAGGACAGATCTCACAAGGAAAATCTGCTAAAACTCCAGCCGAAATATTCGAATCTCTCGCCTCATAATTCCAGAAAACAGAGGTAGTTTTGCCTTTTTCAAAACTTTGCGACACAACAGACAGTGTTCGCTCAAAAAAGAAAGAAAACAATGTTCCTATCTGAGAAGTTTGTTTTTATGGAATTGCATAAAACAGGATGTACCCATATTGGTGAGATTTTAACCGAACTGTTCCATGGCAAACAGATTGGTAAGCACAATCAGGCCAATCCAAATTTATTTACTAGAGAGAAAATATTTTTAGGATCAGTGAGAAATCCATGGGAGTGGTATATTTCTTTGTGGACTTACGGTTGTTATAACAAGGGAGGATTGTTTCACAGAGTAACAAAAAATTCTAGGGGATGGAGAAAACATTTTGCAACTTTTCTAAATCCGATTCACTCTAAAGATTCTAAAAAATGGAAAAAGACATATAGCAACGTAAATGATGCGAATGCTTTTAGGCTATGGCTAAGGATGATACATGATCTAAACCATACAAAATATATTGGAGAAGGCTACAGTGATTGGTCTGCCAGTCAGTTTTGTGGTCTTATGACTTTTCGTTATCTAAGACTATTTTGCGGCAAACTTGGTGAGCTAGAGAAACTCAATCAACTATCAACATTTGAGCAAGTCAAAGATTATGAAAACAAAAATTGTTTCATCGATTGCTTTATTCGAAATGAAAGTCTCGAAACTGATCTTTTTCTATCACTTGAAAAGCATGGAGTGCTAATATCGAGTGAGACCAAGTCGAAAATCATGTCAAAACCTAAAACAAATACATCCTTTAGAAAATACAGTTCAGAATACTACTACGATGCCGAATCAAAAAACATTGTGAGCGAAAGAGAGCGACTTATTATCGATAAATTTAGATATCTCTTTCCTAGAAGTGGAAAAAACCAGTGCTAACAAAATGTAGACCCAGTCTCTTTCGCCGTAGTGATTTGCTAAAAAACAGAGAAACGAGCTTTTTTATTTCCAACTTCCCAACAAATGATGTTTGATAAATTTTCTGCGATAGTTTTTAGGGAAAATTTTTACCTGTGCATCTTGATTGTTTTTTTGGTATTGGCGAATGCCATCGGTAAAAGCTCCTGGTCCTGTTCTATTTAGAATTCTCTTGTGATAGCGCAAATGGCTATACTTATTTTTTGCAATATTACTAGCAACAGTATCTATGACATTTTGCAGAGCAGGATGATTACTAGAGCAGGCAAAGATATACTGGGCAACTTCGTTTTGTCTGGCATAAGTTTCAAGAAGAAGATTCTCTAATTTTTCAAGATAGGTTTGCCCTGAAAAAAGCAAAGCTTGGTACTTTTTTAAATCTTCTATAAATAAATCGTATGACCCAATAAACTCTGTATCAGCGTCCGCATAGACTCCCCCATTTTTTACGACGACCAAATAGCGCCATAAGTCAGTTTTTTCGACAATATGTTGACAATTGCTGTAGTGGACGTATAAATTTGGAAAAGAATTTTTAACAAATTTTTCCATCTCTATATCATCGTATACATAATGCTTAAATCCAAAATCTTCAAACTTTTGCCATGATTTCATCCAGGATGAGATTGGTTTAGAAATGAGTTCTTTTTCTTTTACTGTTTGAAATATGTTTTTTTCCATAGTTGGCCTATTAATATTCTTGTAATCATTTCATTGTGGGCTTTTTTCATTGCTCGGCTACTTATTCTCATAAAAAAAATTTTTTACAATATTATCATTAATGTCCTTGTAAGTATCATAGTAAGATTGAGGTAATTGTGCGAGTAGTCTTTCATATTGTGAGTAATAAAATTTATGGTGAGATAAATTATTTTTTTTTATGACAATAGCATTGCGACTTGAAATAATTTTTATTTCTCTAAAAAACTCTAATAGGGTATCCCTATCATTAAGTTTATCAAATCTTATAACCCCTACGCGTTTGACATTAGATTTCTTACTTGGGTAGACACTAAATCCTTTGAGTTTATTAAAATCTTTTTCCCATATATTCACCCCAGTAAACTGTAAAATTTTTTCAAAATTATAGTGGTAATTTGTTTGGTTAAAGGTACTCCAATCAAACGAAAGGAAGTGATTAAGAAGAACTTGGGTGCTTGCTTGATTTACTCTTTGTTTATTTCCAAAGTAATATGGATAGTCAGGAGTAGTAATGTCTTGAAAATAACCACTTGGATAGATTTCATAAGGTTTGCGAATAATGGTAATCCAACAGTCAAATTTAAGATCTTTATCCACCAATATTGGTTCTAGTTGTGTAACATGATTTCGCAAAATAAATCTTTTTTTTTGATGGTATTTTTTGTCCACTTTTTCCTTGCCACTATTTGTCCAAATCCAAGAAAAACTATAGTTACATTGCAAAATCCGCAACATTGAATTCGAACCGACTTTAAATGGTGTGCACAATATAACTTTAAAATCATTTGTTGAAATGAAGAGCTTATTCCAAGAAGAACTACAAATGGCAATGAATTCTTTAATATGTCTCTTTATCATTTAGCTCCTTCCTTCTATCACTATTGTAAAAGATCCCTTTAAACTTTCGATTTTTCCTTCTGCTATTTTTACAAAAGATTCACTATTATGATAGATAATTTATTTTCTCAAAAGGCTTATTCCCCATGTGCCAAGTGTTTTGAGAAATTGCTTTTTCATTGCTTTATTGTGTCTCTTCGGTAAGCCAGGAAACTAGAGAAAGAATTAGAGCTGGCAAGAGATAATTCAAGTGAGTGTCCAAATTGCAAAAGGCTATTAGGTCGTGAAAAACCGCGCCCATATTTTGTAGTTAAATCTGCGAAAGCTTTTTCAGTAAAGCTTTACCAATCTGCACGGAGTTTTCCTTCAAGTTCATAGGTTACTGTATGCCGTCCAATTTCCCAGTAAGTTGCTGTCATTACGGGGTTGACTGTCGAAGCTGCTAATTTACGTCCAGACTCAACAAGTGACGAAACCGGTTCTAACGGAATTGGTGGTGAACTAGGACGACGTATACCAGGCAGTGACAAATAAAGTTAAGATAGCAAAAGATATCAATGTTTCTCTACCAGACCCGGTATGTGTCGAATTCAAGTACTGGTTCTGAATCACTCTCAGAAAGGTACGTCCCCGTTTCCGATACGCTTGCGGCCGATATCCACTCAAAAAGCCGCACACGATACTTGGACAAAGGAGATGCTAATCTAAATGTTCGTTCGATTCGTTTCTCTGAAAGCAACAGATCGACCTGTGAACCCGAAGAATCCATGATCCAACATTCAAGGAACGGACGATCCCTGAGAACTGTGCCGCAAAACTTTCGAGCATCGGCAAGTGATGAAAAACTATGTCGGGGCACTTGATTGTTCGTGATTCGAATTCCGTTAGAACTGTTTTTTAGCTTTCCATCAAAAAAAGATTGCAAAGCTATCTCTAGCGCTGTGTACTTTGCTTACTCAAAAACAAACTTGCCGTCTCTCATTAGCCATCGGCCATCCACTTGGATGCTGGTATTTTTGATAACACCATCACAGTGAGCATTGCTGGTATACTCGCAGCCCGTTTGATCGGGATAGCCACTTCCAACAGCAATGTGAACTCCAGGGTATTTTTCATCTTGGAGCATAACCCCAAGGAGCTCTTCGATAAAGACATTCGTACCTATTCCTAGCTCCCCGATTCTTTTAGCGTTTTCGTCTATTTTTAAATATTGAGCAAACTCTTCTTCAAGACTCTTGAGAGAGCAATTCAGCTTAGTTACGACTCCCTCTTTTACGGTGACTTCTAGAGGGTTATCATCGAGGAGACCATATTTACTAGAAAAGTAGTCTCCGAGTACTCCATCTATGACATAGACACCATTCGCTGTTTCAGGATGAGTATAGATTTCTCCAGAAGGAAGATTTCCGGGTTTGTCTGCACTAATGTTTCCATCGGAAATGACCCATTTATACTTTTCTCCCAAGTCTACGGTGAGATTGGTTCCGCGAGGAGAGATGATTTGCAAAGTGCGAGCTTTTTCAACATACTCATAGACCTTTTGAGACACTCGTTGGATTTCAGTGTAATCTGCACACATTCCAGTGCACATTAGCTCTTCATTGATATCGACCATATGAGCATGTCGAACCTTACATTCCAAAACAATATTTCTTAATGGTTTACGAAAGGTAGCTAATTCTCCTTTGATTTTTCGAGCAGCAAAAAAACTGACTTGAGCCATTTTCAAAGCAGAAGCAATCTTTTTTGGCAACAATAGAGGATTTTGTCCGTCTGGGGATCTTTGGCCAAAGTCTTCCATTAGAAAAACTTGGCAGTTGTTTGGGGAAATTTCTTCTACCTCTTTTTCTAAAGCACGGGCGATTTTCTCTGTTGCTAGGTCAGTAATGATAACCACTTTTTCATCCGGCTTCAGTTTGACACAACTACGTACAGCCTGTCGACTTCCAAAAGATAGATTTTTTTTGATATTAGACATGTTTTTCATAATCTCCTAAAACCTAGCCCCATTTATAAACCATAACCGGTTCATCTCGCCCTTTAACAGGCACCTCTCCCAAGTAATCCGCTTTCTCAACTCGATCAGAAACCGCTATCCCATCACAGTGTACTCTTTGCGTAAACGAAAGCCTATGCTTCCGGTGACGGCTTGTCTGGCGTGAAGATGAAACCTACTGTCTTTTCCACTACCTCCTGAAGGTACACCCCACGCTCGCCGCTAAAGCAATAAAATCAATCGCTTTCACCGATTCCATTGAACGAATAGAAGACTCTCTCCGAAAAATCGATATATCATTATAGCACTTCTTTTATCGTCTTCTACAACGTTTCTAGTCTGGACTAGTCTGGAAGGTTTCGAAGAGATAAAAGCATAAGAGAAATCTTAAGTTTGAGCTTGATATGAATTCTAATATTGAGTAAACTTACAAAAACAAACTTACGGTTTTTCATACAAATTTTTAAAAAGATCTCAAATCAAAGAAAGCATAAGAATATTTCTAACAAAAATTTAGAACAAGATTGTAATTATGGAAACAAATTATCTGTTCTTGAGTTGAACGTTCCCCTGGCAAAAGGATAAAGTAGTGAATTACCAGCAATTGATCAAAGATCTATCTGCTCTTAACCAATCTGTTTTAAGAAAAACGGTTCAATCGGTAAATTTTAACTTAACGTTAAGAAATTGGTTCGTTGGCCAGTACATTTTCGAATACGAGCAAAATGGAAAAGACCGAGCAAAGTATGGGGATAGGTTGCTCAAGAACATTTCAAAAGACTTAACTCAACTTTTACATAAAGGTGTTTCTGAAAGAAACTTGGCAAAGTATAGAATGTTTTTCAGAAAGTATCCAACTGGGCAGACAGTGTCTGCCCAATCTTCAACGATTTTGCCGACACTGTCGGCAAAATTGTTATCTTTATTAGAAACAGGAACTTCCGACAATTTCTTTGAGTTGAAAGTGCAGTCTTTTTTCCACAGCATTAAGAAAGAGACCATCACTTATTTTATGAAACTTTGCCAAAACCTAACGTGGTCTCATTTTGTAGAGTTAATTAGGATAGATGATGAACTAGAACGTCAGTTCTACGAAGTAGAAACATTACAAAATAAGTGGTCAGTACGAGAAATGAAAAGGCAAATAGATAGCTTGCTTTTTGCAAGAATCTGTCTAAGTAAAGATAAGGATCAAGTTTTGCAAGTTGCAAGACAGGGAGTTACGTTAGAAAAGCCTGAAGACTTAGTCAAAGATCCCGTTGTACTTGAGTTTTTGGATTTACCTGAGTCTAATAAGTTTAGCGAATCGGATTTAGAAACATCCATTATCAACAATCTGCATAATTTTCTCTTGGAGATGGGAAAAGGCTTTTGCTTTATTGCCCGCCAAAAAAGAATCACCTTTAACACTCGACATTACTATATAGATCTTTTACTTTATAACCGTAAATTAAAATCAATTATAGCGGTGGACTTAAAAGTTGGCGAGTTTGACCATGCAGATGCTGGACAAATGAATTTCTATTTGAACTATTTAGAAAAAGAGGAGATGGAAGAGTGGGAAAACCCTCCCATTGGAATTATTTTATGTGCAAGCAAAGATCAAGCCTTCGTTGAATTTGCTCTTGGAAACTTGGATGACCGAGTTTTTGTTTCGCAATACCAACTCTATTTACCCACCAAAAATCAACTTAAGGAACTAGTTGAAAAAACAAAGCAAAATATAGAAGTTGCCTCATCTCCATCAAAAATATTGCTTACCGATTTAGATTTACCCAAAAGAATTGTCACTATTCTTCATGGTGCAGGAATAACTGAAATCAATGACCTAGTACCCCAAACAGAGTCTGATTTGTTGAAAATTCGAAACTTTGGCCAAGCATCGTTAAAGAAAGTAATTTCTGAACTAGGAAAGTTAGGTGTATCCTTAGCTCACTCACAAAGCAAGCGAAACACGAGGAAGAGAAAATCAGCTAGTAAAAAGAGAAAAACCTAACTTCTCTAATGAAATGTAACAATTCTACCAATAAATATCTAAAAAAATCAGTAAACCAAGAGAGTTAAGTGATAAGTAGAAAAGCAAATTCTTAAAAGAATTTTTATCCGTCAATTTGGCAGATGACATCTGCTAAATTGACGAATACATGAAGTACTATGTAGAGTCGCTATGAAAAAAAACAAATGAAGAAGCGAAAAAAAGTCAGTTCACGCTTGGATTGTGAAATTGTGCAACAAGTTGTTGCACAATTTCCCTCGGGGCCACCTATACAAGTAAGTCCCTCTGACTTAGCCTTCCGGCATCAAATTTCTCACGAGTATCTACTCCCACTAGGTCCTGAACCTAGCGGGATAATCCCCTCGTTTTGCGGTTATACCACAAAATCAAGCCACTCAAAAGAAATAGTGTCCCTCCTCCGACAAACAATTTCCCGGTATCTCCCTCCCAAAGATCTTGCACTCGAAAATTTCTCTCCAGCCGATAATAGAGTCCCATAAATCCTATTAAAATAGAGGCTATTCCGAGAATATTTGCTGCTTTAAAAAAGCTCAGTTTATTGTGGATAAGTTGGTGGATAAAGTCGTAAATGGATTTTACATAGATTTCTATCTGAGAAGAGCTATCCAAATAATGATAGACGTTGTAGGTCGCATTGTTTAAATAGCAGGAGAAAATTTGATAGAAATTTTTTGGATGAAGAAGAGAGAAGCTCGGGGATATCCAAGTTTTATCTTTTGTTTGAATGATGAGGCTTTTTTTGTGAATCGTCACTTCAGCGATATCTTCCCACGGGCAAATTTGTTTTGGGAGGCGGCGGCGGAAAATTTCTGAGATACCTTTTTCGTCTAGGCAAATTTGATAGCCTTGCTTCCAGTAAATCCAAGCTCCTAGGGCCAAGCCTACTTCCAAAAGGAGAATTCCTGGTATACTCCAAGTTAAAATCACCTGAACGCCAAGAGCAATAATTGTAAAGGAGAGAAGGTAAAAGCCTAGGACATAGAGAAAACGATAGCGAAAGATGGCTATGGGGACTTCTTGTTCGTGAGGGATAGAGATCTCTTTTCCCTCCAAAAACATTTGAATGTCTTCGGCCATAGCAGATACTGTGCTATAGCGATTGTCTTTATTTTTTTGGAGAGCTCGCTGGCAAATTGCATTCAGTTGCCAAGGAAGATCGCTATTATGAAAATGAAGAGGTCGGGGTTGTTGGTGACGAATAGAATGGATCAGGCTGTGGTTGCTACTATCCGCAAAGGGAAGTTTTTGTGTTAGCATTTGATAAAAAATAATGCCTAAAGCCCAAATATCGGTTCGAACATCATGTTCTCCTCGAACAAAAGTTTGCTCTGGAGCCATATAGGCAGGAGTTCCAATAATTTGCGTAGTTATTGAGCTTTGGCTTTCTAAAATTTTACCCAAGCCAAAGTCAAAAATTACAAGCTCGTTTTCTTCTGTCATCATGATGTTTGTCGGTTTTAAATCTCGGTGGACAATATTTTCTTGGTGCATCGATTTGACAGCATCTAGAAGAGAAATGAATTTTTCTAGCCAATTTTCATAGGAGGAAAAAGTGACTAAGGGAACTTTATCTAGGGTTGTTCCTGAAAGATAGTCCATAACAAAAAAATCGACCCCATCAATTTCGTCGTAATCATGGATACGTACAATATTTGGATGTTTTAGCTTAGAAAGTATCGAGATTTCCCGAAAAAAGCGCTTTTTTAAATCCCGCACCAAGCCAGATCGGATAATTTTAATGGCAACTTTTTTTTGATTGCGGTTGTCAAAAGCTTCGTAAACAGATCCCATTCCTCCTGTATTAATTAACCGCTTTACTTCATAAGGGCCAAATTGAAAAGGGGAGCCCCCACAAGAGATGGCTTGGAAAGATATTTGGATAGATCCGATTTGTTCATGTAAAAGAGTATTCAGCATGGATTGAGAAAGTAAACCTTGGTCGTGTAGAAGTTGCCCGAGTAAGCTATCCTCTCCCTCTGAACTTTTTTGGCGTATTTGCTTTTGCAAAGCCAAAATTTCTAATAATTCTTCAGAAGTAATCCATTTTTTCAGGAGAGCCAGCTCGCCGAGCTTCTTTCTCATGGCTGGTAAACCTTTAGCTCATTACCTAACCAACGTCGGGCGGCATAAAGTCTTTGCTTGACAGCATTGCTTTCGATCTCCAAAATTTCGGCAATTTCTTTTAGACTTTTACCTTCTAAGTAGTGCAAAACAAAAGGCTGGTGGAGTCTTGGCCGCTCTTGAAGAAGCTTGTTGATCGCTTCTTCAAAATCTAAGTAAATATCGACACAAACATTCGCTTTTTCTTCTGCTTGCTCCGAGAAATTTTCTTGCAGTTTGTACTTACGTCCTGAACGATAGAGTTTACTTCGAATGATCTTGAAAAAAAGTCCTCGCAAGTGACCTCGGTCGCGATCAAGCTTCATGGTTGTTCGATAGTCGTTCTTGATAAATTCATAGATTACATCAGAAGCCATTTCATGAGCTTGGAGTTCATCTATATGAGGAGCATATTTCTTAAATTTTACCGCTAACAAATGGAAATAATTCGCTGCTAAGTAAGCTGCTAAAGCAGCAGGACCTTCAGCATCGCGGAGCAATTCCATCTGACTCCATTGGGTCGTAATTTTAGATAAAGAATTTTGCCCCATAATTTTATTCGTTTCATAAAGAGCTAGCTTTGTAACAAATTCTGAACATCTAGACTAGGGACACGCCCTAACTAAAACAAATGAATATCATTTAAACAAAGAATTCCCACAGCTTTTTTCCCATCATTATCAACTACAGGTAAATCTTTAGTTTGAGTACGCTTAAATATTTTTAACGCTTCGGAGACGGAATCATTTGCTTTGATCGAAAGACAAGGAATACTTGCAAAGTTTAGCAACTTATCTTCCATATTCGCTCCCTTTAAAAGCGCCCGACGCAAATCTCCGTCCGTAAAAATTCCCACAAGATTCCCTTCTTCCTCAACAATAACAGCAGCTCCTGCTTTAGCTTGGCTAACCTCTTTAACAAAAGTAAGCAAAGTAGTTTGGGCTTGTAAAAAAACCGCTTTGTCTCTGCTTCTCATCATCTCATGAGCTTTTCGAAATTTAAGTCCAAGACTTCCCCCGGGATGATTCTTACCAAAATCTTCTTTTTCAAAACCTTTGAGTTTAGCTATCGCCAAAGCTAAAGCATCGCCTAAAGCTAGCATTACGGTTGTACTAGAAGAAGGTGCTAAATCCATATAGCAAGCCTCTTTCACTTCCCCCATTTCTATGCAGGCAGAGGCAAGGCGCCCTAGAGTGCTACTTTTACTTCGGGTAATCGCTAGAATAGGACATCCCATTCTCTCTAGTTCTCGTCCTAATCGAATCAATTCAACGGTTTCGCCGGAGTAGGAGAAAAGGAGCCCACAATCGCTTTTTTGAACGAACCCCAAATCACCGTGCATTCCTTCTACAGGATGGAGAAACCTTGCCGCAGTGCCTGTAGAAGACATCGTCGCTCCGACTTTCCTGGCTATGATTCCTGCCTTGCCAATCCCACTTACAATCACCCGAGAGTTGCCGGGCATATTTAATAAAATCTCACAAGCTTGCACTAATACAGTATTTTCTTCCTCAAATTTCCTATAAACTTCCGCAAGAGCATTTTTTTCTTCGCGCAGTACATCTAAGAAACTAGCAACGATATTCTCATTAGCTGGCTTTACCACAGATTTAGTTCCTTCTTTCAGGGGGGTATTATTAAAAAGTGCTTGGAAAAAAGTCAATTTTATTGTAGGTGCTTAACGTAAAAACTATTAGAATATGGTAGAATTTTTTTAGAATATGTCAATGACTTTATAGGGAAAGCGCAAACCGTGGAAACGATTTTAATAATAGAAGACGACCCCTCCATTTCACTCGGACTCAAGAAGAATCTACAATTTGAGGGATATAATGTTATCACGGCTAGTGATGGAGAAGAGGGTCTGGAAGCCATTTTAACCAAAAAACCAGATCTCCTGATTTTAGATATTATGCTACCAAAAGTAAGTGGATTTGAAATATGTAAAACTTTGAGCAAGAAAAATATTCCTGTTCCCATCATTATGCTTACGGCCAAAGATAAGGAAATCGACAAAATTATGGGGCTGGATTTAGGAGCAGATGACTATATAACTAAACCCTTTTCCATCCGAGAACTTATTGCCCGAATCAACGCCGTGCTCCGTCGTAAGCGACAATTTGAAATAACTCTACAGAAAGTATCTTTTGGAAATATTGAGGTTGATTTTGAAGGACGGACTGTTAGCCAAGATGGGGAACTTCTGGAGATGTCACCAAAAGAATTTTCTTTACTCAAATTCTTGATCGAGAATGCCGGGAAAGTCCTCTCTCGAGAAGAAATCCTTAATCAAGTTTGGGGCTATGATTACTTTGGAACTGCTCGAACAGTTGATAACTTTATCAATAAACTACGACAGAAGCTAGAAGAAGATCAAAATGCTCCTGAATACATTGCTACAGTTAGAGGAATTGGCTATAAGTTTATGGTAGAAATTCAGAGTTAGAGTAAGCAAGACGGAATCTTGAACTAAGCTCAAGATTCCGCCTTGAATTCATAATCTACCAGAGCCTACCAAATTTCAGTAATCGGCCGTTTATCATAGTTATTGTAAATGATCCGAGGAATCACCATAATTTTGAGGACTTCATTGGCTCCTTCCCCAATTCTCCCAAGAAGAGCATCGCGAAGATGTCTCTCAATACGAGATTCTTTCAAATACCCATAACCACCAGCTAGCTCAATAGCACGTTCACTCACGTAAACAGCCACTTCCGTCGACTTTACTTTAGCAATAGCAGCGTGACGAGCGATGTTGCTATGATTTTTGTAAAATCCGGCATTGTAAGAGAGCTCTCGGCTAGCAGCAATTTCTATTGCCATTTCGGAAAGCTCTTTTTTTGTATTATCCAGATCTTTAAGGAGCCTTCCAAAAAGTGCACGTTCATGAGAGTACTTTAGTAGCTTCTCATAAGCTCCTTGAGCAATTCCTACTGACCAAGCAGCAATTGTAATACGACCACCGTTAAGCATCTCCATAGCGTAGTTAAAGCCACGACCTTCTTCTCCCACTAAATTACGTGCCGGAATTCGGTAGTTATCAAAAACCAGCTCGGCAGTGTTAGATCCTCTCACTCCCATTTTGTCTGTAATGGGATTTTGAGTAAACTCGCCTTCTCCTCCTTTGGTTACGATAAATGAACTGATTTGTCCACCTTCTTCATTAATTGCCATGATAAAAAAAACATCGGCGGAAAGAGCATTGGTAATCCAGAACTTAGAGCCATTGAGAACATATTCATTTTTCTGAGCATCATAACGATAAGAAGTTCGTAGGCTTTTGGCATCGCTACCACTTCCCGCTTCAGAAAGACCAAAGGAGGCTATTTTCCGAGCAGTAATTAGATCAGGAAGAAACTCTTTTTTTAGTTCATCATTAGCAAAACGACAGATTCCATCGCAAACAGTTCCATGAATGGCAACTCCTAAGGTGAAACCTGCATCTCCTTTAGAAAGAGTCTCTAAACCTGCGCAGTAATAAGAGAAATCTACTTCCAGTCCACCAAACTCCTCTGGATAAGGCATAGCAAAAAAACCTAGCTCCCCCAAAGCCTTAAAGTTCTCTTCCGAAAAAATCTCTTTGGTATCATTTTCCCAGGCCAAGGGAGCAACTTTTTGACTGACAAAAGTCCCTAAGGAATTCTTAAGAAAATCAATATTTTCTTGAAAGTCAGGCTCTTTGCGATGCATTTTATAAAGAACATCTTCCTGTTCAGGAGTAAAAAAACTCATTTTATTTTATTTCCTTTCCATTGCAGTGAGATAAGTCTCACTATCTTAAAATAGGTTCCCTGAAAAATCTTTTTCACGACAAAACTATTCTTGTTACAAAACTATTCAGGTAACCGGGCAAAGCCTCCTCCTCCTGGAGTATAAATATTAATCATTTCTCCCGGCTGCACAAGCAAGGATACTTTTCCAGGAAGAGCTTTCTCAAATCCGAAAATATCTGTAATTGTATTACGCCCGTTCTTTCCCCACTCTCCTCCTTTGAGACCATAAGGAGGAACAAGTCTTCTTTCAGAAAGAATCGAGACCTGGCGCTCTTCGAGAAAACGAAGACGCCGAATAACACCATTGCCGCCACAGTAGTATCCTTTTCCCCCCGATCCTCGGCGAATAGAGAATTCTTCTAAGCGAACTTCGGGATAACGATGTTCTAAAATTTCAGGGTCGGTAATGCGGGTATTGGTCATATTACTATGAACAGCATCTTCTCCTTTCGCAAAAGGAGTTGCTCCCACTCCTCCGCAAATGGTCTCGTAGTAGCCAAAACTATTATTGCCTTCTTGCCCAAAAGTCAAGTTATTCATCGTTCCCTGACTAGCGGCCATCACCTCCAAAGCTCCGTAGAGAACATCCACTACTCGCTGCGAGGTTTCAACATTTCCTCCGACCACGGCGGCAGGAAATTTAGGGTGCAGAAGACAACCTTCGGGAATATGAATTTCTAAAGGATCTAAGCACCCATGATTTAAAGGGATATCACTATCTATTAAAGTACGAAAAACATAAAGGACAGCAGCCTTTGTTATCGAAGCAGGAGCATTTAAATTACCAGGTAGTTGAGGAGAAGTTCCCGTAAAGTCAATTTTTGCTCGGTGGCTGTGAGGAGAGTTCTCTCCTTTTTCTATGACTATTTTGACCTGGATTTGGGCCCCTTCATCCAAATAGTCGATAAACTCTTTTACAACAACTGGTTTGTCTTCCAGAAGTTTCCCTAAGGCTTGCCGTGTCATCATAGCAGCATTTTCTTGGATGTGTCCCATGTAAGCCTGGACAACATCTAAACCATGCAGAGAAATGGCTCCTAAAAGTTCTTTTCGCCCTGTATAGTTAGCAGCAATTTGAGCATCTAAGTCAGAGAGCCTTTCATCTAAATTGCGAGCAGGAAAAGCGCCTTGAGAAAAAACTGATTTAACCTTTGATTCTTCAAAGCTACCTTGCGAGACAATTTTTAAATTAGCTAAAAGAACCCCTTCTTCGGCCAAGGAGTGAGAAAATGGAGGCATAGAGCCAGGAGTAATTCCTCCGACATCAGAGTGATGCCCCCGACTGGCCACAATAAATATTAATTTGGGTGGGTGCCCCTCACATTCTCGAAAAACAGGAGTAACCACGGTTATATCGGGAAGATGAGAGCCTCCAGCAAAGGGATTATTTGTCGCATAGACATCATTAGGTCGCATTTCTTTTTGGTGTTGTTCTAAAACAGACCTAACACTTTCTCCCATTGCTCCCAGATGAACAGGGATATGAGGAGCATTTGCTACGAGATGCCCTTTATTATCAAAGATAGCACAGGAAAAATCAAGACGTTCTTTTATATTCGTCGAGTACGCTGTATTAACAAGCGTTGCTCCCATTTGATCTGCGATATTTTGAAAAAGATGATGAAAAATCTCTAGTCGAATAGGATCTTTTTCTGTCCTAAAAGCTATTCTTTTTTGATTTAATCCCGAAAGAACTAAATGACCTCGGCTATTCATCTCTGCTTGAAACTGAGGCTCGATGACTATTGTCGAATGATCTTCAATGATCAAAGCAGGACCCATAATTTTATGACCGGGCTTAATCTTGGAAAAAAGATAAACAGGAGTGAGACATGGTTCTCCTTGGAAATGCATATAGTGTGAAGACTCTTGCGCTTCTTCTATAGCCCAAGTTTTTTTTTCTAGAGCAAACTCTGGCTCGGTAGGTTTTTCTTGTTTTCCTCGAACCTCCACTCGTATGCTAGTAATTTCGAGCTTTCGACCTTCTCTCAAAGAAATTCCATAGTGAGATTGATATTCTTCATAAAAAGATTCTTTCATCGTAGAGAAACTTCCCCAAGAAATAGTCTTAGAGCTTTGCGTCCCCGAAGGTCGGATGTCCAGATAGCGAGTTACTTCGATTTCAGCTTGGTCGCATTCTTTCTCAACTTGCTGCTTTGGCTCCTCAAGAATTCGGATAAACTCTTGTTCTAAGTGAAAAAGAATTTCTTCAGAAAATTCTTTCAAAATAGACTTAGCAGCAGTTTTCACAACATCAGCCAAAGCGATCCCATAGGCAGAAAGAAGACTTCCTAAGGGATGAAGAAGAACCTTATTTATTTTTAAAGAACGAGCAATAGCACAAGCATGCTGAGCTCCCGCACCGCCATAGCAAATTAAAACATAGTCGCTCAAATCAAACCCTCGAGCGACAGAAATCTCTTTGATCGCACCACCCATATTAGCATTAGCGATTTCCAAAAACCCCTCGGCTAAATCAGCTGAGGAAAGTTCTTGGCCCGTAGAGGAAAAAACTTCATCTCTTAAACGAGAGAACTTTTCTTTGACAATTTCTATATCTAAAGAAGCATTTCCCCCCACTCCAAAAACCTGAGGAAAGAAATCAGCTCTGATTTTTCCTAAAAACAAGTTAGCGTCGGTAAGAGTAAGCGGGCCTTCTTTACCATAGCAAGCAGGACCTGGATTAGCTCCCGCACTACTAGGACCAACGCTCATTTTTTCTCCATCAAAACCTAGGATGGACCCTCCTCCTGCTGCGACTGTCACTATATGCAACATATCTGTTTGCAGAGGAATCCCATTTACTTTTGTTTCGTAGATTTTTTCATGCTTCCCATCAAAACGAGAAACGTCCGTACTCGTTCCCCCCATATCAAAGCCAATCGCTTTTTTAAAGCCCAGCATTTGAGCAATATGAGAAAAAGCAATCACTCCTCCTGCTGGCCCTGACAAAATAGCTCCACTACCCGAAAAAAAATCCGCCGATGTTAGGCCGCCACTAGACTGCATAAACTTAAGGGAAACTCCTTGGGCTTCTTTAGTGACCCCTTGAACATATTTTTTCAAAACGGGAGTCAAGTAAGCATCGACAACTGTTGTTTGTCCTCTCGGAACTAATTTAATAAGAGGACTCAAAGTAGAGGAACAGCTTATATGGATAAAACCTAACTCTTGGGCCCATAAAGCTATTTTTTGTTCATGAAGAGGATTAATCCAAGAATGCATTAGAGCAACAGCTAAAGATTGTATTCCTTGGCTCAGAATTTCTTTTAATTGAGATTTAACTTTTTCTTCGCAAATAGATTCTACTATTTTTCCTGCGGAATCTAAGCGTTCCTGTACTTCAACAACTTTTTTGTAAAGTACTTCTGTTTTTTTGACGGGGAGCTGAAAAATATGAGGCCTGTCTTGGTTCCCAATGGCAAGGATATCTCCAAATCCTTTGCTTGTAATAAAGCAGACATCGGCCCCTTTTCTTTCTAAGAGAGCATTTGTCGCTACAGTGGACCCTAGTTTCAAAAAGGCCACTTCTTCGGGATTCAGTTCTCTTTTAATAAGAGGTTTAATAAGAGGTTTTGTAAGAGATCCCGCAAGAGATTTAGATGCAGTAAGAGGCTCGTTAGTGCGTGCTAAAATACGACGCACCCCCTCTATCGAAGAGTTAGGATAATCGGGAGATTCGGAGAGTAGTTTTGTTGTGACGATTCGACCTTCTGGGCTGAACCCCACCACATCGGTAAAGGTTCCTCCTCGGTCTACGGAAAAGCTCCACTTGCTCATAATTTACCTTATAGTCCAGTAATGCTGCTAAAAATCTTCTTCATGCAGCCTTCATGGAATTCTTGAGCAAACTTAACTTTCTTTTCCCAATAGTCGATCTCTGTCGGGGTGGTAAAGAAAGGAGGTTTTTTGTATACAGGCACTTCCTTTAGTTCCAGAGCATGGGCAAAAAGAATCTGATCCATTTTTTCATGAACTTGATCAATGTTCATTCTTTTTTCAGGATCAATTTCCATCATTTCGTAGATTAAATCGCTCATAGCATCCACAACTGGCTTGCCGGAAATAAAATCAGAAACCCGTGGTTTATTAGGATTAATAATTTTTTGAGCTATTTCTTGAACCGAAGCTCCATCAACAGGTTTTTGTCCTGTCATCACCTTAAACATCACCGAGGCTAGTTGGTAAACATCACATTTGGTCGTAAGAATTTTCTTCGTATCCAGCTGCTCTGGAGCAACAAAATAGATCGATCCTTGGAAACGATCTAAAGCCGCGTTTTCTTTTGCTGTCAGAGGAAGGTAGTGACCTTTTATTTCATCGGATCTCTGGTTCTCTTTTTTTTGCAGCTCTCTTAAGTCAAGCTCCATATTTTCAATTTTAGTAATGATATTATCGTCGTCTTCGAGGCTTTGTTTCTTTAATTTTTCTAAGCGACCTTCGAGCTGTTCACGTTCTCTACTTGCTCTTAAAAATTCTTGGTCGAGCACTCTGAGCAAACGTATATCTTGTTCGTTTAGCTCAGAATCTTTATTATCGACAGTGATAGAAAGCCCAAAATCAGACAGTTTAGGAATTCCATCTTTACCCAGAAGGACATTGCCAGGTTTCAAGTCGCGGTGAATAATACCTTTTTGCTGGAGTTTCTGAAGAGTCTGCACCATCCCATACATCATGGCAAAAGATACCGTAGTAGGTAACTTACTGTCGGGAAAACTCTGGCAAAGCTTTTCGGTATCTCCTTGCGGAGCGAACTCCAAAATTAAATAGTAGCCTAGGCGATGATGGTTGTCGTCTTTGGTAAAAACACGACCATGTTGAAGCGAGCCGATAATGGTAGGACAAGGATCCGGGTCTTCAGAAATACGAGAAAGAAGAGCCGCCTCTTGGATTAAAGCCTCCTCGTATCCTTCAAAAGCGACTTTTACGACAAATTCTGTTCCCTTTGGAATATCAACGTAGGCACTTCTGTCCACACCATCAGGGCCTTTAACTACTCTTAAATGATCGATAAATTTTTGCCTAGCCCAATAATTTTCTGTTCTCAAAGATAGAAAAGTTGGCTCATTTTTAGCCTTTAGTTTTAGAATAGCCCCCATTCCACCGCGATCCAGTTCCGTGATTTCATAATCACCCTTAAAGAATTCTTTGATCTTGGTTATATTGTCTTGGGCCTTATCATTGCGCTCAAATTTTTCTAAAAAGAAAGTGAAACTTTCATCAAATCCAAAGGGGCGAGAGTCGTCTTCATTTTGAGTATAGTGCTCGCCTTCTTTGAGCTGAAAATCTTCTAAAAACTTATCCCAACCCATGACTTGAGGCTGATTATCAAAGTCAACAGTTACTGCAACTGTTTCTTCCATTTCCTCTGGTTCTCTTTCTTCAAAAATAGCTTTTTCGAGAGTTTCTTTTCTCTTTTTAAGAGCATCGCGTAGAGTCCGACGAAATTCGCTAAAGTAGCGTAAAACATTAGCTGACTCTAAATCTATTTCCACAATCATCATACTAGGATTGGTGGTTTGCTTTAAAAGCCAGCATTCGTGCTTAAAATTATGTTCCAAGTGCCCAATGATATCATGCTCATATTCTCGGGGAAAGCAAACCTTGCGCTTTTTTTTGGTCAGATTAGGACCAATGTAGGTGGTGCGCAAAAGTTCTTTCTCCAAGTTTGTCTTGAGAGATTCAAAGGATAGGAGGATTTCTTCCATGGGACTCTTTCTCTACTCAGTAATTGCTCTTTACCCAATTTATTGACAGGAAAATTCTATCACAAGGAAAGTCTATTGTCAATGGAATCTGAGCTAGGTGGATTTTAGGGACTAGGATGTTTCTCCAAGCACCTTTAGGAGGGAGTCAAAATTTCTGATTTTTTATCTAAACTGGTGTTTTCTATATTTTCTTGGAGAACATGTCCAAAGGTTCCCGCAAACAGAAAAGACAAAGTACAAAAAAAGAAACCTAGCTTTGAGATAGCCCAACCAAAAATTACAGAAGTTGTCCACTCTGCAATTAACAAATGGGCAAACAGAGCCAAAGAAAAAAGAAAGGGGCCTCCTTCTCCTTTGTTTTTTTCAACCAAATAAGTCGCTATCATCCCAAGAGAAAAGGCCGTGATATATTGATAAAAAAATACCACCGTAAAAGAGCTTAGAGCTATTGACAAGGAGACTACTCCGCCCCAAAAAATTCTTTTCTCAGGAGTAGCTAGCTTCTCAAAAAAAGATTTTTCCTTCTCTTCAGAAAGAAGAACATAACTCGTTGAAATATTTTCTCTTTCTCCCATCAGAACCTTTTTCATCTCGTATTCATCTTTTGTTTCACCCAGAGTTTTTAGCTTAGGCCACGATTTTTGACTCGAGTTCTCCTTCTTCTGACGAGTCTGGCGCCAATAGTAAAAAACTCCCCCGGGAAAAGCGAGACAAAGAGCAATTACAGTAAAAAAACGGAGAATGTCCACAACAAATATAAATAAAACTATAGCCATTGCGCTCCAGGCATAGAGTTGTCCTAAGCGATCTTCCTGAACGCGGTCAATCATACGCTGGGAAAAATTTTGGCTCTCGCGCAATTCTTCTTGGAGTTCTCCGTGCCGTTTTTTCTTCCAATCCTCTTCTTCCGAAGTACTTTCCAATCTTTTCTCTAAGTTCAAAACTTCCTTTGAATCAGGGAAAGGCTCCCCTTTTTCTCTATTTACTTTAATTTCATCAAAAACTTCTCTATATTGCCCAATAGTTATAAAATGATTGGAGAGAAGAGATTCAATCGGAAAGGATTTCCAACTTTCCACCGAGTCTTCAGAAAGATATCCTTTTTCCATCGCGAGCAGGTAAAAAGCTTCTGTTTCTTTCGCAGTTAAAAACATGATAACACCAAATAAACTAAGATTAGGGGCGAACTCGAACAATAACAAGTAGTGTCATCACAAATAACAAAAAACTACTAGGCTCAGGAACAGCCGGAGAAGAAAATAACTGATTTACTTCGCCATCAGAAAGAGCTCGGTTATATATAGCAACTTCGTCAATGAGTCCATTAAAAAACTGCGACGGATTTCCTAGTGAACCAATAGTAAGAGGAGTGGTGTTATCTCTAATTGTTGTGACAGTACTTCCCGTAATAGCAGGAGTAACTTCCACACCATCAAAGTACATTTTGATTACAGACCCGTCCCAGGTGCCAGCAAGATGATGCCATTGTCCTACGCCAAAAGGGGTTTCAAATTTACCGTTTATAGTGGTACTGGCATCTTCCACGACAAAAAACCGTTGGTTCTCAGGAAAAACATCAAACTCAAGTAAGTAGGATATACCATTGAGACCATCGTTGTTAGTGTCAAATTTAGAAACGATAGTCATATCAGTGTTAGTTACATTCAGGTTTACCCAAGCGCTTAAGGTCAAACCTGTCATTGAGGGCCCATCTAAAAGAGGAGAGTCAGCAATGACAATATTATTGCTGCCATTAAAGCTAAAGGCTTGCCCCGAAATTCCCTGGGCAAAGCTTGCACCATTAAAAACTCCGTGAAGGTTGTTTCCAGAACTATCGTTGGCAGTACTATCATCTCCAGACCAATATCCGACTAAACCATTCGTTACAGGTATACCATTGACAGTTCCGGTAAGGAAAAGTACTATTATAATTAAAATATAGTTTTTCACAGCTATCCCCTGAAAAATTCAGAACTATAATGAAGTTGAAAAGTTTATTTATTCTACAATAATGAGTGAAAAAATACAAGATAGATGTAATGGGGTCAATTACCGCGAAAGGGTTTTTCTATGAGATGCCTACTTCTTTTATTGTTGGTTTCCGTTTTGCCTGGGTGCTACACTGTTCAAGGAGGATTTACAAATGAAGGAACCCCTCAGCAAGCGGGAAAGGTTGCTGTTCCTCTTTTTCAAGGGGATCAAGATGCAATCACAGATCGTTTTATCAGTGGGCTTATTCAAAACGGATACAATGTGATAGAGCGATCTTATTTAGAACAATTGCTACAAGAGGTAAAATTAACCCACACTTCGGATTTTTTTGATGATGAGTCGGCAGTGGAGCTAGGAAAACTAGCCCATGCAGATACAATAATTGTGGGAATTTACCAAGAAAAGAAAAAAAACTACCAAAGAAAAAAAGTCACAAAGACGTGGAACCCAGACAAACCAGTGGGACGGTATGATAAAAAACAGGGTAAGAGGGTTACTCAATACGGAGGATATGACAAAGTAGAAACTCCGTACTCCCGTGAAAGACTAGAGGGTAGAGATTTAAGCATCAGAGCAATCCGAGTAAAAGATGGAATTATTATTTTTTCGGTTAATATTTCGGGGAAAAGGAAGGGAAATGCTCAATCGATGACCGACGAAGCGATTAAATTTATTGCCCAAGAAAACAGCAAGCATAAGTAAAGCACGAATACCTTAAGATGTACTACAGGCTTCTCACACACGGAAACAAAAAAGGGCTAAAGGATAGAAAAAATAAGAAGAAAAAACAGGCATTTGGATTTGCATATTTTTAAGGTGCAGTGAAAAAAGTGCGCCTTAAAGCTGAAGAAAGAAAAGAATTTCACGCAAAGACGCAAAGACGCCAAGGAGAAAAAGAATCCAGGCAAGAGATGAACATAAAGATTTTTTAGATCTTCCTTTGCTTTTCTTTGCGCCTTTGCGTGAGATTCTTTTCTACTCAAAATCCACCGTGGAGGGGAAAAAAATACAAAGACTACAGCTTAACTTAATGCTATTGTTGTCTGGCACGACTAAATCTTATAAAATATGGACCTAGATTAAATGCATGTTTTTCAGGTATCGTATAAATAGTGCGTACTAGTTGATATATTTGATGCGTGTGCAAAAAGTATCTCTTCATCTTAAGCCTCGGAGAGGCGAAGACACGTAGACAGGGGATTTATCCCCTGGAATGGATATATCCCTAAATTATTGCCCTTTAGGGCAAAGGTAGTTTTTTGCTGCCCAAA
>JAJDCR010000019.1 GCA_029260735.1 Planctomycetota bacterium
CGGCAAGAGATTTCAAGGTCATTGCCAAGTCTATTCTTAGGTATCCTCTGACCTTCAAATTTGCAGCTCCATGTTTGTTTTTGAGTTCAGAATTGGTAGCTTCTATCCCCGATCGCATTTTGTATTTTTCTTTAAACTCAAGAGTCTTTACTTCTTTGTGCCTTTTGGCAATAGCCAGTTTTTCCCGATTCCATTCGATACGCCTAGTACGTTTGCCCTTAACTAAAGGGCATTTCTTCTTGGACTCTCTTACACCAGGGAATAAATTCCCTGGCTACGTGCCACTGCCGCATTCGCGGCAAAAAGAAAACTCAGAAAACTTTTTACACATGCATCAAAATTGTCTTTTTCCATCTTAAGATAGGCCAAAAAACAAAAATTCTTTGTCCTGAAAGGACAACACAACCCAGCCTAGGATGAAGTCCTAGGGAAACCAAGCTCAAGGATGACAAACAGAGTTATGATTCCAATTTCCTAGAACAATGCAGAAGGTTTTATCCAAACATTCGTCCAAAATTTGAGATCAAATTCTATAAAAAAGAACGTTTCCACAAGCAGCATACACTGAAAGTGTTACACATCACAGCCCGGGGTATAGTGAGCCAAAGGCGAACGGTACCCTGGATCACCGATAGGCATACAAATAATATTTGTTTGCCTAATAAGAAAATACACTAAACCAAGAAAGGCAAAAAAACAAAAATCCTACGCCAACAAACCCAATATTTAGCTAAAAGTAGATTTATTAAGAAAAACATTACAATATGCTGTATGATAAATTAATAAGAGGGTTTTGTTATCGAATGGTTCCTATGTAAAAAAAGGGAAGAGCAAATGAAAAGAAGATTACTTTGCAGTTTTGTTTTAGTTATGTCTCTTTTTTTAAGCTCCTGTGGATTTCATTTTGTGGGAGAAGGTCAAAAAAATAGCTCTGATCTAACTTTTGCGACTGAACTAGAAGCTTTAGAAGAAGCCCACCAAGACAAAGAGGCCTTTTCTTTTTTTTCTGAGAAACCAGGAAATTTGTTTTTTAATGAAGGGAGTGATCGTTTTTCCATATTTGATTCTTCGGGAGAATTCTCTTCGGAAGGTACGATTAACTTCAAAAATAAAGATATTCGCTTAGATGACCTTCTTCGTATGCTTGCGGTTAAAGCCAAGATCAACTTAATGATTGTTCAGCCCATTGACAAGAAGGTAACTCTGGAGTCCTTTGACAACTTTGAACCTA
This sequence comes from Planctomycetota bacterium, assembly GCA_029260735.1. Taxonomy (GTDB): domain Bacteria; phylum Planctomycetota; class Uabimicrobiia; order Uabimicrobiales; family Uabimicrobiaceae; genus JAJDCR01. Next base: position 1,232 of record JAJDCR010000019.1, read on the forward strand.
TGACCTTGATGGAAATCTTAGTAGAGTCTTATGGATATGCTTTGGTCAAAGATGAGAACATCTACCGGGTAGTCCCCAAAGGAACTTTGCTTCATCATCCTTACCGCATACATCTGGACCGTTATATCCGTATGCTCGCAGATGATGCAAAGATCAATCTATTAATCCCTCAGCCTATGAATGAATTAATCACGATAGATCCTCAGAGTAAGTTGAAACCCCTTGTTTTCATTGAAACATTACTAAAATCGCATGGTTATGTTTTAACGAAAAACGAAAACGTCTATTATGCTATTTCCAAAAGAGACTTATCCGCCGATATTAGCTCTTTACCGCCCAAGATTTGGAAGCGCTTTCCGGGAGTTTCTAATGCTGCGACTATTGAGCTAGGGGAAAGGCGTTATTTACCTCTTTACTCTGTCCGTGTTTTGGTAAAAATAGAAGGGCTCCGTGCCCGGACGATTGTCGATCATGTCTTTCATAATCCTAAGCAGGCATCAGGTTGGCTAGAAGGCCGATTTCACTATCGTCTTCCTGACCAGGGAACCATTTCCTACTTAGCCTACTACCCCAACTTAGATTTTTGGAAAGATCCTCTTATGGGAGATCCTTCGCAAAATTTGCCCAAACTTCCTGCTGTACTTGCGGGAGAAATTTCTAGTCTTTCTGTTGATGAATTTATTTATTATGAGGGCAATCCTTTTGGCGTCCCAAAAGTTGCTCAAGTCGTCCGGCGAAAAAAAGCGCAAATTGCCTACGAAGGAACCACTCGTCGCCAGATAGATCCTGCCTTGCTGGAATGGAGTAGTGGGAATACTTTTACTACCCGGATTTATCCTATTGCTCAAAATGGCCACCAGCGCGTTGTTTTAGCCTATGAAGAAACTTTGCCTCGTGTAAAAGGAGAGTGCCTTTATGAATTCTCTCTTCCGCAAGGAGAAGGGGTCAAAGTCGACTTTATGCTCGTGAGCGATAAGCAGTATGACTTGGGGGGAAAATTTAGTATGAAAATTCCTCCCGAAGACGGATTTTATCACTTAAGTGCTCACACCAATATTTTACCAGATAAACTTTCTTATCGTTTTCCTGCTCCTCCAATAGAAGCAATTACTGCAACGGCTTCGGTTAAGTGGAGAGCGGTAGATGAAAAAGAGATTATCATTGAAAGCAGCTACAATCCTCAAGATCGCTATACTTATGCCCGCTTTACTCCTGATGTTCCTAAAAAGGAGAAACGGGGATCATCCCAAGCTCTTTTTCTTTTAGACACTTCCCTTAGCCAGGAAAGTCGATACTTTGGCATGTCCGTTCAACTCATAGAAGAAATTCTTCAACAAAGCCCCGAGATAAAGGAATTCAACATTGTCTTTTTTAACATGGGGGCTCAGTGGTGGAAGGAAGGGTCTTGGCTTCTCAATAACTCCAAAGAGAGAGAAAAAATTACTAGAGAGCTTCAAGAGCTAATTTTGGAAGGAGCAACGAACTTTGAAGGACTTTTTCAGACACTAGAAGATGCGACATGGTTCTCCTCGGAGAAAGAAATGGATATTTTCTTACTGAGCAATGGTAACATTACTTGGGGAGAAGAGACCCCAGCCCTCTTGGCCAAAAAATGGCAAGAGAAAAATCCCTCTGCTCGGCTATACTCTTACCATTTAGGGGCAGAGGGAAATGGAGAGCTTCTCCATCGTTTGTCTGATACCAAAGGACATGTTTTTTATGCCCATGATTCTTCTCAGATTTCTGATCTAGCACAAGCTCATAGAACGGTTCCTTTTATCATAAATAAAATCTATACTGAAAATCTAGAAGATGTTTTGTTTTGGCAAAAACCTCAGCTTCTCTATCCAGGGAGTGAAATTATCTTGGCTGCTCGTCCTCAAGGCAAGAAGGCAAAGTTGATTTTGGAGGGAACTTGGCTGGGAGAAAAAAAGAAGTGGGAGTACCCTTTTTCGACAGAGGGAGAAAGTCTTTTGGCTCCCCGTGCTTTTGGAGAAGTGGCCGTTCGAAAAATGGAGAGCTTGAACGATCCGAGTTTGGAAGATACTATCTTTGCTTTTGCTCGCCGCTTTAATATTCCAGGAAAGAATTTTTCTCTCTTGATGCTTGAAAGCGAGAGAGACTATAAGAATTACGAGATCGATACCAAAGAAACAGGCAGCAGTGAAGCTATGGTTGCCTCTCTCATTGCAAAAGCAAAACCTCACTCCTCTTTGCTTTCTTTGCCTAAAATCCATGCACGCTTTTCTCGGGAAATGGCAAAAACCCATTCTTTTTCAAACTATCTTCTCCGTGCTCTCGCCCGTTCCCCCCAAGCTCCTGTTTTCTCGGGGCCGTGTCAGCTTAAGTTTCGCCGTGAACTAGATTTCTTTTACCGAGAAGAAAGAGAAAATTTTCCTTTTAGTTCTCTCACCTATCTTCCGGAAAGTGAAAAACGATACCAGAGGCTAGGAGAGCCCGATTATCTACGTTGTCTAAGCTCTCTTGTTGAAATAGATCCACGTAACTGTAGCACTCTTAGAACGGTGGCCTACTCCTTACAAGAAAAAGGGCTTTTCGCTTATGCCATTCCTCTCTATCTAAGAATTCTCTCTTTGCGTCCCACGGAACCATTTCCTTATTGGAATTTAGCAAAATGCCACCGAGAACAAAAATCTTTTTCTCAAGCCGCTCTTTATTATGAAATGCTTTTAGTTGGAAAATGGCCGCGGCGTTTTAGGGAAATTCAAAATGTCATTCACAACGAATACATTAGATTGATAAGAGAAAAGCTAAAGAATAAAGATAATCTCTTTTGGAAAAAACGCTTAAAAGAGCTGGTCGAGGAAAAGGCTTCCTTCTACCAGACCGACCTTGTTGTGAGTATTGTCAGCAATAAAGAAGATATTAGTTTTACGATAGAAAATCTTCGCTCTTGCAAAAGAAGAGTTATCCAAGGCGATAGTTATTTTGTGGCTTACTATAGTTTGAAAAATATATCATCGGGTAAACAAAAAATCCAACTTCGATGTCGTCATCGAAACCTTAAGTATTTAAACGAAAAAATATCTGTTCAAGCAGAAATCATTACTCGGGCAGGCTACCCTGATGAGGAAAGAAAAATTCATCATCTTCTCTTTTCTCTCCCAGATAAAGCTTGGCACGGAGAGGAGAAAACTCTGGATTTTTTTTGGTATTCTCCAGAGGATTCTTCTCGTTAGGAGTAAAGCTTTTGAGAAACAAGGATTTGGTCATTCCTTTGTGAACATTCTTCTAAAGAAATTGAGTAGTTTTGGGGATATTTCGTTTCGCGAGACTCTTTTTCGTAAATCTTTTTTAGATTCTACATTTCTTTACCAAAAAATAACACCCAAATAAGGATATAGAATTTTTGAAAAGTATCCCCGAAGGAGATTAACGTGAATAGCCTTGGGTTCTTAACCCGAAGAAGTTTCATAAAACATTGACAAAGATGAGTAAATAAGCTATTTAGAGTTAATAACACGCTCTAAATACACAAAAAATATTTACGTTTTAAAAACTCACATTCAGGTGGAAATAAAATGGACGATTCAGACACAGATACATACATAAGCTTGCAAAAGGAAAAATGGAAGAACCTTCTCATCTACTTACTCATAGTCCCTTTTCTCACTCTAACAAATCTATGGGCAGTAGCAGCTCTTTGGATCGATGTTTCTCCTGTTATTAGCATTCTTTACCTTGTCTGCCTTTTTGCTGTTCTAAAATATCTTCGACCTTGGTCCCAAGCTGGTATTGTTTATCTTGTTTTGTTTTCTTACGTTCTTCTTTACTGGAAATATATTCCTCCCCAAGCGGAAAGAAATTGGCAAAAAGATGTTGCAGAGGTAACAAGAATAGAGCAAAAAGAAAATACTATCACAGTTTACAATCTGCGAAATTTTCAATACCAGTCAGAACAAGAGTACATTCCTAGTTGGGAAAAACGAAGTTACGACCTCAACAAATTGCGTTCTTTAGATATGTTCCTTATTTATTGGGGAGACCCCAACATTGCTCACACTATTTTTAGTTGGGGATTTGAGGGGGGAAAATATCTCTCTATTTCTATTGAAACTCGAAAAGAAGTGGGAGAGACTTACTCGGCCCTGCGGGGATTTTTTCGCCAATATGAACTTTGCTACGTTGTTGCGGATGAACGGGATGTTATTGGGCTACGAACTCACCACAGAGGCGAGCAGGTTTATTTGTACCGCCTTAACGCTCCCTTGGAGCGAAGCGAAGGTTTACTTTTGGCCTACATTGATCAAATCAACTCTTTGGCCGAAAAACCTCAATGGTATAACGCTCTTAGCGACAACTGCACAACAATGATTTACTACCACAGCAAGATGGCCGGAAGCGAGCTTTCTTGGAATTGGCGCATTTTAGTCAATGGTTACTTGGACGAATATTTATATGAAGAAGGAATCATTTCAGGCGGGGAATCTTTTTCTGAATGGAAAAAAAAGAGCCTCATTTCAGAAAAGGCCCAAAGTTATGGACCTCCTGGAGAGGATTTTTCCATCAAAATTCGAGAAGGTCTCTTTGATTAGAAGATTTAAGCCATGCGAGTAAGGAGTTAATATCTTTCATTGATTCGACAATGGCTAAAGGCATTTTTTCTCCAAGTGGTATCAAAACAAAGGTGCGCCATCAAAATAGGAAATGCAAAAAAATAGCAGGTAACAAAATGCCCTTTTTACGGCATATTCTTTGTTATCTGCTATTTTGTTATTTTAAGTCAATTTAAATCAAAGAAACTACGGTTTGCCCAAGTAAGGGAAAACGTTGGTTCCTTGACGAGATTGCTTATCAATGCCGTCTCCGCGTTCGGGAGTTTTTCTATCGGGGCCATTGATGAAGTATGTTAGCATAATATCTACAAAATCGTCATTGATTGTGCGACCACCACAGGTTTGGTGAGGTTTGTCCGCGAACAATGATTTTTCGATTTCAAGATAGGTATTAGTGCTAGTAGCATTTCCGGGCTTGGACAAATCAACCAGAAGGAAGTCGTCCATAATAACTCTGGTGAAAGGATGAGGAGAAGGCCAATCTTTTCCTTGGTCTCTCATGTCCAAATGCTCTAAACCAGCTTCTATCGTTTTACGATAAAGACCTGCTTTGCTTCTGTCCAAAACAAAAGAGCTAGCTTCGGCATTCCATTGCTTTTTCACTTGATTGGTTGCTTTGTCAGATGTGCTGAATTTACCCATGACAAAGTTCGTTATTTCGGGTCGTCCCATCCGGTCAATGTTGAAAACTACTTCTTCCCCATGATGATCTGTTGTCATCTTCGTATGAGAAGCCACCGCGAAAAGAGAAGTATCTGAAGGACCTAAGATTCTGTCAACGTCTAGTTCAACTACGATGGCAAGAACGTTGGCCCAAATCAATCCGTTTTTAGGGATAATTCCAGGAAAAGGGAATCCCTTGTCGTTGAAGCTAGTATTTCTTTTACGCTCTAAACCTACCCGAACAAGATCAAAGAAAAAAGGATCTGCTCGAAGACCTGCAAATACACGGATTGACTCATTATTTCCGCCATTCAAATCACCAACTTTAACCTCTGTTTTAACCAATTCTCGGCCAAACTCAGCTTGGCTAACGGTACATTGCATCACTTGTTTACCATCACTGCCTTTTTGGAAGGTACAAGAAATGGTATGCTCATCGCGGGTGTCAATGCCAAAGTTTGGTCCAGAACCGATTATATTAGCTCGGCGTAGTTGGAAAGAATACTCTACTCGATCCGAAAACTTGGTCTTCTTTTTCGCAAAAAGATGAGTAGTCATCGCTAAAACCAGAGTATTTTTATCTCCTGATTTTCGAGAAAAGGCAAACATATCAGTAAGATCTGCTGCAGCCAAATCATCGATAGAGGGAGTATCGATATGATCAGAGGCGTAACTTGGGCTAAGAATAGCCAAGCACAAAACCATCAAAATAAAGTGTTTTTTCACTATAATCTCCTTGAAAGTTAAAGTAATAGCAACACACTATTACGCTTGGGCCTATTCTAACAAACTTTCACTCTTAGAAAAAGAGATTTACTAAAAACTGCCGATAGAGCAGATATCTTAATGCAAAAAGAAAGGAAAACTTAAAAAATAACACTCTGATTAGAGATTAATATGGTATATTTTTGGATAAACTCTATCAATAAAAAAAGGACTAAAGTAAGGAATCACTATGCTGGATAAAGAAACTAGAAGTTTAGACAAAATACCTCTCGATGAAGCTATGCAAAGTCTACAGAACGAAGTTCAAAAGGCAATAGAGAAAAATCCTCAATTTGAAATTGAAAATGTGGAAGCGGAGTTCCGTTTAGTTGCGGGTAGTGGAGATAATAGAGAAGTGAAGTTCTATGTCACACCTACCAAATCTCATGGCCTGAAGTTTACCTTTAAGCCTAAGTCTTCCAAAGATGATCTGGAGGAAAAAACAAAGTCTCCTTTAGTTCACCCCGTGAGCAGAGAAGGTCTCAAGAAAGTCGTAGGAAAAGTAGTGGAAGGAAGTTTTTCTGATGGAAAAAAACTCTTTGCTAATATTGCCCAACAAGTTGCTGAAGAGCTTTACCAAGGAAACTTAGAAGCAACTAACAGTACTTATCCTATTTCAGCTCTTTTTGTTAGTACCTATAAGGCTCTACGAGATGTTCGAGAGCACCTTGCTCAAGGTAAAGGGAAAAATACAGACGGAACTCTCGATGCAACGAAATTAGTTGCTGATATTGATGATATGTGGAAAAAACGTATGCTCGAAACGGGTATTCCTCAATCTAAATCAAAAGAGATTGTTGAGAAGTACTCTTATGATTTAGTGGACGAATTAGACTTAATTTGAGACAACTCCAACAGTTTAAATGAAGACATGCCCTCTTTTTTAGTGTAAGATATCTTTAGAAAAGAAAGGGCTAAGTCAGATGATTGTTTTTTCATCATGAAGAGCAAAAGAGCTTAAGTCGCAGAAAGGATATACATGGAAATCCCGGTTTTACTTATCGATGCCATTGTTATTTTAGGTTTGGCTATTGTCGTAGTTTTTATTGGCCATTTAGTACGATTACCTTTTGTCGTGGGACTTTTAATCACAGGTTTATTGGCAGGTCCTAATGGACTTAGCTTGATTCACTCTCGCCACGAGGTGGAAGTTCTCTCTGAAATTGGGGTTATCTTTTTGCTCTTTATCATTGGGATCGAGTTTTCCTTAAAAGACTTGTGGAAGATGAAGAGGTCTGTTCTTTTAGGAGGGAGCATTCAAGTTTTTTTGACTATGTTTGTTTTTGCAGCCCTCGCTAATCAATGCTTTAGCTTTGATTGGAACACCGCTATTTTTGTCGGAATGCTCCTCACTTTGAGCAGCACGGCAATTGTCCTTAAGCTTCTTAAGGAGCGAGCGGAAATAGAATCTCCTATGGGAAAAAATGCTTTGTCTATCCTTATTTTTCAGGATATTGCAGTTGTTCCTATGATTATCATTCTTCCGATATTGGCGGGAAACACAGAAAATGTGACGGGAGCCCTGGCTATCTTGCTAGGAAAAAGTGTTCTCGTGGTTGCTTTAACCCTAATTAGTGCTTTGTATGTGGTTCCCCATTTGCTCCATCATATTGCAAAAACACGGAACCGCGAACTCTTTTTACTTACGATAGTCTTTCTAGGGTTTGGGATTGCTCTTCTCACCAATAAATTAGGTCTTTCCATCGGACTGGGAGCTTTTCTTGCGGGCTTAATCATCTCGGAGTCTGAGTATGCGAACGAAGCTCTTGCCGGTATTCTTCCCTTTAGCCAGGTTTTTATCGCTTTCTTCTTTGTCTCCATTGGTATGTTGCTCGACTTTCAATATCTATTAAATCATAGCTTTTTAGTTATGTTTTCGACCATTGCAGTAATGCTCGTAAAATTTCTTATCATTGCCTTAGCCGTTCTTGCCTTGGGTTTTCCCCTTCGTGTTACTATTTGCACGGGTTTGTGTCTGGCCCAAATTGGAGAATTTTCTTTTGTTTTAGCCAATGCCGGAGTCAAACAAGGAATCTCTCTGGGAGATAAGTACCAACTCTTTCTTTCTATCTCTGTTGTTTCCATGGTTCTTACTCCTTTCTTAATTGCAGCCGCTCCTCAAATTTCGACAATGCTAATGCGCTTTCCTTTTCCTAAAAAGTGGAAAAAAGGCTATCGCCCCTTAGCCCAGGTTAAGAAGGAAGGAAGACAAAATCACATTATTATTGTCGGTTTTGGACTCAATGGGCAAAATTTGGCCCACGCAGCGACCATAGAAAAAATTCCTTATGTTATCTTAGAAATGAATCCAGGCACCGTCCGTCAGCAAAAATCTAAAGGGGAGCCTATCTTTTATGGAGATGCTACCCACGAACATATTTTAGAGCATGCCGAATTGCACCACGCAAAAGTTCTGGTCTGTGTAATCTCCGATCCCTTATCTACACGTAAGATTGTCACGATCGCTCGTAAACTCAATCCTCACATCTATATTATTGCTCGGACTCGTTTTGTCACCGAAATGGAAATTTTGCACAAATGCGGAGCAAATGAAGTAGTTCCCGAAGAATTTGAAACCTCTGTCGAAATTTTCACCCGAGTATTGCGTAAATTTTTAATTCCAGAGAATAAAATTAGCGACTTTACTCATCTTATCCGAGCGAATGGTTATAAAATGCTGCGGGAAACGACCCCACAAACTCCTCAGCCCGAAGAGTTAAAGATGAACATACCAGAGCTAGAGATTCATACCTACACCATTCCCTCAGATTCTCTTTTAACCCAAAAAAATCTGGCCCAACTGAATCTCAAGAAAAAATGCGGAGTCACCATATTGGTTGTCAAGAGAGGAGATGAAACGATTAGTGAACTTCACGGGGATACAGCTTTGCAAGAGGAAGATATCATGGTTATTACAGGAAATCCAAGCAAGCTGGATCTTTTATTGCAAGGCGAGTAAATGGATGTAACTTAATGCCAGTGATTCTCGCCTTCCCGGGAATCACTGTCATTAAGTTAATTAAGTGCTATGTCCCCTGGAGGTAAGACTTATTTGAAACCATTTTTTGAAAAAGATGATCGAAAACCGTTCGAAGGCTTATGTTATGGGGAGGGTAAGGCTCCTGCCGCACCGGGGTTGTGCTTGGATCCTGATATTGTAATCTAGGCACATTCCTTGCTCGGCAGGAGCACCCACGATATAAAACGTTTTTTCTATATGAAACCTATGAACAAATTAATGTGCCGAAATGCCACCAGGAACTAATCATATCCCCGGTGCGGCAGGAGCCTTACCCTCCCGGAACATAAGCCTTCGAACGGTTTTCGATCATCTTTTTCAAAAGCGGTTTCAAATAAGCCTTACCCAGACTTCCACTATAATGGCCTGGGATTTCGAGTTATTCTAGACCCTTAGTTTTTTTGCTTTATCATCCAAAGAAAAGAAAGAGCAAAAATTCCTAAAAGAAAACTAGAGGGCTCAGGAACCGCATTCGCTTCTAGATTAACGGAATCAAACAATTGCTGAACTTGAGTTCCGCTTAAGGCGACTCCATCAAAAAAAGCCACTTCATCAATTTCTCCGCCAAAAAATTCACTGGTTACGCCAGCACCACCTCTGTCTAAAGCTCCGATAGCAAAAGGAATATTCGTGTTGACCGCTCCAATACTTGCAATAGATGCTTGGGCAGCGACAATTCCTCCGGTGGGATCAAGGTACATTTGTATTTGGTTAGTGTTGCGATCCACCACAGTGACAACAAAGTGATAGTCATTCAGAGTAGGCTCGGCCGTATTTATAGTGACAACGTTAGCACTGTTATCACTTATGGTAGTTTCAATGGTGTTGTCGCGAATGCGAATTTGGTATCCTGTTTCGGGAGGTGTTCCTGCAGATGTACGTCCCTTGTTAATAATTTTCATAAGTCCTGTGCTAGGAGAAGTTTTACGGAACCAGCTAAGCATTGTAAAACTACGGTTTTCGGGGTCTAGGACATCTCCCATATCGGCAACGCCGTTGGCAAAATTAACCGCTTTATTGTCCGGCCCATCAAAAGCTGCGCTTTGCCCTAAAACGGGTGAAAATTGATAGGCTCCATTAAAACCATTTCCTGTGGCATCCAAAGCCACACCACCCGAAGTTTCGTTTAAACGCCACCATGCCGTTGGGTTTAAACTCGTCATGGTAGATTCCCATAAAGAAACCCCGTAGATCGGAGAAAGTAAGCAAAGTAAACAGCCCAAAGCCAGTATTTGTTTTTTCACGATTCCACCTTTTCTCCAAAAATTAATATTTTCTATATTTTCCATTATTTCAGCTATCTATTATAAGATAAAAGATATTAAGGAATATTACAATTAAAAAATGAAAGCTTGCTTAAAACTAACTCTTTCAGTTCGTCAAAGGATCAAACAAGACATCCGCTTCAGAACTATCGGCAGAAAAAGTATCCACGTGCCCGTCTAAAAAAAGAAAATGGATATGATTTTTATCCTGATGGTTTCTTTCTTCTTGGCGATCGTCTGCTGCGACTGTAGTGCTAGAAGTGTAAGGACTGGGAAAAAAGATTCCAGGGTATATTTTGGGGTTATAGTTTTTACGTCCGGCGTAGCTAACCCAATTATTATTCTCTTCGGGGCCATTGACGAGATCAAGGTATGCTCCTCTGCCATTTTTGTCTGTTGTCCCAGGGCATATATATAAAAAGGGGTCGAAAGTGATTTGCTCTTGATAGAGAGTGGTTAATAGTCCGGCTCCATCTCGGTAAGGGAACTTTAGACCATCGCCTAGGTCTAGAATGTAGAGCTTTAGGCACCGATCAAAACGACTAAGGTTTGTTATACAGCGCATGTCAATAGCTCGTTTTCTCCCGTACATATATAGTTTTAAGCCAGAAAAAGCAAAACTGCTTATAGCTATAATGAGAACAATGATAATGATGTGGCGAATATTTTTTGCTGACATCAATTAGGTTTTTAAATATTGGGCTAAAATTTGATGAAAGTGATAGCCTGTGGCTTCTCGTTTTAGACTAAATCGTCCGGTATCAAAAGAACGACTTTGAAGCCCTCGCTGCACTTCTTCGCAAATATCAATGTCTTCTTGCTGGATTTGGTGAGAAACATCAATACTTTTTTTAATATGATCCTGCTTTCCTTCTACTTGCTCGGTTGGAAAATAAAAATCAAAAATTACTCGGCAACGATCCACTCCTAAAGGTAAAACTAAGTTGGTGTCCATTACTCCCGAATAGAGGTTGACCATGAAGTTAGGAAAAAGCCACCAGTAGTAGGCATAATCACCAGAACGAACACTTGTTGTGGCCGCTTCTCCTTTTTGTTTTTCACTAGAGCGAAAAGGACTGATTTGGACATTACTTTTTGAGTGGAGTTTACTATGGTAGCCGCTGTAATCAATCACTCCTGCGAGCCCAGGGTGAACAGTGTTCACATGGTATCCTCCGTCTAAGAAGTTATCGACAAAAACTTTCCAGTTGCAGTTAATAGTGTACTCCCGACGATCAAAAAATTGTAGTTTGTCAATACTGAGAGCTTGGCTTTGTTCCTGGAAATTTTGCAAAAGGGAATGGCTGTCTTCTCCTTCTGTCGGGTTAACAAGTAAGTTAACAAAAATAAAAGGTTTACTTTCGACAACTTGAAGGGGAGGTAAGCCGTTATCTTCTTTCGCAAAATTTTCGACACCAGCAAATTCAGGTGTTCCTTTGAGTTTTCCTGTTAAATCGTAGGTCCAACCGTGATAGCGGCAACGAAGTCGCTGCGCTTGACCACATTCTTGTTCCATAACACGAGCCGCTCGATGGCGACAAACATTCGAAAAGGCTCGTAAAATGCCTTCTTCATCTCGGACAACCAAGACGGGCTCTCCTGCGATATCTGCAGTTAAAAAAGAGCCTGGGAGAGCCACTTGATCAGATCGCCCGACCATTTGCCAAGAGCGCGAAAAGACATTTTTTCGCTCTAATTCAGCGACATCTTGGTCGAAATACCAAGAACTGGGGATTGTTTGGGCTTTTTCTAAAGGTAAATCGAGATTAAATTGTATGATTTTTTCTTTTGTTGTTTGTGATGAAGCAAGAAAACTCACGGCATTTCTCCTAAAAATCTAAAACAAGGAGCCTCTGGTAACTGCAGAGATTCCAATATCTCTTCTTTAGAGGCATAGGCTCTTAACTTAGTGGCAAGGTCTCTTTGAACAAAAGCTTGCGAGAGCTTTTTCATAGCGTTGAGATGGGTAATGGCATCGTTGCACAGAATTAAACAAACAATATCGACAGGCTGTCCATCCATCGCTCCAAAAGAAATAGGTTCTTCCAAAACAACGATGGCAATACTTGCATACTGCCCATACAAGATACGTTCGCGCGGATGAGGAAAGGCAATTCCATCACCAATTGCGGTACTCTCGATTCCTTCTCGTTGTAAAAGATGCAAAATAAGATCACGTTTATGTTCTTTGTTATAGAGCGGAACATGCTCAACTAAAAACTGGAATAACTCTACTTTGGAAGAACAATTGGTTCGATAGAAAAGACCACTCACTACGAGATCTTTTTTTTCGGCCGGACGATTTTCTAAAATAGTGTCTCCCTCTTCCAGCTTCATTTTGCGATCATAGTAGTCGATAATTCTACGTCGGCTCAAAATTCCAATGAGTTTTTTATTTTGTATAACAAAAAGTTCATCGTGTCCACAGGATATCATTTTGCGAATAGCTGTTTGGAGATTGTCTTCCAGTTCTAAAATAGGTGTGCGCAAGAGTAAATCAGAGGCAATCAGCATATGCTGGATTTCTTTTTCAACGAGAAGCTTTCGCACTTCGTCTTGGTCAATGATCCCCAGAAAATCACCATTTACTCCGATGATAGGGTAGTCTACTTGGTGATGAGAATTGACAAATGCAGTGATGACATCGTCAACGTGTTGGTTTTCCTGAATAGTGACGAAGTGGTGATCACACTTTTTTTCGTAGATATCTTTTACCTTCATCCGAGTTAGCATTTCGGACATCATATGCCCAAATTGAGAAGGAGAATCATAGCGAGTGGGAAGTTGCTCGCGGTAAATACTTTTCTCTCCTCCTAATATATAGGCTAAGACACAAACCCACATCGTAGGAACGAGTAGCTGATAGCTTCCCGAAATTTCACTTACCATAATAATGGTCGAGATAGGAGTTTTAGCGGCACAAGAGAAAAAACCGGCCATGCCCACAACGACAAATGCTGTCACGGGTAAATGGTAAGATGTGAGTTTTTGGGCAAAAATGCCAACGGCTCCTCCGATGCATCCGCCAATAACAATGGAAGGAGCAAAGGTTCCTCCACTATTTCCAGAAGCGACAGTAAAAGAAGTTGTGATTATTTTTCCAAAGGCAATTAAGAGCAAAATACGAAAAGAGGCTTCTCCGTTTAGGGCATTTTGGATAGTAGTATATCCATCGGCGAGAGTGTGAGGATGAACTAATGTTCCAATAACACCGGCAATTAAACCTCCGACAGCAGGTTTATAGTAAGGGGCTAACTGAAGGGAATTAAAAAATATTTGGATTCTTTGAAAAACGAAGGTAAAGCAGCGAGCTCCAATTACTACTGCAATCGCTACGGCTGTGTAGGGAATGAGCTCCCAAGGATTTTGGAAATCCATCTCAGGAGTAGCAAATAAAGGAGTCCAACCAAAGGTAGAGCCAAAGATACCATAAGCAATAATCGACGAGATGATAGAGGGAACAATGACATCCTTTTCAAAGTCCATATCACGATAGAGAACCTCCGAGGCAAAAAGAGCCCCCGCTAAGGGAGCACGGAACATAGCTCCAATTCCCGCGGCAAGACCAACTAAAGTTAAAATCTTGATCTGCTTGGAGTCTAAAGCAAAAAATCTCCCTACCGTAAAAGCAAGGCTTGCTCCGATTTGCCCCATAGGGCCTTCTTTTCCTGCGGAACCTCCAAATCCAAGAGTTAGTGTGGAAGCGATTATTTTAACAAAAGCTACCCGAGGGCGAGTTCTTCCGGCCCAATGATGGTAGGATTCAATAACAGCTCCCGTTCCTGGACCTTGAGCTTCCGGGGCGCAAAAATAAACTAGAAATCCTCCGAGAAGACCACCTATCGCAGGGAGAATAGCAAGGATGTATGGCTGAAAACTAGTTTCTCCGGGAAGACCATAGGAATTGTATCCCGCGAGACCATCGAGAATAAAATGCTTGGTTAGATCTACGGCGTGTTCAAAAAAAATGGCTCCAAGGGCAACAACTCCTCCGATGATAGTGCTCATTAGGATGAGTTTGAGAGTGCCTTGCATATGCTCGTCAAAACCTAGTAAATTCCCTGCATAGCTGAAAAAACGATAGAGTTTTTCGAGGAAAGAACGTTTTAGGCGAGAAAGAAGGTACCAGTATATTTGTAGTTGTCTTTTTAGATTAAACATAGTTGCGACTATTCTAGGTTGCTAGTGAAAATGTTCTAGCGAAAAGGTCTTTTGAGAGGAATGATATTATTAGCAAAAACAAGTTATAAATTAAAGGAAATTAAAGGAAAATTTCTTTTCCTTATTTTTATCTTTAATATTTTGGGAAGTCTTAAAAAAACTTTAGTTTTATCTTCTTTGATTTATTTTTTTATAGAGGTTTGTTTACAAATCTTGTTTTGATTATATAATAGTAGAAAATAGCCTGTTTTTCTTGGGTTACATTTATTTTATTCCCCAACTGGAGTTTTATTCCAGATTTAGAGCTTGTTTAAGAGGAGTCTTAGACAAAGGACGTCCAGGGTATGCTTTAGGCTATTATTTAAACCTAAAGTTGTGATATAAGGAAAGAGACAAAGAGATGTCTAACCATGATGATAATATAGAGAATATAGATGCAGAAGAGAACAATAGGCCATCAGAAGAAACTCCTTCATCTGAAAAATCAGAGAGCTCAGATGTCAACGCATCTTCTCCTACTCCTCCTAATGTTCCTTCGTCTGGAGAAGAGTCTGCCCCAGTTAAGATAGAAACGGCTCAAATTAAAAAAGACTCTCCACCTGATGCTGCTCCTCACCGAGTGCCTCCACAAAACTCAAATTTGACTATGACCGAGAAATTCAAAAAGAGTATGGGATCTCGAAGAGGCTATGAAAAATACGACATTAAAGGAGAGTTAGCCCGCGGGGGAATGGGTATCATCTACCGTATTTTTGATAAAGAATTACGCCGCGCTTTGGTGATGAAAGTTTTGCAGTTACAAGAATCGCTGAGTGAAGAAGAGCGACAAAAAGAGTCGGCCAAGTTTATTGAAGAGGCTCGTATTACTGCGCAGTTGGAACACCCCAATGTTGTCCCTGTTCATGAAATGGGACTACTGGCAGACGACAATGTTTACTTTACGATGAAGATTGTCGAAGGAGAAGAGCTTTCTCTGATCGTAAAAAAACTTTCCCAAAAAGATCCCGCTACGGTAAAAAAATATAACAACCATAATCTTCTTACTATTTTTCGTAAAGTTTGTGACGCGATTGCTTTTGGCCATTCACGAGATATTCTCCACCGAGATATTAAACCTCATAACATTATGATTGGTCAATACGGGGAAGCTCTGGTCATGGACTGGGGTCTAGGAAAGTACATTGGTGGTGACAACCCACCCGAAGAAGAACTTAAGGACAACCGAGACGATTTAGTTTTAGAGCACCTAGACAAAACGGTAGAAGGAACGGTTTTAGGGACACCCCTTTACATGTCTCCTGAACAAGCTCGAGGGCTGACTAAACAAATCGACAAATTGACAGATATTTACCTTTTAGGAGCGACTCTCTATCACATGATGACCTTCACTCCTCCTCATATTGGAAAAAATATCAATGAAGTTTTGATGAGTGCAGGTTTCGGACGTTTTCATCCACCCGAAGTTCGTAATCCTGGCCAACAAATTCCTCAAGAACTTTGCCGAATTATTATGAAGGCGATGGCTCTAAGAAAAGAAGAGCGTTACCAAACGGTCCAAGAAATGTCCTCTGACATTGATGCTTTGATGTCGGGAAATGTTTATTCGGAACCCATCATTGTGAAAAAGGGAGAGTTCTTAATTCGGGAGGGAGAAGAAGGGAAAGAAGCCTACTCCATTGTCAACGGAAGAGTTGATATCTTCAAAGAAATTGGAGGGAAAAGCGTTCTCTTGGCTACGATTGGCCCAGGTAGTGTGGTCGGAGAAATGGGACTGATTACCACAGCCAAACGTTCTGCTGATGTCGTTGCCGCCGAAGATACTGAAGTCATTGAAATTGATAATAAACGATTGAAAGAGGTTTTTGATCGCATGCCTCCTTGGACAGAAAAAATCGTTTCGACTTTGGCTGATCGTTTAACAACAGCCAATAACAATGCTCATCCTCTTTTAATTGGTGACCCTTGCTACCATGTTCTTAATCAACTAGGAATGACAGCTACTTTACTTACGGTAAAGGAAAGAGCAGGAAAGGTAGAGAATATTGAGATCGATTTCACTAAGGTAGTAGAAGAAATTGCAGCAAACCTTTCTTTGCCTACTCAGAAAGTGTATGAGCCTGTGTTGAACTTAGTCGATACGGAAATTTGCGAATGGGTGGGAAGCGAAAAATTCCGATTCAAGAATTTTTTGGTCTTTTGCCATGTGCTTGACTTTGTCCGAGGAATTTTTGAGGTGCAAAAATCTCTCAAGTGGGTTGGGCCTTTGCCTGCACTAGAAGGAGAAAACAAAATCCTCCGCATCAAAGTAGCAGCAAAACTTTCTAAAGAAGTACGAAATTTCTTGGCCGATATTCCCATGTATGCAAAATTGATCGAAGAAGACTAAGGAAAATTTACTTACTCATCATAGACTGTTTTGAAAAGCCTGCTTTTTGTTAGAGAAGCAGGCTTTTTGTTTAGGGCACTCAGAATTTACAAAAGAAAGAACTTTTCTATGAAAAAGATACTTTTTGTCTGTTTGGGAAATATTTGCCGCTCTCCTGCTGCTGAAGGGGTGATGCAAGCACTTGTTGCTCAAAAAAGCCTAGATAAAGAGATTTTTTGTGACTCTGCCGGAACAGCTGGCTACCATATAGGAGAACCGGCAGACGCTCGCATGAGAAAACATGCTAAAAAACGAAACTATTCTTTGAATAGTCGCTCTCGCCAATTTGATGCGAGAAAAGACTTTTTGGAATTTGATTATATTCTTACGATGGATGACAATAACTACCACAATGTTTGTGCACAAGATGAAGATAAAAAGTACCATCATAAGATTCATCGTATGGTCGATTTTTGCCAAAAAAAGAAAGTATCAGAGGTTCCCGACCCATACTATGGAGGAGACCAAGGATTTGAAAATGTGATGGATATCTTAGAGGATGCCTGCGAACAGCTTTTAGAGCACGTTAGAAAAAATGGATAAGGTAATTCGAGAAAAAGTGGAAGAATGGGGAAAAAGTAAGGCAATATCTTGCCAAAGTGTGAGCGGAGGTTGTATTGCTCAGGCCACGAAAATTGTTTTCGAGTCCGGGCAAATATGTTTTCTGAAAACGATGCAGCAATCTTCTTCTGAATCATTAGATATCTTTCAAAAAGAGGCTCATGGATTAGAGGAACTTGCCAAAGCTAAAGCTATTTATGTTCCTAAGGTTTACCTCGCAGAAAAAGATTTTTTGCTTCTTGAGTGGGTGGAAAACAAACCTAGTCGTCAAACAGATTCCTTTTGGGAAATTTTTGGCCAACAGTTTTCTCATTTACATCGGTTCCAAGGAGAATCTTTTGGCTTTTTTGAAAACAACTATCTGGGAAGCTCTCGGCAAGAAAACTGCGCCTCTGGATCGGCTTTAAAAAACTGGTGTGACTTTTACCACCAACACCGCCTTCTTTTTCAAATAAAATTAGCCGAAAAAAATGGCTATGGAAAAAAAGAACTTCTCTCCACATTTGCTTGTTTAGAGAAAAAACTGCCGGAAATCCTCTCCGGTAGTGAAGAGCCTCCTTCTCTTTTGCACGGTGATCTGTGGGGAGGAAATTACTTAGTTAGTGAAGTAGGGAAACCCGTTTTAATAGATCCTGCTGTTTATTATGGGCATCGAGAAGCCGATCTTGCCATGACTCATCTCTTTGGAGGTTTTGGCGAAAGGTTTTATCAATCCTATGAAGAGTCTTATCCTTTGTCTTTAGGACATGAAGAAAGACTAAATATCTACAAGCTATATCATATTCTAAATCATCTCAATTTATTTGGTATGGGTTACTATTCGCAAGCTTTGCGTCTGATGAAGTACTATCTCTAACAGAGGAGAGATCTATGCGCTTTAGAATTTTTTTACTTTTTTTCGTGGTGAGTGGTTCTCTCACGGGCTGTTCTATTTTTGATTCGACAGTAGAGCCGAGTTATACAAAAATAATTAATCCGCTCAAGGTTCAAAAAGCAACTTCTCTTAAACTCCACCCGATAATATCCCAACGAAATTTAGAGTATGCTGGGGTAAAAAAAAGCGAATATGGGCTTGTGCTCGCGAATATATATACAAAGCCTGAACCAGAAAAAGTTTTTCGACAAGCTTTAGAAATGGAATTGCAAGAGGCCGGTTTTCTTCTCGGAGAAGACTCTTCTTTTTTAGGTTTGAAAGTTAATCTTCTCGATTTTTTTGTTGAACCACAAATTAATTACTTTTATGCTACAGTCTGTGGAGTAGTAGAGGCCGAGATCACAATCCAAACGCCACAGGGAGATAACTATACCCGCAAATTTAAGGGGATTAGTAAAATCTATGCTCCTATTTGGTATTCGACAATACCAATTTGGGGGGACGAAGTCTATGCCTCGGCTTTTGAATATGCCTTGAGAAACTTTTTAGAGAAGTCATTAAAAGGGGTTATCGAAATAGTTGACTTAATAGAAAATTCTCAGTCCTAGGCCATACTAAATAAGCTCTAAATGCAGAAAGAAAATAATGGAAAAATACACCTTATTTTGCCTAATTTTGTCTGTTTTTCTTCTATGTGCTTGCAGTGAATTAGAATACATCAACTTGAAAGATACAACAGAAGAAAACTGGAAACACTACGCATCAAAAGATAGCACAGGTACTCCTATTTCTTCTCCTCGCATCATTGAAACTGCATCGGAGGGGCAGAAAGAAAAAAAGATAAGCCAAGAGAGCTTTCCTCAGCCCTACAAAACTCCCTTGGCCGGGAGTTCTTGGGACTTTAATATGGAAGAGGGCGAGGTCCAAGTGCTACCTGTTTTGCCGATTGATTTAGATATTGATGAACGCGAGGTTGCTATTTCTGCTCGGGATCGAAGTACGGTTGCTGCTTTGAACTTGGGAACTTCTATTGTTTTCCCAAACGTCGGAGGCGATACATTTGTTCCCTTTGGTGCTTTTTTCTATAAAACTCAGTCGGCCGATTCTTCCCAGCGTTTTCAAGCTATCTTGGCAGGAGTTGCTAACTTTGTTGACTATGCTGATGGAAGTTGGAATGACAGTGGTTGGGAAGCGGTTTTTCACGCTGAAAACGTTACTATCCCGGTCGGACAAACTGAAACAATTGAAGGCAACCGAGCCAATTTTACGGAAATCGAAACCGGGCACACCAGCGGAGGCATTGGCTTAGGCTGGTATACTCCAGTAGCTCCTTATCATGTCGACAGCTATTTTTCTGTACAATTGCTTTATGAGTTAGAGTATCTCTATAGTAGCGGAGAAGATGAAACCGGAGATGATGTTATTTTGCCCCCAGATACTTTTGTTCATCGACTTCATTTGCGTTTCCGTTGGGATAGCTTGGATCGCAACTTTATCGAACTCCCTCACAAAGGCTGGGCTTTTGGAGGAGACGTCATTCTCGCTTGGAGAGATCGCTGGCGAGACCATCAATTTAGTGACGTCTTTGTCTTCGACAAAGACGACACTAAAGATTATTTTAAGACAAGCGCTTATTTTGTTGGAGCTCTAGCGATTCCCAATTTCTCGGAGCGCCATCGGGTTATTATAACAGGACACGCGGGGTGGATGCCCGCTCAAAACTGGGATCGTTTCTCAGCCCTACGGGTAGGAGGAGGTCCTCCTGGAGGAGAAACCAATAGTCTATACAGGCCTATTTTTCCAGGCGCTCTCTTTAACCAGTTTATTGCCGAAAAATATCTGGTTTTTAGTGCGGAGTATCGCTTTGAATTTAACTTTTTCCTTTTCCTTCACGTAAGAGCCACTTGGATTTTGGGAGAGTTTGGCTTTCTCAAGCTCAACCAACTCGACACCGAAGATTACGGAAGTGCTTTGAGTGTGGGAGTGACCAGCGGCTTCCTGTGGGATTCCTTACTATACTTTGAATACAGCCTGGACGACGGTTTCATTCGACAAGGTGAAAGTGGGTCCAGTGTTTTGGTTAGTGTATCGAAAAGCTTTTAGGACAACTACTATGAAAAATATTTTTTGCTTCTTTTTTGGGATGATTCTTATGCTTACTTCTTCTGCTTGGGCAGACCTAACTCACCAAGAGTACAAGTCGCCCCCCAGTACTTTTTATCGTTACCTTGATTTTAAAGATATAAGTGAATTCAATAGAGATGACAAGACCTGCGAAGGGCAATCCGAAGAGTGGCAGCGCCAGATGCAAAGGTTGGGGCAAGATTTTTCCAGAGCCAAAGTGAGAAGTGTTTACTTTGTTCACGGAACTTTTGCCGGGGATGATCCTGTGGGAATCGTTACCTTAATCAAAGCTATTTATCCTGACTTAAGCCCTACAGTGGAAGATAGTCTACGTGATTTACTCAAGAAAAAAAGTGATACTCTTTTAGCGGATAGCGGGAATTATTTACCAGAGTATATCTCTCTTTTTGAAAAAGCTATCGGAGGGCAAATTCCTTGCCGTGCTTTCAATTGGTCTTCGGCTAACCACCACATAGCTCGCCTACAAGCCACTGTTCGCTTAGCACGTAGCTTAGCAGAAACCATCGACCAAGAAAAAATAAACAAAGAAGAGAGAATTCTTTTAGTGGGCCATAGCCACGCAGGCCAACTCTTTGCTCTTTTGACTAATTTTTTAGCTAATTCCGAAGGAGTCGAAGAGCTGCTTCAAATTGCTCAAGATTCTGGAGAAAACGTAGACGATATGAAAGAGAATTTAAGCAAGCTAGCTAATGTCCAGCTAGACATCGCTACTTTCGGAACTCCTCCTCGCTATGGATGGGGAAAAGGAGACTACCGCTTGCTCAATGTTATTAACCACCGTGGCCCAGGATACTTAGGAGGAGATATTCTTGGCCTCCTTAACACCGAAGATGGAGACTACGTCCAACAATGGGGAATTGCCGGAACCGATATACTCGCCTCGACATCATTAGAGAGAGATCTCAATAAAAGCCTAGACAAAATTTTAGGCCCCGGTCGCGATCGCCTTTTTTGGCTGAACAACGTCAAAGTAAAAATGCGAGTTCCTCACTACGGAAACACGCTTCTCGTAAACTATAAAGACAGTAGCTCTTTCTTTCCCAATGTTCTAAGTACTTTTTTTGGCCACGGAACTTATACCAAATACGAAGCTCTTCTTTTTAACACTGACTTGATTGTGGAAGAGTTGTATCGGTAGACAGTTTACCAAAATTATTAGTTCTTGAGATTTATTTCGATAATTATAGAAAAAATAAAAAATTCGTGATAGAATTCAAATAATAGAAATTTTTTAAAGAAACTAGCTTATTTTGGATGAAAGGAAAATTCAATGGGTTTTCAGAAGAAAAGTGTTTTTATTTTATTGTTGTTGGTATGTGCAACCTTAACTCAGGTTTATTCTGCCGCGATTTTATTCACAGATCGAGCCACTTTTTTAAGTAATCTCGGAGTAGTTGGTTTTGAAAGTTTCGAAACACTTCCTAATTTAGGAAACCAAAGCTCTATCACAACCCCTTCTTTTACAGTAACTAATTCAGCTGGTCTCATTTCAGCTCCAGGGACCCCTAGTTTTACTGTCACTGATGGCACAAGGAATCTGCAAGTGTCAGCTAGTTCCTCTTCGCCTGTTGTCTTTAATTTTTCAAACGGAATTAGAGCCTTTGGAACAGACCTATCAGATGCACTTGACTTTGGTGTCGCGGGCCATTCATTGACATTAACTACTAATAACGGAGAGAGTTTTTCTCCAGCTATAGTAAGCCCTATACCAAACCAAGCGGTAGTTTTTGTTGGAATTATCGCCGATGCCGATTTTACAACAGTCTCCTTCAGTCATAGCACTGGGAGCGATGGTTATGCCTTTGATTCTGTTGTTTTTTCTGAAGGCACAGTCCCTGAGCCTTCTAGTTTAGTCTTTGGTTTTTTAGCTATTCTAGCGATGATGCATAGTCGGATTAAGAATTCTTAATTGAAGAGGAAAAGGTGCGACATTAAAATGATAGATCAATTGTGTCGCACCTTCAGAAGAGTTGTAACTCTAATAAGACTTAGTCGGATTGGTAAAAATATAGGGTTTGTCTTTTGTGATCATGATAGTGTGCTCTTTTTGAGCGCTGTAAAATTTTGGGTGATATAAGCCCCAGCCATCTTTTGCTTTACGGATCCAAGTACCTCCGTTGGAGATAAATGGCTCGACCGCAACAATGCAGTTTTCTTCAAAAACTCGTTTGTCGTCTTCATCAAAGAAGCTGGCAATAAACTCAGGTTTTTCGTGCAAAGAACGTCCGACTCCGTGCCCACCTAAATTTTCAATGATGGTGAAGCCAAAAGAGTCCGCTACTTTTTCCACTTCTTTCCCTAAAGCCGAGATCTTTCCTCCAGCTGTGGCTTTCTTTAAAGCCATGTTCAGAGATTTTTTAGCGGCTTTGCACAAACGTTTCTTGAACTCATCTCCCTTACCACCGACGAGAAAAGACTCTCCATTATCCGCGTAGTATCCATCTAAATGAGCGGAGACATCAATGTTAAGGAGATCTCCTTCTTTGATGATCGTTGGGCTGGGAATACCATGAGCAGTTGTTTTTTCCAGGCTAATACAGGTGAAACCAGGAAAACTGTAAACAGTTTTGGGAGCAGAAAAAGCTCCATGCTCCTCTAAAAATTTTCCGGCCATTTCATCCAACTCTAAAGTACTCATACCCGGCCGAGCTTTGGCTTTCAAAAATGCGAGACAGTTTGCCACAATGGAGCCTATTTTTTTCATTTTTTCAAACTGCTCTGAAGTATCTATCGACATAATGAACCTTTCCTCCATGATAAAATATTTAAGGCACTATCATACTGATTGAGGAAAAGATTGACAAGATATTTTTCACTTAAGAGAGCGTACTTTCTGTTCTAGCTCAAAAACGTGCTCATCTTTTGCCTGGATTTGCCGGAGTCCTTCGGCTAAACGCAGAAGATATTCTATGTTTGATCCGCTGGGACCTTGGGCTTGGTGTATTTGCTGGGCCATTTCTATCATCGGAGCAGGGCCGAGATAATTCGGATTATCGATTCCGGCGACATAAACCAAAGCAGAGATCTCTACGGTGGAACTGGACTGAAAAGGAACGAGGTGCCGAGAAAACCCTCCTTTTTCCCGAAAATCTAAGTAGGAGAGTATACTCGCCTGTTCCTTCGGACATACCTTGTAGGCGATCCCCCAGCAGGTGGAGTTTTCTTTGGGAAGCAAAGTGACAACGCGACCAGGAGCCTCGGGAATTCCTCTATGATCAGTAGAACCTTGGTAAAATTTGCGGCTCCAGCCTTCTATATAGCCGGTTTTTTTTTCTAAATAAGAAAAGCCCGGCCTCCAAATAAGAGACCCATATCCAAAAATCCAAACGGACTCTTTTTCTTCATCGCTCATAGACGACTTTCTTTAGTAAGTTGTTATTCTTTTTCATTCTCTTCGCTTGCCTTTGAAACGATTAGATTCACCCCATCATGTTTTTTTCCCTAGGGCTTCGCCCCAGGCTGAGTTGTCTTGTCCCTTCAGGACAAAGAATCTGTTGTGTTTCTTCCATAATCCAGTGTGTTTTTCGTGCTCTTCCCAACCCCAAGCAAATTTTAAAAAAAGCCCGAAGTTTTAACCATTCAGAAACCAAAAATTCTTTGTCCTGAAGGGACAAGACAACCCAGCCTAGGGCGAAGCCCTAGGAATTATAGGATTAACACAAACACAGCCCTGAAAGGGCGAAACAATTTATAATATTTCGCCCTTTCAGGGCCAGGTTATTGATATCCGAATATCCCCAGGACTTCGTCCTGGGCTGGGTTGTTACGCTCTTTCAGAGCTAAAAACGATCAATACAAGCTATTGTTATAAAATGCTTTAAGGGAAAAACCCACCCCTGTCAGCCCCTTTGGGAGATAAGCGAGGTAACTCAGCGAACCTTCTGGATCATTTTCTTTTCAAAAAAGCGAGGGAAAAAAGTGTTAACCCAGTAGGCCAGTTTTCCGACTCTTCCTTGGACGAAGAGTCTTTTCCGTTGGATGGCGGCTTGAAAAATTTCTTCGGCCACTTCTTCGGGAGAGTGAACTTTGCCGATCATTTTTTGAGGGCCTCCGGGCTGACGGATCTCTCCTGATTTGCTTTCGTTTTGAGCACTTGCTTTGGCTCGGATGGGAGTATTAATAAAAGATGGGCAGACGATTAGAATATCGACGCCTTGGCCTTTTAGCTCGGCTCTCAGGCTATCAAAAAAGCCGTGCAGAGCGTGTTTGCTCGCGGCGTAGCCGGTTCGAGCGACTAGGGGAGAGTATCCTGCTACACTAGAGATGGTAATGATCATGCCTTTTTTTTGAACGATATCTTCAAGGGCTGCTTTGGTGCAGTAAGCTGATCCGAAGAAGTTTACTCCCATGACTTTTTCAATGGTACTGAGCTCGGTCTCTCGAAAATCACTGAGGTGAGTGATTCCGGCATTGTTCACGAGAACATCTATGGGGCCTAAATTTTCTTGGGCTATTTTGATAGCCTTTTGGCATTCCTCGGCCTTGGTAATGTCGCAAGACTGAAAGTGGAAATCGGCCCCGTCAGGAAGAGAGGAGGCAATTTTTTCTAAGCCTTCGGTGTGGATATCCAGAGCCATTACTTTGGCCTTTGCCTGGAGGAAACGATGACAGAGAGCTTGGCCCAGCCCCCCTCCAGCTCCGGTAATAACAACTACTTGGTTAGTAAAATCTCGTTTTTTCACGCTTGCTCTCGTTTCTCTAGAAAGTAATCAAAAACTTCGCGGGAAGTTTTTTGAGGAATGTAGCCAAAATCTTCTTTCAGTTTTTTATTAAGTAAGACCGGACGATATTGGAGAAAGCGAACTTGCTCTGGGCCGTAGCGAGAAATTCCCAAGGGCTTGAGGATAGTCAAGGCAATTTTTACAAGAATGGGAGGGAGCTTAATGCAAGGCTTGTTCATTATCTGAGCTATTTCAGGAAGAGTCAAAGCCCCGTCTCCCGCCGCATTGAAAATACCTGTTTTTTCGGAAAAAATTCCTTGGTAGAGGCAACCGACGATATCTTGGTCCCAAATAAAAACAAAAGGACTGCCGCTTCCGCTGAGAGTGATTATCCTCTTTTTGGAAAAGAGATTGGTTATTTGGTTATTCACGTTGTCGCCGAGAATGGTACAAACGCGAAAAATGGTTTGCTCCAGCTCGGGATGTTTTTCTCTGTATTCCGCGAGCATTTCTTCGACTAAACGCTTATGGTAAGAGTAGGCAAACTCATAGTTTCCTCGAATAGGGTCTTCTTCTTGGAGCCAATCGGGGTTATCAGCATAGTAGCCATAAGCCGCTCCGCTCGAAGTGACTAAGATTCTCTTAACTTTCGTTGCAATACATGCCTCTAGAATTTTTTGGGTTCCCAAAACATCGACCGAATACTCCAGCTCTCGGTTGCTTTTTTTTCCGGGAGTTACGATTGCTGCTAAATGAACCACAGTATCTATTTTGTTCTCTTTGAATATTTTTTCTAGTTTGTCTGAACGAATATCTTCTTGAAGATAGGTTATTCCTTCTAAGGGGCTATCTGGTTCGCGCACATCCATTGCGATAATGTGAAAAGACTCTTTATCTTTTTCCCATTCTTTATGCAATTTGGTTACGAGATTGCTACCTAGGTAGCCTAGGGCTCCTGTTACTAAAATATTTTTTTTCGTCATTGTTCCTCTCCTTTTTGAGGGTCTCTTTTTCCCCAAAACCATGCAATACTAAGTCCTGATATAATATGCCAAATCCCCCACCAAGCGGCAATGATAGCCATTCCGCCTAAGCCATCAAAAAAGTCAAAAACTAAAATCAAACCTAAAGCGGAATTTTGAATTCCGACCTCAATTGCCACAGCTCGGCGATCGGCCTCTTCTAACTTAACCGCTCGGGCAGCAAAATACCCTAGAGATATAGCCAAAGCATTGTGTAAAAAAACAACTCCAGCAATCGCACCAATGAAACGGAGAAAATAATCAAAATTGGCAGCTAAAGCTAAGGTGACAAAGGAAACAAAAAAGATCATCGATAGTAGTTTGGTCACCCCCTTGCTTCGCTGAGCAAACTTTGGATAATAATGAGCAACGCTCATTCCTATAGCTAAAGGAATTCCTAGTATGACTAGAACCGTTATAAAGAGATCCCATGGATTCAAGACCACCTTCTGAAGTATGGTGCTTGCCCCTGGGTGAAGGGAACCCCAAAACGTCAGGTTGAGGGGAGTCATAACCGTAGCACAGGCTGTAGAAACGGACGACATAGTCACGGACAGAGCCGTATTTCCGCGGGCCAAATAAGTGATACAGTTGGAGACATTTCCTCCCGGGCAGGCCGCCACCAAAATCATTCCTAGGGCTATACTCGGAGCTGGATTGATTAGACAAACAAGGAGAAATGTAAGGGCGGGTAAAAGAACGAATTGGGTACATAGTCCAATAAAAACAGCTCGCCGAGAAGTTAAAACCTGACGAAAATCATCTACCTTCATATCCAAGGCAACTCCAAACATAATAAACCCAATCACAACATTAAGAAGGATTAGATTGGTCTGGTCGAAGCGAAGAACAATGTCATCAATAGGAGTCATAGTTTTTGCTTTTTTTTCTTTTTCTACTTACAAAAGTGGTGTCTTAGGTCAATTCTTTAATATGTTTCTTGAGAGACTTTAGATATGTATCTTTGTGAACATAGTAGGCCATTCGATCCAATTCTATGTATTTAAATCCACCTCTCATATCGGCCAAAGGATTTTTTTTGACTTGGCGAAGTTTATTTGCCTTCTTGGAACCTTCTTCGCAGGCTTTGATGTAGCGAACGACCAACTCTGCTTGCTTATAGCGCCCTTCCCAACCTAAGCCCGCAGCTTCGACCAAGCCTAAAATAAAGAGGTTGTCATGTTCGGGATGAAAGGAGTTCATGTATAAGCGAGGAGTAGAGCCACCCCAGTTCAAATGTTTTTTGTCAATAAAAGGATAATCTAAACTATAGCCTGTCGCCAGTAAAATTAGATCGTATTCTTCGGAACTTCCGTCTTTGAAATGAACTGTTTTTCCGGCAAATTTTTTGATGTCGGACTTAACTTCGATATCCCCATGTCCCACATGATAGAGAACTAAGGAATTTACGATGGGGTGCGACTCATATATTTTGTGATCAGGCTTTGGGAAACCAAAACGCACAGGGTCGCCAGTAAACATCTTTAAAAAAATGGAATCCGTCTTTTGCTTTAAACTACGAGGTAATCTGATTTTTCCTCCCACAGCATCGGCGGGTTTTCCAAAAACGTACTTCGGAACAAAATGATAGCCTCGACGGACACTAATACTTGTTTTTGTAGCACGATGCGCTGCATCGACAACGATATCACAGCCACTGTTACCGGCACCTACGACCAAAACTCTTTTGCCTGCAAAAACATCTGAATTCTTATATTCAGATGAATGGAATATCTCTCCGGTAAACTCCCCTTCAAATTTTGGCATATTTGGGTGAAAGAGAGTTCCATTCGCAATAAGCACTCCCTTATAAACTTGGCTTTCTTCTTTTGCTCCCTCTTCTAAGCTTTTAAAAGAAACGCGCCAGTTTTTTCCTTCTGGTTCAATTTTTGTTACACAAGTATTGAATCGATAGTGAGAGTAAAGGTCAAATTTCTTGGCGAAGTCTTGGAAGTACTCTTTGATTTCAGAGTGATGAGGATAATCGGCCACTTCATCTTTCATGGGAAACTCTTCGTACTCAGTCATTCTCTTAGAAGAAATTAGATGAGCGGAGTCATACATCGTGCTTCGCTTGCTATTGATATCCCAAATTCCTCCGACATCGGAGTGCATATCAAATCCATCAAAAGGAATGCCAAACTTCTGTAAATTACGAGCTCCTGATATCCCGGCAGGCCCTGCTCCAATTAAAGCATATTTTTCCATGTTGTGTTCCCTTAATTTATAAAAAATCAGATGGAAGATATTCTGATTTCTGACCTTGATTTTAAATTTCGTTTTTTATTTAGCCCCAAAAAAGCTCCCATCATTGCCTGAACTACTGTTTCCTCTGAGTCTTCTTCAGATATATCCATCGGAACAATATCAAAATGTCGGTGGATGGCAAAAAAAGTAATAGAGTTAATAATCAAGCGAGCAGAAGCCTCGGCAGAACGAACAGGAGATAAAATTTCTTGTTCCATTCGCAATTGAATATAGCTGGATAGTTCCTTAATAATCTGACACCGACGTTTTTCAAACCATAGCTCTGCTAACTCAGGCCAATCTAAGGCCGAGCGCTCAATCAGCTTTATAACTATAGCATTTTCACGTAAAACGCGGTACAGCTCCCGAAGGACTAACTCAAACTCCTCATTGCAGAGATCAATTTTATTTTTCTGGGCCAAAACGTTTTGCATAGTAGGAAATCTTTTTTCTAAACGAGTGCTCTCTTCTAAGAATGCTAAAGTACTACCGACATTAGGTTTAGCAGCAGGCCAAGTCGTCATCTGCTCCAGAGAATGGCAATCAATGTTATAGCGAAGAGTTAGGTCAAAGAGAGCCTCTTTGCTTCCTACATAGCGATAGATGGAACCGGTCGAACGTCCTAAGGATCGTGTAACGTCCTCCATTTTGGTTCTTTTATAACCCTGCTCTATAAAAATGAGAGTGGCTTGCTCTATCAGTTCGTACAAACGGCTCTTATCTCGTTTTCGCGCCAAAATTTTTTCCTCGAAAAATAACCAATTTATATCTTTCTTCTAAATGAGTGAATGAGTCACTCACTCTATTTTAAGGAAAAAGATAAACTAAGCAAGAGTTTTTCGAAATATTTTTTTTGGTAAATGACTATAGTTGTGCTATTTTAACCTAAAAAATTCTCTATCCCTCTAATTACATTCGTTGAGAGACTTCTAAGAAAGAAAGAAAAAAAGAGCAAAATGGATATTTACTGGTTAACCTATACAGGTGCTGTAGGACTCCTAGGAATTTTAATTCTCCTGTGGGTGAAAAAATTCCTAGATCGTTTAGAAAACTATCGCAAAAAATCTCTCCAAAAAGTTACAGAGTTCTCTCCTGTAGCCACAGAGTCTCCCGAGAACTCACCGAACAAATCTGCTCAGACATATGGGATACAAAGTATTCAAACTCGTTTTAGCATGATCAAAAGAATTATTACCCCTCTCTATTTCTTACTGTGGATTTTCTTTCTTTTGATCCCTTTTTTTCCCAGTATGCCCACCGTAGTAATTTCTATTTTGGTTGCGGTAATTACCGGGATTGTTGTTATTACTAGTAGGCCCATTGTCGAAAATGCCATCGCGGGTATTGTCATTTCTTTTTCCCAACCCATCCGCATTGGAGATACTGTTAAAGTAGATGGCTACTATGGAACGATCGAAGAGATTACCATCACTCATAGCAAATTGAAAGTTTGGAACTGGGAAAGATATATCATTCCAAACAAAGTTATGTTGGAAAAGGCCTTTTTAAACTACTCCATTATCGATGAATTTATCTGGGCTTACGTGGAATTTTGGATCTCTTATGAGGTCGATGTAGATACGGTAGAGTCTTTGGCTCTCCAAGCAGCTCAAAAAAGTGACTATTTACTCGATTGTGAAAAACCTTCTTTTTGGGTTATGGGCCTAGAGGAGAAAGGAATTTGCTGCTGGATCGCGGGTTGGGCTAGCTCTCCGGCCAACGCCTGGGAGCTAAAAACAAGCATTCGAAAAAACTTGATAAAGTCCTTCCAAGAAGAGGGAATTACAACCCATTTACAAAACATTCGTTTGCAAGATACAAAAGAATTGGCCAAAACTTAATGCCTTTAAAAAAACTATCCTACCACAAACAAATATATAGATTGCGTTGCCTTGCTCTGGCTGCCCTCTCAAATTATGATCTAGCGGTTGCTCAAATTTCGTTGATTAACCACGGTGAAAACACCTGTTTTAAAGTTATTGCTAGGAACAAAAAAAAGAACCAAGTAAACAAGTTTGTTTTGAGAATACATCGCTCTGGCTATCACAATGAGCAGGCAATTCGAGTAGAGTTACAATGGTTATTGTCGATTAGCAAGGAAACAAATCTAATTGTTCCTGTGCCAGTAGCTGGTAAAGATGGAGAAATATTGTATCCCATTTTTACTGATGAAGTAAGAGAAACTCGCAGCTGTGTTTTGTTTGGTTGGATAGAAGGGCAGTTTTATGACAAGAGACTGACCGCTAGTAGTATGTTTAAGGTAGGTAAACTGTCTGCTCAACTACAGTCTAATGGAAAAAGTTTCCCCTCTTCAGATAAATCTCTACGACCAAAGTGGAATGCCGAAGGATTAATAGGCAAAGAGGCTATCATGGGAGCAATCCCAGATGTTTTAGAGAAGAAAGATAAGCAGATAGTAAAGCGGGCCAAGGAAAAAATAGTTAACGATACTCACAGCATTGAGAATGACCCAAAACGATTTGGTTTAATCCATGCCGATTTACACCCGGGCAATTACATGTTTCACAAAGGTGAAATACGAGCCATAGATTTTGATGATTGTGGGTTGGGCTACTACATGTACGATCTCGCTGTGACAATTGATGCCTTAACCGGTTTACCTGATTTTGAGAAACTCTCTGAGTCAACAATAGAAGGTTACAACAGCATCTGTGCTATAAAGGAAAAGGACTTGGCCCTCATAGAAACTCTCAAAATGGCTCGGCGTCTTTGTATGTTAGGTTGGGTTTTTTCTCACTCCGATATTCCCCGAGTTTATGAGAGCATTCCCCGCACCGTAAAAAAAATGACTACGTTTTGCAAAGAGTATTTGTTGTAACTGACATTTTGCATTGTTCTGTGTACCGAAAGAGAGGTATGTTTGGGATTGATTTTTGTCGCGCCCCTTCAGGGCCGTTTTTTGCTGGGGTTGGTTTGCTTAGGTCTTGATAATAGGGGAACCAATCCCAGGAAAAAAAATACGTTCAAGTC
>JAJDCR010000020.1 GCA_029260735.1 Planctomycetota bacterium
GGCGCGGGGGGTGGGCGCGCCACCTGCCTACCTGGGGAGGTGCTTATATAAAAATAAAAAGCAATAAAACCCTCCCCGTCCTCGCCCGGAGCAACGCCCTCCAGGGAACATTGTACCTAGGACGGTTTTAGATAAGCAAAAGCTATTTTTCTTGTTTTTTTTCCAAAGTAGCTAGTTTTTCGCTTAACTCTTCCACTTTTTGAGCTAAACGATTCATGTCACTGTTATTGGGAATGTTCATTTTCTCTAAAATCTTGTGAGGACCTTTCCATCCTTGGGAAAAAGCTTCAAAAGTGTTTTGGGCTTGCTCATAGCTTTTTTGAAAAAAAGAGTTGGTTTTGTCGATAAACTCTTTTTCGACATCTTCTCCTTTTTTAACCAGTTTTTGATGTAGTTTCTCTAGCTCATCTTGAGCTAAAGCAGCTGTTCCCATACTGGCAAGGCTCAGTTGTTTGAATTGGTGGAGTATTTTGTCAACCAAATGCTCTGAACAACTACCTTCAGGGCAATAAGTTTTTGTCTGGTCTTTTAATTCTACTGAATTTAGAGTATTTTCGTTGGCATCTAGCATAATGGTTTTCCTTTCCAAGTACCTAAAAAAACTTTGATCTTCTTTGGTATTTGAGAAAAAAATTTTTCTTCCTGAATTAATGAGTCAAATTTAGACTCTCTCGGACTTCTAAATTATAACGCGCCGCGTTATCTTCTGCAACAGAAACTTAAGATATATTAATCAATATTTTCTAAAATACTTAAAAAAAAGAGCTTAAGGGAATCTTGTCTATCAAGAAAAAAAATACCCTATAAGTAAAAAGTATTCAAAATTACTTGACATATGGAGTTTTCATAGCATATAATTTTTCAACAAACAAAGCTTTGCAAATACTGCACTTTAAAAGCTTTAGCATTTGAGGAACATTGGCGAATTTTGACTTTATGAATTGTTTAGCTAAAAACAAATATCTTACTCATAGAATGTAGGAGAGCGACTGAATTACCCCTTTTTGTTGTTAAGGAAACGGCATGCTAAAACGTAAAAATACCGTCTTAGGGTTGGATATAGGCTCTTATAGCATTAAAGCCATCGAAATGACTGCGGTAGGAAATGATTATTGCATTTCTAATTATGGGCAAATTGCGGTGACTAACCCTGAAGATCCCATTGAAAATCTTCGTGAGCTACTTGAAACTAGTGGAATAAAAGCGAAAAAGGTGGTGATTGGAGTCTCAGGACGTGAAGTCATTGTGCGCTATATATCCATGCAACCAGTTGATGAAGAAAACTTACCTAATGCTGTCCGGTTCGAGGCAGACAAATACATTCCTTACGATCTAGATGAGGTTGTCATTGATTCTCAGAAGCTAGATGAAGCATCTCTGGGGTTGGCAGCTTCTCCTGAGATGAAGGTGCTTTTGGTTGCGGCTAAGCGCAGTCTAGTCGACCATAGAGTACAGCTTCTAAAAGATGCGGAGCTTTTTGCTCATATCATTGATGTAGACTCCTTCGCTTTAGGAAATGCTTTTGAGTTAAAAGGAATGCTCTCTCCTAGAGCAGAAGTGGAAGGAAAAGTTGTCTCATTGGTTGATATCGGAAATAGCAAAACCAACATCAACATTATGATCGGAAATACATCCTTCTTCACTCGGGAAATTTATTTAGCAGGAAATGAGTTTACGGAAGAAATTCAAAAAAGAATGGAAGTAACTTTAGAGGAAGCAGAAGGTTTAAAACGGGAACCAGGTCTTTTTGCTCTAGAAGTACAAGAAGCGGTCTCCCCAGTTATTGATGACCTTGCTAACGAAATAACTCTTTCTTTCGATTATTTTGAAAGTCAATTTGAACGAGAAGTTGAAGAGATATATATTTCTGGAGGAGGTAGTCAACTCTTTTCTCTAGAACCCGATTTTGAAAGAATTTTCGGAAAAAGAATTAATCGTTGGGATCCGACGGAGCACCTAGATGTACGTGACGACGTCGATATTGCATCCCTTCGAGAAGATGCTTCTCAGTTAGCAATTGCTGTGGGACTAGCTTCTCGCATCAGAATGGGCTAGAAAAGCTCAATAGAAAAGACAAATTTTCTTTTTTAAAAACGAAGACCAAATAGCATTCTGACAAAGAAACTTAGTTTCTTGATAAGATTTTGGAGTTTAGCTCAATGATAGAAATCAATCTTCTTCCAACAGAGTTGAGGGTAAATCCTCCCCGATCGTCGACTAGGGTGATGATTATCGCAGCAAGCGTTGCCGTCGCTCTCACATCTTTTAGCTTCTACTTATATATTCATTTCTCTACTTTGCAAAAAGCTCAAGAAGGCTACGAAGCCATCAAACAAGAACGAGAAAAACTTGAGGGAACCGGTATAGAAAAACAACATAAAGAGATAGAGCGATTAGTAAAAGTGGCTTCCGAACGAGAAGAATCGGTTGCAGAAATTCGGTATATGCGCTCAGACTTGAGTCGTAAACTACATGAATTTGCTAAACTATGCTCTAACCATCCTGTTTGGTTTGATGGCATTCAGGTAACAAGAGAAGAAGAAAAAGCGGCAAAAAAAGCTAAAGGGAAAAATAAAGCTGCTACTAAAAAAGCAGGAGACCCTGTCCCCGTTCCCAAATATACATGGAGTGCCCCTGGTACTTGCGAAGCAGACGAGTTGAAAATTCCTGTCGCCTTTTACCAAGCGATGGAAAATGACGAAAACTTCTTTCGCGATATTATTTCTGTCAATGTCCCTAGCTATTCGCAAGTGGACTTTGGAGAAGATTTTGGTAATGCTAAGGGATATACGTTTAGGCTAGAGATGCAAATGCAAATTCAGCCTCCCGAAGAAGAAGAGAAAGAGAGCGAAAGCAGTAACAAGACCAGCGGCTAGGGAGACATATTATGGGAAAACTCAACGAAAAACAAATCAACATAACCATCATTAGTTGCGGTGTTGTTGTCTTCTTGATTTTTGGCGTCCTTTGCTATTTGGACTACAAAGAGATTGATAGAATCCGTCAACTGCAGGAAACAGAAGAATCAAAAAGAACCCTTTTGACAAACAAGAAACTTCAAGTTGAGCGTAATAAAAAGAAACTTTTTATGCTCCGTGCCAACTTTGACGTTTTGAAAAAAATTCTGCCTGATGAAAAACAAGTTCTTAACTTTATCCTAACAGTCGATAATTTCCGTAAAGAAAACCAAATCAATGCTTTTACAGAAATTTCAAAAGTAGATAGTAAGACTGAGGATGGCAATACCCTTGACTTTGACGGAAAAATTATAGAAATAGAATCTGTAGTGGCTTCAAAGGCGAAGAAAGTGCTTGAAGGGCCTTTTACTGAAGATGAGTATCGTATGTCTTTTGTTGGTACCTACAACCAATTGGGCGAATTGATGAATAGAATCGAACGATTCGATCGATTTTTTAGTCTAAAATCTTTCAAAATGTCTGCCCTAAAAGAAGTTGGAAAGGAAGAAAATACCCGAAGACTCTCCACTATTGAGTTATCTGTTGTTACTTTCAGTTTTAACGGAGAGAGTTCTACTTTAGAAGATGATGAACTCATTAACGAATACTTAAAAGACTTCAAGGCGACTGAACAGGTTGAGAAGGACGTTGCCGCTAGGCAAGCAGAACTAGAAGACTCGAAAACTTCTTTTTTGTGGCGTGTTGCCCGGCGCGATCCCTTAGATCAACTTCAAATTATACAACGCGAAACAGAGGGGAAAACAAAAGAAGTTGATGAGCCTATTACTTCGGTGGAAGAGGATAAACCTGATCCGATTGAAGTGCTCAATGAAAAGCTATTTAAGCTAATTGAAGACCGTAATTATTTACACTTACTTTATAGTGCAGCTAACTACGGAGAACTTGAATTATCTATCAAGAAAAGTGACTATGAAAATCGAGTTTTGGGCATCAAGATTCAGTATAACACTGTCAATGATCCCGAAGGAGAGAAACGTAAGAAAATAGCCGATATGCACAAAGAGTTGTTGGAATGGCAAACCATTATCAACGAGAAGAAAAAAGACGGAGAGATTAAGCAAATCTTGGAAACAGCAGAACGCGATTTAAACCAAATGGTGAAAAGCTATGAAAAAGGTAAGAATACTTCTAATCCAGAACTTTTTCGAGAAGTGATGGCTATGCACAATAGAAATATGCCGGTTTTATTGGATTACCAAGACAAAGATCAAGATTTTCCGCTTTTACCACAGTTCCGAGAAAAAATGAAGGAGTACTACGAAAAGGCAGAAACTCAAATCAATATTTTAACTCTGTCAAAAAAGCTCAAACTAGAAGGAGTTATTTTCTGGGCAGATAAACCCTATGCCTCTATTGCTTTTATCAATAGTAAATCTGTGCGCAAAGATGATATTTTGGAGCTGGGCTTTGTTGTTCATACGATCAATCGAGGGGAAGTGATCCTAAGCTATCGCGGAGAAACTGTACCCATTCGATTAGAACGTAAAGTTAAACAAAAAATAAACGTAAATAAAAACAAAAAGAAAAACAAAAACTAACAGAGAGAAGAAAAACGCTTGAAGTGTTTTCTTGACGAACAAAAATATTTCTGTTAGACTTTGGTGAATCTAATTTTTTTAGGTTCTGAACTTAATCTCAATTTTATAATTATTCAATATAGATATATGGTTAAGAGGATTTTTTTAAAGGCATCATTCTGTAAAAGAAAACACTGTTTTTTTTAAAGTTCTCCAAACAAAAACCTGAGGTCAATCCGGGAAGATAGCAAAAAGACCTCTACGAGGAGGATGATACATGCATTTTCGTTATGTCTTAGGGGGATTGTTTGTTCTCGCATCGCTGTTCCTTTCTTCCATCCAGGCGCAAAATCAAGGCTACGACCAAGTACGAGTGGATCTGATTTCGCTTGATGTAAGAGAGAAGCCTTTTTCTGAAATCATTGAAGGGATTCGGGAACAAACAAGAAGCAATATTATTTATGACGAAGAAGTAAAAGAAATTTCTGTCACAATAAAACTAATTCAAGTTCATTGGAAAAAAGTCTTAGAGATTATTGCCAGAGATCATAACTGTTTAGTAGAACAACTAGACGACAATGTCTTAAAAGTTTCCAAGCCACCAACAGTCACAATGGAGTTTGACGGAGCTGATATTCGAGACGTCATTAATCAGATTGCGACAATTGCTAATAAAAACATTGTTATATCTGAAGAAGTACAGGGGTCAGTTACTCTTCGACTTCAAAATGTTTCTTGGCGCGATGCTCTTGGTGCTATTATAAAAAACGGAGGCTATGTTCTTGTCAATGAAGCTGATGGGAAAATTCTCCGAGTCGTCCCTCCTTCTGAAATTCAAGCTCAACTGGAAACAGATATTTTTAAGCTGCGTTACATTCGACCTAAGTCAAAATACGTTGCGACAATGGTAAATCAGTTTTTCAAGGAAGAAACTGCTAACTTAGCTGAGCAAGCAGGAGAAGGAGTCCAGTTTTCCTCTTTTAGTCTTCTCACCGCACTTAAAGCAGTTGTTACCCCTGGTCGAGGAAAAATTACCTACGATGAAGGAACTAACACGCTAGTCATCACAGATGTGAAACCCAAGCTAGATAAAATGGCAACTATTATCAAGGAACTTGATACAGAGCCTGGACAGGTTTATGTGGATGTAAAATTCGTTTTTACAACTAACCAAGACCTTTTCGATTTTGGCTTAGGTTTCGGGCAAGGCGGTATCAACATAACCCAAAGTTTTGGTTCACTGACCACCAGGCTTCCTTTTACTTTAGGAGAAGGTGGTTTTGAAGATCAGATTGCTGCGGCAACAGAAGCAGAATTAGAGGCAGGCCTTCCTACAGATGCTAATATTATCGAACAACGTGGTGGAACTCCTGATAGTGCCGCTACTTTTGGTCAATTGAATATGGCAAATACTCAAATTCTTTTGAAATTGCTTAAGCGAGACGTCAAAACAAAAATTATCCAATCTCCTAAGATTATTACTTTAGATAATCATGAAGCGACCATTTTTGTGGGGGATGCTATTTCCTTTGCAAAAAGTGAAATTATCCAAAACGACAATGGAACAACTTCTGTTGAGCTTGTTGAGGCTGAGAATTCACCAGCCCGCCAAGGTTTTCAAATATTGCTTGTTCCCCATGTTATTCCAGGAACAAACAAGGTTCAACTTACTGTAATTCCTGCTAATGACCAATTGATTGGTAACGACCCTGAAATTCCTGGTTTAAATAGATTCGAGAGCGCAGGTTCAGAAATTCTATTGCCTCACCTAAGAACTCAAGTCATCGTTACTCACATGATTTTAGAAAGTGGTCAAACCGCTGTGGTTGGTGGATTACTTACTGTTAATCAAAGTGAGACCATTGATAAAGTTCCCTTTTTAGGGGATTTGCCATTCCTGGGCTATCTTTTCAAAAATAAGAATGTTAATAAAAACAAAGAAGATTTGTACATTTTTATTACTCCTCGCATTGTAAAAAGTGCAGAAGATACAGGTGCTCGTATCAATGCTACTCAAAATGATTACCAGAAACGAGAAGCTCCCGAATTTGAAACTATTTGGGGAGGAAATGAATCTGGAACGAATGGAGATGGAAACTAGACTCATTTTTATTTTGTTTGTTTGAAAAAATAAAAAGAATAAAAAAATAAGCAGACTAAGAATGAGTATTTGGGAAAAAATAACTGGGGTAAACCTTACCCCAGTTATTGGTTTTTTGATAGTTTTGGGAAAAACCAATTAGAATCATACCTCCCTTTTTTTTAATAAAACAAATAAAACAAAGGCGTGCTCTGTAAATGAAGGCATGCTTAAGTAAAAAATATCAAGAACATAAAGTTTTTGAAATGCAGGTGTGCATCTCCATAGAAATGAAGATGCACCCTAATGATCCTTCCTAGCTGTGTATGAAAACATTTTTTATTCCAAAAGCCTAACAAGGTGATTTCAAGGGATGAAAAAAAATTTCCTTTAAGACTAGCTGTTCCAAGCTCCAAGCTAAGAGATAAAGGAAGGATGCAGTTTAATCTGTTTATCAAATTATCTGTTTATCAAGTTATCTGTTTATCAGAGAAGAAGAAGAAAAAGTGAGCTTGGAAATACCAGGGAAATATAAAAAATAAGAAGAGGTTTTGCTCGCAGGATTCCCTATGAGCTTAAGGAATGGGTGGCAGATCAACTACCCCAATTTTCATCGGCATTTTTGGCAACTGGCTTTGTTACTCCTCAATTCAAGAGATTAGCTATGCGTCGCATATTGCCTGTGACTAAACTACCAGCAAACGGGCAAATTATTTGCTGCCACATCCTAAAACTCCTCTATATATAATTCAAAAAAACTATGAAGAGAATAACTACACCGATCTATGACAGAAACTTGACCAAGGCTAGTCTACACACATTACGCCTGTACATGAAGCAAAGCCTGTACATGAAGCAAACGTACTGGCTCAGTAGTTTCCTAAGAGATGGTGTAGACATTTGCTAAGGAATAAATATGGCCAAATGTATGCTCGTAAATGTAAGTGACCCGGAAGAAAGCCGTATTGCTATCATGGACGGAGACCGTCTTGAAGAGATTCATATAGAACGCGCTTCTTCTGTTGGTCACGTCGGAAACATCTACAAAGGAAAAGTTGTTAACATTGAGCCTTCTATCCAAGCTGCTTTTGTTGATATAGGAGAAGGCCGTAATGGTTTCCTTCATGTTTCAGACGTTATGCCTGTTTACGCCGTCAATAAAACAAATGGAAAGCCACGTCACCGAGAGCGTAAAATCCAAGATCTTTTAGTGAAGGGTACCGAAGTTTTGGTACAAATCACCAAAGAAGGAATTGGTAATAAAGCTCCCACCCTGACCACCTATCTCTCTATTCCGGGACGCTATGTTGTCCTGATGCCTTCGATCAAACGCTGTGGAGTATCCCGCAAAATTGAGGACGAAAATTTGCGTCGTAAACTACGCAATACCTTAACAGAACTAAATCCACCAGAAGGTATGGGCTATATAGTGAGAACAGCTGGAGCTGAGACAACAAAACGAGAACTTTCTCGGGATTTAGATATGTTACTCAGTAACTGGAAGGTTATCTCTCGTCGTGCTCGGCATTCTGTTAGTCCTGCTCTAATCTACCAAGAATGGGATATTTTAACTCGAATTCTCCGCGATATATTCACGGAAGAAATCGAAGAGATTATTGTCGATGACCAAGAGGTCTATAAAAAGGCTCTTGATTTTATGGGACTGCTCTCTAGCCGCTACGAAAAAAGAGTTAAGTTTTATCAAGCGAATATTCCTCTGTTCTATAAATACAGTGTAGAAGCCCAAATTGAGAAGATATATGAAAAGAAAGTTTTCTTAAAATGTGGTGGGCACATCGTAATTGAACAGACCGAAGCTTTAGTAGCGATAGATGTCAACTCAGGAAAATGCACTGGAGAGAAAGACATCGAAAAAACAGCTCTAAGAATTAACTTAGAAGCAGCACAGGAAATTGCTCTCCAATTGCGTTTGCGCGATTTAGGAGGAGTGATTGTCAGTGATTTTATTGACATGAAAGAATTGCGTAATCGCCAAAATGTTGAGCGACTTTTTCGAGAATGCATTCGGAAAGATAGAGCTCGGAGTAGAGTAGGTAGATTAAGTCAGTTTGGCCTCATTGAAATGACACGCCAACGTCTCGGTCCCTCCATCAAAAGCTATACTCATGATA
This sequence comes from Planctomycetota bacterium, assembly GCA_029260735.1. Classification (GTDB taxonomy): domain Bacteria; phylum Planctomycetota; class Uabimicrobiia; order Uabimicrobiales; family Uabimicrobiaceae; genus JAJDCR01. The sequence goes on from JAJDCR010000020.1 coordinate 8,708, forward strand.
CCTGTACGAATTGCAATGGCTTGGGATTGATCAAAAGCTTAGAAAGTATGAGTTTAACAGTTTTAAACAAAGTAAAACTGGGGGCTCTTTCAGGTAAAGTCAAAAAAGTCAGTGCTATGGTGAGCCCTGATGTTGCTTTGGATTTAGCTAATCGGAAACGAAAAATCCTCCATGAGCTAGAGCAACAAACAGGGGTAGAGATAACGATTAATCCTTGTGATACTTATCTTCCACAAGAAATTAACGTACAGTACTTTGATCGAAATAAACAAGCAGTGCTCTTGTAAAAGAAAATTAAAACAAAAAAAAGACGGCCGCAAGGCCGTCTTTTTTTTTTGGATTGGAAATTTGTTATGTAGGTGGAGGGTAAGGCTTATCTGAAACCGCTTTTGAATGAGTTTTTCTAAAACCGCGCATATGCGCGGTTTTAGTCAATCCTCCTCACGACACCTACCGAATGCTAGATGTCTTCCACATGTAATAAAAACGAGGAGAGCCTATATTCTCCATGAAGTTTTCAAAAGGAAGCTTAGGTGCCTTAACAGAAGTATTTAAAAGCTCTTGTAAAAAAGGACGGCGAGACTCGTATTTTATTAGCTCTGTTTTGTCTTTGTTTAAGTTACCAGCCAATTTAGCGGCTTCTTCGAAAGCATCGCTAAAAGACCCAAGCTGATCAACTAGACCTTTCTCCAAAGCTTGATTTCCTGTATAAACACGTCCATCAGCAATGTTAAGAAGCTCTTCTTCGCTCAATCTCGCTAGATTTCCTCTTCCCTTCTTGACAACCTCTAAGAAGCGTCCGTACATTTCCTGAATAATTCTATCGAAAATCTCTCTTTCTTGGTCGGTCATACTACGTTGAGCAGATCCAATGTCTTTATGAAGACCACTCTTGATAACGATTTCCTTTATTCCCAGTTTGTTTTCAAAAAGATCCTGCATTTGGTAGAAGGACATAATAACCCCAATGCTACCAGTGATTCCATAAGGGAAAGCCACTATTTCATCACAAGCAACGGCCAGATAGTATCCGCCTGAAGCAGCGACATCGTCTAAATAAGCAACCACAGGGTTGCCTGTTTTTTCTTTGTATTCCAGAATGGCCTGGTAGATTTTTTCGGTAGTGCTGATTGCTCCTCCTGGAGAGTTGATCTTTAGAATAACTGCTTTGATATTTCTGTCTTTTGCTGCTTGCTCTAGTCTTCTTTTTACAAAGCTAGAAGTGGTCATGCGCTCATCCCAGTCAGCACCTTCCATAATCACTCCATTGATCGGAATGGTGAGAATTTTGTCCTCTCCTTTTCCTTGATTTTCTAAAACCTTAACTTTAAAGTTACCTGTATTTTGAGTAAGCTCTTGCTCATCGGAAAGTACAGCAAGTGCTCCTGCTAAGAGAAAATTAAGAATGATACTGAAAAAGAAAATACCTAGTAAAAAAAGAGTAATTAAAATAGACAGAAAACCTCCAAAGGGTTTTCTCGCGGGTGTACTTTCGCTCATTTGAACCTCAAGTAAATAGTATGGTTTAAAACTTTTCCTGAAACGAATTATGAGAATTCTCTAAAACTAAACAATACGCTTAAGTCCCTCTTTGGTTAAAATAGAGGCACTACCATCCTCATGAATGGTTTGTAAACTTCCTGTGAAATTTTGAGATCCATAAGTATAGGTGTAATTTTTATGACGACTTTTTTGGCTAAACTGTTGAAACTTTCTCTGAATTTCTTTTGTTCCCAGAGGAAATTCAGAAATTCTTTGAAGAAATTTAGAGATTAATTCACTGCGACAATTTTCTCCTAAGTCTTTACCTAAATATTGGCGAAGGGATGTACCTACAGGAGGAAGGTCGGCGGTCATAGAATGGATGTTAAGACCCATGCCGACTATAACTTGAGCCAAAGAGTTATCAATGTTTTCTAAAAGAATCCCTCCTAGTTTCTTATCTTCTAAATATATGTCATTTGGCCATTTTAAGATAAGAGCTTCCTCTAAGTCCGGAAATGAGAGGAGGAGAACCTCATACCACAAAACAGCAAAATAAAAATTCAAGCTAGCGACCGAATACTTTTTTGTATTTTGATAACAAAGAGAGATGTAAATATTACAACCAGAAGGAGACTCCCAGCTTTTTCCCCTTCGGCCACGGCCTTTGTTTTGTTGGTCGGCTAGAACGGCCCAAGGGATTTGACTGTTCTTTTGAGCTAGCTGACGACACCTTGTGTTCGTTGAGTCAATAGTAAGATGAAACTCTATTTCATATTTAGGTTGTGTTTTTTTGAGAAGAATTTGCTGATCGGGCTGAAAAAGTTTCATTCCAATTCTTTTTCTCTAGCCAAAATAAAACGCTGGATCTCTTCTTTTTTTATCTCGACATACTTTTGGGCATCTTTGCGTTCTTTGAACTTTCTTTTTCGAGCGACCCACTCTTTTTTCTGCTTTTCCATTTTTTCCTGGCGACGAGTGCCATAATAAATAAAGGAAACTAAACTTTTCACAATAACCCCTCCTTTTTGACGAGGGATAATTAAAATACGAGCGAGTTTACTTCCGCCATCTAAGAGTTGGCTTTCCTGCATTATATTATCATATTTCCAATTCATAATTTTCCTTCAAATTTCGCTTAAAAAATCACGTATATGGACCAGTATTTTCATCCTTTTTTGAATATTTTCTTCTTCTCCCTTATCAAGGGCTTCTTTTGCAGCTTGGAGAGCCCACTGGATCTCTAGTTTTTTCCCAGGTTCTAGCTGCTCTGCTTTCTCTCGATAAAGAGTTTCTATGCTTTCCCATTCTCGCTTTTGGCTAGAATCTAAAGAAGTCTTTTTTTCTGACTTGTTTTGATTAGGATCAATGGTTACCTGAATACGGGTTTGAGGATGCTCGGGCAGTTCCACCGTAACTTCTAAAATACGAGAAGTGTTTAAAGCAAAGGTAATCCAAATAACCGTTCCTAAAGGAAGATTGTTTGGTAAATCAAAACGAACTTGTCCTAGAGGAGTGTTTTTTACTGCAATGGAATTTTCTCCTTCGTAGACCCAAATATCTAAACCTGATTGATTTTCCACTGCAGTAAAATAATTCTTTTGAGTGACACTAACAGGATAAAAAGTACCCGCAGGAAGAACGATAGAGTATTTTAGTCCTCCTTCATCGGTTCCAATCCCCATAGAGTGAGCAGTTCTTGGAACTACCACAAGGTTTTGATTCAATGTAGGACTCATTTTATAAGCATAGCTTTTTTTTACAGAAGGCTTGAGCAGGTTGGTATAAACAGCTGCTCCCAAGGCAACGCATTCATCAGGATGAACATCTGTTTTAGGAGCTTGCCCAAAAAAACTTTCTACCTTTTCGCGAACCAGAGGAATTCTTGTAGACCCCCCGACCAAAAGAATATGATCAATGTCTTCTATTTCCAGATCAGCTTTCTCTAGGGCTCGTTCTACAGGAATCAAACTAGAGGCTACCTTGGAGCGAATCAACTCTTCCAATAACTCTCGTTTAATATCCACACATATATCACAGTTAGCACTAATCGCTTCCATAATAACTGTAGTATCCTGCCTTATGGAAAGATCGCACTTCGCTTGCTCAACAACAACTCCTAAACGAGAGAGAATATCAGAATTTGCATTGATATCCCATCCTTTTGTTGCTTTGACCTCATCGACTACATAGTTTCGTAAAATTCTGTCAAAGTCTCGTCCTCCTAACCAGTTGTCTCCGTCAATAGCAATGACTTCAAAGTGAGCACCAGATATTTCAATAATAGAAATATCCAAAGTTCCTCCTCCCAAGTCGTAAACCAAAACAGTTTCCGATTTTTTCCCTTGGATACCGTAAGCCAAAGCCGCAGCGGTAGGTTCATCTAAAACCATAGCAATGTCTAATCCTGCTAATGCTCCTGCTTCTTGAGTTGCCCTTCGAGCAGATTCATTAAAATAAGCAGGTATTGTGACAATTGCACAATCGACCTTATCTTGCAGGAATAGCTCGGCATCATCCTTTAGTTTGCGTAAAATTAAAGAAGATATCTCTGCTGGAGAAACTGTTTTATCTCCAAAGGGAGTTTCCCAAGAACTCCCCATTTGTCGTTTGACCTCTTCAATGGGAGGAGCTTGTAAAGTAACCCTTTGGAACTTTGCCTTTTGTCCAACTAATATTTCATTGCTCTTGGTAAGGCCTACAACCGAAGGGGTTGTCCGGCTTCCTGAACTGTTAGGAATAATCTCAGGGCGCCCCATCCACAAGACAGCGGTGGCTGAGTTCGTCGTTCCTAGATCCATACCGACAATTGCCATAAGTGCTTTTTCCTATTAAGTATTTAGGGTAGATTTTGTTGGAGAGGAGAGAGAGGTTTATTTTAATCTTTGCCCAAAAGGAGTTCAATAAAAAAATGAGGGCCAAATTGGTTTACAAAATTTGTGTTAAGAAATTGTATTTTTAATCTTTCTCTACCTCCAAGCTTTTTCAATGCGCTCTTCGATTTCTTCGCTATCCATAGAGCAAGAAACTAGCTCCAAGATGCTTTCCTTCATCTCTTTTAGCGATTCATAGGTTTCTTTGCGGCGTTTTTCATCGATTAGATTGTGGCGTTCTAGGAACTCCAGCCAAGCTGGTAAGCATTCGAATAAGGTGATGGTGGCATAGGTGCCTTCTCCCAGGAGTCCAAATATCTCGGTCATAAAAGGATTTAAAGTTTGCTCGTCAGGGCACAATATATTATCTATTGTTTGCTGAGAGGGCTGTTTCTTTTTATTTTTTCCTTTCTTTTTTTGCTTTGCTTGAACTTTTTTATATAGTTCCTGGTGGGCATAGACGTATTCGCATAAGTGAAAGCAAGCGAGATTTCCTTTTGGATAAGAAATTCCTTTTTCTTGATAGAGATATTTTAAAAAAAGTACGCTGAAGTAACGGACTCTCTTTTGGTATTCCATTTCTCTTTGAGAGGGGGAAAATTCTTCTTTATTGGTCAAGATATAGTCTAGTGTCCACTTTTTATCGCTTTTATTGGTAAAGCGGCTGAGGTTTTCAAAAAAAGCTTCCTCTTCCCACTCCAGGTAATCATATGTTTTGGCCCAAAGTTCTTTTTTATCTTTTTTCTTATCAGATGATTCAATAAATTCAAAAATCATTGTTTCAACGATATCGTGATTGAGGATTACCCCGCGGTTAGCTAAATAATCTTCTTCTATTCCTTCTTCTTTGTCTTGTTTTTTTATTTGCTCAACTTTGGCCTGAAGTTCTTGCAAAATCTTTAGGAGGATAGAGGTCGGAACATGGTACTTGATTTGATCGACGAGGCGCTCCCATACATCAAACTCCTCTTCGACATGGTTTAAAACCTCTTTAACCAAGGAAGATACTTTTTCCCAATCTCGTTGATGAATAGCAATATCAATGGCCCAATGAATATAATAGATTTCTACTTCGGCATAAATGTGAGGATGTTTTTCTTGAAAATAGCTAAGGAGTTCCAAAAAGTTTTCACTTTTCTTTTCTTTCACCATCTGCACATAAATACAGTTGAGCATATCAAAAGCCATATCTTCTTCATCCATCCATTCAGAATCGCTCACTTTTTCTCGGAAAAGTTCTACCTTTTTGTCATAGCTCATCTCCTCATACTCTTCCCAGAAAGCTTCCATTTCCTCATCGTATTCATCACCATCTCCTAGCCCAAGTAAATCGAGTATTTCTTGTTCTTGCTGCTCTGACGAATCATATTCCTCTTCGTCGTATCCATCGTTGCCATATTCATCATACTCTTCTTCTTCATAATGTTCATGATCCGGCTCATTGTCTGAGGGGATTATTTTTTCTACTTCGAGTTCTTCATCTTTACGTAAGCAGCAGGCTTTATATTTTTTGCCACTTCCACAGTGACAAGGAGCATTACGACCTCGTTTAGACATTTTTTTCTTCTTTCTATATCAGGTGCTTTAGTTGACCACTTGTATTTGCCCTATTCTCTTATGCATGAGCCGAAACCATAGGGGAGGAACGGCTGCGAGAATAATACAACCCGGATAACCAGTGGGGAGCTCAGGGCTTTCATCAATATGACGGAGAATTTGGTATTTTTTACTCGCTTTCAAGTGATGATCAGAGTGACGAGTAAGTTCGTAGAGGAGAATACGACCAAAGCTATGGTTGGAGTTCCAAGAATGTCTGGCTTTTAGTTTTTCGTACTTACCTTCGGAGATTTCTTGACGACGCAATCCATAATGTTCTACATAGTTGACGGTTTCGAGAAGAAGCACTCCAATGAGAGCAGCTACTAAGAAACTTCCCAGGATAAGGGGCCCCCAAATTTGGTAGATCAAAATTAAAAAAATAAACTGGATTAAATGGTACCATATCATTTCGTTTGACCAAGAGAAGAATCGGCGCTGTACTTTTTGTAGGCGTTCCTTTTCTAATTGCCAAGCGGAAAAATAGCCTCCCAAAATCGAGCGAAACCAAAAAGAGTAAAGATATTCTCCTTGGCGAGCAGAAGCAGGATCTTTATCTGTTGCGACATTTTTGTGGTGGCCTCGGTTGTGCTCAATAAAGAAATGCATATAGAGAGAACTTAAGAGTAAAGCTTTTGCTATTCTTTGTTCTAGCTTGCTTTTTCGGTGACCCAGTTCATGAGCAACATTAATCCCCATGCTACCACAGACTAGTCCCATTCCTATTGTCATTCCTACAATTTCATAGAGGTACAACGAACCTGTGTTTAAACGATGGAAAAGATAAAAAAGTAAGGCATACAAAAGAGGTAAGTTGAGGTAAAGGAGAAAATCAAAGACTTTTCTTTTGCCTGCACTGTCCTCCTCTTGAGGGGATAAATTTGCTTGCGTTCCTAAGGTGAAAACCTCGAAAAGAGGAATAATAATAAACATGTAAAAAGGAGCTAAAAAGGAGTAGGCCCCTCCTAGATAAATTCCTCCAAAAGCGGAAAGATAACCAGTATAACTAAAGGCATATTTCAGATCTTTCATAGCGCCTCCTAAGATGATCAAGAGATTTTTTTAGAGCTTTTTTTAGAGCTTTTTTTAGACGTAGAATACAAAAGTATAACTTTTTTTAACGCTCTGCGTCAAGCTCTTTAACCTTTTATTTTATTGGAGATCCTGCTTTTTTTCGATAATGTTTGAGGCGAATGATTGCATTAATTCTCTTCGTAAATAGGAACTTTTAAGGTAACAATGGTTCCTACACTCCACTCACTCTCGACTTCAATGCTTCCCTTCATGCTGTCCATAGATCTTTTGCATATGGCTAGACCAAGTCCACTACCGTGGCTTTTCGTGGAGAAGTTTGGTTCAAAAAGACGAGGTTTTATATCTTCGGGAACTCCCATTCCATTATCTGAAATCTCAATAACAATAAAGTTTTCCTGCTCTTGAAGATAGACTTTAACCTTTATTTTTCCTTCTTGCTCGATCGCATGCACAGCATTGGTTAAAACATTGATTAAAACGCGCTTAAACTGGCTCCCATCAATGTAAGCCGGGGGGAGAGAAGAAGCGAGACTAAGTTCAAATTGGATATTTTGTTCCCTATACTGTTCCAGTAAATTAAGCTCTTCTCGGACGAGTTGATCTACTTGATGGATTTCGAGGTTGGGTTGAGTAAAACGGGAAAACTCCGAAAAACTTGAAGCCGTATTCGAGAGAGAATCAATAGAACTGATAATGGTATGGATTCCCTTTTCTAAAATCTTAGGGAATTTGGGGGATTGATCTCGGTAAGCTCTCAAAATATGCTGAGCAAAAAGCTTCATGGGGGTAAGAGGATTTTTTATCTCGTGGGCAATCTGTCTAGCCATTTCACGCCAAGCTGCATTTTTCTCTGCTTGGACTAATTTGTCGCGGCTGATTTTGAGATCTTTTGTCATTCGATTAAAGGATTTGACAAGTTGACCAATTTCATCTTGAGAATGTTCGGGAATCTCTACATCTAAGTCTCCTTGAGAGACTTTATCGATTCCCTTAATTAGTCGGGTTAAAGGACGGGTAATTTGATAAGCTAAAATAACTGCTATCGCTAGCACTACAAGGAATAAGAGCAAATAGATTGTAAAAATCGTCGAAATCATCTCGGCAATTTTTTGTTGAACAACAGTTTGCTCATAAATCATGGGAATGGAAGCGGCTCCGATTATTTTTTGTTCTTGGTCTTTTGGATATAAGGCTTTATATCCCACAACAAAAGTGTAGTCTCCCAAAGCCTCTGCATCGATGTATATTTCTTTGCGCAAGAGCATAAGGTTGTAATAAGCATGACCAGATATTTGACGAGAGATAAGTTCTGTTTGAAAAAGCTCCGGACTGGAAGTCGCTCGCAGTCGATCCTTCTCAAAGATATTTAATATACGTTGATTGCGTCGCCCCCAATTGTGACAAAAAGATTGCTTGTCTCCCCAGCTCGCTTGGAGAAATTTTTCTTCTTGTAAGGACTTTTCTGCATTTATTAAATACTCGCGAAGAGAGCTGTTGTAGTTTTCCCAAATTTGCTCGACCGCATTATTTTTACTGTAAACTCCCATTAAAAAAACGGGAACCAAGGATAGTAAAGAAAAGCCTAGGAGTAACTTTTGTTCGAAAGAAAGGTACCAGTGAAAAGAAAAGGGTTTTGTTAAGCAAAAAAATAAGAGTTTTCCCAAGAAAAAAGGTATGACTAAAATAAAGATACCTGTCAAAAAAAACTGAAGAAAATAAAACAAAACGAGTTGTTTCGAATGAAGAGGGTAACCTAAAAGCCCCATGCGATCCATGGTGACTAACATGGAACTCTTGCTTTTTTCTTGTACCCGGTGAACCCACTTATTAATAGAGTAAGGAAAGTATAAACAGTCGTAAGTCTCCCCATCTATTTTTTCTGTTGTCCAAATTTCCCCTTGGTTGTGATAGACCTCTCCCACGACCTCAGAGGAAGGGAAAAAAGTTTTTGAGATATGAAAAGCGTTGGTGTCCACCAGATTCTTGCGATCAAAGTAAGCTTGAAGAAGAGGAAAAGAGAGAAGACTGCTTTTTTTGGAGAAGACTTCGGGCAAAGGCAGCGTCTCTGTCATTTTTTGATAGCGACTTAGGATAACTAAAAAACCAATGGTGTCTTCATTTTTTCCGAGTAAAGGACAACCACTAACGTAAAATAGATCTTCTCCTTCTCCTGAAGTTGAATTACCTAATTCGTTAACTAAAACAGCACGTTCATCGGGTTGTAACTTTTTTTCGAGGTCTTTATATTTCTTTGAGCTAGGCATATTCATGGTGAAAACAGAAAGTCGTTGATAGTTCTCCCATTGACTTTCGACAGAAGGGGATGAAGTATCTTTCTTTTTTGTTTTGTCCAAAGAAAAAACTTGTATTTCAAGATTATCTAATCCATCGGATAGAGGGCTATTTGCCCAAAGAAGAAAAGCGGCGTTGTCTTTTTCTTCCTCTATTAGATTGTGCACTTCTTCATTGTTTTCAAAACGATCAAAACATTGTTCTAAAATGTCGGGGATGATATCTTGGCTATATTCTCGAGATTGATCTTCGACAAGAGTTCTCTTTTTACTTCGAGTTTCTTGATAAACTCCTGGGTAAAGAAAAATGGATAGAAAAAACAAGACAACACTCCAACGAATACTATCTCTTTTTGGGTAGCGAAGAAGCCAAGAAAGAGACGCAACACACAGAGAAAAGACACTCACTGAAAATAAACCTACATTGGTGCCTAAAGCTGAGCGAGAAAAAAAGCAAACTGCGAAGAAAATAATGATAACAAAAAAGTAGCGCCAAAATTTTCCTGGCACACAGGCTAGAAAAAGGCGCATCAAAAGAGCACAAAAACAAATACATGTTAGACCAAATATGTGAATAGCAACATAGATGAGGGCCCCTTGCCAAGAGGGAGATAATTCTGTTGCAAAAAAAAGTGGATAACTCGCATCCTTAACAATAGCATGATTAATAGAAAGAATTGCATCCAGAGAATAAACAAAAAGAAGAGGGAGTACCAAAAAAGCCAAACACCCTCGAATAAACTTAGGAAGACGAGAAAATTTTGTAAAATCGCAGAAACGAAACCAAAAATATACACTAGAAAGTAAAGTAAGAGCTGTCAGAAGTAAATCTGCTAACGAACCACTAAAGTCACCAAAATATTCAAAAGAAAACAAAGGCGACCAAAAAATATCTGCAGCAAAGAGGAAATCAGGAAAGAATTGCCGAGGGAGTTCGATAAAACCAATCCAGTAACGGAGATTCCAGATTAAAAAGGTTCCCCAAATAATTTTGATGCTACTTCTCATAGGAAGAATAGCTAACTTTCGGAGAAAAATTAAAGTAAGGAACAAAAGTAAAATACCGCTAGCGGTTTGGCTAATTGCTTTTGCTTGATCTCGTAGTTGAGTTTTTTTAGTCTCTATCGGATGAGCAATTACTGTTACCCAACCAAGGAGGTCATTGTTTAGGCTTTTCAAGGGACCTTGTAAACCATTTTTAGGCAGAGGAGGCGGATCAACCTCGAAGCTAATGGTAACTTCTTGTATATTCATCCTTTGGCGCATTTCTTCGGCAAAACTTTGTTGCTTTATGTAATGAGAAGAAATGGGATAGTTGGTATCTAAAGGTGTAAATACAACAACCAGGCCGGGATAGTTCCCTGTTTTGTCATTAAAAACGGGCATAAAGGAGCAAAAAATAGAGTACACTTTTTCTTCGGTAGAGGTTATCGCGGAAAATTTCTTTCCTTGGAGACACTCGGCGATAAGACGAGGAGAAAGCCAAACAATACGCCCTTGCCAAGAAATACATTCACCTTGTTGGTTATAACAAGCAATACCATAAGGTTTTTCAAATTGAGAAAGAGGTAAAGAAAGAAGATGCTCAAAAAGCTCTTTTTGCTGTTCACTGCCCTCATAGAGCAAGGAAGCAAAACTAGGATGAGAGCTTATCAGGGAATGTGCTGCTGAAAAAGCTGTTTTTTCTAGCTCATGAAAATTATTTTGAATACGCTCCAAAGCGAAAAGGAGATTTTTTTTCTCGTAAACGGCAGCATCTTCCTCAATTTTTGAGAGATTTATCCATAAATACACTTGGCTCGTTAAGATAATCAAAACCCAAAGAAGTATAGATGTAAGCCCAAAACGAGAGGCCAAAGAAAGACTACGATAAGAAGATGCGTTTTTTTCTATCATAACAACCACAAGTAGGGATGAAGTAGGGAGTAGTAATGAGCCCGGTGAGAAGCCAAAAATTTTTGGACATTTTAGTTTGCTCTTTTAATCTCTGACTTCGTCGCTCCTCAATTACAGAAAAGGACTATGCGCACTCGTCGCTTCTTGTCAGAAATCAAAATTTCTAAACTAAAATGTCTAAAAATTTTTAACTCCCCACTTATAATAATTATAGCATCTACAAAGAAAAATAAGAGATTTTTTCTCTTATTTCAGGTAAAATTTGCTGAGAACCAATAAACCATTTTAAATAAAAAGTGCAACTCCTAAGGAGAGACCTGATGAGCTTGCGAAAATTACGCGACTTTTTAGCCTTAAATTTTTTGAATTTACCTGGCCCTATTATTTCTTTGTTAGCGGGAAAACCTATTCAACTTGATAATCAAGTTCTGGATCGTCAAACCCAACTTCTTCTTCGTCTAGTTGCACTAGTAGGAGAAAAGAAGAGTTCTTTAACTTTAGAGCAATGCCGAGAAGAGATGGATCACGATACCAATGTCCTATCCATTGCTTATGAAGAGTTACCTAAAGTAGAAAATAGAAAAATTTCTAACGAGGAAAGAGATATTCCCATACGCCTGTATTATCCCCAAGAAGAGGTCGATTCCTTGCCTCTCATCGTTTTCTACCATGGGGGAGGTTGGACCGTGGGGAGCCTGGATTCTCACGATTATCCATGCCGAGCTTTAGCTAAAAAAGCAAACGCTATTGTTGTTTCGGTCGATTATCGCCTGGCTCCTGAGAATAAGTTTCCCGCTGGTTTTAACGATGCCACTAAGGCTTATCGTTGGGTCGTTGAAAATGCTTCCCATTTGGGAGGAGATCCTCAAAGAATAGCTGTAGCAGGTGATAGTGCCGGAGGTAACTTGGCCGCAGCAGTCAGCCAGGAGATGACAAAAGCAAAAGAGGAGTTTTCTCCGATTTATCAACTTTTAATTTATCCTGCCACAAATCTCTACGAAGAAGAGGTTTCCATGGAGACTTTTTCTGAGGGTTTCTATCTGACAAGAGAAGATGTACGGTGGTATAAGGAACAATATATACATAGTAAAGAAGAAGCTAAAAATCCGCAAGTATCCCCTCTTTTAGCTTTGAAATTTGAGAATCTTCCCCCTGCTTTTGTTGTTACAGCAGGTTTTGATCCTTTACGAGATGAAGGAAAATTCTATGCAGAAGCTATGCGTAACGCTGGGGTGAAAGTTCGCTACAAGTGCTACCCTGGCCTGATTCATGGTTTTTTCTCCACCGCCGGAGGCATTCGCCAAGCTAAGCTAGCTTTTGACGAAATTGCCCAAGATCTTCACACAGCCCTCCATTCATAATAATAGGGCGTGTTTTCATTCAACCCATTTCGCTATGCACGATACCTAGGGTTAATGGTTATATTTCTAATTTTCCAAAACCTTGTAAAAAAGCTGAATGAAGGCACTCCCTATTTCTCGGTTTTTTTCTCTAAAATATCTTCTAGCCGAAGAACAAAGCAACGATAGACATTATCATCAGATAAATAGCGAAGGAAAAGACTTTTTCGAGTACCTAAAATAATGAGCTGAGGTGTCGGGTGGCGCAAAAAAAGAATAGATTGGATTTCGGACAAGGGAAGGAAATCTTGCTTACTGGAACCATACCAAAAAGAGAGTCTGCTTTTATCTAGGACAATTCGTTTTTGGCTCAAAAGCATCCAGGTGCTATACCCTATTAACACAAAGGCCAAGACTAGTTCAATTCCATCAAGGATGTCCAGTTTTGGTAAGGTTATCATGCGAGTAAAAAAAGAAAAATCGATGTGGGGTTTGGGTCCTCCAAAAATGGGAGCGGTAATTTTCTCGACAAAGAGCCCATAACCTACCATAAACTTGGTTGCCACTAACAAAAAAAGAAGAAAGCCTGATTTTTGGAAAACTTCTAGAAGAAGTAGTCCCATTTGCTTTGCCGTTAACCGAGTGCAAATTTCGTCATTTTCTCCCGCTTGTTTAACCAGAACTTCACTCATAGATCTTAAGGCTTTGTAGTTCCATGATCGTGCCCGAGAAAAGGTGTAGTCATCAAAGCCTTCTCCTTGAGGGAAATCTATAGGGATATCCCAGGTTTTTGCTAAACGCTTCGCTTCTCGAAAAGCTTGGGCAAGATCATTTTTTTGGCAGATGACCAAAGAACAGTCTTTTAGAACTAAGGATACTTCCCAAAACTCTCCGACTACTTCCTCAAAAGCGCCTCCAGGAAACTTTTCATAGCAAATGTCTATTTTAACAACTTCGTTGCTCTCAAAAGAAACTCGGTGGGTTTTACCATCTACTTCGGTTCTTCGCCAAGTGAACTTGCCTGGTTCTGTACTTTCTACTACAATGATTTCATACTCATCGGAAGAATCAAATTGGGCTTTGGCTAAATGCCGATCGAAAAGCCAAAGCAAAAATAAACCTGCAAAAATCCAGCCATCATAATCTCGGAAACGATACATCAAAAAAGATAAGAAGGAAAAAATAAAGAAAGCGATAAACTGAACAAAAGGGTCAGGCTCACCTCCCTTTCCCATTAACTCATTCCAAAACATACGAAGAACATAGTGATAAACTCGTTCAATAGTTTTCTTTACTTGAACCAGAGGCCAAAGTACTCGCTCCCATATATTAGGAGGTTGCCAAGGTTGGGTACGATAACGGCAAATCTCCGTTTTCTTCATGAAATTATTCCTCTAAACTTTGATTTGATGTTTTTGTGAAAAGAGATTATTATAGAGTTTCTTTCTGAATGACCAAAGAATTTTTTTAAGAGAAATAAGTGGGTTATCAAAAAATTCTGGTAGCTCACTATAAGCAAGGAACCGAACTATGAGTTTGTCTACTTATCCCATTGTTCCTCAAGAGAACTGGGAAACCTACTTCTATAATGCCCCCAAAGGCCCTGTTTTTGTTACGTTTTGGCAAGATGCTAAAAAAATTGGCGAAGAGTATATTTTTTGTGCCCGAGTTGTGATTACGATTAAAAAACCGAATGAAAATGGGGGGCCAAACCAATCAGAGGCAGATAAATTATACAAGATAGAGGATGAGTTAACTCATTTTTTTAAAGAACACAAAACAAACTGCATTCTTCTCGCTCGCCTAACTCACGATGGCAACCGAGAGTTGGTTTTCCAATTGCAACAATGGGATACCTTTCGTCCTCCTGTTGGACTTTGGATGCTAAAAAATAAAGATTGGGAGATTGATGTTTTTGAGCACCAAGGCTGGGATTTTTTTAATGATAGTATTTGGCCGAGCGAAATCGACTGGAAATTTATCCATGACCGGAGAGTCATTGACAGTCTTGTAGAGCACGGGAGCGATCCGCAAAAAGAGCACTCTCTTGAATATCTATTTGAAGGAAAAGAAGAAAAACTTCAGCAACTAAAAGGGCATTTAAATGAACGAGACTACCAAGATGGCCCCAAAGAAGAAGATCCCCAGCGTTTACTCATGATTAAGAAATTACCCTTAGATATCAACTTGGTCTTTGCCGAGACTATGCAAAACGAGAAAATTTGCCAAGAGTGGGATATTGCTTTTAACGGATGGGGAGCTTCAATTCAAAAATAAAATCTTGAAAATAGCTCAAGTCTTTGTTATATTGAAACTTCTATCTATGTATTTCTTGCAGTGTGATTTTAAGAGAGATTTTCTATGAAAAAATTTAGCTTATTTACCTTATTGATATTAATGCTTTTTCTATTCTCTATGAGCGCTCAGGCCTCTTTATTGCTCTATGGGGTTAGAGGCAATGAGTTAGTTATCATTGACCATAATAATCCTGCCAACGTAAACGTTGTGGGCTCTTTAGGACTGGCACCCGGAAACAGTAGCTTTAGTCTAGCTTATGACCCCAACAATGATGTATTGGCGGTTTTAGCGAGAAACACAAGCAGCAATGTATTTACTCTTCACACAGTAAACCAAGTTACTGCCCAGGCAACTCAAGTGGCAAACTTGGGCGATGGTGATGTGGTTGGTTTTTATGAAGCTTTTGACTTCAATGATGCAACTGGAAAATTTATTGTTAGTCGTGGAGTTTCCTCTAACGTCTTTCTTAGCAGTGATCACTTTAGCTTAGACTTAGCTGGTAACTTGACACTTCTTTCCACTTCGACGGGAACTGATAATGACAACGGGGCCTATGATCCTGTTTTGGATCGATTTCTAACATCGGACTCCAATAGTCATGCTGGATTACTAAGCATTAACTTAAGTACGGGAGCAGCCACCCAGCTAGGAGCAGGAGTTTTAGGAAGCGGAGCGAGAGATTTAGCGTTTAATAAAGACGATGGAAAACTCTACGCTGTCAACTCAGGAGCTTTGAGAACGATTGATACCAATAATGGAAATGGTCCTCTTACTCTAAACAACCTGGGCACTATTACAGGCGGAATTTCAGCGATTGCTTTTGCTCAATCACCAGTTCCAGAGCCTAGTGCGCTCGTTTTATCGATGATATCATTATTAGCATTCGTAACATTCAGAAAGCGTCTTTCCTAGTCGCAAAACAAATGTCTAAGATTTTCTCAGAAAAACTAAGCTCTCTTGGTTTTTCTGAGAGATCTTGCCAAAGATAGACCTTATGTTGGCAAGGAGAAATTCCGGCAAATATTTCACCTTCTCCCAGACAAATTCCTCGTACCGACTCAGATAACTCTAGTTTTTCGAACTTACCTTCTTTATAGACAAAAGTATCCTTACTATCCGATCCCCATAAAATTCCAGAAGATAGCTTCAGGCTATAAATCGGCTTTTCCCCACTCCATATGAGCTTTTGAGATCCCGGACTTTTTTTTGCCCGTTGCCAAACCTCTCCTTGGCTATTTCCTGCCCAAACCCAATGCGTAGAGACAGCAACACTTGTGATTTCACAGGGACTTTCCAGAGAACAAAAAAGTTCGCTTTTTCCCGGAAAGAAAGAGTAGACATTGCGACCTGAGGCAAAGTAAAGTTCCCCTTGGCTTTCTTGGATTGCTCGGATAGTTTTCTCGGAACCATTAAAATTTGGGTATAAGTAATGGCAATAGGGGGTAGGAGTGTCTATTTCCCAAGCAACTACTCCTTGTTGAGAGTGGGAGGCATAGAGATAGTTTCCCCATAAAACGCAAGAGTTGACCCCGCCGGAGTTTTTTAGAGGAAAAGAAAAAGGATAGGCTTCGGTTTCCTTCTCCTTCTCAGAGGAGAGAAGGTAAACTCCTTTCTCAGCCCCCAAACACAAATATTGTGAAGACTTATTTGAAACAAAAGAAAGAGAACGAAGAGATCCTAGAGGACGATTAGCCCAATGAGTTTTTTGGAGAAGAGATAGGTCTTCTAGGGAAAAAAAAGAAAGAGTATTTTTACTTAAAACAAGCAGAGATTTTGCATTTTGGGGGAGTTTTTCTCCTGCAAGTGATTTTCTAGACACTCTTTGGAGTTGAGGAGAAGAAACAGCGATATCTTCTACCGAAATCATTTTAAGCCCATAAAGCTCAAAAGAGGGGTTGAGTTTCTCTCGGAAGGTCTGGCTTTGTTGCGATTGTAGAAAAGGAAAAAGCAAGTCGGATAGATAATGCTTTTTTACATACTCTTGGATAAACTTTTCCACAGGAACTTGGAGTCGAGAGGTCACTTCGGTCAGAGAAAAGACCGACGAATTTTCCTTAAAAGAAGAGTAAAGAATGCAAAGAGAATCAAAATCCTCGGGAACGTAAAATAAAACAGTTAACTCCACTGTAGCAGATAGCCCATCTTTACTCACCAATTGAGAAACGGAAAAGGTCAGAGAAAAGTTTTCTTGCTTCGACAAATAGCACTCTTTTTTTAAAGGCATATCTCGTCCTGATAAAAAGAGATACTCTGGCTTATCTAAGGAAAACCCTATACAGCCTGAAGGAACGACAATGCTATCCCATAATCGCGATAAGTAGGATGGATTTAATTTTAAGGCGAAAGAATTTTTATCTTGGCACCAAGATTCGATTTTCTTCAAGATTTTTTTCCCAAATGGAAGTTCTTATAAGATTCTAAGTACTTTGGGGAAACCGAAGGAGGAGTTTCTTTAATGGCAATCTCAATATCTTCTTGGGCAATAGCAGAGGTTTTTTGAAGACGAATGGCTTCCCGAAAAAACTGCCCGGCCACTTGCTGACAAACCCCTACAATATCCGCTCCTGAGTATCCTTCGCTTACTAGAGCTAACTGATCATAGTTAATTCCCTCAGCTAAAGGACGATGACTAAGTTGCCTCCGAAAGAGTTCCTCACGAGCTTCTTGGTCGGGAAGGGGAATATAGAAAATCTGGTCAAAGCGGCCTGGCCGTAAAAAAGCAGCATCGATAAGCCAAGGCTCATTTGTCGCTCCCAAAAACAGAAGATTACTCTCTGGATATTGGGTAACTCCTTCTAATTCTTGCAATATCTGAGGGACAATTCTTTGCATAATGGGAGAGTTGTCTTCGCGGCGGCTGGGGGCTAACGCCTCTAGCTCATCAATAAAAATAACTGCCTTTTCTTGCGACCGAGCTTCCGCAAAAATATGGGCAATATTTTTTTCGCTCTCTCCGACAAGCTTATCCATTATCTGAGAGGGAACTATGGGAAAAAAAGAAGCGTCTAGTTCTTGGGCAATAGCCCGAGCAATCATAGTTTTACCCGTTCCCGGAGGGCCAAATAAAAGAATCCCTCCCCCTTTTTTTACCCCATACTTCTCTGCTAGTTCCGGGTAGTGAAAAGGATAAACCATTTTTGTAAAGATCTCTTCTTTTACCGCACTCAGGCCGACGATATCCTCAAAGCTAGTGCTGGAACTTTCTTCTTTAGAATTTTTTTTTACTAGAGGCTTAGTCTTCAGCTTAGTTTCAGAGCTCCCCTCCTCATTGATCTCGACAACGGGAATTTTTTTGACCATTTCTCGGAGTTTTTGGGCTTCTTGAAAATAACCTTCTTTCACCTTGTCTGGAGACTTGAGAGCCAAATGACAAAGATTTTCAGCCGCCTTGAGAAGATTATGTTTAGCCACCGACCAGTTTTCTTCTCGATAAGCTGCTAAGCCCAAATCCTTATATCGAACAAATTCACTTTTAAAATTTTCCAATGGGAATGTCTCCCTCACTTTTGTCGATATGGATGGAATAAGAAGAAGGAGGATATTGGGGAGCAGGAGCATGGACGATAATTAAAAGCCAAGCGACTCCCGTGGTAGCTAAAAAAATATGCCTGTCCGATGATTTTTTTCATACTACTTTCTTCTCGAAATAGTGGGAACGTAACCCAAGTACCTTGATTTTCTTCATCTTACGAACTAGATCCTGCTTAGGCAAAAGAAAAAAGCAAATTTTCCTCAAGAGGAAGAGTAATAGAATCATTATTCCTCAAGAGGAAGAGCAATAGAATCATTATTTCTCAGGAAGAGCAATAGGAGCATGAAGGCACTCATCGGGAATAGAAAATGCCTCTACCAGATAAATTGCTTGTGGCTTAAGTTCATGGCAGAGCTTTTTGACCTGACTTCGGATAGCCCGAGATTTTCCTCCTTCGATGTAGCCATTTTCGAGAAACCAGCGGCTGTCTCTCTCTATGCAGTGCAAAGCAAAAAGATCACAGAGTGATTGCAAGGTAGGAAGGGAGCGTTCACTAGATTTTTCTATCGCTTTTAGAAATTGTTCTGTTATCACTTTTTCGATATAAGCGTTTGCCATACTCATTAAGTGATCTTGGCATTCGATGAAGGCTTGGTAGCTGTCTTTGCCTTGGTCTATACGTTTTTTGAGTCTTTTGGCAACAGACATCAAAATGTGCTCTTCGCGGTAGCGGAGAGCTTCTAGATAAAATTCAGGATTTCTTAGGTGCTCTTCTTCTGTAATTCTTGTAATAATAGGATTTTTTTCGACTATGATGGTGGTGGCTTGTTGGGCTATATATCCGATGAGCCCAAAGAAATCCATCTCGTGAAACTGTTGTTGAAACTTTGCCAGTAAACCTTTGGCAACGAGTTGCATTAAAACAGTATTGTCTCCCTCAAATGTAGTGAAGACTTCTGTGTCTGCTTTCAATGCGGCAAATCGGTTTATAGAGAGGTAGCCTTGTCCTCCGCAACACTCTCTGCACGTTTGAATAGTGTGAGTGGTATGCCATGTACTGTAAGCTTTAATTCCAGCAGCTAAACCTTCTATTTCTCTTCCTTCTTCTTCTGTCCTGTTAGTATACCTGTCGACAAGATGGGCTACAGAAAAATTGAGAGCATAGGTTTTGGCAATGAGTGGAATGAGACGGAGTTGATGAGTGAGATAGTCTATGAGCAATGTTTCTGGTTGTTTTACTGCTCCAAACTGACGGCGTTTAAAAGCATAGCGAGTGGCTATGGTAAGTCCAGACTTGGCTCCACTCAAAGCGGCTGCAGCAATCCCTATGCGCCCTCCCACAAGTGTTCCGAGCATTGTAAAGAAACGAGTAGATGAGCTAGAGATAGAGCTTGTATATTCTCCCTTGGAGCTTACAGAAGCAAAGTGATCTAAGAGATTTTCTCGGGGGATTTTTACTTGATCAAACCACAAGCGACCATTATCGACTCCATTTAATCCCATTTTTTCGCCACAGTCCTCTATCTGAACTCCCTCTTGAGGATTACCATCCGCTTTACGAATAGGAACCAAGAAAGCATGAACTCCATGATCCTGCTTTTTGATTTTTAGCTGGGCAAAAACAGTTGCCATGGTGGCATGTTCGGCGGCATTGCCTATGTAATCTTTACGTGCTTGCTCAGAGGGAGTATGGATAATGAATTCATCTGTTTTTGAATCAAAAGTTGCTGTGGTTAAGAGATCGCGAACATTAGAGCCGTGGCCGAGCTCTGTCATGGCAAAGCAACCAACGACTTTCATTGTGCCTATATCGTGAAGATAGCGATCATGATGTGTTTTACTACCTAAAAACAGAACACTGCCCCCAAACAATCCAAATTGAACGCCAAACTTAATGACCAGTGATAAATCATGGAAAGACAAAGTCTCTATTGCGATAATGAATTTGGCTAAGTCGTTTTCTCCCCCGTAGGCTTTGGGAAAAGAAAGTGCTCCCATTCCTTGCGCGGCAATTTCTTTACACCAAAGCAATATTTTATTGCGATAGCTATGAATATCGGGATGACTTTCGTATTGAAATACAGGGTCGCAAAGAATAGTGAGAATTTTTCGACGGAAATCTTGGTATTTTCCATCTAGAAGTAGTTTAACCTCATCTATATCAAAGTGAGCCTCTGGCATGGGTTCAGAAGGATCTCGTTTTGGAAAAAATATGCGGGTGGCTTCGTTTCCTAAAACCCCTAAGGCTTCCTCTATTTCGCAAAGGGCACGACAATTTTCTTCCGTTGTGCAATGTTGATGTTTGTCGTGCGCTCCAATACTCGCTATTTCTGTAGCTAAATTAACAAGAGATCTTTTTTCCGACTGGGGAAGTAGCTGGGCGACTTGGCTTATCAGAGCAAGCCATCTTTGCATTTTTCGAGGGGAGGGGGGGCTCGTGGGGGAAAGCCACTTTTCCATTACATGAGTTGCCTTTTCATCTATAAAGTCTAAAGCCTCGAACTTTTTGCGGATGGTATTGATTTCTGTGGGAGTCAAAACTCCATCTGACCAAGCAATATATACCATGGGAAGTATGGGCAATAAACTTATTTCTTCTTCGCGAAAGGAACTCCAGTCGATGGAATCTTTGACCTGCATTTGCTTATCCTCACAATAAAGAATTGACGGAATAGATGTTCAGAGTCTCTTCAGTTTTTTGCTGGAAGCTCAGTTATTCTTTGTACTTTACAGTAAACGAAAATTTTCCATAATCACTGAGTAAACTTTTCTCGTAAAACAGGCTCTGCCTTTTGCAAAGCTTTTTGCAAGGCTCCCTCGATACTATGATGAAGACCACAGCTTACAGTGCCATCATAGCTACTTTTGGCCCTTGTATCTGAGTAGGACACTTCATTCTTAAAAACAATTCCTCCATTACGGTTGCGGCACTCCAATTTCATTGCAGTGTAAGACTTGGCATAGTCACAAGGGGCTCCGAGTAGGTAAAAAAAATAGCCGGCAAAACCAAGTCCATAGGTTGTATCCAATGACCCACACTGAGTTGCTTGCAAAGTAATACGCAGTTCTAAAGGAGTTTCCCTTCGTTTTTGTGCTCCTGTTCCCTCGACATATTCAAAAAAATTCAAACGAGAAAGCTCTCTTTGGATATCGGGAGCAAAAGATTTTGACAAATAGTAAGAATCCTCATTGGTTCGGTAAGGAACTAAAGGTATCCAAAGAATAGACCAAGGAGCATGGCCACGTTTATCTCGCCAGTAATCGACCTCTTCTGGACGCTCATCAACAATAACTACGTCCACTCCCGGAGCAATAGGCTCAGGCAAAGGAGTCAAGTTTGCACAAGAGATCAAAAACATCGCCGACAAAAAGCAAATAATTTTCATCTTAATCCCCTAACGCTCCTCTAATTTCCTCAGAAACAAAAGAGACCTTCCCCTTTCTTCCCTGGACATCTTCTACTTCAATGAAATAGATATCTTGCAAAGAATCAAAACGATATGACTTTTCGTAGTTACTCTCTGCTTTAAAAGTGAACTCCATTTGAACCGGATCACCCTCTAAACGAGGATCACCCTCTTCCACCTTGAGTAAAACCGTCTCTAGAGAAGCTTTTTCTGAGTTTTTTGACAAGCCCTTCATGACAAAATGACGATAGCGACCTGCGGGCAGAGTAATCGTAAAAGGTTTATCGACATAAATACGCCGATCAATTTCAATGGGAATGTCTCCCTCACTTTTGTCGAGATGAATAGAATAAGAAGAGGGAGGATATTGAGGAGCAGGAGCATTGGCGATAATCAAAAGCCAAGCTACTCCCACAATAGCTAAAGAAAATGCCTGTCCGATGATTTTTTTCATACTACTTCCTTTTTAGAAATAGTGGAACGTAACCGTACCTTGATATTATTCATCTTACGAAGTACGTTAAACTTTCGCAAAAGAAAAAAGCAAATTTTTCTTGGTTTGTTGTTGGTAGTAGTTTTCTTTTGAGTAGCTTAGAGAGAAAACTTGCGATATAGATTTAATTTCGTTAAACTATGGATTATGGTTCTTTTATCAGTGATGTTCTTGTTATTCCCCAATCGTTTAGTATTTCGATGTATCCATTGACATTATACTTTTCATCTTCTCTGGGTTCTTCCATAATCGAAAAACCATACCCCATTTCGATTATCATTTGAGAATAACTTGATACTTCTTCGTAACTGGAAAAAATGAGCATTCCTCTGTTATCATCAAAATCTTTCACTAAGATTTTTGCTTTTACTTCCAAGTTCTTACTTAAACTTAAGGTAAAAGGGGCAACGACTTGGAAGCCTAAATCATTTGCAGCAAGTTTCCAAAATTTAACTAAACGGCTCATTTCAGATTTAATCCTTTATCGGAAATTACTATTTAAGTAACTCTAATTGTTTGCGGGAGTACAGGCGAGACGAAAGCCCAAACCTCGATCATTGCCATCTGTGGGTCCTCGGCCTCGTTTTGTCGAAGAACAATCCTCTGGAGTAGGTGAGCCAAAACTTCCTCCTCTTATTATTTTAAATGGGCCATCAAGATGCCAAGCGCTACCATTGGTTGGAGCTCCTGAGTAGTTCTCATGCCATCCATCTTCGCACCATTCAAAAACATTTCCCCCCATATCATACAAACCAAAGGCGTTGGGCTTTTTTTGGCCTATTGGATGGGGATATTTTTTCCCTTTAAAAAAAGCCGTATTTGCATACCATGCGTAGTCCGCTATGTCTTTGTTACCCCAATAGAATTCTGTGGTAGTGCCTGAGCGGCAAGCGTATTCCCATTCTGCTTCACTGGGGAGTCTTAGGGATGTTTTACGACAAAAATCTTTGGCTTGGGTCCATGAGATGTGGTTGGCTGCATAGGTCTCTCCTTCTCGTGCAAATTGTCGTCCTTTCCAGGGACTAGTGTTCATGATTTTTTCCCACAGTCCTTGGGTGACTTCATATTTGGATAGCAAGAAAGATTGCACATTGACTTTGTGTTCTTCCGCTCCTTTTCTCAGCTTACTTCCCATTAAAAAACTTCCTCCGTGAATTAGAACAAATTTTACTTCGGTTTGTTCGTGAAGATACTCATCTACTGTGTGAGTTTTTCCTCCTTCAGAGTAAGTTATTCGCTGAATATATCTAAAGTTGGGAATTTTTTTGAGATTTGTTTCTTTGAGAGAAGATTTTTTTGTGTGACTAAGTTTTTGGTCGAGATTAAAAACGCAGCGAAAACCAACATAGTTGTAACCTTTACTCAGTAAATGTCCTGTGCGTCTTGTTGAAATAGATCGATCAGCGTCATGGTACCAACTGCCTCCTCGAATAACTTGCTTGGAGTCAGATTTTTTTTGGGTATTCCAAGGACGACCATCTTGAGGAGCTCCCATGTAATGAGGATTCCACTTATCTTCGCACCATTCGTATAAGTTACCACTCATATCAAACAAACCAAAAGCGTTAGGTTTTTTCTGTCCTACCTCAATAGGTCCTTCACTATCAAAGTTTAGGTAGTCGGGGTGTGGTTTATCTCCCCAGTAATATTTAGTAGTACTTCCTCCCTTATAAGCATATTCCCACTGAGCTTCGCTGGGTAGAACAAAACCATTTTGGCTACAAAATTGCTTTGCTTCACTCCAAGTTACGTTTCTCACAGGTATGTTGTCTCCTTCATAATCAAATACTGTGCTTTTCATAACCGTTTGCCATTGGGCTTGAGTAACTTCGTACTTACTCATTAAAAAAGGCTTGAGATATACTTTATGCTTTGGTTTTTCGCTGCTATAGTTTGTACTGCCCATAAGAAAACTTCCTCCAGGAATAAGAACAAACTCTATTTCTGTTTTCTCGTGTAGGAATTCCTTAACTTCGTAAGTTTGACTTTCTGTGGAATAAGTAGTAGTTTTCTGGTAGGCAAAAGTAGGAATATTGATGATTTCAGGAGAGTTAGTTTTTTGTGGTTCTTGGTTTTGCGGAGATAGTGTTTTCTTGTTTACTTCAGTAAGCTTCTTTGATTCCTCTTTTTGAGGTAAACTGAGAGAAGGAAAAAGAATTTCTGGTCTAATAAAGAAACAAACTAAGCATAAAATAAATAATCCTATTAGTGCATAGCTCTTTTTACTTAAGCGATTATATTTTTCTTTTCTCCCCTCCAAAAAATTATCCAGTGCTGCGATAAACTCTTCCATATTTTCATAGCGTCGATCTTTTTTCTTAGCTAAGGCCTTTAAGCAAATTTTCTCTAACTGCCGAGAAGGATTTCTTTTTTGTAGTTTTGTCGGAGGAATAGGATTTTTATGAAGAACTTGATAGAGGATTTGAGATAAACTATCTCCGTCAAAAGGAGGGATTCCTGTCATAATTTCATAGAGAATAGCTCCGAGAGAGTATATGTCACTTCTCTCATCCACATCACGTATTTTTCCCTCGGCCTGCTCTGGGGGCATGTACTGTAAAGTTCCAATGACCATACCACTTTGGGAAAGCTGACGACTGGCTTTTTGTACTTTTGCTAAACCAAAGTCCATCACCTTAGCTTGTTTGTCAACCATCATAATATTGGCAGGTTTTAAATCGCGATGGATAATTCCTTTTTTGTGAGCATAAGCAACAGCCTGAGCGACTTGTTTCAGAATTTCGACCTTACGATGCAAAGAAGAATGTGATTTCTTTAAATACTCCTTTAGAGAAACTCCTTCTAAGTACTCCATGGCAAAGAATGGTTGGTTGTTTTCTTGGCCAATATCATAAATGGTTACAATTCCTGAATGCTTTAACTGGGCCGTGGCCTTTGCTTCTCTTAAAAAGCGAGCAATTTCTTTTGGCTTGGAATTCTTTCCCGAAAGCATTAACTTCAAAGCGACAGTTCTTTCTAAGTGAGGATCGTAGGCTTTATACACCATTCCCATTCCTCCCTGCCCTAGTTCCTCTATAATTTGGTAACGACCAAACTTTTCTGCTTTAGGTATATCTACTGCAAAAAGTCCTTCTATTTCTTGGGCATTTTCATATATTAGCTGAGTTGGAGATAGAATCTCTCCGCAGGAAGAACATTTCTGTGTATTTGTTTTTTTTCCACAATTTTGACAAATCATTTTTCTGCTTCCTCTTTTACTATTGCTTAATATGGTTTAGCTTGTAATTTATTTTTTTCTATTTTACTTAGCTGGGAGAAAAATGCAAAAGATCTGCCGAAAAGGATTTCTTTTCACTTTGAATGATGTTCTAGAAGCAAAGGAAGTAATGGCCTCATTTTCTCTGGTAAATGGGTGGTCAGATTTTTAGATGAGTAATTCCATATTTTAATCTTTCCTTGGGCCGTGGGCAGGGCTAATAATCGACCGTTTGTACCAACATCGCCATCGATTCTATGTCCGATAGCAGTTTCTACCTGAATCCCTGTTTTTAGATCGTGGATGAGTATTCTATTTTTAAGAAATATAGCTAAGCTGTTATCAATAAAGGAAAGATCATATACCCAGTCTGGACATAGTATATTCTTTTTATATTTCCACTCTTGAGATTCTAATTCAAAAATATAAACCGTGTGCCTCAACTTAGTGAAACCATAGTCACCAAGAAGGGCAAACTTTTCAGAAGAAGGATGCCAAACTACTTTATGAGCAGACATTAGTCTATCTATGACCGGTGGAGCAGAAAGAAAGGTTTCCTTTTTCCAGATCTCCTTTTCACTGGGATAGACTTCTACTCTTTGGTCTTTTAGCCGACTTATAACATACCAACGTTGGTCAGGGCTAAACTTTAGAAGATGAAGATCTCTTTTTTGATGACGTTTTTTGGGAGGAAGAATTTTTCTCTTTTTCTGTTTCACTAGATCATAGTGGTAAATAAAATGAGGACGAACAAAAAACAAATCCTCTCCTGGAGGAGAAAAAGAATAGCTGTAGGGAACTTCTGTATATTCGGCTGGCAGAGAAAGAACTCTATCTTTTTCTTGTAAGTTTTGTAGGTATGCTCTATTTTTAGTCATACTCCCTAAAGCAAAAAAGAGCCATTTTTCATCTGGACTAAAGCGCAAGGAGACAATTTCTTTGTACTTGTTTTCTGCGATAATGGCTTTTTTATTTTCTATATCCCAAGTATACAAGAAGAAACGATAAGCTGCGGCAAGATATCTTCCAGAAGAACTAATTTGAATGGGATAGCGCATTGTACTGTTGTCACTGGAAAAAGAAAAGTGTTTTTGCATATGGGAGATAAACTCTTGGTGAGCCGATTGGATAGAGACTGTTTTTTCTAGGAGAGGCTCCATAATGAGTTTTTCATAGATCCCTTTTCCATTAAAAAGAGAAACGAGTCCTAAAGAGTTTTCGTCCAAAACAACTACTTGTTGGACAATTCCTTCCCTTTTTATAGTCTGGATTTTTTCTTTATAAATAAGGTTCCATGTCGTAATTTGGCTGTCCGCTAAGGTTAAAAACTGTTCCGGATTCAAGAAAACAATTTTTTCTATAGGTTGTGGGTGATCTTGTAAACCGAACTCCCTTTTATTTTTTAAATCGTAGCAAACAACTTTTCCTTTAGAATCTCCCCAAACTAGCCATTGATGGTCTGAGCTAAAGCTTAATTCCGTGATGTCTTGAGCTTTACAAAGTATTTTTTGGATACTTTCTTTCTTTTCAAAGTCCCATATTTGGATAGCATTATAATGACAAATAGCAATCCAGTTTTTTTCTGGATGAAAGGCAAGACTATATCCACGAAGGTTTTCTTGGTGAAAAAATAAAGAGTCTTTTTCTTTGGATAGATCATGAATTTCTATCGTATGGACATCTCGAAAAGCCAGGTACTTTCCGCTAGAATGAAAAGCCATGTCTTGTAAAGAAAGAAGATTATGCGATATTTGTTTCACTTCTTGCTTTTTCGATACATCATAGATATATACTTTTTCTTTGTTCTTGAAAGCTAGCCACTGATTTTCAAAAAAACACAGGCGATTGGTATGAAGGAGAGAGTCAGGTTGATACTCTATCGCTTTGTTGTCTCTCTGTTCATATAAAAGATGAAAGGAGTCATTCTGCTCTCTAGGATTAATTTCTTTAGCGTGTTTGTGGTTTTCAATGAGCCCCAGACGTAAGACTTTTTTTCCTGGATCAGCATACATACTAGCGAACCATTTCCCATTGGGACTGAGCCGAGCAAACTGGACATATGAAGACAAAGTTCTCTTTTCTACAGGAGAAACAAGGTTAGGTATAATAGAGTATTTCAGAGGGATAAGAAGGGCTTTT
This sequence comes from Planctomycetota bacterium, assembly GCA_029260735.1. Taxonomy (GTDB): domain Bacteria; phylum Planctomycetota; class Uabimicrobiia; order Uabimicrobiales; family Uabimicrobiaceae; genus JAJDCR01. The sequence goes on from JAJDCR010000020.1 coordinate 36,247, forward strand.
TTTTGAATAACCGTTAGTTCCCTTTGTTCTTTTTGTAAAACCTCTTGGGCCGCCAAAATGTCATCAGCGGCGTTGGAAAAATTGCGAATATTGATTTGGTAATCGGTACTTTTTAAATAGGATTGAACCAGTTTTTCTCGAGCTTCTACTAAAGCAACTTCTTTCTCTTCTTTGGCAACTTTTAGTTGTTTGGTTTGTTGAGTCAATTCTTGAGCTTGTTGGGTTGCTAATGAACTTACCTTGGCTTCCTTTAGGTAGAGTTGAAGAGCTAACCCGGCAAGAGTAGAGCTTAGAATCAAAAAAAGGGTGATGAGAGGGTAGCGCTGGCACCATTTAATAGTTCGCTCAAAAAAACCAGCAACTTTTGCCTCCACTGGTTTATTTTCTAAGAAGTTTTGTAAATCCATTTGGAGAGTTTCGCTATTTTCATAGCGATCGCTTACTTTTTTCTGCAGACACTTTACACAAATAGCTTCTAAGTCTTTAGGAATTTTAGAGTTTAGCTTTGTTGGCAGAACTAACTCTTTTTCAATTACCTGCATTAGAATCTCAAGGCTATTCTCTCCCACAAAAGGAGGGGATTGGGTTAAAGCTTCATAGAGCAAAGCTCCTAAAGAATATATATCCGTTCGAGGATCAATGTCTTTAACACCTCGTGCTTGCTCGGGTGACATATATAAAGGAGTTCCCAAAATAGCTCCTGTTTGAGATAAACGAGCATCACTATCACTTATTTTCGCTAGTCCAAAATCCATCACACGCGGAACTAAATGCTCATCAAGCATAATATTGGCGGGCTTTATGTCACGGTGGATAATTCCATTGCGATGAGCTTCGGTAACCCCCGCACAGGTTTGTCTCATAATGTTAGCTATTTCTCGGTAATCGAGAGTCTTCTCTTTTATGATTTCTGCAAGACTTTTTCCCTTTATATACTCCATGGTAAAAAAGTACGTGCCTTGCTCTTGTCCGATATCATAAATTTTTATGACATTAGAATGTTCTATTTGAGCAATAGCTTTGGCTTCCGTCATAAAACGGCGGATAAAGTTCGGTTTTTTCTCTTCTCCTACAAGTATCATTTTCAAAGCGACCTCGCGTCCCAAGTTAGGATCGTAGACACGATAAACCTTACCCATTCCTCCCTGTCCCAAGAGACCAATGATTTGGTAACGACCAAAACTAACTGGTTCGTCCTCTTCTTCCTCGAATAACTCTTCTATTTGGGAAATCCCTTGTTCAATGATTTGCGAAGGCGAGATAGATGCTTTTGGAGATATGAAGCCTTTTGTTTTTTCTATTTGGTCTTGAATTCTTGGGCAATTAGGTGATAGACGTAAAGCGTTTTGGAAGTCTTCTAGGGCGGGAGAGTATTTTTTGAATTGAAATAGAAAAACACCTCGATTGCAATAGTGCTCTGAGTTAGGAAAGTTATTTATTAACTCATTGAGGATTTGAAATAACTCATCCCACTTTTTTTGTTCGAAGAAAAATTGTTGCTGTTGCTTGAGTTTTTCCAGAGTAGACATTTTCTTTTTGTTCCACTTGATTCGCTGTGAGAAGATTTTGATTTTGCTGTTTCAATGTTTTCACTACTTCAATAGTATCAAGATCAAAGAAAAAAGCAAAAAATTTTTAGACCCTAGTTTTTCTCTTCTTTAAATGTCTTTTGGCAATTCTCCCTTTCGCAGTAAGGCAATAATTTCTTTGGGAGAAAGGTTTTTATAGGAGTAGCCCTTTACTTCGCCTAAAGAATCTAGGGTAAATACTCTAGTCGGCTTATTTTCATTTCCCTCAATATCTTTACGAGCAATAGCTATAATCCATTTCAATTCTCCTTTTTCATCAAGAAGGCAAACAAATTTGTGACGGGAAAGGTTTGTGTCCCATATGTCATCCTGACGAGTCTGAATAAATCGTTGTAATTCGGCTATATCGAACTCTAGTATCTTGGCTTCATCGAAAAAACGCTTTATTTGAAATTCAATGGGAAATCCATAGTGATGAATGGCTATTTTTTCTCGCGACAACCAGAAAATTTGGTGAATAATCCCAACGAAAGCAATTCCCATTATGAAGGTTAGTAGTAAAGTAATGAGTAAAGCACCACTCCATTTTTTCCTCCACTTTTTTGCATTTTTTGTCCGATGATTGTATATCCAGGAGGAGAAAAAATGCGTGCCTATAGCCATTCCCACCAAACAAATTAATGTTTGAAAAAGTATTTCTCCATTAATTCGAATCTGGGGAAGAACATCTTTAATGCAAGATATCCAGCCTAAGAGCAAGGTTGATACAACTTGCAATAAAAACCCAAATACAGGGAAAACTATCGAGAAAAAAAAGAAAATCAAAAGAGCACAGCCCACAGAATAACGTTTTTTTCTATTCATATGCTGTCTCCTTCAGAGTATCTTCGATCTTAGAGATTGACCAGCAATCTATTTGCCCATTGCTAAAGAGAACATAGCTCTTATAACCAAAGATAGCAGGCTCATAAACGAGAATAGCCTTTTGGTCTTGATCTAAGCTTTTCTGGTAACGGTAGATATAGCGCATTTTTGAGTCGTGAACTGTTTCCCACAGATAATCTGGGATATTCGATAAATAGTCGCTTGTCGGTAACTGTCCGTCGTGTTCATTGGCATAGTGCCAAAGAGCTTTGCGCAAGTACTCTAGGTGTTTCTTACGATCGTCTTCGCTTTTTTCTTTTGTGCTCTTTGAGTTCTTTAACTTGTAGGTGACACCATTTAACTCCCATGCTCCCGGAGTCATCAATTCTCTAGCTCCCGAGATCATCGTTAAAATCAAGTTAAAGACAAATCCCCACAAAAATATCAGTCCAAGAGATTTCCAATAAGTAAGTTTAGGCAACGGTGTGATTTCCACCGCAACATTATTCCAAAGAATTTTGACAACGATAGCTCCGACAAAAATTACCAACAGAAAAAATGAAATTACCGATAGCCGACTAGATGAGAGTTCTGTTAGCTTGATAATATGAGGAGGCATGCCCGCATATGCATATCCCGAAAGGGAGAACATAAAAAGCACAAATAGAGGAATTCTTCTCATTGCACTATCCTTGAAAGTTAATTTATGGAAGGGTTAAAGATCATTTTTCAAGTAAACAACAAAAATCACAAGCCTTCGTTATTTTGGTTATTTTTAATAAAGAAAATCATTGCAATTTTTCTGGCAAAACGAAAGAGCCATCTTCTCGACAAGGAAAAGCCAAAGCACCTGTAACAGCATCCAGATTTAATTCCCCATAAATATGAGGATACTGCTCCTGCCCACCTTCTAAGTTTTCATAAATAATTTTAGCTCTGACTTTCTCTTCTATGATACACAGTAAAACTAAGTTTTCTTGCTTTAAAAAAATACGATTGGCGACTTCTAGGACTTGGCCTAAAGTGGAGCAGTGAATAAAACCTTCGCTTTGGAGAGTATCCCCTTGGTAAGAACCACTAACCTGTGCTGCCTGCCAAGCTTGTTTTTGGCTGATATGGTAGATCATGATGTTTTTCTTTCTTTGTTTTAATAAAGCCTGGGTCTTCCCTGGAGGGCTTTGGCTCCTGTTGAAATAATAAATTTCTTTTATTTTATGGTCGTGTAGCGACTGAGGGACGTAGCCAGGGCATAAATGCCTTACTTTTATACCCAATATTTTAAAATTGAAATTCGGTATTTTTTTTTAACATAACAAGCATAAAGTTTAATGGGCTTTGCGGGATAAACATATATATTGAAATGTGCCTACCGCAAAGCGGTTACATGTTATAGCCTGGGGTTTCAACCCCAGGAAACATAAAGCATTCCCCCCAATTCATGTGCTGAAGGCACATCAGGAAATATAGAGACCCAGGAACAAAAAATATAGTGCCTTCAGCACATAGGGTTGGGGTGGACGTCATGTTCCTGGGGTTGAAACCCCAGGCTTTAACATATTACCGCTTCGCGGTAGGCACATTTCAATATGTACGTTTATCCCGCAAAGCGGATTATGTGTATAAGAGTAAGGCATAAATGCCCTGGCTACGTTCCACCACTGCTCCGCAGTGAATACCTTTTCTACTTTCTTGTTTCCTCCAATGCTCTTTTCCCATCAAGCCAAGCGAAGGGAATAAATAGAAAAGCAATTAAGTCGGTCGGGTCAACCGTGTAATAATGATTAGGAGAGGGAGAAAAAAAATCAATTGTATCGAGAAAAGAGACATACAAGTCTCGTAAAGTCGGAGAAAGATTGATTCCTCCTAAAGAAATTATCGTAATGAAGCAAGCTACGTTGAGTTTTTTCAGAGTTAAATTAGTGTCCCAGGGGACTTTTCTTGCCATGTTCCCTATCAAAAGTAAAATATTCCAAGAACTTGTTAAGAGAGTAGGAAAAAAAAGCACTACCGCAAAATCAGAAATTTTCCCGGTCCATACATTGGGCCACATCACTCTCCACCAATGGTCGTTTAGAGCCATTATAAGCATTGCCGTGAGAGGGAGAGGGCGAATAAATTCCTTGGCGAGTAGGTTCTTTGGAAGTAAATTTTTGGAATTAGTCATCACATTTCCCTGAGAAAAGCCGATGAAGAGCGAGTTTATGAGTTAGCCAAGCGACAGGAGCTCGGTCATCAGAGAGAACGAGAGCGTTAGGTGTTGTTTGAGCGAGACGAATATGAGGAAAAGAGTTTGCTAGGTATCTTCCTAGACTAGGATTTCTTTTTTTTAATCCCAGAGCTTGGGTCATTAAAAAATCATTGGATAGGGGGTAAAAGCTTCCGATGAGAAGAGTGTTGAGGCCATTTTTTAGATCCCACAAATAAACATAAGGAAAAATTTCTGCGGCAGTTTGGACACAAGCTTGTACAAGTGGGCCCTCGTCGGAAGTATTTTTCTTTTTTGAAAAACCTCGGAGTTCCCAATTTTTAGCACTGAGCAGATTGATCATGAAAACTCCCTTTGGCTTCAGTCTCTTCTGCACTAAAATCAAAAATTCTTTTGTCACGAGATGAAAAGGAATATAAACGCCTTGGTAGGCATCTACTAAAATGGCATCAAAAGTCCCCTTTGTTTGAGACAAAGCAATTCTTCCATCAGATACTTCTATGGAACATCTTTCTTGAGGAAAATGAAGATACTGTTTACCTAATTTTAGAGCAACAGGATCAATTTCGCAACCCTCTACTTGAGCTAGAGGAAAGGTTTGGATTATTTCTCGGAGAGTGCTTCCTCCGGAAACACCTATGATATAAACTCGGCTAGGAGAGTTGAGTTCACATTGAGCTAATAAAGGAGAAGCGCTCATGGCTGGCCAAGGCCCTCCTTGTTGTAGTCCTCTTGGATCATAGTACGATTGAATGGTGGAACCATCGCCGGCCACTAAATACCGGACTTCATTACTGTCTTCGACCACTTCCCAGTTTCCATAAGGCGACTCAATGTAATCTAGTCTTTTCCCCCAAGGGTGAGAAGAAAACGAGGGGGGAAAAAATAGTAAAATCAAGAATGAAAGAATAAAGGCAAAAGAAAGGTATTTAGTTTTTTTATTTCTTTCGATAAGCAAGGAAGACAAAAATAGGGCGCTACCACTTAGAAAAAAAGTAATCTTTGTTCCGAAAAAAGGAATAGTGATAAAAGTACTTCCTAAGGTACCGAAGAGAGCTCCTAAGGTAGAAAGTGCCTGAACTTGACCAGTAATGGGACCCACTTCTATGAGCTCAGAAGAATGTTCTCGAATCAGAAGAGGAGAGAGTAAACCTAAGGGAAAGGTGGAGAAAAAAGCCAGTCCTGCTAAACCAAGTAAAGTCCAAAAAAAACCAAAGGGAAGGGAGCTTAATAAAAAAAGAAGCAGAGGAGAGACCAGGAAGGGTAGGAGTATAGTCAAGAAAGCGGCCAAAAATAAAGAGAAAGAAACCAGTCGAAGTAAAGAGTCTTGCTTGGCCAAGTAACCTCCGAGCATATTACCTAAAGCAACCGCTCCTAAAACAGAAGCAATCGTTATAGCCCAAACGGGCTGAGAGCTTCCAACAATAGGTGAAGCTAAGCGAACTATTCCCAGTTCGGTGACCATAACTCCCAAACCAGAAAGAAAAGCCACTAAGCCACTAACAAAGGAAAGATAAATTTTTTTGGGAGGAGCCATTACTTTACCTCGATAGATTTACGGAAGATTCGCTTGTTTTGTATCGCTATAATATTACCGTGGTTAAATAATTAAATGAAGTAGTTTTAGATTTTTTTGGGAACTTTTATAAGGAAACTTGCTTCTTCATAAACAAAATGATAGAATAAAGTATATAATTTATTGAAAATATAATATTTGGTAGGAAAAAAATGGAGTTTTCCTTATGAAATATTTTCTATATTGTTAAGGATTTAATATATTATGAGAGCAAGAAAATGGATTTCTATAGTCTTAGTGGCTAGTCTTTTTGCTTTTATCCCTAGCCTCGTTGCTGTTCCTATTACGACGGGTGATTTTTCTGCTAATGCAACCATCCTTGATTTTGAAGAACTTGGGGTAAATGACATCTTGACCAACCAGTTCGCTTCTCAAGGTGTGTTGTTTAACAGTGCAGATGTTACTCATGAAACAGAATCTATTCCTTTCGGTTTTAATGGTAGTGCTAGCGATGTAGCTACTTCTGGTTCGGTTTTTCTAAGTAAAGGCGTTTCTACTTTTATCATTACCTTTACTGAGTTTGTTGATAAAGCAGGTATTTTTGTCATCGACCCTTCGGAGCTTAGTCCAGCTAGTACAATGACGGCTTTCTTTCAAGGTGGCGGTTCGGAAGTAATCACAATACCTTTGTCAGCGGCAACTTCTGATCCTGCTCCTTTCGTGGGAGTAAGTAATAGCGCTGGAATTACTTCTCTTCAGTTCACGATTACAGCAGGTGACCCTGTGGGTTATGATGATTTGTTTTTTGAATCATCAGTGCCTGAGCCAAGCTCTTTAATTCTTTTAGGATTAAGCTTTTTTGGCATTTTCTGCTACCGCCGACAGAATTAATCGAGTTTTGGGTAAGAGCTTTCTCTTACCCAAACCCACCGCGCAAATATAACTCACCTTTCAGAAAATCATACATCCTAAAAATCATATCCCTACAATTTCTTTTTTGAATGAAAAATTCTCTACTAAAAGCACGCCTTAAATGCAAAAATTTTAAATTTGCCAAAAAAATGATAGAGTCTGGGCATTTATCATTTATAATAGAGCTTCTATTCTAGAATTGTGAAATCTCCCTTTTTGAGGTTTTACCTCATTTGAGAAAAAGGATAGGATCTTGTTACGATGAAAATAAGAATACGTAACTCTGAGGCAAAAAAAGTAATAGTCATATTAGAGCCATGGGTAAATGAATATGATTTAAACCCTGGCGATCATTTGGAATTTGTGGCTTCTGGGGAAATTGCTGAAAATGCCTACTTTGATATCAACTATGGTAATGGAGTGTGGGTGGTAACTCCTGAGTGGCCAGGAGCTGTAGTCGCTATTTATAATTCCCAAGGCGGCGAAATGGAGTGAAGTTTAGAACTTCTCATCGATCAGAGAGTCTAAGCGAAGTATTTTTAATCTACTCTGGTTTGCCAAATGAAAAGCAGAAGTAGGCCCAAAGCTAAAAGTAAGAAACTATCGTCTAACTCATAACTTCTCTTGTTTTTGATCTTTCTCCAAAGCTCTTTCCCTTTTTTGTCTAGTTTTCCTCCTTTTGTTACCTCTGCTATTTTCTCCAAAACATCCTCTTGTATTGTTAGATCTGCAAACTCTTCGGAGTAATTCTTAGCAACCGTGACCTCTAGAGTTTTGACTTTTTTGTTTTTCCGAAAAAGCTCAACAATATAAGTTTTTGGTGCGAGGGTAAGAGGCAGTTCTTTTCTCCAAAAAAGACCACTTTTTCTTTCAAAAGCCACCTCGCTTTCGATTTTCATTCCCGAAATTTCTTTTCCAAAATGGTCGGCCAAAAAAAGTTCTAAAGTGAACTTCTGAGGATTAGAGTGAGTTTTTACTTGTAAAGTTGCTTCAAAGTCAGAGAAAGAATCTGGTTTTAAAAAAGAAACAAGCGTTGACCAAAAACGAGAGTACTCTGACCACGCCCCCCAAGTTTTTGTGTCGCTCGTCCAAAGAGCGACTTTGCCGAGTTGTTGATGCCAGTGAAGAAGTAAGGGACTCGATCCTACTTCTAGCTCCAATTGAGTTTGTTTTTTGGGCTGATAGGTATAGTAGTCGGGGAGAGTAGGAAATTCTAAGAACTCCTTTACCACTATAGAGGAAGGAGTTTTCTCAACGGGATACTCTTTTTCTTTGGGAGGAGGAAGTTTTTTTGTAGGAGGTTCTAAAGGAATAATTGGGATAAAAGGTTTTTCTTTTTCCGGCTCCTCCGGTGGATGTTCTGGTAAAGCACGCACTTTTAAAACCCTATCGACATCTCGTAACATCATGACAGGAATTTGGTTGTAGTTATTGGCGAAGTAAAACTTGCCGCTTCCCCATTTTGCAATAGTAGGAAGTAGTTTAGCATCAAAGTCTGTTCCTACTCCAATAGTGGTTATGCTGATGTTATTTTTTTGCATTTGCTTTGCTAAAGTAACAATATTTTGATGAGCAAAAACTCCTTCATCATCACGACCATCCGATAGTAAAATAACATGCTTGATCTGAGCAGATACATTATTGAGAGCATGATAGGCTTTTTCAAGGGCAGGGGCAATAACCGTTCCCCCCCCTGGTGTAATACTCTTTAGCCGCCGAGCTGTCCATTCAATATCAATTCCACGTCCTAAAGGTACTAGCCATTGAGCTTCTGTATCAAAAATAACTACTCCTACCATATCTTGGTACCATAAGCGGGCAATCGAAAAGAGAGCTGCTTGTTGAGCTAGCTCTAGTTTTTCTCCTGTCATGCTACCTGATCGGTCAATAAGAATTACCAAGGCGGCAGAGCGAAGTTCTATTTCCACTTGGCTGTCGTCTTCTTTTGGCTCAATATCAGGCTTCTTAGGCAAATCAGAGGGCTTAGTTTTTTCTTCTTCATTGGGCTCTTGAGGTAAAAAAACTCCAGGAGACCAGGAAGGAGAAGTTTCACCCTTTCCTAATAGTAAAACTCCTCCTCCTTGCCCTAAATGATGGCTCCAAAACTCATTCATGTCTGATGATATAAGGGATGTGGGAGGGTTGTCCAAAAGGATGACACTATAATCTTTATTTTTTTTGGGCAAGATAGGGGATTGGTCTACTTGAATTCCCCCTGCTTCTAATGCTTTAACTAAGATAGATTCGCTCTTTTGACTCAAAAAAAGAACAGGAGAAGGCACTGTTACTGTCGAAGAAGTGACTCCTTGGTTGTTTTCTACTCTGGAGTCTCCTTGCGCTTTCAGCTCAAAAAAATAGTTCCCTGCTTTTAGAGGAGGGGCCTCAATGATAATTTTTTCCTCTCGACTTACTTGAGCAAGAATAGTTTGTTTCCAGTAAGGCTTGCCATTAGAGAATATTTCAAGATCTAACTCCCCTGAAAAATTAGAACGATAGTCTATGGTAAAAGGAATAGCTTCTCCTTGCTCTATCGTCGGGGGAGTTGCTATTTTTAAAAGCTGCCATTCATTTGTTCGAGGAGGTGGTGACCAAAAGTAGATAGGGATTTCTGCTTTCTGGTAGCGTTTCAATAAATTGTCAGAAACGGATTGCTGAGAAGCATCGCTTCCTAAAACTACTTGGGCGGGGATACCTTTTTGATAAGAAAGGGCTAGTGCCATTTCCAATCCTTCTTCCAAAGACTGAGGGTTTAAAATGGACGAAGGAGAAGATGGGGTAGTGGACTCGACAGTCTCTCCAAAGAAAAGAGAGTGAAAGGGAAGTTTACTTTCCTCAAGCTTTTTTTGCCATATTTGAACTTGTTTTTGAAGAGCATCTCTCTCTTGATTGCTTAGGCTAGTTGAATTGTCTATGCAAAAATAAGTAAAGCGAGGTTCCTGCGTCGAATAATTCCAAAGCGGATGGCTCAAAGCAAGCAAGAGGGAACCTATTAATAAAACTCCTGTGAAAAGAGCTTTATTTTGAGAACGAATTTTTATCCTGAGGAAAAAGAGAAAAGGGAGGAATAATAGTAGTATTTCTGGTTGGATAAAATCAATTGATGAATCCCACATTTTGAGGGCTCCCTAGGCTTTTTTGTCGCCGAGAATCTTGTGCTCCAATTCAACTAAAAGCTCATGAAAGTCTTTTTTCTGAGTCCGAGCATCTTTGATTTTCTCAATAGCATGTATAACCGTGGTATGGTCTTTTCCCCCAAAAAAGCCGCCTATTTCTTGCAAGGAATGCTTGGTTAGCTTTTTTGCTAGATACATACTTACTTGTCGTGGTCGAACAACAGACTGAGAGCGTTTTTTGGACTGTAGCTCCGAGAGTTTCACCTTAAAATGTTCTGCGACAATGTTGAGAATATCAGAAACCTGCACTTCAGGTTCATATAGTTGGATAACTTCTCGAAGATTCCGTTTAGCTAAATCCAGGCTAATTTCTCGATCATGCAAATCAGAAACAGCCACAAGATGGTTAATAGCACCTTCTAATTCTCGCACATTAGAAACGAGGTTCTCTGCAATGTACTGACAAACCTCATCGCTAAACTCAACCCCTTTGAGTCGTGATTTCTTTTTGATAATAGCAACCCTAGTTTCGAATGTAGGGATGTCTAGTTTAGTCACTAAGCCCCATTTAAAGCGAGAAACTAATCTTTCTTTTAAAGAAGGAATCTCAGAAGGAGCACTGTCACAAGATAAAATGATTTGTTTTTGGGCATTGTAAAGCGTATTGAAGGTATGAAAAAATTCTTCTTGGGTTCTTTCTTTGCTACCTAGAAAGTGAACATCGTCGATGAGAAGCATGTCCACATAGCGAAAACGATGGCGAAATCCTTCGACATCACCTCTTTCGACAGAGCTAATAAATTCATTAATAAACTCTTCGCAAGATAAATAGACTAAAATATAGCTCGAATCTCTTTGAAGAATGGCATGGCAGATAGCTTGAAGAAGGTGAGTTTTCCCTAGTCCTACTCCTCCATGAAGAAAAAGAGGGTTATAGGCTTTCCCTGGCTTATTTGCAACTGCCAAAGCCGAAGCATGAGCCAATTGATTAGAGGGCCCAACAACAAAATTTTCAAAGCGATAGGTCTCGTTAAAGGGCATTTGTTTAGGGAAACTTCTTGGTTCGCTCTTTACTATAGCTGTTGCTGTTGCTATGGGTGGTTTACTGTCTTGCCAATCTTGAAAAATGGACTCTTCAAAATTGAAAGTATCTTGCTCGTCTCCTGGGGGGTCGAATACAAATTCAATTTTAGGGGAGTCTCCACAGCATTTGAAGATGCTTTCCCCAATCTCTTCTAAGTACTTATCAGAAACCTTTTTCTCGATAATATCATTCGCAACTTTTATCTTAATAGCTTCTGGTGAATAAGAAACCACCTGAGTCTCTTTAAACCATAGTTCAAAGAGGTTCTTAGGAATTCTCTTTTCCAACTCTGCTAAAACAGAGTTCCATAAGTTTTGATTATAATCAGAAGTCATAGATACCACTCAGGCTAAAAAATTTCAAAAAATGAGCCCACTAAACAAGATAATTAGGTTTTGACAAAACTCGAAGGTAATGAGTTTTATTTAGGAGAATTTTCATACAGGGCAAAGATCTTTTTGAGAGAAAGATTTAGGCTGTGCTTACCAACACGTCCTTGTCCCACTAGGTGGTTTTTCATTTTACTCTTGCCCATATGTTAAGAAGATTTAGATTAGGATGTCGAGATCAAGTAGTTTTGTGATCAATTACGAGGAGAATTCTTTAGGTGAGAGCCAATTATACGGACTAAGAAGGGCATTGTCAAGATTTCAATTATATTTACTAAACGCTTTCCCATAAGATATTTAAACGATATCAGGCCGATTTTGTTAGGATTTTGTGAGGAAATTTTGCGAGGAAGATTTCCTAATGAAATCTTCCTCGCAAAACTCCCTAAGCCCGCCGAATAAAACGAGGCTTAGATGCAAAAGTTGTTTGTGCTGATTTCTTCGTAAAGGTAAGGATTAGGTCAGATACAGCCAAAGTGGCCATATTCTCCGTAGTGGGGGTCGTTAGGACAAATTGAGCCCTAGTAGAGCGTAAGAAATGGCCAACTTCCATGATTCGTATCATATCTAGGTGAGCATTGTGCTCGTCTAAGATGAAGAAACCACTGGCTTGCTTCTGCTCCATCCTTGATAGTGCTACAAGGAGAATAAGACTGGCAATAACATCTTGTCCACCAGAAAGAGATTTATCTCGGATATCGACTTCTCGTTTTTGGTCAAAAGCTACCCGTATTTCCATTCGAGCATCTTCGATCATGCTTTCCCCTTTGCCCAAGGTTAGGAAAGCACGCATTCGGCAACCAGCTAAAGCGGCAAGCTCTTTCACAGATTTATTATAAAAACTTACGGTTTGTATAATCATTTCTTGGTAGTCTTCGCGGCATTTTTCCAACTCACGTTCCCGTTGTTGTTGATCGATCTCTTGCCGTGTAAGCTGTTTTTTCTTTTTCAAGAGTTGTCCTGATTCGTGGTCAAAAAGAGCAATTTTCTCTAGATCACGGCAGCCCCGGAAAAGATCTATCTGATGAAGCAGATCACGGAGCTTACGCTCTAACCACTTGGTCTCTTCAATGTTTTCAGGGACATAGCCATTTCGAACATGGCTTGGAATATTTTTTTCCAGCTCTTCTTTTCGCCAGCGAAGTTGGAGAATATTTTGCTCTAGCTCAATATAGTTATCGGCGACTTGTTGTTTTTCTTTCTCGATTTTTGTGCATTCTCGGTCTAGATTTTGATATTCCGTAAAGTTTTTGCTCAGTTCTAAGGCAAGTTTTTCTTGTTCTTGGGCTAAGGTACTTCGAGCAGCCTCTTTTTCATCGCAAGCTTTCATTAACTCTTTGCCCTCTTCTTCCAAGAATTGAAAACGCTGTTGAGAAGAGTGCCAGCTCTCTTTCTTTTTCAGAAGAGAAATTTGGTTTTTGATTTCCCTCATTTTGCGGTTAACGTTTTCTGCTTTGGCGTATAGCTCTCCTACCCCACGCAGCTTCTCTTGAATAGCTGTCTCTAGTTCTTCGATTTGCAGCTCTGCAGCCATTGCCCCGCAGTACAAGCGAACATTACGAGCAATGAAAATACCACCGCGTTGGTCTTGCCGATAACCTTTTTTTGTGATGGTAACTTGCCTAGGATAATGGTGTCCGTCTTCGACAGTCTCAACTAACATAATATCTTTTAGATGAGTGACCCTAGAAGAAATACGATCATCTAAAACATTGAGGTTCCCCAGAATAGAGTTCGCAGGAATTTTTTTCGGGAGAGAGGCCGATTGGTAGCGGCTGATGTAAAAGCCATAGCGATGTTCCTCTCCTAAGCGTTTTGCTTTCAAAAAGTCTTGCTCAGAAACAAAAACGCTAAAACGTTCGCGTCCTAAAAATGCTTCTATGGCTAATTGCCACTGAGGATCGGTAATCTCTATTCCTTCTGCGAAAAGAAGATTATCAATATGGTTGTCATGAAGGATATCTCGAAAAAAGTAAACGTCTTTCGGATAAGTAGGAAGACCCTTTTCTTTCAAAGAGTCCAACTCTTTTTTATTTTCTCGGATAAACTTTTCTGTTTGGCTGAGTTCACTTTTCTTTTGGTAGTAGACCTCTTGCTCTTTGTCTAGTTTCTTCTGAAGTTGCTCTAGTGAAATATCATCAGGAATTTCTTCGCAAGCTTTTCGCATAGCATCCAGTTGCTTCCATTCTGAATGGCTTTGACCAATCTTCTGATGCAGATGATTGATCTCTTTTTCCTCTTCCCGCTGCTTCTTTTTGATCTCTTCTTGCTCTTTTTGAAGCAATTCGCGTTTAGCCTTCAATTGTAGCTGTTCTTCGCGGATGATACGAATGCGCTTTTCAAAATCCACTTGACGGTCTTGGTATTGAGCGAAGTCTTTCTCCTTTGCATGGAGTTGATTGAGGACTTCATACCAGCGACTTAAGGGAAGTTTTTCCTTTTCAATTTTCCCCTGTTCATCCAAAAGCTCTTTGTAGTCCATGGCTTCGCGAGCTTCTTTTTCTAGCTGTTGGGTTTGGACAACGATTTTATTGTACTCCGTTTTTAGCTCGATGAGTTGCTGCAAAGTATGGCGATAATTGCGTCGGGCTTCTTCATAGCGCTTGATGATATCTTTGTTGCCTGTGATATCCATGACCAAGTTAAGAAGATCTTGAGGAGATAGTTGTCCAATTTTATCCGTTTGCCCTTGCTCTAAAGCAATCAACTTGAGAGTAGAGCGAGAAACTCCTGCTTCTTCCAAGTACCGCGAATACTGTTGTGGTTTTAACCCTCCCTTGAGTTGGCAAATTTTCTCAGGAGAAGGCTGTCCTTTGACAATATGAAATTCTTTTTCTAACTTCTTGGGCCCTTTATTCTTAATGAGGCAAATGATGGAAACGTCGGTGTCTCCGTAAATTCCCATATGAGCAAAAGGGCGCTTATTTCCGACAAGCTGATTTGTGACGACAGCCCGAATCATAGCAACATCGACATCTTTTTGGATGTAGTGGTGGAGAGTTCTTTGCTTACTTAGGTTAGGAGCGTTTAATAAAACCCGTAAGGCATCAAGGAAAGTAGTTTTTCCACTTCCATTTTGCCCGACTAAAAGAATAATCTCTCCATCCAAAGGAGCTTTATAGTGGGGGTAGCAATCCCAATTCATTAGCTCTAAAGACTTAAATCGAAACATATCAGTTCTCTATTCCTTCTCTTTCTTCTCTTCCTCGGATCCGCCGAAGGCCACTTCTATTCCAGTGATGTTATTTTCGTCCGTGAGATCAAACAAGGGCTCATCATCAAAACCATCCATCTCTTCCTCTTCTTCCCAGTCATCGACCTCTTCTTCTGTAAGCCCTGCGAGTTTATAAGCTAAGGCTGACCTCTTAATTTCATTTCCCATTTGATAACCATCTATGAGTAAGTCTAGGAATAAACCTTCTGTGATGACTTCGTTGTGCATGTGAATAAATTTTAGGTTATGGAGACGAGAAAGAATCGACTTAAAGGTTGTACGACTTCCAAATTGTTTACCAAACTCAGCATAAAGCTCTCCTAGTTCTACAAAAATGCGATCTTTATCGGCAGAATGAGCTTTCTTTTTCGCTTTTTTCTTTTCTTTTTTTGGCGTTTCAACCTCATTTTTTTCTTCTTGGTTTTCTAGATTCTCCCGAGGAAGAGAAGTGGGAACCGCTTCTACTCGTTTGGGAAAGACGAGCTTGCTCCATAAAATAACTACCATAGCAAGTTCATTGCTTTTGAGAGAAAGATTGTTTGATTCTTCAATAGTTTCCTGAGAATCTTGGCTCAGGCGGACAGCATAGAAGGGAGAGTATACATTTATGACCAACTCCATTCCCACTTGGGCTAGGCGGTCTTGCACTCCCTTTAAAAGGTGTTCGTCAATTTCTAATCGGGGATAATCACTTTTTTTTATGTATCCTTGCCGCAAGAGATGGGCACAGATTACACTGGCATCATCCCTCTTGTCCAGTTGGCTCATTTGTCTGTTTTTCCTCTTTTTTTCTAACCACTCCTTGGGTTATTTCTTTGACTCCAGAGAAGCGATTTTCTAGCTCTAC
Organism: Planctomycetota bacterium; assembly: GCA_029260735.1. Taxonomy (GTDB): domain Bacteria; phylum Planctomycetota; class Uabimicrobiia; order Uabimicrobiales; family Uabimicrobiaceae; genus JAJDCR01. The sequence goes on from JAJDCR010000020.1 coordinate 51,921, forward strand.
CGAAGGAAGAGCAACCCCTTCTGTTTCGGGATACTCAATGGCAATATTAGGGTAGTTCATTTTGTTTTCGAGAGCGACATTATCAGGGAGTTCTCCGCCTTCCAAAGCCGCTAACATCGAGAAACGAAAACCAGAATTTCCCCAGTTCTCAGAAGGAACAAAGTGTTCGATAGCAAATTTTGTATGGCGCTTTAGGGTTTGGTTTACTTCGGCCACTAAATTGGTAAAACGACCGTCTGTTTTTAAACCCTCAGAAGATTCTTCCAGTTTTTCCGCTTCATCTGACCAACCTCTTTTTGCCTCTTTTTCTAAGTTTCGTTCCAAAAACCACTCTGTCTCGTAAACCATGAGGGAGGGAACAAAATCATTTATATTAATAGGGTGATATATACTACCTCGCCCTATTTCTGCCAATTGATCTAAAGAAGAGTTGATCATAAATGTATTGACATCATGTTGACTTAAAGAGCGGTCTGCTAAAATAATTTTACGAGCGACCAGATCGCTTTGAGCTCTTTGAACATGAGAAACACGGGCGTGGAATCCTGAAAGTTTCTCATGAATTTGTTGTTTTAAACGATAGCTTTGAAAATCTTTGGCTGGAAGATTTTCCATGTATTCGCGTGACTTGATGGCAACATCAAACTGCGAGCGTACTTGGTTATTCAACTTTTGCACCAAATACTCAGATTTACTTGTCAAAGTGGAAACGATATGATCATCTACCCGAACCAACTCATTCAAAAACATGCGCAAGGAATTAGTGGGGTCATTTTCGTAACTTTCGAGCAAGGATAAAGAAGAAACATTTGCTCCGAGAGCATCAGCGACTTCTTTTTTAGGTAAAGCTTGAAGTAGAGGGAGAATTGTTTTTCCTAAACCCGAAATTTGGTATTTATTTTCAACATACTCTAACCATCCACTACGGCTTAGTTGTTGAATGATACGTTTGCGAGGGGTTTCCTGAAGCCAATGGAATTCTTGCACTATTTCTTGTGGAGTCCAAGTGTTTTTTTCTTTGTCTTGGGCTAGCTGGAGTAAAACGGCCATCTTCATAAAAAAATCATGGAGATGGGTTCGGGCTAGCTCTTTGAAGAGAGCAAAAAACGGGCTACAGGTTACAGCTTGCTGAAGAGAATCTACTTCTCCGGCCGAGACCTCTTCTTGAAGATACTCTTCGATGGGAGTTTGAGTCTCTTCTTCTATTTTTTGAGTCTCTTCTTCTTCTTTTTGAAGTTTAACCTCATCCATAATAAATAAAAATAGAGAGGCAGGCTAATAAAATATTAGCCTGCCTCTCAACTATTCCTGTCTACAAACTTTTGAATTTGAAACTTTGAGAATTTCCGGCCAATGATAGCATAAATTTTCAACTTATGGTACCACAAAGCCTAGAAAAGTGTCAAGAATAAAAATACGGTTTTTTTACGGCCTTTTAAAGGACTGACCGAAGGTTTTTAAATTAAAGCTCTAGTTTTTTGGCAATTTCTTCGGGAATATCAAAGCGCAAAATAGAGTTACGATCTTCCTGGTTACCTTCTGTCGCTCTTCTTCTCCCGCTTTTTAGCTCTTCCTTGTGCTTATCTAGGTAAGCCATTTCTCGGCAACGATCCGATAAACTTCCTTTAGTCGCTTCATAGTCGACAAGACAAGTTTGAACAGCCCCTACTCCATTGCCTTCGTAAACAATATCAAAAAGACGAGCTTGCTGAGGGAACTCCATTAAGGAGCAGTTGCGAACTTCCCAAAATCCATGAAGCCCTTCTCCGACCGGAGTGATTTTATTAGAGTGAGTATGCCCAGCAATGTGTAAAAAGACATTGGGATATGATTTCAGGGTATCTAAAATTTGTCCTCGGGTCATAAAGTTTTTTGGGCTAGCAAAGAGTTCTCCCACCGCAGGAGCAATGTCTCTAGATCGCTCATCTTGTGAGTAGTGGTGGACAAACTTTTTGCGAGCATTGACTAGAGTTTCAATAGAAGTTAAAGGATGGTGAGACACTATTATAACAAGTTCACCGGCCGCTTTAGCTTCTTCAAGTTGGGGGATCAGGAAGTCTTTGTATTGCTCTTCGTCAATAAATCCAAAGGCCATTCCGATACGCGAAGTCGTATCTAAAACGATCACTCGAAGCGGTAAATCTTTCTTTGGCGTTTGGCTGTAGTAAGCTTGTTCTTTTCCAGCTAAGTCAATAGGAAAACCAAAGAAAGAACGCTTTGTCGGATGTTGTAGGTGAGAAAGGACAAAATGGTTACCATTGAGAGTCATTCGTCTTAAATCACGGGCGATTTTTCCTGGTTTTAGTTTACTAATATCCTGGGGAAGGGCTTTGGGAGTAATGACAGCTTTGCTGTAGTCTCCTAAAGGATTCTCCAAAACCATAAAATCAACAACGTCTCCGATCAAGGCATTATAAAGCTCTCGAATTTCAGGAGGAATGTTCCCCTGAAGAAGTACATCATGGTTACCAATAGCAGTGTACATCGGAGTGTTCATTAAAAAGCCTGGAGAAACAAAAGAATCGTTGGCGTCATTCAAAGGACCAGGCACAGGATCTTCGTCGTCTCCACTATCTGGGTTGACTAGTCCTCCATCTAAAGTGGAGAAGAAGCAATCCAATTCATTTTCCTGAGCATTATCAATGGAGTCCCCTGTGTTAAGAAGGAAATCAAAGCGGCGCTTTTGAGAAATTCTGTCTAAAGTTTGCATCATGGCCCGAAGTCCCCAAACAACCAGGTCTTCTTGGGTATGAAAAGCAGATCTTGTTCCTATTAACTCCAAAAACTCTTCTGCTGCCACTAAACGAGCGGGAGATTCTTCATCGACTAAATGCATATCAGCAATTTGCCCGAAAAAAAGCAAGCTTCGAGGATTTTTCCGAGGTGCTCTATTTTTGTCTTTCAATAAGTCATTTCGGATGAGGAGCCCTTCGCCCGAGCTTTTTTCTATACTCAGTGGTTGTGATGCGCCGGGAGTCCAGCCATATTTTAGAGTATTGGCTAAAGTTGTCTGAGCCCAAGTTTGCCTTAATCCTTCTCCCCAAACATCTTCATACTCTGAGATAGCTTGAAGATATTTTCCTGGACAAAAAGCAGTCATAAAAGCAGCCGCGGAGGCTGTCTTTAAAAAATTTCTGCGGTTCATGTTCACAAGTTTTCCCTTTCATAAAATAGCAATTAGAAATAAAGTATCATTTCTAATCACTTTTTATAGATAGGTCTATTGAGACTCTATCTTTTTTCTGACCTTCCGAATAGTTTTTAAAAAGCTGGCCGCACTTCGGTAGCGTTCATCAGGGTTCCTAGCCATAGCCTTGTTAATAAGTTTCTCCATAATGCGAGGAGTTTTTATAAGTTCGCCTAAAGGTTTAGGAGAGCTTTGGTAGATTTGCCTAAGCAAATCTGTAATCTTTTTTCCCGATACTTCATAGTAAGGGGCTTTTCCGCTCAGGGCATGGTAAGCTGTTGCTCCGAGAGCATAAATATCTGTTCTATGGTCAACGGACTTGGCATCAACGATTTGCTCCGGTGACATATAGCGAGGAGTTCCCACCGTTTGCCCACTTACCGTAAAACCGCTTTCGTCCATAATTTTAACCAAACCCATATCAATAACTTTCACTTCGAATTGTTTTGATACGAGTATATTAGAAGGCTTAATATCTCGATGAATAAAGCCGTTATCATGGCTACAGGCGAGAGCATCGGCAATTTGCTCCATCACCGTAAGAACATCGAGAGGAGATAGTCTCTTTTTCTCATGAATTAATTCAGCCAAAGAAGGGCTTGCCACATACTCTAAAACAAGATAGGGAGTATCTTTTTGAACTCCAAAGTCGAGAGTCTTTATAATATTGGGGTGATTTAAACGAGCGCAAGCTTGAGCTTCTTTGACAAACCGAGCAACGTATTTCTCGTCTTTTGTTACTTCAGGCTTTAGGATTTTTAAAGCAACCAGCTTATCAGTCTCGTTGTTGATCGCCCGAAAAACAGATCCAATTCCCCCTTGGCCAATTTTATCGAGCAGCTCGTAGTTGCCAATGCATTCATCGTCATCATCTTCCACTTCTTCGACATCAACAACCATATCGGAGAATGTATCACTGTTCTGTTCTTTTTGCGAAGAAGTGTCTTTTTTCTCTTCTTCACATAAAAACATGATTTTTGTGTCTCCGATTTGAATGTGAGTTCCCGAAACAAGCATGAAAGCTTCTTGAATTTTTTCCCCCTCGACACTGGTTCCGTTTGTGCTGCCACAATCTTCAATATGGAAGTGATCGTCCTTATAGAAAAAACGACAGTGAGTCCGAGAAAGCTTTCGGTCGCTAACAGCAACCGAACATTTGCTACTACGCCCTAAGGTTGTCTCTGCTCGTTTAAAAAGACAGATAGTCTGGGTTTCTTTATCTGGAATTGTGACAACGATACTTGCTTTCATGCTCGTAATCTCAACTAAAGGATGTACTTGGAAAGATCTTCGTCTTTAACAATATCCGCTAAACGTTTGCGCACCATGTCTTTATTTACAATAACTTTTTTCGTTTTTAGCTCTGGAGCATCAAAGGATAAATCTTCTAAGAGTTTTTCCATGATGGTATGTAAACGGCGAGCTCCAATATTTTGCATTCGTTGGTTGACTTCTTCGCAAATACGGGCAATTTCACTGACAGCACTTTTGGCAAAAGATACTTTGAGTCCTTCGGTCTTTAATAAAGCTTCATATTGCTTGGTTAAAGCATTTTTTGGCTCGGTGAGAATCTTAATAAAATCCTCTTGGGTAAGAGATTTTAGCTCTACTCGAATGGGAAAGCGCCCTTGGAGTTCGGGAATCAAATCCGAGGGTTTGGCCACATGAAAAGCTCCTGCCGCAATAAAGAGAATATGATCTGTTCGGACAATACCATAGCGAGTAACCACACTGCTTCCCTCGACAATAGGGAGTAAGTCTCTTTGGACTCCTTGGCGGCTAATATCAGGGCCCCGTTGTTGCCCACTTTCGACGGCAACTTTATCAATCTCATCAATAAAAATAATTCCCATATTTTCGGCTCGTTCTAGAGCCTCTCGGTTCATCTTTTCTTTTTCGATGAGCTTTTCCGCTTCTTGTGCGGTTAAAGCGACACGGGCTTGGGCAATAGTCAGTTTACGAGCTTGGGGCCGATTAGGAACAATTTTTTCAAACATGCTTTGAAGACCCTGTACGTCCATCCCCATCTGATCTATTCCTGCGTTTGAAAATATTTCAACCATAGGAGCACTGCGTTCATCGGTTGCAATTTCAACAGTTCGCTCCTCTAAATCCCCCGCTTTGAGCTTTTTACGCATACGTTCGCGGGCTTTTTTGCGTCTTTCGACAATCTCCGGGTCTTCTTCTTCCATAGCCCAATTGGTTTCATGAGGCAAAAGGAGATCTAAAAGTCTATCTTCGACAGCCTTTTGGGCTTTTTTTTCTACGGCCTTAGTGTATTCTTGTTTGACCATATTGATCGAAATTTCCGCTAAGTCGCGAACCATCGACTCGACATCGCGTCCATGGTATCCCACTTCGGTATACTTAGAGGCTTCCACTTTCAAAAAAGGAGCATTGGTCAAATGAGCCAAACGCCGAGCGATTTCTGTTTTTCCTACCCCTGTCGGGCCAATCATGATTATATTCTTAGGAGCGACCTCGTCTCGCAACTCTGCAGAAAGCTGTTGTCTTCGCCAACGGTTTCGTATTGCAATAGCGACACTGCGTTTAGCTTCTCCCTGCCCAATGATATATTTATCCAGCTCTTTGACAATTTCACGCGGAATCAGTTCAGTCAATTCTAATCTCCTCCATCGTTATCGAATCATTGGTGTATACACAAATGGATGCTGCCAGGAGAAGAGATTCCCGAACAATTTCCGAAGCGTTTAATTTGGTATGCAGGTAGAGAGCTTTTCCCGCAGCATAAGCATAAGTTCCTCCTGATCCAATGGCTAAAATACCATCCGAGGGCTCAATAACATCGCCACTTCCCGAAATCAAAAGAGAAACATCTTTGTCAGCCACTGCAATTAGAGCATCTAATCGTCCAAGGGCCTTGTCCATTCTCCATTTTTTCGCTAACTCAATCGCACTTTTGCGCACGTTTCCCTGAAATTTATTAAGGAGTCCCTCAAATTGCTCTAGAAGCGCAAAAGCATCGGCCGTAGCCCCGGCAAAACCAACTAAAACTTGATCGTTGTATATTCTTCTAACTTTTCGCGCATTGCTTTTTAAAATAATGGCATTTCCCTGGGTTACCTGACCATCTGCCCCCATTGCCACTAAGTTATCACGACGAACCGTAATCACAGTTGTGCCGTGTATCTCGTTTCCATTCATAAAATTTGCTTACTATTTTCCATTGTTCTTAGTGCTTTTCCCCTCAAAATATAGGGGAAAGAAAGACCTGTTTTTTATATTTTTTTCTATAGGTAAATTGTCCTCTATTCTACCAAGGCTCCTAGTTAGGTCAAGGGAAAAACCCCAGATTTCAGGGATTTACTCTTCTTTTGGGTAGGGTTTCTATCGACACTCACGCGAGGTGCGACTGAGAAGTGTTTCTTTTAGTTTCTTTTGAGAAGAAGATGTGCAAGGGGATTGAATTTTCTTTTAAGAAGAAGAGGTACAAGGGGTTAAGTTTTTACGCGCGTTTTTAATTTAAGTATTTGATTACTACAGGAAAACATCATTGTGTTAGCTTGGGTGTTGTGCATTTTCCTTTGGAAATATTCGTGCCAGACGATCTGAAACTCATAAGCCTTCCATATTCTAAGATCAACAGCCCAGTGAAATCATAATCCATTAGGGAGAGCTAAAATCCAATAACTTGGGATAGATTATATAAGCCTTTCAGGCTAAAAATAAAAACCTACCGCAGACAGTTCCCCAAATGGGGGAACCGCGAGGAACGAACAGGGGCAAGCACATTCAGTTAAGGAAAAGTCATTAGTAATAAAGGATAGAAGGTTGTTTTCTCGTTTTCTACCCCTTATTGTAGCGTAGTTTGGCTTTCCAAAAAACAAAACCTCAATACGCTAGTATTCTATCAGGCGTAGCGGACAACCACAAGGGCCCTGCAGGCAGGCCCTTGCTGTTGTCCCTACAGGAACAACTACGCGATAGGTAATAATTTTTAGGTTGTACGGGCTGGTTGGGCGATTGAATTTTTCTGAATTCGCAGGTGATGTGATGTAGGGACAACTACGAGGGCCGCCTGCAAAGGCCCTTGTGGTTGTCCGTTACGCCTTCTAAAACCTAAATTAAGAAAACCTAGGCAGTCTTTTTCAATGGTTAGAGGAGTAAAATCGCTTTATAAAAAAAACAGCTTAAAGAAAATACTATTTGCTTTAAGTAAACAAAAAAGGTATAATAAAGTATCAATATCAGAAATTTTATTATGATGGGGGAATTTACAAATGTTTCAAAAAATATGTTTAGCGATGCTCTTTTCTTTTTTAGGGTTTTCAATTGTAATCTCAGCAACAACTATTGTACCACAAGCAGATGCCTTTGTTCTCTCCTTTAGTCCAGATAGCAACAATGGAACAAGTTCCCTGATAGTTAATAATGTTGCCTCCTTAGATGGAAGCGACAACATATCTCTTTCGCCTAGCCGTAAATCTTACCTGCAATTTAACCTATCAAGTATCACTGATAATGTAGCGAACGCTTCTTTAAATTTAGTCAATGCAGGTTCAGGAGGAAATCCTGTTTCTGGCCCCCAGTTGTTCAATATTTTTGGATTAAATGATGGAGTCAACGGAGAAAATTGGGGAGAGTTCACTATTACTTGGAATAATGCTCCAGGGAACAACACAATTAGCCGTAGTGAAATGAATAACCAAGCCACTCTACTAGGTCAATTTACTATTGAAGGAACAGGAAATGCCGGAGACCTTATCCAATTTTCAGGATCAAGTCTAGATGCCTTTCTAAATGCCGACACAAATGGACTGGCCACGATTATCATCACTCGAGAAACTTTTGATCCCGATCCTAATGGATTCATTCATGCTTTTACCTCCCGAGAACAAGTTATCCTAGGAAAGCCAAACTTAACATTTGATGAAGTATCAGCGATTCCCGAGCCTTCAACAATGGTTTTTCTATCTATAGCTTTTCTGGGATTACTTATGCACAGGAAAATTCTCTTCGATGGATTCATGGGTTGATGGAACTCGGTTTTGTGCTGAATGCGACGAGTACATATGTTCTTCCCTTGGCTTGGTTGCTTCGGAAACGTTCAGTTTGGTCATTTTAAAGCTCACTCAGCATCTTGATGGGTTAAGTCCTACAGAAGTTTTATCGTGGGGTCTTGCTCTAAATGAAAATACTCCCTCAAGTTTACTAGATGCGTTAGTAAACTCGACCTTTAACAAAGTTAGAAGGGCTATAGCAAAACATGAAAATACTTCAAGAAAAACGTTGCTTAAACTATTAAAAGATTCTGATAGTAAGGTTGTGAAGTATGCAAATGAAAGGATAGAAAAGTAAAAAATCTATACCATAGTATTTTTTACAAGCAAAATAAACTTTCCAATTTTTTTCTCAAAAAAAATAAAATTTACTCCAAATTTACTCCACCCCACAAAAAACATCACTACAACCAGCTACCTAACAATCACTTACAACCCCAGACTAGTGGAATCATAATCCATTAGGTTGAGATAAAATCCAATAAAAAAAGCGACCTCCTCATTAAACTGACAAGGTCGCTTTTTTACTAGAAGCATTCCACAAATCAAAATGGTAACACATCCAACTCTTTTCCCAAATACTTTGGAGACAAATGTAAATAAGGCTTCATAGCTGAAAAATTTTTGTGCCCAACGATCCCCATAACCCGAATTGGCTCGATGCCTGCCATAATCATATGCGAGATATAGGTTCTACGAAGATCGTGGAAAGAATATTGGATGCCTACTTTTTTACAGTGCTTAGAAAAAGACCGTCCTAAGTTTGCATCATCAATTTTCTTTCCAGACTTGGTCGTGAAAACGATATCATCTTGCTCTTTTTCTTTACAGTAAGAAGATAAAATATCAAAAGCTTTTGATTGGAGTGGGATTATTCGAGAGTATCTTTTTTTTGTGTTCTTGAGGTCGAGGTTGATCGTCTTTTTTTCTAAATGGATATTAGATACTTTTAACGAAATGAGTTCCCCTAATCTCATTCCTGTTCCGAGAAAAATGACGACTATGTCTTTTAGTGGCTTATTATATTTTTCTAGCCTATCGAGTAAAAGCTTGATTTGCTCTTCTGAAAGATAGGACACTTCTTTTTCCTCGACAGCAATTTTAGGCACATAAGAGAAAAGATTCTCCTCAAGCTCTCCTACCTTAACTGCCCACTCAAAAACTTTTTTTATGAAAGAAAGTTCATCGTTTAGGGTTCTTGGTTTAACGAGGTCTCCATATTGAGTGACCTGCTTTGCTCGCCAGTGCTTGTACTTTAGTGCTGTATTTTTAGAGAGGTTCTTTATTTCAAATATATGATTCTCTTGGAAAAACCTTAGCCAATGAACTGAGCGTTGCTTTTCTCTCTTTATATAATTCTCTGATTTTCCCTCAAGATTTTCAAGATAAAGATTAATGAGAGCTTGAACATCTTTTATAGATGACCTTTCCATTAGGCCAACAGAAATTTTTTCCTCATCATATCGCTTTTGAGATTCCCATATTTCTGCATATTTTTTTTCGAGGAAGCCTTTTTTTCTGTACCGCTTGTTATTGAGCATAATGTCAGCAGTCCAAGTCTTCATTTTTTTGTCATATCTTGCCATTAAAAACCTCCTTTTTTGATTTTTGCGTGACAAATACGAGACAATATTATGCAGGAAAGGGCCAATAAATGCAATATTTTTCATTTTCACTGGAGTGGGAAAATTGCTTTATCCTTACAGAATAAGGGGTTTATTGGGTGATTAACAAAAAAAAACGGTAGCTTGGCTTAAGCTACCGTTCAGTGTGCAACTACTTTATTGTCTAATTCGGAATATTCGGGCGGGATATTTGGCGGGTATGGTATTTTTACGGGTACTGTCTTGTTTCGTAACTATACCGTATACGGGAATTATACTATTTTCTTGTTTGTTGTCAAGCAAAAAAAACGCTTTTCTTTTTCTTTGTTCTAAGTTCCTTTTAAGAGGGAAGTTGGGTTTTTTCGTCCCAGGTTTGGATATGCCATCCGGGGAGTAGGTTGTGATGATTTTTTACTTTGACTAGGACTAAAACCCAGTCTCGGGTATAGTGCCCTCCGGCAACGATTAGGGAAACTAGGATGCATATACTCCCAAGGGAAAGGCTGGTTAATTTGGTCCAGTCTAGGGCTTGGAGGGTGAGTCCTAGAATGACGGCTAGGCCTCCGAGGGTGCTTTCGAAGCAAATTAGGGCCATTTTTTTTTGGGTGGGGGGAGCTTCTTCTTTGTGTTTTTTTACTAGGAGGAATATGTCTCGGACAAAGCCGTAGAGGAGAAGAACGAGGCCGCTTCCCCATATAAAGACCGATCCGGGTTGCTCAAAGGAGAGGGAGGATTGAAAGGACAAATATATGCCGATAAAAAATGTTATGCTACAGGTGATATAAAGAATCATAATAGGCTTCCTTTTTTGGGAATATCTCACTAGGAAATATTTAAAACGCGATTGATTATGCTTTGTTGGGAAAAAAACAGGATTTTTCTTGAATTTATGGTAAAATTTTAGAAACCCGGTAGGGTTTGATTCCTATTTTCTTTTACTAAATTTCGAAGGGAGTGGACTATGATGCGACTTCTTGTGTTGATTTTTTCCCTGCTCTGTGCCTGTAATACTCCAGCCCCTATCATTGAAGAACCTTGCCAAATTATCCTCTCTGAAGAAAATGAAAACGTAGGTTGTTTGGAATTAATTCTTACTTCTTCGACGATTCCGCCTGCTTCTTATGAGAAACTTCTTCGTATGCCTTCTGGGGAAGTTCGTGGCAAAGTGGTTTTATGTTTGGCCAAGAGTGCCCATACTCCTGGTTGGGTGCTAGAGGAGTTGGTGACAGATTCATCTCTCTACCACTATGATTTTTCATTTGCAAAACATGGCCCTGGAGATTTTAATTTTCCTCTTTTTGGAAAAGAGAAAGAAATTCCCAAAGTGCGTATTGCCATTGCTCGAAATCCAAATACTAGTCCGAAGCTTTTAAAGAAGTTAGCCCAAGATAGTTCGGATGAAGTGCGTTTTGCTGTGGCGAAAAACCCTCGAGTTTCTTCTCAAATTCAAAGACGGCTATTTGTATATTTTACTACAGACGGGGGATGGAATAAAGATAGTATCCAGTATATTCTTTATCATAAAAAGTGCCCTTTGGTTGTTTTTGCTCATGCCGCTACTCATTTAAGCTCTGAGGTGCGCTTTCTCGTTGCACGAAATAGAAGAACTCCCGAAAATATTCTTGCTCAGTTAGCCCCTGATACGAGTAAAAAAGTTCGCGTTGCTGTAGCAAAAAATCCGAATACCTCTCCAGAAACTCTATTTCTTTTATATCGAGATTTGGATCTGCAGAGTGTTATTATCCGTAATCCTCGCTTTCAGGCTCTTTATCATGGAGCGGAAAATTCTTTTTCGGAGGCGAAGAAAGAGGAAACTCTTTCTCCTCTTTTCTCTCCTAGTGAAACCATAAAAGAAAAAGTACAGGAGAAAGAGGTAAGTGAGGAAAAAGAGGAGAAAACCGAAGAGACTTGGATTTTTGATGAAGGGGATTATTACGCTCAAATAATCAAGGAGGAAATGGCCGATCAACAAATCTCCTTAGTTGATTTGTATCGGATTATGTCTCCCGAAGAAAAAAAGAGATTAAGAACTTACCTTTCTCGTCACCCCGACTAAGACGTATTTTAGACATAATAGGTCTATCTGAAAAAAATTTGTGATAAGAAAAATAGAAAAAAAGTTATGAGTTCTAAAGAAGATGTTTTGTTTGCTCAACTGGCCTTAGAGTCAGAGTTTATTGATAAAAATATGTATAAGAAGTGTCTTCAGATGCATACAAAAGGAGAAACACTTCCTATTAGTGATATTATGTTACGCCATGGTATTTTGACTCCTTCTCAAGTCGATACCATTGAGCAAAAATTAGAAGAAAAAGGGTTCCCTCGCTCTCTGCCTAAAAAAAAGGCCTCGTTGGTAAACTCCTCCTCTTTGACAAATATAGTTACTCAAACTTCTGTTCCTGTGACAAGCTTTGGTCGCTACCAGATTTTAGGAGAGATTGGGGCGGGAGGAATGGGGAAAGTTTACAGGGTTCATGACCCTAAACTAGATCGGACGGTTGCCTTAAAAGTTCTTTTAGCGGGTGGAAAAGCGAGCGAGCAGCAAGTGCGACGCTTTCTGCGAGAAGCAAGAGCTACCGCTAAATTAGATCACCCAAATATTGTTCGGGTCTATGATATTGGGAATGAAGATGGGCAGAACTTTTTTACGATGGACTTTATTGAGGGACATTGTCTTAAAGAGCATCTAAAAAAGTCCCCTCCTGGTTTTCGCCAGAGCGTAGATTTACTCATTAAAATTGGCCGAGCGATTGACCATGCTCACAAAAGTGGGGTTATTCATCGGGATTTGAAGCCTGCAAATATAATGCTTGATGAGAAAAAGGAGCCCAGGGTAATGGACTTTGGGTTAGCAAAGCTAACAACAGAAAGTGCTAAGTTGTCTAAAACAGGTACGGTTATGGGAACTTTGCACTATATGCCTCCGGAGCAAGCCGAAGGACGCTCTCGATCAGTTGGGCCTCGCAGTGATGTCTATGCTTTGGGGGCTATTATGTATGAGATGCTCACTCGAACTACTCCCTTTAATGGAACTTCTTCTGTTCAGCTTTTAACTCAAATCTTAAACAAAGAGCCGATTGCTCCTCGTAAAATAAAAAAACGAATTCCTAAAGAGTTAGAAACTATTTGTTTAAAGGCTCTGGCGAAAAAACAAGAAAACCGTTATTCTAGTGCCCAGCAATTTGTTGCTGATTTGGTAAGGTTTTCTAAAGGAGAAAAAGTTAAAGCTCGTCGTGCTTTTTTTGGGCAAAAGGTTTCTATTGCTTTTCGGAAAAGTTTAGTTTTTTTCTTAGCTTTATTGGTTAGTTCTGTTGTAGGAGTTTATTTGGGAGTTTTTTCTTCTCATAAAACAGAAAAATCGAGTTTTCGCTTGGTGGAAGCTCGCGTTGTTAACGAAGAAAAATCTCCGCAAGTCATTTTTGAGGATCAAGAAAAAGTCTTATTGGAACTTACTTGGGAAGTGTCCGACCCTTCCTTATTAGAGGAAGAAAAGGTGTCTTTCCATGGTTCAGGTTTAGGCTCTTATCAACAAATCTATCAGAATCTTAAAGAAAACCCTCGGCACTTTTATTACCCTGTATCTTTTGTTTCTTATAGACGTGGACGCTTTGATTTAACCGTCCAAATTATTGCCGAGCAATCTTTGGTCGAAAAGGTACTTACCTTTGAGACTCAGGGAAGCCTTCCGCCTTTGGAGAGAGAAAAGAAAAAGGAAGCCAAGGAAAAGGACGGTTTGAAAGAAGAGGAAAAAGCGGAGACTTTAGCACAAGGAGAGATTACCGAGAAACCTTTGCTAAATACAGACCTCATTGCTTTAGAGAAAGAGCCTCACCAAGAGAAAGAGCCTAGCCAAGAAAAAGAGCCTTACCAAGAAAAAGAAGAAGGGCCTTTTTTGGAAAAAAATGATTTAGAAAAAAAAGAAGAACTGGCAGAGGAAAAGAAGAATATAGAAGAGGTTACCCCACAAGAGAAGGTGGAAGAGAAAAAAATAGAAAAGAGTAGCCCTACATTTTTTAGAGGAAAACCGGGTTATTGGCCTTCGAAACTTTGGCAAGACTGCTGGAATGAAGAAGGCTGGGTAGATTTTACTCAAGTAACTTGGAGAGATGTTCCTTTCTTAAAAAAATTTAAATATACCCAAAGCTACCAAGCATGGTATGCAAAAAATTTGAAAGTAAAACATCAAACTCGCTTTGTTTTTAATAAAATCCCTTTTGTTTTGGTCTTTATTCCTCCAGGGCGTTTTTGGATGGGAGCTGAGAATGAAGATGCTCCTAAAGACCAAAAGCCTCGTCATAAAGTTACCATAAAAAAACCTTTTTGGATAAGTAAGCACGAGGTTATCAATGCTCAGTGGTATGCTGTTATGCAAACCAAACCTTGGCTCGGACGAAGCAAGGCCTCTAGCAAAAACAGTTATCCTGTGGTCTATGTTACCACTGAGGATATGCTAGAGTTTTGTCGTCGAACTCAGTTGCAGCTTCCTAGTGAAGCAAGGTGGGAGTATGCCTCTCGGGCTGGAACAGATACTCCCTATTATTGGGGAGAAAAAATCCAGGATAACTATCTTTGGCATGCCGGAAATAGAGTTTCTGGAAAATATGCTAACTCTGTGGGAAGAAAACTCCCGAATGCTTTTGGGCTTTATGATATGCTGGGTAATGTCGAGGAGACGTGCTTAGACTTTTGGGCCGATAATTATAAAAAATTTCCTTCTGATGGAAGTGCCTATCTTAAAAACGATGATTCAAAGAAGCACGTTAATAGAGGCGGTTCTTATAAAGAGGAGAAAAATAAAGATAGCTGTACTTGTGCTTGGCGGGATAAATCTTCTGAAAAAGGGAAGAGTTACGTAGGATTTCGTTTTATGAAACCTTTTCGAGAATAGGCGAGAGACTAGTTTTCTGATTAAGTGAGGAAACTTATGGAGAAGAGCTTTCGTATTTACTTTCACCCTCTTGGTTTTTTAGGGGGTCAGATTACCGACACGGAAGATGTCGAGATATATAAGTTAAAAGCGCGGTTATGGTATTTCGGAACCCGCTTGAGTTTGGTGGATAAAGGAAAAGTTTTAGCGGAAGCAAGAATAATACAAGAAGCGCTTGGCTCTTATTATACTCTCAAAGTAGGGGGAAGAGAATTGAAACTTGTGCCTATATCAAAGTTTAAGGCCGCTTTTTATCGAGCCCATCATTGCCTAAAAGAAGGCGAGACAATCAAGGCTTATTTGAAAAGCTCTTCCCAAAAAAATATGAGAATGGAGAGTGTCGAAAAAGATATTTTGGCCCAAGCGCAGTTAATGGAATTAGGCTTTTCTAAATACTGGCATGTGGAATACGAAAAATTGTTACCAGAAGAGATTTTATCCTTGGCTTTGCTTTGTCTTATGGGACAGATCAGTCGAGCTCCTCGTCATTGAATTATTTGGTGAACGCTTTAGATAAAAGTACTTTACTAGAACCATAGAATTTCCAGTTTATAGGTCTTTGTGAAAGGAGAAAAAACATGAAAGAAATTATTTTAGAAGGAAAGACTATTCCTGCCATGCTTTATGGGACGGCTTGGAAAAAACAAGACACTCGAATACTTACAGAAGCAGCGATTAAGGCAGGTTTTCGAGCGATTGATACTGCAAATCAACGTTTGCACTATAATGAATCGGGGGTAGGAGATGCTATCCAATCGATGATTCAAAAGGGGAGAGTAAAAAGAGAAGATCTTTTTCTTCAGACCAAATATACATATCAACGAGGACAAGGGGGGTACTTACCTTATGACCCTAAGGCTAGTTATGCCGACCAAGTTAAGCAGTCTTTGGAAAACTCCCTGGGGCATTTGAGAGAATCTTATGTGGACTCATTTATTCTTCATGGCCCAGATACTGTTCTTGATCTAAATGATGCTGATTGGGAAGTGTGGGAAGCGATGAGTGATCTTCATAAGTCTGGGCAAGTTAAGTATCTAGGAGTTTCCAACTTTAACTACAATCAACTTTGTCTTCTTGTTGAAAAAGCCGAAGTGAAGCCTCGTTTTATCCAGAATCGTTGTTTTTCCAGCCGAATGTGGGATAAAGAAATTCGTGAATTCTGCCAAGAGCAAGGAATTATCTACCAAGGCTTTTCTCTTTTGACTGCAAATAAGAGAGTTTTGGGGGGACCTGAGATTCAAACGATTATGCTTGATCATGATAAGACTCTGGGGCAGGTTATTTTTCGTTTTGCCCGTCAGCTAGGGATGATGGTTTTAACAGGAACCTCTGATCCTATCCATATGCGAGAAGATCTAAGCATTGATGACTTTGAGCTCAGTGATAGAGAGCTCAATATAATTGAGAATATTGCTGGCTAAGGTTCTCGGGAAAACTCCTGGCTTTGAAGAGTAAGCTCAAGGAAGAGCTTTCGTGAGCTTACTCTTCCTCGACTAATCATATTGTTCTCGGTACATTTTTTCGTAATCTTGGTAATCTTCGTAATCTTGGTAATATTCGGAAGAAATATTTATACTCACCTTTGAAGACTCCTTCTCTTTGCTTTGATTTACAAAGAGTTGGTACAAAGCTAGAGCAAATCTAATTAGGATTAGGAAATAAAGTAAACCGTTTAATTCATAAAATGGTTCTTTTGTGCCAACAAAAGGAGCTGTTGCAAGGGTTATACAGATACCTTGGACGATAGGATCATCAAAAATAGAGACAAAAGAGCAATAGATCTTTTCTTTCCAATAGCGATCTCCTGACCAGAAAAGAGGAAATATCTTATTTGAAGAAGGAGAAAAAGGAATGAGTAATGTACTGTACAAATCGACCCACTGAAGTGTATGGAGAAGGATGAGGAAAGTTTTTAAGGGCAGTGATATATTCTCTATAACTAAATAGCAATAGAATACTCCCGCCCATAGGAGTATTTTTGCGATGAAAAACACTCTCCACTTGATCTCCCATTCATTGGGAATCTTTTCTTTTTCCTCAAGGCGTGCCCTAATCTCACCCTCCCACTTAGAAACGTCTGCCTCATCTGTTTTTAAAACTAAGCAGTTCTTTTCATCGAGAAAATAAGATAATCCCTCTCCTATACTAGCTTTTAGGCGAACTTCTATCGTTAACTTTCCTTTTTCACTGGTTGCTTTGGCTATATCTCGGTAGCTGAGTAAGTGTTTTCCCAAAAACAAACCCTTAGAGTTAACTCTAGCCTTTTGCTTAGAAGCAAATTTCCCTTCTTGCTTGTAATAAAAATCCAAGGGTTTTGCTATGTGAGCGATTGCCGAGATCAAACTAGATAAAGCCATTACGCTTAAGATACACCATGTCTTTTCCATATCGATGTTTAGAAAAACAATACCTAGAGAGCCTAGACAAAGAATTCCTAAGAAACTCCAAAGCAAAAACGAAAGAACAGGGAAATGTTTATGGCGAGTTCGGTTGGAGTAAACAATGAAGAAACTTAGAATTAAAAATCCCACTGCGATATCTTTAAAATAAGGATCTAGTTTTTTTCCCCAATCTTCTGGCATTACAATAGCTAACACACTGAAAAGAAAAAGCCACAATAGAAAAGTGAGAAAAAATGTTCGAAGTATGGCAATTAAGATTTTCATACCAATAACTTCCTTCATAAACGACTTAAAATACGATGTAAGGGAGGACTTTAGCTTTGCCTCAATTATAAAGAAAAAAAGAACATTGTCTGTAACCGTATTGTAAAAAGAAAATAACAAATTTAGGATTAAAAATCTCACGCAAAGACGCAAAGGACGCAAAGAAAAATAGATGAAAACACTATTGACTAGATAATCGTCCGAGAATCGTTGATTTGGCTAAAGTTAATAATTTATAATTTCTTCGCGTTCTTTGCGTCTTTGCGTGAGATTTTTAATCCCAGTTTGATGCAACGGCCTCCAAAAATGCACTTTTCTCGCTGCCGAATGTAGGATATATTGTATAGAAGTTTATTATGCTAAGAAAGAAGATTGCCGAACCCAGGCAGACTGGTAAGCACCCAGAGAATATTTGCCTTCGCCTTGAAATCTTAGATTTTCTAAAATATCTTCTCCTCGCACTTCCATCTCTATTTCCTTACTTCCCAAGTTATGTATAATAAGGAAACTCTCTTCTCCATAATTTCTTTCATAGCGCAGTAGGGGAGAGGATGTTTTAGGACTAAACTGAATTTGTCCTTGGCGTAAAGCAGGGGATTGAGATCGCTCTCGAAGAAGTTTTTGCAGGCCAGAAAAAATTTGCTGAGCAGGGGAGCCTAGGGTGGATAAATCAGTTTCGATTTTTGCCCAGTCGAGTTTTCCTCGGCAAAGATTACGAGTATCAGCATGCCCGGTCAATTTGTACATGTAGTCAAAAAAATCTGGGTTGTTTTCTGTGGCAACTTCGTCTCCGTAGTAGAGAATGGGAGTACCAGGAAGAGTAAAGAGAATAGAGTAAGCGAGAAGAACTTTAGCAGGTTCTTCGTCTAAGAGATGGTAGAGCCGAGAGGCAATTCCTTGGCCCTCACGAAAACTCCAAGCAGGATCTTTGCAGTAATAGCGGTTCATCAGGTCTTGTTCATGGGGAGTTGTCATCTCTAAGGTGAGTTCATCGTGGCAACGAAGGAAGAGAAACCATTGGCATTTCTCTGGTATGGCAGGAGTTTCTTGGAAAACTCGGCTGAGTTGCTCTTGTTCTTGGGTTGCTATACAGGCAAAAATTTGTCGCATGAGAGGGAAGTGATAGGCGGCTTGGCATTCGTCTGCTTGTCCAAAATACCTGACAATCTCTTCTGTGGGTTGGCAAGCTTCGGCCAGTAAAAGAGCTCCTGGTTGAAGGTAATCCATGGCGGCTCGCAAGAGTTTGATAATTTGATGGCATTGGGGTAGACTCTCGCAATTGCTCCCTTCTTCTTTCCATAAATAGGGAATGGCATCTAAGCGAAAACCATCTATTCCTCTTTGCCGCCAAAAAATCATGATATCAACCATGTATTGAATAAGTTTAGGGTTACGATAGTTCCAATCAGGTTGGCTTTCATAAAAACGGTGTAGATAATACTCTTTGTTTTCAGGGACATATTCCCAGTTACTCGTACATAGTCCTTGGAAAATAATCCGAGCTTGGCTATACTCTTTTCCTGTGGAGCTCCAAATAAAGTAGTCTCGGTAAGGAGATTCTGGATTATTTTTTGCCTCCTTAAAAAAGGGGTGCTCAAAGGAGCAATGATTTAAGACCAAATCAAAAATAACTCGAATTCCTTCTTCTCTTGCATGGGCAAGAAACTCTTCAAAAACAACTAAAGCTTCTTCTTTGGTTTTTACTCCCGCAAGTTCTGGTCGAATGGCAAGATAGTCTCTTACATCATAGCCGGCATCACGCATAGGAGAGTCTAGTACCGGTAAAAGCCAAAGGCAATTGACCCCCAGGCTTTTGAGGTAGCTGAGTTTACTTTTGAGGCCATGAAAATCTTCTTGAAAAAGATCGACATAGAGAGAATAGATAACAGCATCTTGGTACCAATGAGGCTCCTTAATGGGATGATGAGCAAAGTGATTTTCTTTGGCTTGGTCTAGCTGAGCAATAAGGCTCTGAAAGTCTTCTTCGGCTCTTTCTTGGTATAGGGTACTCCAACAAGAACGCATTTTTTCTAAGTATGTCATGAGGGCTCCTCGTTTTATGATCAACTTTTAATTTTGCTGTGTTTTATGGTTTTATCTGCTAGTTTTTTTACAAGTCTCCCAGGAAGTAAAGATGGCTATATTATACACTTTTCGACGTTGCCCCTATGCTATTCGGGCTCGTATGGCTTTGGCTGCTGCGGAAATACCTTTTGAAATTCGAGAAGTTATTTTACGGAATAAACCGCCAGAGATGTTAGAAATTTCTCCTAAGGGTACGGTTCCTGTTTTGCTTATTAATGAGAGCAGCAGAGTAATAGAGGAAAGTTTGGATATTATGTATTGGGCTTTAGAGCAAAACAGTTCCTTGCCTTGGCTTAATTTTTCCTCCGAAGTAAAAAAAGAGATTCTGGGGCTTATCGCTGAAAATGACACTCGTTTTAAACACAGTTTAGATCGGTATAAATATGCTGATCGTTATGAGCTTGACCCGCAGGAACATCGTTCTTTAGCGGAGGTTTTTTTACAAGAATTAGAGTTAAGATTAACAGAAGATGTTTTTCTTTTTGGGCCAGATATTTCTCTTGCCGATATTGCGATATTTCCTTTTATCCGTCAATTTTCCAAAGTTGATTTAGATTGGTTTTCTAAAACTCCTTATGAAAACTTAAAAAAATGGCTAGAGTATCATTTAGAAAGTGAACTTTTTCTAAGAGTGATGAAGAAGCACTCTCCCTGGAAGAAAGAAAATCCACAAAAAATAAGCTGAATAAGGACACGCCCTACTTCATGAGAGAAATCTAAGGGCCTACGAAAAAATCCTTGCAAAGAGAGATCTTTCCATGTAACTTCTGTGATAATATTTTATCGAAAAACAAATACAAAACAAATATAAAACAATTCCCCGTTTTTTCCAAACAGGACACTTATATGAACGAAAAACCTCTTTTGCCTCCTTGCGCAGAAAAAATCGACAAAGAAATCCGCTATCATGATGAAACTTTTCAAGATCCTTACTTTTGGCTTCGAGAGAAAGAAAATCCTAAGGTCATTGAACACTTGAAAGCAGAAAACAGCTATACGGAGTCTTTTATGAAAGATTCTGGAGAGTTTCAAGAAGAGCTTTACCAGGAAATGAAGGGAAGAATCAAGGAAGTCGATTTCTCGGTTCCTGTTTTGCGTGATGGTTATTATTACTACTCGCGCAGCGAAGAGAAAAAAGAGTATCGAGTTTGCTGCCGAAAAAAGGGTTCTCTGGATAATCCTGAAGAAATCCTTCTCGATTTAAATAAGCTAGCGGAGGGAAAAGAATATCTCTCCTTGGGGGTATACAGTATAAGTCCTAATCATCGCTTTTTGGCCTATTCTCTTGATGACGATGGTTCGGAATCCTTCACTTTGTATATTAAGGACTTAGAAAAAAAAGAGCTTTTACCAGAAAAGTTTATTAATACCTCTTATAGTGCTACTTGGGCTAGCGATAACCAAACTCTTTTTTATACTGTTTTAGATGATATGAAGCGCCCTTACCGACTTTTTAGCCATGAATTGGGAGGAGATCCGAAAGAGGCTCACTTGGTCTATGAAGAGAAGGACGAGTCTTTCTTCTTGGGAGTATCCAAATGCAAAAGCAGAGAGTACCTTTTTCTTCAGTTGTCAAGCCAAGTAACTAGTGAAGTTCATTTTCTTAAAAGCGACAATCCCAAAGGAAATTTTCAGTTAGTTCAAGCTCGGGAACATGGAGTGGAGTATGGCCTTGCCCACCACCAAGACTATTTCTATATTCTAACGAACTACGAGGCTCTTAATTTCCAGTTGATGAAAACTCCTCTGACTCAAGTGAGCCGAGAAAATTGGGAAGTAGTGGTTGCCCACCGACCAGAAGTTAAGGTCGAGGGGATAGAGACTTTTGAAAAATACTTAGTTCTTTATGAGAGAGAGAAAGGTCTTCTCCAAATCCACATAACGGACCTGGACAAACAAGAGAGCCATTATGTGAATTTTCCCGAACCAGTCTACACTATTTATTCTCACTCTTTCCCGAACTACCAAGGAAGCCTTTTACGTTTCAGTTATACTTCATTAGTCACTCCTCACTCTGTTTTTGACTATGATATGACTACTCGCCAGCGAGAGCTTAAAAAAGAGCAAGAGATTATCGGGGGCTACGAAAAGAGCCTCTATCATTGTGAGCGTATCTTTGCCCCCTCTCATGATGGAGTCGAAGTCCCTATTTCTCTTGTTTACAAAGGAGAACTAGACAAGAATGGCCTTCGCCCTCTATACCTTTATGCTTATGGCTCATACGGCTATAGCATTGATCCTTCTTTTAGCCTTTCGCGCTTAAGTCTTTTGGATCGTGGTTTTGTTTTTGCTATTGCTCATATCCGAGGAGGAAGTTCCCTTGGTCGGTCTTGGTACGAGCAGGGAAAGATGGTGCACAAGAAGAATACTTTCCGAGATTTTATTTCCTGTGCAGAGCATTTGGTTCAAGAAAGATATACGAACTCAGACCGTATAGCGATTTCAGGAGGTAGTGCGGGCGGACTTTTAATGGGAGCTGTACTTAATATGCGCGGCGATTTGTTCCAAGTGGCTGTTGCTGATGTTCCTTTTGTCGATGTGATTAACACCATGATGGATTCGAGTCTTCCTCTCACTGTAATAGAGTACGATGAGTGGGGAAACCCTAATGAAAAAGAGTACTTCGATTACATGAAAAGCTACTCTCCTTATGATAATGTACAAGCTAAAAATTATCCCAATATTTTGGTTACAGCAGGACTTAATGACCCTCGTGTACAGTATTGGGAACCAGCTAAGTGGGTAGCCAAACTCCGGGAAATGAAAACAGACGATAATGTCCTTCTACTAAAGACGAATATGGGAGCAGGACATGGAGGAGCCTCGGGACGCTACGAGAGACTAAAAGAATTGGCTTTTGAATACAGCTTTATTTTTAAAATACTAGGGATTAGTAATAAGATGATCGGCTGTGAGGAAAGAAATTTAGCTAGTTAAGTAGTCGGTTACTTAACTAGCTAATTCTTTACGATTCTAAGGAGCAAAAACTGTGACAGAACAATCTCCAGAAGAAAAAAAGTGGGAGGCCGAAAGGCTGAGACTCTTAGGAAAATTTAATAGAGTGATTAAAGAGCATAATATTCCAGAAAAAGAGAAAGAAGTCGATCTTATTTTGGATACCTTTCATAAATCTATGCAGGATGGAAAAATTCCACAAGATCAATGGGAAAAGGAAGGCCAGAAGTTACTCGATACTTTTCAGCTAGCGGCACAACAGTATCGAGTTGTGACCAATCCGATGAGAGTTTATGCCTCGGTGATTTTTTTTGCTTGTGTTATTTTCCTAGGCATAGGTTATTACTTTTGGCAAGAGTTTGCTTACATAAGTCAGATGAAAATGGAGACGAATGAGGAAACGAATAAAAAACAGACAAAGCAGGTAAAAACTCTCGATGAAGAAATTATTACCTTAGAAGTTTTGTTGAGCCAACTTAAGAAAGATGAAGACAAAGAGGTTCGAGCTCATCTTCAAGAGAAAATCAAAGCTTTAAAAGCCCAGAAAGAGGAAGCAAAAGAAAAAAATTCTGCTAGTTCTGATGAAAAAATAGAAGAGAAAAAATAGCTCTCACTTGTTTGCTTCTATCCACTCACTGATAGCTCGGTATTTAGGAGCTTCTTTTAAGGGTTGGTTTTGGTATTCTAAAGTCCCCCACGATCCCCATTTACTGAAACGCCCTATGTGGTTAAAGTTAACAAATAGATTTATGCCTTCTTTTTGAATCATATTTAGATACTCTTTATACCGAGATCCCATCCGAGGATCTCGGTTTGCTGCCTGTAATATCTCGGTAAGACGATCATCATTTTCAGCTCCTTGACTCCCCACAAAATGCTGTCCTCCTTCATAGCAAACTAAGTTCCATCCTTGCTCGTTGGCCAATATTTTTTGTTGTTGGATAGACTCTCGGATTCTTTCGATGGACTTTTGAGATACTGTTGTGACAAGTTCTTCTAAGGAAGGGTAACCATTTTGCTCTATGCTTCTGGGAGTATAGCTTTCTCCAAAATAAGGGGCTATGGCCAAGCAATTTGGCATGATCATCTCAGGATTAATTTTATGATCGAAAAGAGCTTTGATTCTCATTCGGGTGAGATAGATGTTCACTGCTTGAGTGGCGAGCACTTTTTGCAAACGACTGTCATCTTGAAATTTGTCGAGGAATATCTTCCAAATTTCCACCGAACGCAAAGTAGTGTAACGCTGCCCAGATTGCCAGCGATCAGCTCCTAAACCTAATTTCTCTCCTTTGTCCTGAATATAAACTGTCTGAGAAAAAGGCCCTGCTGTGTTCCAAGTTTCATTTGAGTATTCCACGTAAACTTTAAGAGTAGGGTCTAGTTTTTCTTGGATGAGACGAGCACTTTCCCGAACATAGTTGTCATCGGCAGCGTGGGGAAGGCAAAACCAGAAATCTTGCTGGAGTCGGTTGGATAGATTGATCATATACTCCAGAGATGCTCCTTGAGCTCGTGTTTGAGTATTAGAAGAAGGAGTGGTTCGGTCTTTCCATAGCTGAGAAGGAGAGGCGTTGGTTTTTTGCCAATCCATAAAACGCAAACAAGAAAAGTTTTTTAGAGATTCTAAAAATAAGGGATGAAAAGGAGTTTTGCGATATTTTTGGATAAAATTTGGAGCAATCAAGCGAAAGTCTCGCAGATAATCAGCCCCTCCTGTTTGGTGAATGTCTAAAGCAAAAGTACCTGATTCATGGACTTCAAACTGGAAGCGCCGGAGACCTTTTCTTTGCGACTGGAGTGATTGGTCTCCTCCTGGCCAGCGTACTCGTAATCGTCCTTTTCCTCGAAAGAGGAGAGTGTATTTTCCATAGATTTCTGGTAGGAAAATGATGGTGTGAATAATTTGTGACTCTTGTCCAGAAGTAGGAAAAAAAGGCACTTGAGTAGCATAACCATTTTTATCACGAGGAATTAGATGGGCTAGGTTACTGTCCCATTGCCCACCACTTTCATTGCGGGTGCGCCAATCCCTAGAACGCTTAAAAATATCAACAAAAACCCAATGGCTTCCCCAATCAACGATTCCACCTAAATTTGTTCCTATTTGCATTTTCTCCAAAGTAACAGGAATAAAATTTCCTTTTATTTTGCAATTTTGATCCATCGTAAAAACTAGAGGATTACCTAGACTTGTTTTGCTCCCTTGCCAGCCAGAAAAGCGATACCCCGCCTCAGGGATAGCTCTAAGAGAGACATCTGTTCCTTCTTTGATTTGATCAGCATCGGGAGTTGTCATGACAACTCCTCCTTGGCTAGAGCTTAACTTTAGAGAATAGACCTTACCGGAAAAACTTTTGATTTCAAATTTTGTTAACGTTGTAATATGATTGTAGTTTGCTCCAAAAGCATAGACTCTAAACTCTACTGGCTTGGTGATTTTTCGATATTTTTTAGGTAGAAAAAAGCTATAGTGATGCTCCTGAGAATTTCCACTTTCAACATAAGGTGTGGTGAAATGAACCTTACTGGTCTTAAACCCCTTTAGGTTAGAGAGTATGGCGTAGCGACGAGGAGAATGCCAGCTCTCTCTTCGAATAGAAAAGCTAACTTCCATTTCCCCTAGGTTAAGTGCTTTTTTCGTAGGCTGTAAGCGAAAAGCAATGTACTCTTTTCGGCTGAGAGCATCTGCTAAAGTAGATTCACGTTCAGCAGGGCCGTTTACGCTGAATCCAAAACCATTGTTTACCTCTCGACGTCCTTCTGCTCCTTCTCCTAAAAACCATCCTGAAAAACGAATTCCAGGAGATAAAGCCTGAAAAGATTTCCACGGAGTGTTTATTCCAGGACTTTGTCCTTGAAAATCGCAGACTAAAAGATCTTCTGCGGTCAAAACAGAATAAAAAAAGACCAATGGAAGAAAGAAGGGAATTATTCTAGAGAAGTGCATGAGTCGATCCTTGTCTGAATGGAAAATGAGGGCAAAAAAAAACAACGGATGTCGTTTTGAGGCGAACATTCGTTGTCTTTGTTTTGTTCTAAGCTATCTTTGAATCCAAAGAGGAATAGGAGTAGAGATGCGATTCTCATCATTTATGTCAAAATTAACAGTTAAATTAAGGTCGGGATTTCCTGGAATAACCGCTTCGTCAATCTGAGTTTGATTGATCTCTCCTTTGAAGAGCTGATTTCTTTCATCTCCATAAAATGCATTTGCCCCATTATTTTCATTTAAGGGAATGGCTACGTAAATAAATTTACTAGCGTTACCAACCGTCTCATTGGATTGGTAGTCAAAGGCATAACCTCCTTTGGGGCTGATGTGGGCAAAAAAAGGTCGAAAATCTGTTGTGTCATCGTTAAAATAAGTTTGCTCATCGTTAGTTGCAGCAAAGCTAGTTGCTGAAACAACGAAATTCCGAACTGCCCCGAAAGCGGCGCTTTCATTAGCTGTGCGGCGAGCTGTCAAGATGCCAGGGATAGCAATGGATGCTAAAACACCGATGATCGCGACAACGATCATTAGTTCAATTAAGGTAAAACCCTTGTGTTTAGTCTTCATAATAGAGCCCTTTTTTTAGTGTTTTGATAAATTCTACAAAACTGTTTCTTAGTGCATCCCTATTCCCTAAGAACTATTTATAGTATAAACTATTTTAGAGATAATTTCAATCATTCAAGAAATACCTATTTTTATTTGGGAAAAGAGAGTTGTGGTAATCCTCTCTTTTTTCGCTAAAAACCTGGTATAGGATGGCATTTTTCGCTGGAACCTGGGTATCTAAGAAAAACGTCATCAGGTATCTAAGAGAAAAAAAAGAGAAAAAATGAAAGCACTTATCACCGGAGCAACCGGTTTTATCGGCGGAGCTTTAGCCAAAGAGTTGGCTCAAAGGAATTGGCAAGTGACGGCTACAGGCCGAAACTTACGTAAAGGAGAGGAGCTTCGCCCTTGGGGGATTGATTTTTGTCCAGCTAGTTTGGAGGAGCGGGAGAAGATTATAGGTCTCTGTCAGGGAAAGGATGTTGTCTTTCATAGTGGGGCTCTTTCTTCTCCTTGGGGCCGTTATGTGGATTTTTATCAGAGTAATGTTTTGGGAACTCGTAATGTTATCGCGGGTTGTTTAGAGCATGGCGTGGGGCGTTTGGTTCATGTTTCTTCTCCGGGATTATATTTTAATTACAGGACGCGCTGGGAGATTCGAGAAGAGGATGCTTTTGCTCGCTCTCCGATTAATGCTTACACCGAGACTAAGTTGATTGCGGAGAGGTCTGTTGATCGGGCTTTTATTGAAGGGCTTGCGGTGGTTACTTTGCGACCTCGGGCTGTTTTTGGGCCGGGGGATAATGCTATTTTACCTCGAGTGATTCGAGCCTTGCGAGAAAAACGGTTGCCTCGCATTGGCTCCCCTGATACAATAATGGATCTAAGCTATATTGACAATGTGGTGGAGGCTCTTATTTTGGCAAGTGTTGCTCCGGGCGTTTTGGGAAAGAAGTATAATATTACCAATGATTCTCCGGTTAAGATTTGGCCTTTGATTGAGCATATTGCCAAAGAATTGGGGTATTCTCTTGGAGAGAGAGAAATTCCGGCTTCTCTTGTTTTACGAATTGCGAGTATTGTGGAAGGAATTCATCGGACTTGTCCTTCTTTGAAAGAACCGAATTTTTTACGCTATAATATAGGGGTTCTTACTACGAGCATGACTTTTGACATTCGAGCGGCCAAAGAAGATTTGTCATATTGTCCCCAAGTGGGAATAGAGGAAGGGTTAGAGAAATTTATTGATTGGTGGAAAAAATGTATGCCCAGATAAAATTTTTCTATGCTGGTTACTGCACTCATCCTGAGCACATTATGTTGCGCGGAGGACGTCGTGATATATTGCAGTTACCTGCGATGTTTGCTCTTATCAGTCATCCTGAGAGAGGACATATCTTATTTGATACTGGTTATTCCGAGTTTTTTTTTGAGGCAACGAAAAAGCTTCCTTTTCTTCTCTATCGCAAGTTACTTCCTGTGCATTTGGAGCCCGAAAATACTGCTCGGGAACAGTTAAAAAGAGCGGGAGTTGATCCAAGGGATATTGAATATGTTATGATCTCTCATTTTCATGGGGATCATATTGCTGCTTTGCACGACTTTCCTCAATCCAAGTTTATTTATCTCGATAAAGGCTTTCGGTACTTCCAGCCTCGAAAAGGAATTTTTGCTTTAATGAAGGGATTTGTTCCTGCTTTAGTTCCTTCTGATATTTTGGAGAGATCTTGGACTTTAGATCAAACAGAGCCCAGTATTTTGCCTCCAGACTACTTTCCTTTTACGGGGGGGTGGGATTTGTTTCAAGATGGAAGCATTTGGGTGGTCGAATTGCCGGGGCATGCCCGAGGACAAATTGGAGTTTTTGTTAACACGGATGAAAAAAATCGTTATTTTCTTGTTGCAGACGCTTGCTGGTTAAAAGCCGCTTACGAAAGATTGATTTTGCCTCACCCGGTGACTCGGCTTCTTAAGGACGATT
The DNA here is from genome assembly GCA_029260735.1 of Planctomycetota bacterium. Classification (GTDB taxonomy): domain Bacteria; phylum Planctomycetota; class Uabimicrobiia; order Uabimicrobiales; family Uabimicrobiaceae; genus JAJDCR01. The sequence continues at coordinate 79,891 of JAJDCR010000020.1, forward strand.
TTCTGGAGTACCGAAGTACTTTAGAGAAAATTCACCATCTTCACCAAAATGCTCCTCAACTCCATATTATTCCCTCGCATTGCCAAGAAACGTTGGAGAAGCACTTTTGTTAGACATTTGGCTTTTTGGAGAAATATTACTTTATGCCCATCCCCATGAAAATAGCTGGTGTTGGACACTACCTCCCTTCCCGTATTGTCACAAATGAATGGCTTGAAAATGAATGCAATCTAAAGAAGGGCTGGATTAAGCGTCGTACAGGAGTCGAAGAGAGAAGATGGGTAGAGGGAGAAAGTAACTCAGAGATGGGAGCAAAAGCAGCAGAAGAAGCTTTAAGAATGGCCCAAATACTTCCTGATCAATTGGATTTAATCATCAATGCTTCGGGAACCCCTGAGCAAGCAATACCTGATGGAGGAGCACTTCTTCAGAGAGCTTTAGGCCTTGGAAAGTCAGGGATTCCTGCTTGGACAATCCACGCCACTTGCTTGAGTTTTTTAGTGGCTTTAGATACCGCTAGTCATTTTCTGTGGAGCGGGCGCTATCGAAATATCTTAATCGTTTCTTCTGAAGTTGCTTCGGTGGGATTGAATAGAAAAGATCCGGAAACTTACTCCCTCTTTGGTGATGGAGCTGCTGCTGTCGTAATTTGTCCTTCTGAGACGAAAGATTCTTTTTTGGAGCAGGCTCTTTTTGCTACTTATGGAGAAGGGGCAGAGCTGACAGAAATTCGAGGTTGTGGAACAAAAAATCACCCTTCTAAGCCACATGTCCCTTTGGAAGATCATTTTTTTTCCATGAAGGGTCGGTCCACTTTACGTTGGATACGCAAATATAAAAGTTCTTTTTTAGAAGAGCTTTTGCCTGGACTTTCTCAAGGACTGGGAGATATAAAGCATGTGGTTCCTCACCAAGCTAGTGGGGTAGGATTAAGAGTTATGGAAAGCTTAGGCTGGCCTTCAGAAAAAATCACAAGGACTCTTCCTTATTGGGGGAATTGTGTAAGTGCTTCTCTTCCTCTTACTTTGTACCAAGCGCTTCGTGAAAAACAAATTCAACGAGGAGATAAAATTCTTCTCATTGGAACGGGAGCCGGACTTTCCTTAGGTGGAATAATTTTGAAATATTAGAACCGCTAGGTGCGCCCTAATATCAAAAGGAGAGAGTTGACAAAATGACAGAACTAGAAAACACTCTACCAGGCCGAGTAGATGAATTACCCTCAGAGACAAAGCAGCGTTATTTAAGTGAAGACTACTTTCGTAGTCTTCTACGAGTAAACAGGATGCTACGCTTTATTGTTTTTCTCCAGTGGCTTCTCATCGTTGCTTTGGTTTTTGGTATTTACTACACAAGCCAAGATTCCCTTGTAAAAATTCGGGAGATGCAGAATAAAAAACAAGAGAAACAGGAGCCTGGGGAGATGCTTAATGAAAAAAATAGTGGCGGTTAAAAATAAAACCCATATTTTACACTCAAATAATACGCTGTCCCATACTCGAAGCAACTAAGTCTACCGTAAATTCAGCACTTTTATTTTTGCTATCAATAATAGGATTTACCTCGACGACTTCGAGAGAAGACATACAGCCAAACTCCGCGATAGTTTCCATAATTAAATGAGACTCTCGATAGCTTAACCCACCAGGTACAGGTGTTCCTACTCCAGGAGCTTCATTGGGATCTACAACATCTACATCAAAGCTGACATGTACATGATCGAGTTTATTATGAAATTGTTTTAAGATTTCTTTAATCACAGTGTAAGCCCCGTGTTTATCAATTTCGTGCATTGTGTAAACTGGTAGGCCCACTTTTTTAATGTTTTCTCTCTCCAAGGCATCAATACTTCGAATTCCTACCAAAGCACAATTTTCTGGTTTTACCTTAGGAGTAAATCCCATAATATTGGCTAGGTCAGGGTTTCCGATTCCTAAAGAAGCAGAAAGGGGCATCCCGTGAATATTACCAGAAGGGGTTGTTTCTTCCGTATTCATATCGGAGTGAGCATCAATCCAGATAATTCCGAAACTTTTGTTGTGTTTGCGGCAATGAGAGGCGACCCCTGCAATGGTTCCTAAAGCCATACTGTGGTCTCCTCCTAAACAAAGAGGAAAGTTACCACGCTCCAGAACTTGCTCGACCCCTTCACCTAAAGTTTGAGAGGCCTTAATAATTTCGTCTAGGTACTTTAGCTTTGGATTAGCAATTTTTTGATTGGCTCGGTGTGTAATCAGAACATCCCCATGATCAATTACGTCATATCCTAGTTCTTGGAGTTTTTCTTCTAGGCCAGCAATACGGATAGCAGAAGGCCCCATATCTACTCCACGACGATCCGCTCCTAAATCCATCGGAAAACCAATAACCTCAATCGTCTGTTCCATATGTTATTTTCCTTAAGTATAAAGGGACTTTTTAAGTCCCATGAAACGAATTAATTATCCTTGGTATTTACACGCTAATGTACATACTAATATCTAAACTCATTGAACGATTGGTTAGCGCTCCTGCTGAGATATAATCAATTTCCAAAGAGGCCAATTCCCGTGCTTTCTCTACAGTGATTCCTCCTGAAACCTCAATCTCTACACTTTTATTGATAATTTTAATCGCTTCTATCATAGTTTCTTTATCCATATTGTCGAGCATAATGCGATCGATTTTATGAGTGCAGGCTTCTTTGACTTCTTCCAAGGTTCTTGCTTCGACAATGATCGGGTATTTATTTCCATGAAGGGATAATACTTTTTCAACGGCAGGAGTGATTCCTCCAGCAATGCTGACGTGGTTATCTTTTATCATTACGGCATCATATAGTCCGTGGCGATAGTTGACCCCACCCCCCATTTGAACAGCATATTTTTCCATCGCTCTTAAAGTGGGAGTTGTTTTTCGAGTATCTAAGATTTTAATTCCACTACCGGCGACAGCTTCAACATATTGGGATGTTAGGGTAGCAATTCCGCTCAGTCGTTGTAAAAAATTCAAGGCTGTTCGTTCACCGACCAAAAGGCTATTGACAGGGGCAGAAATTTCTAAGGCAACCTCTCCTGAAGAAACTTTAGCTCCCTCGTTTGCTTTTGTGGTGAACTTGGTTTTGGGAAAAAGAGAACTAAAAACTTTAGTTGCAAAAGGTAATCCTGCTAGAATCCCCGTTTCTTTAAAGACTATTTTTGCCTTTCCCCATTGATCTTTCGGGACGATCGCTTCAGTTGTGATATCTCCTGGCCCCATATCTTCTAAAAGAGCTTCGGCTACCGTTTTCTGAATTAATATTTCGAGATGATTCATTGAGTTTTCCAATAGATGGTCAACATAGAAAAAGTTTTTTACGTATTAATAATTGTTCGTTCATATGTGGCTTATCCTAACAACTTTTTTCAATAAACTCAAGCCATTGAGCGATTTTCCGGTAATTAATTCCCTGAAATGGAAAAATTTAGTATAATAGCGGTTTTCAGGGACGTTTATAAAACTCTCTAAAGCAACAAAGCACGTCTTGGTTTAGGATAAAAAACATGCATATCTTCTTTTGCGAAACCTGTGAAAAAATCTTTTCTGATGAAGATCTCCGCCAAGGAGTCATTGAAAAGAAAAAAGGAAAGATTATTTGCCAAAGTTGTCTCAACCCCAAATCAATGGACGGTGGCTATTTTACCTGTCATTGTAATCGTAAACACTCTATCGATGCTCTTTTAAGTGGTGAAGCGATTCTTATAACAGATAAAAACGGTAAAAAAGGCCAGATTTACTGTAAAAGATGTCGTCATCATGGAGAAAGAAAATCTCGTGAGTCATTAGATATTAAATATCTTATTGCTATCTTCATTGTTTTTCTGGGAATACCTTTTATGATTGGGACGGGGATATCTTTAAATCGATACCTTCAAGAAAACAAGTCTTCCCAAGATAAACTAGGAAATGGCCGTGAGTTAGTCGATGAAATGAGGCAAACCTTTCAAGATGAAATTACTCGTTTGCGTAAAGAAATGAGTCAGGTGCAAAAGGAAACCAAGACTCTTCCAGAGAATAAGAGCACTTCTGTAAATTCCTCTCTAGAGGATGAATTGTCTTTTGCGGAAAAAAACCTGGGAAGTGTAAAACCTCAAGAACAAAAAAGAGAAGTTCCTGATAAAAAGTTATCTCAAAACTCACTAAATCAAATGCTCCAAGAAATAGCTCAAAAATCTATCCTTTCTATTGAAAAGAGTATTCTATCCTCTTCTTTAGAAGAAAAGTTGAAAGCTTTTTCTCAAATTGCCCTCTACAGGCAACAAGCCGCTATTCCCCTTTTAGAAAAAACTCTCGATGATTCAGACCCCTTTATTCGTAGTTTGGCGATAAAGACATTAGGAGTTTTAGGAGCCCGTCAAAGCGTCAATCGTCTCTTTTCTATGACCTCTGACCCTGAGCCTCAAGTGCGTAAGTCAGCAGCCGCAGTTCTTACTCTTTTGACAAGAGAGAAATTTATTCTTTATGAAGATCTTTCGGAGAAAGATTGGGAAATACTAGAAAGGTTTCGCAACAAATAGGCGTGTCCTCATTCAGTGTCTAAAGAATAAACACTTTGTGTCTATTTTCTAGAAATTGTTTCTTTTTTTTCTTTACTTCCCCTAAAAAATCTTTATAATCGTTAATAACCTTTTTCCACCAAAAGCATTATTATTATTATTTTATAACCTGTAGTCGTGATGAGAACTTTTAACCTCAATGATTTCAGAGTAAGATGCTTTTCTTGGTCAACCATTGCTTTGGAAATAGTTTTTTTATTTGGTACAGTAATCGCTGTATCCATACAGCAGATAAACATTTGATAAAATTTTTTTCTGCTCAGGTAGTTAAGCAATAATGAAATGAATTTAAAGCGGTTCATGATATTTTGCTTTCTATATAAGGAAAGAACCATGAAAAAGCAATTCCGAAACACAAAAACGGGTACAGCACTTATTATTGTTATGATTACCTTTGTTGCCACATTCGGCTTTACCACTGCTTCTTTGATGATTTCTAATTCAGCTCTACAAAATGTAAACTACAATGGAGCAAAAATGAAATCTCAATATATCGCTAACTCTGGCTTAGAGAAAGCGATTGGTGAACTTAAGACTCGCTCGGTCAAAGCCCAAGGCAACTGGGATCTTGTTGATTCTATTACTAATTTAGATTCCTCTTTTTTTAATGAAACTTTTCAGAGTGAAGGAATCTCTTTAGGGCAATTCAACATCACAATAACAATCTTGGATGCCACGGATAGTTTAGAAAGAACTTATCTTGTTGAGTCACAAGGGGCTGTTGCCCGAGGAAAAAATCCTGAGTTTGCTAAAACAAAAGTTTCTGCAACAGTTCGACTTCATTATGACAAAAGCGAAGGATTTCAGTTCAGTTACTTTATGAACCATTTTGGCTGGATGGCTTCAAACTCTAACTGGGTTTTTAATGGTAATATGGGGTCAGCGGGAATCTTTGATTGGTTTAATTCTCCTCTTTCGGTTAATGGAACTCCCCAATTTAAAAGCTTTAACGATGAAACAGGTAGTTTAGAAAATCCTGTTTTTCATACTCCAAAAAATGATTCTAGTGTGAATAATTTGATGGAGGGGGGCACAATATCGGGCTTTGATATTCAGTCGGGAGGAAATATTACAGGGCAACCTTATAATGAGTATCCTCACCAGCCGATGCCAAAAATGCCTGTGATTAACGAAGAATATTTTAGTCGAGCAAGAGAAGAGGCTTACAGCCAAGAAAATTATATAAAAGTGGGAGACACTTTTGTTTCGGATGGCGTTTACGGGGACAAACAAATGCCTTCTAATCAAGATTGGCAAAACACTCTTTTAGCAAATGGATACCAAGGACAGTACGAAGTTTCCAGTGGAAATTTATATCTCGAAGGAACGGATGCTAATCCAATCGAAATAAAGGGATCTGTGGTTGTTGAAGGTAATTTGATTATCAAAGGAAAGGTCAAAGGACAAGGAGCCATTAGTGCAAAGGGAAATATTTACATCGCTGGCGACATTGAGTATGTAAATCCTTTGACAGATCCTTCTCAGGCGACCACTCAATCGAGTATTGAAAACTGGATTTCGGATAATGAAAATAAAGATGCTTTAGGTCTCTATGCTAAGGGCACAATCGGAGCAGGTGGCTACGACACCTATATCAATAGTGGTTCTGTAGAAAGTTGGTTGGACCACCCTTCAAACGAAAGTGCTGAGAAAAAAAATGGTTTTGATGGAATGCCTAATACTAATGATGAAGGGGAAGATGGAGCTGACTCTAACATTTTTAATGTAGAGAGATACACGGCAGAAGATAGCCTCCTCGGAAGAATCCCAGCAGGAAGCCTTGTCGGGGATGTTGTTCCTGGAACAGGAGAAGATTTTGACGGAGATGGGAAAAACGATAGCCGCATAGACCAAGACGATTTCCGCCCTCGGGGTGGAGATGATATGGAAGATAAAAATACCAATTACGAAAATGTTAATCTCAGCCTTTGGGGTAACGCTCCCATTAGTTCAGAGGAAACTCTTACCGAAACAAACCGAGCAACTCCTCTTAATCCAGAAAACATTAGTAGCTCAGAGCACAACTTAGGCAACCTTTCTACAAATAGTATCCGTCGCTTGGATGTTGTCCTTTTTACAAACAAGGCTTTTACCTCTTACTTGACAGGAAATGGAGCTTTGATTTGGAACGGTGCCTTGATCTCTCGACTTGAGGCCGCTATTGTCGGCGGACAATGGGTTTTTAACTTTGATCGACGATTAATGGGAGGTGGAGGAAACCTAGGATTTGAAATTCCTGTGGTTTGGCAAGAAATAGAAATAAGTAATTACAATACAAAATAGATTTAAATGGGTGTTAACTACCCGCTATAAGAATCTCTCATAATTAGGGAACGAAGTTCTCCATCTGAGTTCCCTAGTTCCATAACACTGCTCATAAACCCGACTATCTTGTCGGGTTTTTTTCTTTATCTTCAAAAAAAATTTCTTAGTGGCACCAGGAAAAACATTGCCTGGAGTATATTTCTAAGGTAACATAGAAAAAGCTAAACAAGACAATAAGCCTTATCTTCATCACTATAGGTAGAGTTGTAATCCGATGAATCCCCAAGAAAAAAAAATTCTCCAACTAGCTGTTTCCTTTAAATTCCTTACTGAGCAACAAATTAAAGATGCTGTTATCCAGCAACAAAACCTAGCTCAACGAGGACAACAAATCTCTATTCTCCAAATAGTCGGGCAATTACTGAACCAGCAACAAAAAGAATTTCTCCAGCAAAAATTGCAAGTCCAAACGATTGAATTATCGGAAGATTCTCTTCTGGATAGTTCTGAGAATTCTTCTTTAGATCGCTATGAAACGACAAAAGAGTTTGAGCTTCCCAAGGAATTTGGTCGCTATGAAATTATCCGCGAACTGGGTAAAGGGAATATGGGAAGAGTGTTTTTAGTGAAAGATGCTCAAAAAACAAAGCCGATTGCCTTAAAAGTAATGCTTGCAGGAGTGATGGCCGACTCAATGAGCGAAGATCGTTTTCTCCGAGAAATAGATTCGATGAAAGAGTTGGATCACCCTAATATTATCAAAATCTATGAAGCGGGGCAGCAGGCGGGAGTGAACTATTTTACGATGGAGTATATAGAGGGGACACCTCTTCATGAAACCATCAGCAATAAAAAATTAGGTTCCCGCCGAGCGGCAGAAATTGCTTCCCAAGTTGCTCGTGCTATCCACTATGCTCATACCAAAAATATTATTCACCGTGATATTAAGCCTTCTAATATTGTACTTAAGGGAAAAAAACCTATTGTGATGGATTTTGGTTTAGCTCGTAAAATCCAAGGCGGTAGTAAACTTACCCGAACAGGGTCTATTTTGGGAACACCTTCTTACATGGCACCAGAGCAAACCACGGGAAAAAACTCTGCCATAGATGAAAGAACAGACGTTTATGCGATTGGAGCAACTCTCTATGAACTTCTGACGAAGAAAGTCCCCTTTCCTGGCTCTGACCCTTTAAGCGTTTTAATGAAGGTTGTACGTAACCCTGTTCCATCTCCCCGTTCCATAAACCCATTAATTCCCCAAGATTTAGAAAACATTTGTTTAAAAGCTTTGGAGAAGAAAAAAGAAAATCGCTACCAAAGCGCTTTAGAGATGGCAGAAAGCCTGGAGAACTTTATCGAAGGAGTTGCGGTAGAATCAGGATCTAAAGGTGTTAGTTCTTCTAGAGGAGTTCGTTCTTGGTTAGAACAAAATAAAATTATCTTAGTGATGTTTTTTTCTTTCATATGTTTACTGATTTTTCCCTCTCTATGGGCTTTGGAAAGAATCCAAGATGCCGAAAAGGTGGGAAGAGAAAACGTGGAATTAACTCAAAAAAGTAACAAACAAAAAAGCAACTATGAAAAGCTAAAAGAGGAGAATAATCAAAATAGACGAGATATTGTTCTTTTAAAGGAACTAGTCTCTTTTGTTAGCGAAGAAAATACTGAAAGCGTTGTAGAAATAGAGGAACAACTCCAAAACATTTGGAGCACAGGAGAAAATGTTAAGGCGAAAACCGAAGCCATCATGGTGGAGTTAGTTAGAATAACAAAGCAAGAAAAGTTCATTTTTCAAGAAAGGTACGGATCTCTCTCTCTTCCTACTCCTACTCCTCCCTTAAAAATATCCTTGCTTGAAATAGAGACTTTGCTTTTAGAAAGTTTTCAAGAAACTAGTCTTTCCGAAAAATCTCTTGTCTTAGAAAAGGCTTTTTTTAGATGCAATCAAGCTATTGATAAAGGCAAAGAAAAACCAAACCCTTCCCTTTTCTATTCACTTTATTTACTTGTTCATAGGATGGGGATGGAGTACTCTCATGACTGTTTTTTTCCCCTTAAACCATTTACCATTAGCCAACGCTTGGAAGAAGTCTTAGATACTTTAGATTTTTCCGAAAAAATACAATACCTCCGATACAAAGAAGCTTTTCATCAGAATACTCTTGCTTTTAAACAACCTGGAAACGAAGGAAAAGAAAAATCGGAGAAGCTACAAAGAGACAGCCTGAAAACGCTTGGCCGAATCTCAGGAAAAAAATCAATACCAGCTCAGCTTTTAGAAGCGTACCTTCTCTACAGGCATGCTGAAGATTATAAAAAAGCTAAAACTATCTATGAATCTCTTATAAAAGAAGAAACACTTTCGCCTTTGGCACATTTTGAGTTAGGAAACATTGCTTGGCGGGAAGAGGACGACAAAAAAGGCCTAGGCCAAAAAAGAGATTATACTCGTGCCGAAAAATATTTTGAGCAGGCACTTAAAGGTAACTCAAATTTTCCAGCTTATCTTTTTCGGTATGGCCGAGCAAAAGGTAAGCAAAAGAATTTTCTTGGATCGATATCTGAGTTAAATAAAGCAAAAGAAGCTTTGGAGAAAGCCGAGCAAGAGAAAAGCTTTCAAGGACTTTATCGTCCGGAATACTCTTTAGAACAGATTGATGAGGAAATGAAAAAAATAAATTGGCTTATCCCGAGAGATTCTAATAAATAGGTTTTCCCATTCTAGCGGAATTGGTGGTGAATTAGATTTTTAGCAGGGCTGTCTTGTAGCTTAGACTTGCAGCCAGTAAAGTGTTTTATTTTCAGCGTGTCCCCCCTAAGCTCGTACCTCGCTTCTCTCCCCTCCGCAGTGAATACCTTCTCTACTCTTATTTCAACAATAGCCGAGTTTTACCAGCGGAAATTATGATCAATAGCAAAAAAAAAGCAGTCCATTAGGACTGCTTTCCTCTAAAAGGTTTTATCATGCGAATTTCTAAGTAATTTATTGATTTTTGCAAGCCTTATCCCTGTCTGCAAAAGTCAATAAATCCTTATTTTCCCTATCGAAAACCTTTTTGCGGATAATATTATATATAAATTAATTTATGGCGATACCTTACGGCAACACCTAGTAGTTGATAAAGTAGGAGTCTTTAAATTGATTTCTTCCTTGGTAAATCATGTCGACAACTTTCTCTTGTAAAGAAGTTGCTTCTAAAGACTTCATCGATTCGAATCCACCAATATCAACCACCCGATAATTCCCTGATTTCCGAGAAGTAGCATTCGGAATGCCATTTTTGGATAGAAAATTGACGATTTGATCTGCCATTTCCTTAAAGTAATCGTGGTCATCCAAAGAAATTATTCGCAAATAATAAAGCTGCTTTTTCGCTATAGATTTTACCGGTTTTTGAACTTCGGGCTCTTTTTCTATAGGGGCAGCGACTGGAATGATTTTTGCTTTTTCTCGTTCCTGTTTTTGCATTTTAATAATTTCTTTTTGTTGTCCTTCTACCCTTTGAAGTCGCCCATCGATTTTGTCGAGTTTCTCTTCAATCTCAGGGTTGTAAGTTACAACAACTGGATCCTCAGGAGGAACATCTTGAACAAAATTTACTTTTTCAGGACGTGCTTCTGTTGGAATACTTGCTTGGATAACCGGTCCAGTATCTACTCTTTCTTGCAGACTAGGGTAAATCACTTCGGGCTCTGATTGACATCCCATAATCACAAAAACAGATAAAAGAAGAATAAAGAGTTGCCTCAACATAATCATGATTGCCTCCGGTAAAAAAATAGTGATTTACCCTACATTTGCTTCTGAGAATCATCTTCTTTCGTAACTGAAGCAGAGGGGCCGTTAATGAAGTAGGCATCTTTGAATTGTTGAATGCCTTGGTATTTCATGGTACGGATTTTTTCTTGAAACTCTTTGGCTTTACTATTATTTATCGAATCAAACCCGTTGATATCGATAACCAAATGTTGCCCAACTTGACGAACATCAGTGTTCTCAATGCCTTGTTCTTCTAGGAAAGCAACAATTTTCGCAGCCATTTTTTTGTAGTAATCCTGAGCTTCTAGAGAGATTATTCGAAGAGCGAATTTACTTTTAGAAACTTCTTCGGGATCAATTTTTTCTGCTACAGGAATGATTTCTGCTTTTTCCTCTACTAGTTTTTGAGGAACTACTGCTATCTCTGCTTGGGCTAAAAGAGCTTGCTCTTTCTTTGCTTCTTCTTTTGCCTTGGCTACTTGTTCTTCTTGTTGCTTTTCTAGAAGAGCAATTCGTCCATTAAGAGAGTTGATGGTTTTTTTGAGTTTTTGATTTTCTTGTTTTTCTTGTTGGAGCTGCTTATTATCCTTGATCGTTACAACTTTGGGAGGAGCAGGATATTTCTCCACCTTTACTGGGGCAGAGTTAGAACTACAAGCGACAAACAAAAATACCGACAGAACGAGAGTTATAATCGACTTCATAATAGCCTCCTATGCTGAGAACCCGAAAATTTATATTGCTATTTTTCGGATAAGCTTTAGGTAAAATTTTTTTCCAGAAGTGCAAAAAAACTTTACCTTCCTTGTTTGTTTTGAGATAACCGTCCAAGAAAGTCTTTTCTTTCTTCTTTGGTTAAGGGAATATAAATTTGTTCACCAACCTTCAAGGTTGACTCTTGAATAAACTTTTCTCTATTTGCTAAATAAATTCTACGCCATTCTCGGGGATTGTTATAGTAATAGCCCGCCAATATTCTCAAATTTTCGCTTTCTTGTACCTGATGAGGATGAAAATATTGCTCTTCTTGACGACTAGCCAACCATAAGGCTGCCCCAAGCAAACTTATGAGTAAAAAGAAAAATAAAAACAGAAACCATGATGGTTTTTCTTCTTTGGTGTTATCCACCAAATATTTTAGATTTAATCCCGGACGCTTCTCTTTTGTCTCATTTTCAAGAGATTCATCTGGAATAATTTCTTCTGCTTTATTTGGTTGCAACATAGCAAAGATTATCCTTTTTCTTTGATGATGGCAAAACCATATTGAATATCGATGTTCGCAAGCTCTTTCAAGTCGGCAGACATTTTTTTTCCAACTTGAAGCCGGATTAATCTTTCTAATGCTTTTAAACGCTGATCTGCACTTATTTGGGGGACTTCCGAGTGAAGAGTGCTTCCCCAAATAATTTCGGTTTCATGCTGAGTGAGTAACACAATCTGAGGATTTTCCATATTTTTTGGATAGTGAAGAGAAACCTCGAGGATTGGTATATACTTGAGAACTTCATCTTTTTGATAAAGATAGGTTATGAGAGGAAGAGTATTTAAGAGATTAAACCCTTCCCATTTCTGTCCAACGGGAGGAGTTATTGCTCTAACTCCACTCACAACCATCAATAAAGAAGAGGGTAAAGTATCTCTGTTATACTCTCCTGGTAAACGAACTCCTCTATTATCACAAATATAGTAAATATCATTTTGCTTAATAGCAGCCAAAGGCTTACGAAGAACAAGCTCTGCATGAATGTAGTTAGGGTAGTACTTAGCAACCGAAACTACTTTTCTCACCCAAGGGTTTTTTAAGTACGCTTGGGATGCTTTTCTAGTTAAATCTTGATCAAATATACTCATCTTTGCATCTAATCCCTGGGGAGTGATGTTTTTTGTGTAGGGTTGTAGCCAAGATGGAACATTTTGAATAACCATTTGCTCAGAGGAAACCTGAAAACGTGGCAGACATAGAGTTCGGTCTGTCAGCTTCCAAGTACCAGCTGTGATTATCACAGAACAGCAAAGAACAAAAATTGTTTTTGTCCAAGGAAAACGCTGGAGCAATCCTTCGTAAAAAGACTCTGTCTGTTTTAGATAAAACAGATGAATACCTTTTACTACAGGTATGGTCTGGTTCCAAATTTTTGTTGTTATATTTGATTTCATAGGATTTTTTTTGATTAGCTTGACATTGCCAAGCTAATCATTGCATGAATATAGTACGTAAGATGCGGCAATGAGTAAAATACTTCCAATTTAGGATTTCCTAAGAATTTTCTTAGAGAGTATTCCTAGAGAATATCAGTAAGAATACCTGGCCTAGTAATCTTATTGAGTTCCTTAAGCAAAAGATTTCCCTCATTATCAAAGAGTTACAACATTACAACATTAATAGTAAGTGACAGACAATAGTTTTTAGCCTATCCGGTTTTTTGTAGAAAAGTCGGAACAGGCAAAAACTTTTGCCTCGTCACGAAATAACCAAGGGCATATCCTTAAAGGTTATCGTTTACTTGCCAATGGGGGAATCCAAATACGAGTTCCCGGTCTCAAAACGTGTGGGTTTTTCAACACTTTCTTGTTGTGATCATAAATTACTAGAAAAGGAACTCCTGAAAGCTTAGCAATTTTTGTTAAAGTTTCTCCTCTTTGTACCTCGTGGTAAGAGTTTGGCTTTACTCCGTAGCTATGCTTAGATTTTTTTGAACTGGTTATTTTAGGAGAAATTTTTCCAGCTCTTCGAGTTGTTTTTTCTACTTTAGCAATTATTTGAGAACTTTGCTTTACCGTAGGAATAACAATTTTAGTTCCTAGTTTCAAACGATTGGGGTTAATCTGCGGATTGGCCGCTTTGATTTTTTGCCAGTAAGAAGCTTTTTGGTAGTATTTTTGAGCAATAGAGCCCAAAGTTTCTCCTCCTGCCACAGTATGATAGCGAGACCCATTGCTATCAACTTTTGGCAGAGACTTCTTCTGGCTGTTGTGACCAGGTAGCGCCAGTTCGTGAGCACTTTGGTCATGAATACTAAGCATGGAGCTAGATTCCGGAGAATTTGTTGAAAGAACACTTTCTTCGGTATTTACACCAGGCATATTCATTACGATATCATTACTAGAACTTAAAACAGTGCTATTTGATATTGAATTATCAGGATGCGGAGGAGGAGTTGTAACTCCTGTGTCCGAATCCATGATCGCTTCGGTTGTCTCGTGAGAAACAACTTCTTGCTGAGTTTCCAAAGGACTAACTTGATTTCGATCAATCAAGATGATCGCTAGAGCAACCGCAACAAGCATAACCATAACAACGGTTCTAGCTTTGCGGACTTTGCGAAGCCCTCTCTCCATACTCGTGTGAGATTTCACGTATATCCCTCCTACACGTTCGAGGTTTACTCTGTGCTTCTAGTCGTAGCACCTAGTCACACAGAGATTTCCAAAATAAGCCAAAAGAGTTGCACACAAACCGATGAATTCTAAAGAAAAAACACTAAAAAATTATTTTAATGAATCTTTTATTTGGAATATCACCATATCTTGACCTCCACTGCTAAAGCAACACCAGAAGCCTGAAAGACTTTTTCGCGAATGAGATTAATGAGTTCCCAAATATCTTGAGCTCTCGCTCCTCCGCGGTTGACAATAAAATTACAATGTTTATCAGAAATCGCTGCTCCTCCTACTTTTTGACCAGTTAAGGCAGCATCGCTGATCAATCGCCAAGCTGCTCCTTGAGGTGGATTTTTAAAAATGCAACCAGCACTCTTGGCATTAAAAGGTTGATTTGCTAGCTTTTTCTGAAAAAAACGTTTCCAGCGTTCCGTTAAAGTGGAGACATCTGAAAAACGTGTTTCAAGAGTTGTACTCAAAATGAGATAAGGTCGTAAGCTACTATTGCGGTACTCAAAGGTGATATCTTCTTTTTTTAGCTCAAGAACTTGACCAAACTTTGTGATAACTCTTACCTTGTTGACAAAATCTCCCATTTCAGTAGGAATATTTTCAGGCTTACTACCCGCGTTACCAGCTAGCGAACCACCTACAGAACCAGGAATACCAACAAGGGTTTCTATTCCTGCCAATCCGTGATTGACAGATTTTTTAACAAGAAGAGGTAAAGATGTACCAGATAGTACCTTTACCCGATTCCCATCAAACTCTAGCCCTTTGAGTTTTCGAGTGGAAATAACTACCGGGATCTCTTCGGTTAAAATCAATAAATTGTAACCACCTCCCAATATGCGAGGCAAAACGTCTTGATTTATACATACTTGGTAAGCCCGGATCATTTCCTCTTCATTTTCAGGTGCTAGAAAAATTTTTGCTATTCCCCCTACTCGAAAAGAAGTATAGGGAGCCAATGGTTTATCTCTCTCAAAGCAATTACCTAATCCTTCTTTATGGAGTATTTCGGCTAAATCATCTATAGAAGAAGTAACCTTGGTTAGTACACTCATAGGGATTGTCCTTGAGTAAGAGCTTGTCGAAAATCAATTTTTCGTGGCAAAGAGTGAGTAAACTTGGAAATACTCCCTGCTCCCATGCAAAGAATGACATCATTGGGTTGCCATCTCATTTGCACAAATTCTACAATATTCTCAAACTGTGCAATATAGCGGGCAGAAACATTCTCTGCTCTAATTCTAGAAACTAAATCAGCACTGCTTACCCGCTGCCGATCTTCTTCGGTGTCACGGGCATAATAAATATCTGTTACAATAACTTCATCGGCTTCGCCAAAAGACAGTCCAAAATCATCCAATAAATGATAGGTTCGGCTCGCTTGATGAGGTTGGAAAATAGCCCAGATTCGAGATTCTGGATAACGTTCGCGAGTGCTGCTCAAAACAGCTTTGATCTCTGTCGGATGATGGGCATAGTCATCAATAATTGTAACGGGATCTGAAAGGACGATATCAAAACGTCTTTTGGCTCCCTTATACTCAGCAACCGCTTTTTTAACGGCATCTCTGTTTACCTTTAAGTGATCACAAAGAGCTATTACTGATAAACAGTTGGCTATATTGTGCTCTCCCGCTAAAGCTGTCTCAAATTCACCATAGTGCTGGCCTTCTTTTTTTACAATGAAGCGACTTTTGTAGGTTTCTTTTCCTAGGATGTCTACTTGCCATTGAGCTTCTGGATCAGAAAGACTGTATGTTATAATATTTGCCTGAGTTTGATAGCGAATCATTGGTTTAACTTTGCTTTCGACAACTAATACCCCATCGCTAGGGACGAGTGCAGAAAATTCGGCAAAAGTTTCTTGGATTTGTTCAAAACTATCATAGTAGTCTAAATGATCTAGCTCAACGTTGGTGATGATGGCATTTTTAGGAGTTAAATGAAGAAAAGACTTTTTATATTCACAAGCTTCTGCCACAAAGTAACGTCCATCTCCTCGTCTTCCGTTGCCTTGTAGTTGAGGAACATCTCCACCAATGACAAAAGAAGGATCTTCTTCTGCTAGGCTGAGAGCATAAGCTAGTAAGCCCGATGTTGTTGTTTTACCATGAGTTCCGGTTACAGCTAAGCCTGTCTTTTGTGACATTAGCCATCCTAAGAGCTCAGAGTAAAGAAGAATATGAAGGCCTCGTTTTTTCGCTGCCTCAATCTCTGGATTATTTTCCATGATGGCTGCTGATGCGACAACTGTATCTGTATAAGCACTTAAATTTGCCTCTCCATGACCTCGGCAAATAGTTGCACCATTTAGATAAAGTCTACGAGAAAGGCTTCCCGGTGAGAGATCAGATCCTGATACCCGGTAGCCTGATGAAAGGAGAATTTGGGCGGCAGCGCTGGTTCCAACGCCTTCAATGCCGACAAAGTGAAAATTTTGCATATCTTGAACTCCCTTATAAAGGTATCTATAAGTACTAATATCTCAACCGAGTTAAGCCTGGAGAGGCTTGGGTAGCTTGTTAGAGCTTTTTTTGACAATCAAGGCCTGGTTTTTTTTTTCGTCTTGCTTCAGTAAATTAAATATATGGCGAACTATTTTAAAAGCAGCTTGGGGCTCTCCCATAGACTTAGCTTTTACAATCATTTTGTCTATTTTCTGAGGGCTTTTTAATAAATCAGAAATATGATTTGCCAATTTCTCTGGAGAAAGCTCCTTTTCGAGAAGAACAATCGCTGCTCCTCTTCTTTCTAATTTTTGTGCATTTGCTTCTTGGTGACCATCAGCAGAGCGAGCAAAAGGTATTATGATAGATGGTAAACCCAAAGCTGTTATTTCGGCCAAAGTACTACCACCAGCTCGACAAATCACAAAGTGGCTCTGTTTATAAAGCTCTTCAATGTTATGATGAAAAGGAAAAACATGGGCCGTAAATTCGTATTTTTGGTAGTCCTTTTGCATTTGTAGAAAATCATGTTCTCCTGTAATATGAAGAAAACGGAGATCATTGCAGACATCTTTTAGGAGAGGCAATGTTGAGCTCACCAGATTATTGATACAACCTGCTCCTTGGCTTCCTCCCATGATTAAAATAGTAAATGGTTTAGGCAAAGAAGTTTGAGGAGGCTTTAACTCTTCTCGGATAGGTACTCCCAAAGGAACAACTTTATTCCGAGCGATTTGTTCGACTAAATGAGGAGTATAAACCGCTTCACTCCAGCTAGAAAGTTTTCGAACTACCTTTCCAGGGATAGCATTGCTTTCTAAAAGAACCAAAGGAACTCCCCTCATCTTTGCTAATAAACCTGCCGAAAAGGAACCATATCCTCCTAGTCCTATTACCATATCAGGCTTTAATCGATGAAATAACTTTGCCGTTTTGATTAAGCTTGTTAAAAATCTCCAAGAAAATTCAGGGTACTGTTTTTTACTTTGAGGAAAAGAGCGCATTGGATTTATTTCCCAAGCAAAATCATTTTTCTTCATAACAGCTAAATCGACAGGTTTACCTGGAACTTGGAAGTAGACTTGGCTTCGAGGACTTTGTTTCTGAATTTCTTTGGCTAAACAAATACCTGGAATTAAATGTCCTCCTGTTCCTCCTCCTGCAACAAGAAAGGTAAATTTCTTTTCTGAAGAAGTCATGACAGGAATTTCCTCTTTAGATTCTTTAGGAGTTATGTCTTGACAATTTCCTGCAATATTTAAAAGTAATCCCACTCCCATCATTGTGAAGAGTAGTCCCGTTCCCCCAAAACTGATAAAAGGTAAAGATATTCCTTTTGCTGGGACACTTTGAGTGACCACAGCGATATTAAAAGTTGCTTGCAAACCAATCGTGAATGTAATGCCTAGAGCAAGAATTCGGGCAAAGTTATCAGGAGCATACTTTACCACTTTTAAGCCGTAGTATAGAAGGCTAATGAATAGGACTAATATCAATGAAGTCCCTAAAAATCCTAACTCTTCCCCTACAATCGAAAAAATAAAATCGGTACTCTCTTCGCTTAGAAAAAATAGTTTTTGTTGGCTCCAACCTAAACCGACTCCAAACTTGCCGCCTGTTCCTATGGCAATCAATGATTGTCGTATTTGGTATCCCTTCCCTAATGGATCAAGCTCTGGATTTAAGAACACATCAATTCTTTGTTTGATGTGATTAAATTTAAAAAATGCTAATATAAAAACAACGGGTAAGCTAGCGAAACAAATCGGAACTAAATGTTGCCAACGAATACCAGCGACGAGCAACAATGTAATGGAAACAACAAAAATAAAGCAACAAGTGCCAAAGTCAGGTTCTAACAAAATTAAAAAACAGGCCAAGGAAATTAGGCTAAAAATCGGTAAAAATCCGGCGTAAAAGTGTTTGAGCTTGTGGTGGTTGCGATGGGCATAAGTGGCTACCAGTATCACCGCAGCTAATTTCATCATATCGGAAGGCTGTCCTCCAAAGCCAGCAAAGCGAATCCAACGACGAGCACCATTGTACTTGGTTCCAATTCCTGGAATGAGCACTAAAGCTAAGAGAAGGAGAGTGCCTCCAAAAATCCAGTATCCATAGCGTTCCAACAAACGGTAAGGCATGTCCATGCAAGCAATCATCATCGCCATAGCTAAAAGACACCACATAACTTGCTTCTTAATAAAGAAGTAAGCATTATCGGTACTTTGATCCATTTGAGCAACAATGGCACTCGTGGAGTAAACCATTACCAAGCCAATGGAAACGAGTATTAAGACAATGGCAAGAATAGATTTTTGTAAATACTGGGCATTGGGATTCATAGCCAAACTACCTGATTTTTAAGGTTGCAATGGCAAAAATTGCCAAAAGGACTTCTATAATCCAGAAACGAATGGTCACTTTAGTTTCATCCCATCCCCCCAAGCGGAAATGGTAATGGATGGGAGCACAACGAAAAATTCTTTTCCCAGTTAACTTAAAAGAACCCACTTGTAAAATTACTGAGAGGGCTTCGATAACAAAGATACCGCCGACAAAAAAGAGGAGAAGTTCTTGGCGCAAAGCTACTGCTACATAACCCAAGAAACCACCAAGCATAAGAGCTCCACAATCTCCCATGAAAACACTGGCAGGAAAGCAGTTGTACCATAAGTAAGCCAAACCAGCTCCGACCATTGCAAAGCAACAAATGGCCAGTTCACCACCTCCGGGGATGTAGGCCACCGAAAGATAGGTCGCAAAATCTTTTCGTCCGACAATATAGGCAATAACAGTGAAAGCGGTACTTACTATAATCGCACAACCAATTGCTAGTCCATCCATTCCATCTGTTAGGTTGACAGCATTCGAGCATCCTATTATCACGACTGTGGCAAATATCATAAAAAGAGCACCACCACCCAAAGCTAAGCTGATTTTCCAATCTCGGAAAAAAGGAAAGTACAAGTAGGTTAACTCAGGATTATTACGAACTGTTCTCCAGAGAGCAACTGCTAAAGAAACAGATACGATTAGCATCAAGGCCGTTTTATTCTTGCTACTCAACCCTTTTTCTTGGGTGCTTGCTTTGACTAAGTCGTCTAAAAAACCCACTAAACTGAAGCCCACAGTCGCCAGAATAGCCCAAAGGACATAACGGTTATCTAATCGAGCCCATAGTAAGACAGAAATAAGAAAAGAAAACATAATCATAATTCCCCCCATAGTAGGGGTATTCTTTTTCTTAGCTCCATCTTGCCGAAGAGCTTCTACATCTACTTTTTCGGTGTCTTCTATAAACTGTAGTTTAGAAAGCCAACGGATAAAGTAAGGTCCCGTAATTAATCCTATGAAGAAAGCTGTAAAGCCAGCCATTGCTCCTCGTAGAGTAGTTTGCTGTGTCCCT
The DNA here is from genome assembly GCA_029260735.1 of Planctomycetota bacterium. Classification (GTDB taxonomy): domain Bacteria; phylum Planctomycetota; class Uabimicrobiia; order Uabimicrobiales; family Uabimicrobiaceae; genus JAJDCR01. The sequence goes on from JAJDCR010000020.1 coordinate 99,742, forward strand.
TCTAAAAAAGAGGGAGGCGAATCTATAAACTGAAAGAAAAAATAGTACCACATGGGTGAGAATTACCTTATTAATGACAACCATAAAACGTATTTAAGTGCTTTGGTAGCCTTTACTCAAAAAAGGAACGTCTATTTCGTTTTCTAATTCTTCTTTAATTTCACTAATAATAGTCTCTAGTTCGATGCCACGGGATGCCTTTAGAAGGACTACATCTTCGGGACTTAAAAAGTCTTGTAAGGAAGAAAGAACTTTATGTTTACCTGGAAAACAGCGAACCTTACTTAAAGGCATTCCTGCATTTAGTGCTCCTGATGCAATTCCGTAAGCTTGTGAACCGACGACCCAAAGAGCATCTAATGATTTTTGGGCAGCTACCTTTCCTACTTTTTCATGGAGCTCTTTGCTGTTCTCTCCCAGCTCAAGCATGGCTCCCAATATGGCAAGTTTTCTTTTTCCTGAATACTCCTCAAGAGTATCAAGGGCACTAATCATAGACTGTGGGTTTGCATTATAAGCATCATTAAGAATGCTTACAGCTCCTAGTTGTTTGACTTCCATGCGCATAGGGGGTAGCGATAATGTTAGAAGTTGCTTTTGGATTTTCTCAATACTGACACCATGCTCCAAAGCTATAACCATTGCAACTAGTACGTTGTAAAGATTGTGCCGCCCTAGAATGGGAGCGACCCAACTTTTCTCAGCAAGCTTAAAATGTAGTTTTTCTTCTCGATACTTAATGTCTGTTGCCTGGTAGTCTGCTTTTTTCTTTATTCCGAAAGTTTTTACTCTACCGGAGAATTTTTGAGCAATTTCTCTACATCTAGGATCATCAGCATTGGTGATGAATAGTCCTCCAGGGGCAATACCTTCGATTACTTCTGCTTTTGCTTGAGAAACTCCATCTAGGTCACCAAAACCTTCCAGATGGCTTTCTGCAACACAGGTTAAAACAGCAACCTCTGGCTGAATCAACCGAGACAAATAGCGAATTTCTCCAAAGGCGTTGGTTCCCATTTCAAAAACAGCCATCTCGTGTTTTGCCTCTAGCTTGAGAATAGTCCAGGGCACCCCAATAAAGTTGTTAAAGCTTTTTTCTGATTTCAAAGTTTGGTATTGAGCGCTGAGTAAATGTGCCGTTATCTCTTTGCTTGTTGTTTTTCCTAAAGAGCCTGTAATTGCAATGCGAAAAGCAGGCATTTGTTCTCGGTAGAACTGCCCAATTTTTCCTAGTGCTAGCAAAGTATCTTCTACCAGAAGAAAAGGAAAATCATCAGGAAGCGACTGCTCCACTCTTGGGTCAGAGGCCAAGATAGCAGAGGCTCCTAATTCCACCGCTTTTGTGACAAAGCGATGTCCATCCATTTTCTCTCCTTTGAGAGCAATAAAAAGGTTCCCCTGCTCTAAAGAGCGGGTATCAGAGCTAACCCCTTTAATCTCTCGGTTAGAGTAGTTTCTATGGGTGCTTGCTTCGGTAACAAAAATAAGCTTTTCTAATGACAAAGTTAACATCTTCACACTTTTCCTAAAGGGGATAATCTTGCCTGTCGTTTCTTTTTGAGAGATGTTCGAGCAACCTCACGATCATCAAAAGGTTTTGTGATGTCGCCAATAATCTGTCCTGTTTCATGTCCCTTGCCAGCGATTAAAACAGTATCTCCTGGTTGAGCTTCACGGATTGCTTTTTCAATGGCCTCTTCTCTGTCTAGACAAAGAGAATACTTTTGCTTAGAGGAAAAAGCAGAAGCAATTTTTTCGGCGATGTCTCGAGGATTTTCTTGACGAGGATTATCATTTGTAATCCAGCAAAAATCACTTTTTTCATTTGCGACCCTTCCCATTTGTGCTCTTTTTTCTTGGTCTCGGTTACCTCCGCAACCAAAAACTAAAAGAAGTCGATGAGGGCTAACTTGACGCAAACTAAGAAGTACTTTCTCTAAGGCATCTGCTGTATGAGCAAAGTCTACGATAACACGAAACTCTTGTCCCTCTTCAATACTCTCCATTCTTCCTGGTATCTGGGTTAATCTTTCGATACCAGTTTTGATTTTGTCTAAAGAGATTCCCTCAGACAAGGCGCAAGCTGCTGCTGCTAAGCAATTCTCAATATTATGTTCTCCTGGCAAAGAGCAGATAATTTCTGTGCTTCCCATAGGGGTATCTAAATCAAAAATATATTTTTGATCCAAAATTCGAATATTGATAGCTCGAATATCTGCTTTAGCCCAACCTTCTCTTGATTCAACCCCATAGAACAATTTTCCTGCGAGGGTTTGACTAGAGAAATAGTTGGCGACAGGGTCACAAGCATTTATAACAGCAGTTCCCTGACTAGATAGGGAATGAAATAGTTTTGCTTTCGTATTGCGATAAGACTCAAAGGTTTTATGATAATCAAGATGCTCGTGGCTCATATTCGTTAAAATAGCTGTATTAAACTCAATGCCGTCTGTTCTATGTTGAGCCAGTGCATGAGAAGATACTTCCATGACTAAGTCAGTTACACCATCCTCGACCATTTGGGCCATATAATTGTGTAAAGTAACCGGATCTGGGGTTGTTAGACTAGCAGGGATTTCTCGTCCGTTGTATTCGTAAGCAATTGTCCCCATTAATCCAGATGTTTTTTCTGCAGCATTCCAAATGGAGCGTAGATAGTAGCTTGTAGTTGTTTTCCCATTAGTTCCGGTAACTCCTACCATATTGAGTTTCTCAGCCGGATTGTGAAAGAGCAATGCCATTAATTGGCTTAAGGTCAAGCGAGCATTTTCTGTAATTCCCAGAACCTGTTTAGTTATTTCAACGGGTATTTTTTCTGTTATGATCGCTTTTGCTCCCCGAGCAATAGCATCTTTCATATACCTAGCTTCGCGCTGAAGATCCCGAGTTTGTCCAAAATGACAACCGCAAACAGAGACGTAAAGACCACCAGGTTCAATTTTCCGAGAGTCAAAATGAATATTAGAAATATTCAAGTTTCGGAAGTTGTGCCACTGAATTCCCGTGAAATGATTTCGTATTCTTTCGAGAGAAAGTGTTGGTATCATGGTCGTCCCCCTTTGATCAATACAGCCTGTCGCAAAATTTCAGCTACATAAGGAGCGGCTACAACACCGCCATAGGAAGATCCTACAGGTTCATCAACTGTAATAATACAGCAGTACATGGGTTTATAGTAAGGAGCAAACCCTACAAAAGATGCTACATGTTTGGAATGCGAGTACCTTCCGTCGACTATTTTTTGAGCTGTTCCCGTTTTACCTCCGACGAAAGCACCTTTAATGTTAGCTCTTTTGGCAGTGCCTCTAACGACAACTTCTCGTAGAATGTTTCTCATTTCTTTGACAACATGCATCGGAAAAATTCTTACTAGGTTAGGAGGAAGATAGCGATGTTGTTCTTTTCCATCAGGATAGACAATTTTGCGAACGATATAAGGAGGACGATAGATGCCGTCTCCAACCAAAGTTGTAAAGGCTGAGACCAACTGCAAAGGAGTCATACTAATCTCGTGCCCCATTGGAATCGAAAGCATGGTGCTGGGAGTCCAATATTTGTGATTTTTTAGGATTCCACTGGATTCTCCTGGAAGATAGATTTTACTTTTATTCCCTAATCCCAAGTGTTGAAGGTAAGTATGAAGTTTTTTTGCTCCGAACATTTCTCCTAGTTGAGCTGCTCCGATATTACTAGAGTAAATCAGAATTTCTGCCACCGTTAAATCTCCATAACGATGATGATCGTGTAAAGTTCGGCCTTTGATTCGGTAAGCTCCGTTATGGCAATTAATAATGGTTTTAGAGTGAACTAAGTTCTCTCCCATACAAGCTCCCGCAACAAGGGGCTTAACCACTGATCCTAGCTCATAAGAGTCGGTTATGGCGATATTACGCCAAGAGTTTTGGGGAGATTTTTGATAATGGTTAGAATCAAAGTTAGGTCGGGAAGTCATGGCTAAAACTTCCCCTGTTTTAACAGATAATAAAATTGCAGATGCTTTTTTCGGGCGAAATTTTTCTACGGCTTTTTCCAGTTGTTGTTCTGCAATTTCTTGGAGTTCATAGTCCAAAGTAAGATAAATATCTGCTCCATTGACCGGAGGTATGCCAGGGGCTTCTGATCGATAAATGGCATAACGAGCTAGGCGTCCATCCACTAATTGCCAAGTGTAGCCTGGTTGCCCTGAAAGCTCTTTTTGGAAGTTTGCTTCGATCCCTTCTAAACCTTTGTTTTCTAAACCAACAAAGCCTAAAACGTGAGCAGCAAATTTTCCTCCTGGATAGGCTCTTCTTGATTCTTTGCGAAATCCTATTCCACGAATGTCCAAAGCTTTAACTTTTTCGTATTGCTCTTCTGCTAACTGGCGTTTAAGCCAAATGAATTTTCGATTTTTTCTTTTTAGTCGCGAAGACAAAAATGCACTTTTTTTGTCTAAAAGTAGGCTGAGTTGTTCGGCAACTTCTTCTGGATTTTCAACTGCTTGAGGATTAGCGTAGCAAGAATAACCAGGAACAGAGATAGCAAGAATATTACCTTGTCTATCTTTGATGGTTCCTCGGTGGTTGGGCAAAATTTTCTTTTTCCACTGTTGCCCAAAGGCTTTCTTTTGATAATAGTCATGTTGGTGACATTGTAACCAATAAAGACGACCGATTAAGGCTAGCATACAAAACATTAAGACCCCTAGAGCTATGGGAGCTTTTTGTTGGATACTTTTTTCAAAAGTGTCTTCTGCGTAGGTCATAATTACACCTATGGTTCTTTCGGTAACTCAAGCCAATCTTCTGGAGGAACTAAATCAAGTTGTAGTTCTTCGTTTTTTTTTATTAAAGCTATGGGGGATTGAAGAGCTATGCGCTTTGCTTGTAAACTTCGGCCTTCTTCTAGAAGCTTATCTTTCTCTTTTTCTAGCTGAGCAATTTCATATCCCAGTTGAAAAGATTCCATCCTGTTTTTGGCAATCCAAAAACTGGCCAATAAAAGTATGCTCATTAAAGTAGCAAAAGTAACAAACTCAGAACGCTTCATGTAGATGTCCTTTGAGCACATCTTACTTTTGCACTGCGACTACGTGGATTTTGTTTGGTTTCTTCTCGAGTAGGTAAAGTGGGTTTAGAGGTTAATATCTCCAAAACACCCTCGCTACTTTTCTTTTTAAAGAACTGCTTTGCAATGCGATCTTCTAGAGAATGAAAACTAATGACAACGATTCGTCCTCCAGGAGCTAGCTTACGAGTAATTGCATCTAAGGCCATTGTTAGCTCTTCAAGTTCTCGATTTGTTTCTATTCGTAAAGCTTGAAAAACTTTTGTTGCCGGATGAATTTTACCTTTGCGAAAAGAAACTTCCTGATTGATAATTTGAGCAAGTTGCAAAGTGCTCTTTAAAGGAAACTTTTTTCGTGCTTCGACTATTGCTCGAGCAAAACGAAAGGCTCTACTCTCTTCTCCAAACTCCCGAAAAATGCGGACCAACTCTTCTTCGCTGTACTTGTTTAATATATCCGTAGCATTTTTCTCTTGGCTTTTATCCATTCTCATATCTAAAGGACCTTCTTTTTGGAAGCTAAATCCTCTTTGGCTTTGATCAAGCTGAAGAGAAGATACTCCTAAATCGAAAAGCACTCCATCAATCTGAGGAATGGACATTTTCTTTAAAACTTGGGAAGCTTTAGAGAAAGGACTATGGCAAAAATGACAAATGTTGTAGGAAGACAAGTTTTCCGAAGCAATCTTTAGAATTTCAGCATCTCGATCTAAGCCAATAAATGTCCCTTGGTTTTGCATTTTTTCTAAAATTCCCTGAGCATGACCACCAGCTCCTAATGTCATATCAAGGTAAACACGGCCTGGTGTAGGATTCAACAAGGAAAGTACCTCGGATAGCATAACCGGTAGATGCACTTTTCCTTGTTCACTCATACAATAACCACCTTAAATTAGCTTAGAAGGAGAAAATGAAGTCGCTCAGGGATTTAAATTTACTTGCCAAAAGAAATTTGATATATATGTGAACACATTTTTGTTTGAAGTAGTTGCATCTTCTAAATGTAATTTCAGCAAAGTCATATTTTTCTCATTAAGTGGTATACTTCTAATTGAGGAAAAATACGTTTTTGTGAAAAGAACAACATGTAAACATACATATCTAACTTCTAAAGTATACTTCCAATGAAGATAATGTCAATAAATATTTTTCCTAAAATTTCTCGCCCAAAAACCCTTGAGTACAAGAATCTATTTGCTTTTAAGTCAGTTTTTTTCTTAAATTGAGAGGCTCTTCATAAAAAATATTAGAAATCTAGTAGATCTTTATCTTTCTAATTTTATGCCCTTCTTTTACAGATAATAACTATGTTTTTGAACCTTGGCAGGAAATAATATTGATAGCTATGTTTGTCTAAAAAAAATTTATGTGAGCAGGGATAAATCCCTAAAGGTGCTTGGGCAGTCCGTACGGGAAAAATATTTTTTATAAATTTTATTAAGATTCTAGATATGAAAACATTAGGAATTGATGAGGCTGGAAGAGGTTGTGTAATTGGTCCGATGGTGATGGGGGCAGTTTTACTATCTCGAAGAAGCTGGGATCAGTTATTGAAAATGGGAGTAGATGACTCTAAGAAACTAACCCCTAAAAAACGTTCGGAGTTAGTTAAAGTGATTCGAGATATTGCTCTGGGGACAGAAGTCGCTATAATTCCTCCTTACAAAATAGATGAATACTGCAATAAAAACCGACTCAATGTCCTTGAAGCAGAAGTCGCGGTTGACTTAATACGGCAAAGAAAACCTAATGTGGTTTACATCGATGCTCCTGGAAGAGGAATTGAAAAGTTTACCAAGCAAGTTGAGCAAATGTTAGACGAAAGAGAGGTTTGCATTGTTGCGGAAAATCACGCGGATAGTAAATATGTAGCTGTTGCAGCTGCTTCTATTCTGGCCAAAGTAACGCGCGATGAGGAAGTGGCAAAACTTCGAGAAGAGTTCGGGGATTTTGGCTCAGGCTATCCTTCCGATCCAAAAACCCAAAACTTTCTAAAAGAAATTTGCCAACAAGCAGAAGAGCTCCCTAGCTACATACGTCAGAGCTGGAGCACAGTAAAAAAAATTATGGAAGGTGAGCAGGGCCAACTCTCTTTCTAGAGGGAAATTTCATCATTTAGAAAACCGTTAAAATTTTTTTTAAGAATTGATTTTCTTGAAAAAATTTGCCATAATCGAAAGCGAATGTGCTGTCTTTATAAGGACTTCCCATTATGAGGGAGTCTTAGCTAGAATGGTAAGAATTAGGTGACGTTTAGTTGTCCCTAATAGTGTAGGAAGTAATTTCTCTTATGCCTATCCTTTTTGATTGCCCATTCTGTAGCTACTGCAAAGAAGTTCCGGATTCTTACAATGGGAAAAAGATAAAGTGTCCACGTTGTTTGGCAACGATAACTTTAGGGTTACCTCAACCAACCGCTCTAACCGCTTTGCCTTTGCCCGATGAAGATGAAACTGATCTCAACGCAACAGCTATAGAGCTTGATAAAGACTCGGACTCTCTTATTGAATGTCCTCTTTGCTTTCACTTAATAAACTCTCAAGAGTCCCGGTGTCCTATATACAAAGAGTACACAAAAAAAGATGTCTCAGCGACCGATTCTGCTATTCTTTTTGATTACCAATCCATTGCTCAAAAAGCTCGCTCTTATTTTTATCTAGGATTGGCCTCCGCTTTACTTTTTGGCCTAGGGCTATTTCTAGGACCTTGGGTAATTTGGAAGGGGCTAAGGGTGCGCCCTCTTCTTTGTGCTAATCTCGAAGCTGAAAACAGAAAAATGTTGGATGCAGGTATTTTTATGAGCGGAGTTGGAATAATTTCATCGACCTTTTTTCTCACATCCGTCTTTTTTTAGTTTATCGAGTTTTTATTTGACCGAGCTTTTATTTTATTGAGCTTTTTCTTTGTTAATGATTTTTAAACATCCTATTGCGTTTCTTTTCCAAGTCTCTTTTTGCATCAGAAATCAAGCTATAGTTTCTTTGAAGTAAATATAGTTTTTGACTTCGGCTTAATTTCTTAGGAAGAGCTGGTCCTACTGGATAACCCCGCCGTTTATTTTTCATCTGAATATTCCGTAACTCAATCTCTTTGTACATAGCTTTTTTTGCATTATAGCTCTCTAAAGCGTATTGCAGATTAATAATTGCTTTCATTTCTCTCTCTAAAGCTTCGATCTTATCAGAAACCTGATGATACTCCTTTGGTAGGGCGTGGTTTGTCGTAGATGAAGGTTGAGATGTGCAAGAAAAAATCAAAGCTACAAAGATATATAGTAAACATTTTTGTCCATTTTCCTGAAAAAAAAACTCTTTTTTCATTTCTTTTTCCTTTGCCATTGTTAAGAAATGTTTCATAATGATAATAAGAATCTTCTAAAAGTCTTTAACTTATGGAGAATATGTATTAAAGGTTAAAAAATATAAAGAAACTTTTTGATATGTTTAGAACAGATCAAGAAGTTCTAAAAAAACCGGAACTACATATTATTATGCTATGAAAAAACTTTTTTGTTTAATTATTTTTTTTATTTTTGGGATAGGTATATTCTCCCAAGCTCAGTGCAATAACTATAAAGATGATAACTACTCTTCCTCTTATCGATCAAACAACCATTCGCGTAGTTATCAGCATTCTAATCATTCTAATTACTCTAGTCATTCTCGCCGTTCTACTAACTATAGTAGCTGCCATTGTCCGAATAGAAAATATGGTAGACATCTAAAAAACTGTTCTCGAGTACAAAGTTTATGCCATTGTCCAAACAGAAAACATGGTAGACATCTAAGAAATTGTCATCTTTTAAAGAGAGCCTGTAGTTGCCCTGTAACAAAGTATGGAATCAATCATCGTAATAATTGCCGTTTTCACAATAGCAACAATTATCGAAACCATAACAATGCGCGTAATTATGGTAACAGTAGACACAAAAACTATAATAATCAGCATCGTTACTACCCTGGGAACCAAGCTTACCACAACAACCAGTTCCGAGGTCACAATTACAATCAAGGGCACGGATCTAAATACCAGAAGAATAAGAGGGTCCACTACCCAAATAAACGTTTAGTGTATTACAAAGGCCGCTATTATTATGTTAGATAGATACTATAGATAATAGTATAGATAGATATTGGCAAAATTTCATCGAAAATAATCGTTTGAAAACCCCATTCGTTCTCCCTTTGGCTGAGTGGGGTAGTTTTTTTGTTTTGGGTGGAATTTTGCAAGCTCTTAACTACGCTACAATAAAGAATACGTGCGCAATCTCCCCATACTACTTAAACAACCTCCCCATAATACACCTCACTTAACAACTCATTTGCTTGATATCCCCCTTTCAAATTCTGTGTTTTTTAATTCTTGATATATCTTTCTAATCGCTCAAGACTTTTTTCTTTCTTCAGAAATGGTATAATAATCCCCAAATATTATTCCGAATCTTTGGGGCATGTCATTGTTTGGTTTTTTCCAAGCACTTAATCATGATAAGCTCCATCTCATCAAAAGTTGAAAGAATGTACAATACTCTAAAAAATATTTTTGGTTTTCAGTCTTTTCGTCCTAACCAAGAGGCTATTGTTCGTAGTATCTTAAATAGACAAGATGTTTTTGCTGCGATGCCTACAGGTGGGGGAAAATCTCTTTGCTATCAATTGCCCGCTAAAATACTAAGTGGTACAACTTTAGTTGTTAGCCCGTTAATCTCTTTAATGAAAGATCAAGTGGATGCAGCTTTAGAAAATGGCATTAGTGCAGCTCTTTTGAACAGCTCTCTTAGCTCCCAGGAAGCAAGTGCTGTTTATCATAAGCTTTTTAGAGGGGCTTTAGATTTGCTTTATGTTGCTCCTGAACGCTTAGCTATGGATCATTTTGTCGAAAAACTCCATCAAGTCCACCTTTCTCTTTTTGCCATAGATGAAGCACACTGCATCTCGGAATGGGGGCATGATTTTCGGCCAGACTATCTTTCTTTGTCCATTTTACCTCAAAGATTTCCTCAGATTCCTATCGCTGCTTTTACGGCAACAGCAACAGAGCAAGTTCAGCAGGACATTATTCATAAACTTGGACTACGCAATCCTCTTATTATAAGAGCTTCTTTTAATAGAGGAAATCTTTTTTATCAAGTTGACCGAAAGAAAAAAGGAAATACTCAAATCATTGATTTCTTGAAGGAATACGGGGGGCAAGCAGGAATAATTTACAGAGCAACTCGAGACTCTGTTGAGCAGACGGCTAAGTTTCTTAGCTCAAAAGGATTTTTAGCACTTCCTTATCACGCGGGACTTCCAATAGAGGTTAGGCAAAAAAACCAAGAGGCTTTTAATCGAGATGAGGTGGAGGTTATTGTTGCCACAATTGCCTTTGGAATGGGGATAGATAAGTCTAATGTTCGCTTTGTTGTTCATATGGACTTACCTAAAAACATTGAAAACTACTACCAAGAAACCGGCAGAGCCGGGAGGGATGGATCTCCTGCTCATTGTCGGCTGTTCTTTAGCGCAGGAGACATCCTTAAGCAAAAATACTTTTTAGAACAAATGACCAATGAGCAAGAAAAAGGAATTGCTAACGAAAAGCTCAAAAAAATGATCCGCTTCGCTACTCATTATATTTGCCGAAGACGACAATTACTAAAGTACTTCTCCGAAATATACCCCCAAGAAAAATGTGATAGTTGCGATGTGTGTTTAGCTAACTTGGAAAAAACTGATGCGACGAAAGAAGCGCAGATTTTTCTTTCTGCAGTGGTGAGAACTCAGCAAAAATATGGCATTGGCCATATTATAGATATTGTCACAGGAGCAAAAACAAAGCGAATATCGCAACTACGACATAATAGAATAAAAACATATGCAAAGGGGGAATACAAAAGTAAAGACTACTGGAGATTTTTAGTTGATGAAATGTTAGTTCAAAATCTTATTGAGCAAGATGGTGGAAGATATCCTATTTTATGCCTAACTTCTAAAGGAGTAGATACTTTATATAAAGGAAATACCTTTCTTCTCATTCGCCGTGAAATGGTTACGAGTAAAGTATCTCAAGAAGAGTCTTGCGATGAAATTCTTTTTCAAAAATTACGGCATCTAAGAAAAGAGATTGCCCAAGAACAAGGTGTTCCTCCCTTTATTATCTTTTCTGATAAAACTTTGAGAGAAATTTCTTCTAAATATCCACAAACTCTCTCTGAAGTGGAAAAAATTGGTGGAATTGGTAAAGTAAAACTAGAGCAATATGGAGATGATCTTGTTCGTTTAGTTCGGGAATACCAACAAGAAAGAGCACCTCTTGAGTCGGAAGTAAAGGAAGTAAAAGAAGAAAAACAGGAAGAAAATTCTCAGCAGAGTAAGATTAATAAGAATCCTCGACTAAACAAAACTTACGAACTATTCCAACAAGGATTGAGCTTAGAGGAGATAGCCGAGCAAAGTAACTTGCTCACAGCAACGATTTCTGGGCATATTGAAATGCTTATCCAAGAAGGATGGGATATTGACATGGATCGTCTAGTGCCTCCCGAAAAATGCAAAGAAATTATCGAGTTTTTTCAAAAGCAAGAAGGATGGTTTTTGAGTCCTGTTGTCGAGTATTTTGGTGGGCGGGTAGACTACGATGAAGCTAAGTTTGTTCGAGGTTACCTAAAAGCACTTGATAAAAAGTAATCTTGATTGACAGGCTAAAATCTTTTAGGCTTTTTGGTTCTAAGAAGTTCCGTTCTCCAGCATCCAGGCAAATTCAGTTTCATTTAGCAGACTCTCGATTTCTTTGAAATTCTTTATGATATCTTTTAGCGGAAAAGGATTTGTTTTATTATAGCGAATCGATGTTTCTTCGAGTGCAGGGATATTAAGGAATTCGCAAATTTTCTTATAGGCTGATAATGGGTTAGCAAAGATATCTTCTTCATAGCTCAGATAAAGAGGTTTTTCGGGTGCTAGAATGTTTTTTAGGTTTTTGTATTTTTGCTGGGTGTTTCTCAAGTAGTCCAGTAATTTTTGGCGAGTACGTTCAATATGAAAATCATTTGCATTGATCTCAATAGAAGTTAAGTTTGAGGGAACATCTTTGGTTATGTGAAAGCGAGCATTATGCTGGGAGACAGAATGAGAAACGGCAACTCGAAGATAGTTTTTTCTTTCCAAGATAATAAACCGCCGAACTCCTATACCTTTAAGTTTTTCGATATATTCCTTTAACTCTATCCCCCCTAATTCTAAATGGTGAGACTGGACTTCTATGCCAAAAAAATTAGTCGGAGTGGACTGCTCCTTTATTTTTTCTAAAACAGAAATGACATTCTCTCCGATCAAAAAATCTTGCCCTTTTCCCTCTCTCATTTTTTGATACTCTTCTAGGAGAGTTGGATAATGTTTGCTTTTATAGTATTTTTCTACTTTCTCTTCTCCTAAAGAAAGCAAGTATTTGTTATTCCAAACGGCGAGAAGTTTTTCGTAAACTTCTCCTATCCATAAAACAGAAGGATGCTGATCGAGTAAATCCCCTAAAACCGTACTCCCTGCTCTACTTTCATGGAAAACAATTACAAATTCTCCTGAGAGCCAGTTTTGAAAACGATTTTTAAAGTTTTTTAAAAAGGAATTTGGCATACTATTTTACTCCGAAGCTCTACTCAAGATGTTTTTTTTAATGTGAACTACTATTTTTCACAGGCTTCTCACACTTTGCTTTTCTTTGCGCCTTTGCGTGAAATTCTTTTCTACTCAAAATCCACCGCAGGGAGAAAAAAATATAAAGACTACAGCTTAACTTAATGCTACTGGTGCCTGGCGCGACTAAACCTTATAAAATATGGGCCTAGATTAAATGCATGTTTTTCAGGTATCGTATAAATAGTGCGTTTCAGTGAAGCACTTTAGTTTGAAAGCTTAGCATAAAATGTTTGGCATTATTTTAGTTAAGTAATAAGATATCCATAAGGAAGTTCTCAATCCTCTTTAAACGAGATTTTTTGCCCCTCAGTTTCTTTTAGGACACAATTCATGATTGGAAGTATTCTTTTTAATGGGAATGCTCTACGAGAGCAAGATTTTATCCACCAATTTAAGGATCGTATTCTTAAAAGTAACCATGTTGATTCCGAAGTGCAAGCCAAAAAAAAAGTTCTCTTAATTACAGGAGCCTGGAAAGAAAACGAATTTCAAGAGCAACATGTAAAAAAAGCGCTCCGAGATATTGGGATACCAGTGAACTATCAAAATGGTTTTGATGACAACATTCAAAATCTCTGCGTTTACCATGAACTGTTAAATTACTACAAACAAAATCCCTATGTTCATGACGTTTACATGCAAACTATGATGACCTTAGAAAAGGTGAGACAGCTCTACCAAGAGAGAAGTATAGAGCTTTTTCGCCTTATGCAAAAACATACAAAAATGCTTAAGCATGAATTTCCGAAAACCCCTTTATCTGATATTCTTTCTTCTGCGAGTAGTGATCATCAGTGGCAAATATCCCAGCTCGACTCATCGGAACTTTTGAAGCAATATGCTTGCCAAGAAGTGAGAAAAACCTTAGGCTACCTTGTGGGAGGAGATGAGCTCCAAGCTAAAATATCTGCTGAACTTCAAGAATATGCTAAAGGAAAATCAGGAATTTTTGGCGACCCAGTATATCAAAATACTCGGCAAAAACTTGTCGAGAGAATCCTTTCTTGTAGCTCCATTTTTATTTTTGGAGGAGATATTGATTCTCTCTATCATTCCTTACAGTTTTGGCAACTACAAGGAGCTTTAGCAGAAGCCCTTCTCAGAGGAACAAACTTTTATACTATCTCAGCAGGTTCTATGGTCTTAGCCCAAAAAATCATCGTCTTTGACAATTTTGTGGATAAAGAAGGCAATAATAACCAACATTTTGAATTTTTTGATAACGGCTTTGGACTTGTCACTAAAATAACTCTTTTACCTCATTGCCAAGAGCGCATTCAAACAGACGATCCAGACAATCTTGCTTATCTGGCTCATCGATTTGAAGGGAGGGTTTGCGTTGGGTTGAATGAAGGCAGTTACCTGCTTCTGGATGCCCATCGAGATGAAAATGGAAGGCTCTATCCTCGCTATACTTCTGTAGGAACTGAAGATGGTGTCTATGTTTTTAATCGAGCAGGAGAAAAAATCCGTTTAGATTATGGAGAGCAAGTTCTTGTTCCTGGTACTTTGGTCTGGGAAAAACGCTACTCTGGTACTCCCCTTACCCCTACCCCCTCTTTTCAACCAAAGGGATTTGTTTATAAAGGACAGACACTTTGGGCAGCAGATAAGTAGGGCCTTCTTATTACTTGATAAATCACTTGGGAAAGCATCCCAAAAAAGAGACACATAATGGAAACTATATCCTTTCAAAATACTCTACTCTATCAATTCAAAAGCTTGAGAGCTTTCTCACAAGTTAAACATGTCATTAGCACAAAATCTTCCGGGAATATCTCTTTTAAGACGGGTGAATCAAAAGATGTTATTGCCGTTCGTCAAAGAGTGAGTGACTTTTTGGAGGTTCCGCTGGCAAGCCTAGTTGTTCCTCAACAAACGCATAGTAATAAAGTTGCAATAGTTGGCCGAGAGGATCAGGGCAAAGGGGCTTTCGAGCATGATAGTGCTATTGCGGGAGTAGATGCTCTGATTACGAAAGAAAAAAAAACTCCTCTTATGGCTCTTTCAGCTGATTGTCCCGTCATTGCTTTTTTTGATCCGCTCCAAGAAATTATCGCTGTTGCTCATGCCGGTTGGCGAGGAGCTGTAGCTCAAATGGCTCTAGCAACTGTTGAAAAGATGAAAAAAGAACTGGGAGCAAATCCTAAGGACATTTGTGCTTGGATTGCCCCTGCGATTGGCCCTTGTTGCTATGAGGTAAGTGCTGATCTTGCTCGTGAAGTGGTCGAAAAACTCCCTCAAGGGGAGACTTTTATTCATGAGAAAGAAGGGCAAGTTTTTTTTGATTTGTGGAAAGCCAATCGTTTTCAACTGTTGTCCGCAGGAGTTGAACAAGTTGAAGTGGCTCAGACTTGTACTCTTTGTCATCCTCAAGAGCATTTTTATTCTTATCGCTCAGATAAAGAAAAAGCAGGACGTTTTGGTTTTTTCTTGAGTTTGGTTTAAGAGAATTCTGATAAAAACACAAAAGTGGTTGATATCTCAATATTTTCCTTTAGAATGCCTGTATAAGATACAATAACCAAGCAAAGTTTGTGCTATAGTATACTTAAAAAGCTTTGCAGTTACGGTTAATATATGGTAACATGACCACTTAGTATTTTCTAGAAAAACAAATAAAAAGTTACCATTTTTCTGACAAAAGAGGAAATCTAATTCTATGGACAGCCCAAGACCTGTGAGTCCAAATGAATGGGAAGATGAAAACAATTTTGAGGCGAGTTTACGTCCTTCTAGCTTTCAGCATTTTGTGGGGCAATCCCAGTTGATAGAAAACTTGCAAACCTATATTGAGGCTGCTCGTAAACGTTCAGATGTTCTAGATCATGTACTCCTTTCTGGCCCTCCTGGTTTAGGTAAAACCACTCTAGCTCGCATCATGGCTAGAGAACTGGGTACCGAGATTAAGATTACTTCTGGCCCAGTTTTAAAAATCGCGGGAGATTTGGCTGGTATTTTAACGAATTTGAATCCGGGGGACATTCTTTTTATCGATGAGGTTCATCGTCTCTATCCAGTGGTGGAAGAGTTCTTATATTCAGCCATGGAAGATTTCTCCATTGATATTATTCTCGATCAAGGAGCCAGTGCTCGTTCTGTTAACTTGAAGCTAAAACCATTTACTCTAATTGGAGCGACCACCCGCGAAGGCCTTCTGTCGTCCCCTTTTAGAGCTCGCTTTCTTATCCAAGAGAAATTGATGCTCTACCCCGCAGGGGATATATTTAAAATCCTCAAACGCAATTCGGACATCCTTAAAGTAGATTTAACCGATGAAGGAGCAGGGATAATCGCTGGGCGAAGTAGAGGAACTCCTCGTGTTGCTAACCGCCTTTTGAGGCGTTTGCGCGATGTTGCTCAAGTGCGCTCCGATGGTGTTATTGATGAAAAAGTAGCCAAGTCTGGTTTGCAAATGATGGGGGTAGATGAGAACGGCCTTGACAACATGGATCGAAAAATTTTGCAAACAATTATTGAACATGATGGAGGCCCTATCGGCCTAAAAACTCTTGCTGTTTCTGTTGGGGAAGAAGAAGATAGTATTGATTCCGTTTACGAGCCCTTTTTGATGCAAGAAGGGTATCTTCAAAGAACCCCTAGAGGAAGAGTTGTTACCTCAAAAGCTTACCGTGCCTTAGGCATTAAAATGAACCGCCAAGTCAGTCTATTTGATGAGATTGAGGAAGATGATTGATGATTGCCAATTCTTTTAAGTTTATCAAAAGTATACTTCTTCTCCTGTGTTATGTTCTTTTTGTATCTTGTAGTTCCACTCCGAACCAGCAAAACTATTTCAACTACCAAGAGCCCCAAATTCGAGTTCTTTTAGTCCATGCTTCCAATAAAAAAGGAGGAGCAAGTTTATCTGTGGGGGGATCATATAATGTTCTTGATGCAACTCGTCGTATCATTGCTCAAGGTAAGAGCATTGAAGGAGCGAAAGTCGCTTGTTCAAATCAAGGGATTCAGGTTGGTAACCACCTCTTTAAAACAAGCACTATATTAGTCCAAGCACAAAACGATCATAAAATCAAAATCAACAAGATCGAGTACCTAGGGATAATTGAGTTTTCAGGGACAAAACCAGGAAAACTATCCACTTTAAACCTAGTTCCGATGGAAACATATTTATCTGGTGTAATTGGAAGCGAAATGCCTCTCAGCTGGCCAGATTCTGCTCTCCAGGCCCAAGCGATCACGGCCCGAACCTATGCTCTTTATGAATATGGTGAGTCGCGCAAAAGAAAGCGTCCTTTTGATGTCTACGATACTGTTGCTAGCCAAGTTTATAAGGGAGAAAAAAGTGCTTCACCTCGTTCGCGTAAAATCATTGACGATACTCGTGGATTAACAATGCTTTACAACAACATGGTTTTTAAAGCTTTTTTTCATAGCACTTGCGGAGGTCACACAGCCAGTAGTTCTCCTGTTTTTGACTATCATAACTTTGCTTGTCTCTATGGTCGATCCTGTCCTTATTGCCAAGGAACAAAATACTATTCTTGGGAATGCAAATTAGATCTTTCTGATTTGCAACAATTTCTAATAGATATGAAACTTCCCGGACCTTTCTTAAGTATAGGGCCTTACAACCAGGATCAAGCCGGACGCCTGCAGAACTTAAAAGTTCTGCATGGGACTAATCAAACAACAATCGTCAAAGCTTCTCGTTTTCGCACTCTCATCACTGCAAAAGGAAAAAATATTCGTAGCACTAAGTTTACGATGAGTCCTATTCCTAATGGAATCCTCATTCGAGGTAATGGGTGGGGGCATGGAGTCGGAATGTGTCAGGTAGGAGCTTCGAAAATGTCACAAAAGGGTTTCTCCTGCCAAGACATTATTCAGTTTTACTACCCAGGAGTCATCCTTTATCGAATGTGGAAGTAAAATGCCATACATACATAGCGTATCTTGCGCTTTTCCCAAAAACTACTATGACCAAGAAAGTCTTCTCCAAGAGCTGCGAAAGTATTGGAAAAAGAAATACTTTAATGTGGATCGAATCGAAGCTTTTCATCGTAATGTCTTAGTTGGAGGCCGTCATCTTGCTTTGCCTTTAGAGGAATACGGAAAACTCTCTGGCTTTGGAGATAGAAATGATGCTTGGATCAGAGTTGCTTTGGAAGTTGCCACAGAAGCGGTTTCTAAGCTCTTAGAAAAAAGTCAAATTTCTCCCCAAGAGATCGAACTTTTAGCAAGTGCCACAGTTACGGGCTTAGCAGTACCTAGCTTAGAGGCACGCTTAATGAATAAGATTCCTTTTTCTCGCAAGACCAAGCGTTTACCTATATTCGGCTTAGGTTGCTTAGCAGGAGCAGCCGGAATTAATAGGGTAGCAGACTATTTAAAAGGGCATCCCAAAGCGGCTGCCATTTTTTTTAGCGTTGAACTCTGTTCTCTCACGATTCAGTTTGAAGATCTCAGCATTCAAAACATCATCTCTACAGGCTTATTTGGGGATGGAGGAGCCGCTGTCCTTGTGGTAGGGGATGAACATTCTTTGGCTGGGGAATCTCCCTTAGAGCTTCTTTCGTGGCAATCGGCTTTTTTCCCCGAGACCGAACGAGTGATGGGTTGGGATATTGTGGACAGTGGATTTAAAGTGGTTCTTAGTAAAAGTGTTCCTGAAATTGTCGCTGAGGAAATGCCTAAAGAAGTTAGCGAACTTCTTCAGCAATCAGAATTAAAAAATAAGTTACTCCAATTTTTTATTGCCCATCCTGGTGGCCCAAAAGTTCTCGAAAGCATGGAAAAAGTGTTTTCCCTCGAAAAGGGTGAGCTTAAATATAGCTGGGAAAGCTTGGCTAGCCATGGCAATATGAGCTCCGTTTCTGTTCTCTTTGTTTTGGCAAAAACTTTAGAGAATCTTCCCCCACGTGATTCCCTTGGCCTAATTAGTGCTATGGGACCAGCTTTTTGCGCAGAGTTAGGTTTATTACGATGTTCTTACTAAAAATATCTGATTTTAATTCTTTCCCCGTTTATTTAGTTCTCGTCATACTAATTGCCATACAGCGTCTTTTTGAAATTAAGCGTTCTCGAAAAAACGAAGCTAAGCTTAAGGCAAGAGGAGGAATGGAATTAAGTTCCGGGCACTTTACTTACATGCGACTTCTTCATATATTTTGGCTTTGGGCCTGTATTTTAGAAGCGTACTTGAGACAAACTCCTCCCCTTTGGTATATCTCTTTGGGCGCTTTTGCTGCTCTTTTGCTCGGGCAAATCTTTCGTTTGGCTGCGATTCACACCTTAAAAGAAAGATGGACAGTACGTATTATTGTTCTAGAGGGAGAGGCTCCTGTTACTACAGGAATCTATCGTTACCTCCGTCACCCTAACTATTTAGGAGTCATCATAGAGATAGCAGCTCTTCCTCTCATTTTTGGTTGTTGGTGGACAGCAAGTGTTTTTAGTGTCCTCAATGGCATTATTTTATATACTCGCATTGGAGCCGAAGAAAAAGCCCTTAGCTCTACGAGCAACTACGAAGAAAGATTTGAAGACAAAAAACGCTTTTTCCTTTTTTAGATGCCTGTTATAAAAACTTTAGATACCAAGAAAAACTATGGACATAGACAAAACAACTATCTACCAAACAGTGAGTCAAATCCTTCATGAGGATTGTCATATCCCTCACGAAACCATTACCTTAGAATCTCGTTTACAAGAAGATCTTGGGTTAGACAGTGTGGGCCTAATGACCTTGGCTTTAGAAATTGAAAACCATTGGGAGTTGATCTTAGAAGAATCTTCCGAAAGTCCTCCTGAAACAGTAAGTCAAATTATTGACCTTATTTCGATTCGCTTGCAAGAACAAAAAGAAAGAGAATCTTAGATGGTAAACTCTCTTGGGGAACTTCTTGAACAAGCAGCCGAAAAAAATGTAGCCCAAGTTCATTTTTGGCATAATGCCAAAAAAATCGAAACGATTAGCTATCCAGAAATATTAGAGAGATCTCTTCTTATAACAGGCGCTTTACAAAAGCAAGGTGTTGAGCCTGGTGATAGGGTGGCCTTAGTTCTCCCTACTCATCCAGAGTTTTATTACGCTTTTTTTGGAATTATTTTAGCCGGGGCTATCCCCGCAGCATTATACCCTCCTGTTCGTTTAGGCAAAGTAGGTGAATGGAAGCTTAGAACTAGCCGTATGCTAAAGGCTCTTTCTGCTCGCCTGGTGTTGACCAATACTAGTCTTTTGGGGATGATGGGGGAGCCTGTTCGAGAAGCTTCTCCTCGTTTTGGTTGTAAAACAGTAAAAAAACTACTTCAGCAGAATGACAAAGGAAAGTACATTCCGAAAAAAAAAGAAGACACTGTTGTTGTGCAGTTTAGCTCAGGAACAACTGGTCACCCCAAACCCATTGCTCTAAGTCATGAAAACATTTTAAGTAACGCCTCAGCTATCTTAGCAAGCTTTCCTGGTGAAGTTTCTGGGCATAGTGGAGTTAGTTGGCTTCCCCTCTACCATGATATGGGGTTGGTCGGGTGTATGATTAGTGCAATTATGGTCATGGGAGACCTGACCTTGATTCGACCAGAGCAGTTTGTCGCTCGGCCCAGAATCTGGCTAGAGGCCCTTAGTCATACCAAAGCAACGATTTCAGTTGCCCCGAACTTTGCCTTCGGACTTTGTAACAATCGAATTTCCGAAAAAGAGCTGAGTGGTTTAGATTTAAGTTCTTGGAAAATTGCTCTTTGTGGAGCGGAAGCGGTTCATCCTGATACTCTGGAAACCTTTGCCCAAAAATTTTCCTCGGTCGGTTTTGAGAAAAAGGCTCTTACTCCAGTTTATGGATTGGCCGAAGCAACCTTAGCAGTATCTTTTTCTCCGACCGAAGAGCCCCCTCTCTATACTTTATTCCATCGCGAAAAGATGGAACAAGAAGGAAAAGCCGTAATTGATGAGAAAAATGGAGTTTCTTTGGCCTCAGTAGGGGCACCTCTTGTCGGAGTCGAAATTGAAATTAGAGACGAAGAAGGAAAGATACTACCTTTAGGAACAGTAGGCCGTGTTTGTTGCCGAGGGAAAAGTGTCTTCAAAGAGTATTTGGATTTACCAGAAGAAACTCTTCAGGCTAAACCCGAAGGATGGCTTGATACTGGAGATAGAGGTTTCATCTTCGAAGGAAACCTTTATCTTTGTGGGCGCTATAAAGACGTAATTATTTTACGAGGAAGAAATTACGATCCTGCCCAAGTAGAGCAAGCGCTAGAAGGTATTCAAGGATTGCGCTCTGGGTGTGTTGCTGCTTTTGGAGTGACGGACTCAAAAACAGGTACGGAAAAATTAGTTTTGCTCAGTGAGTACAAAGAACCCCTCCATAAAAAAGAAGACATGGAGGCAGAAATCAAAGCTCAAGTTCTCGTTCATTGCAATCTTCAGGTAGCTGAACTGGAACTATTGGTTCCTGGAACTTTACCTCGCACTTCCTCTGGGAAAATTCGCCGCGGAGAAGCACGTCGTCTTTGGTTAGCAGGTGATCTTGAAGCCCCTGTAAAAGCAGGCGTCGCAACTTTTGCTCGCCACACTCTTACGGGAATGTGGAGTCATTACCAAGCAAAGCAAGAACAAGAAAACCTCCCTGTAAATGACGACAAATAGGTGAATCTATGAATTTGCCTATCGCCATTATCGGAGGTGGGCCTACTGGTTTAGCAACTGCTATTGCCTTAGCCCAAAAAGAAATCCCTGTGGTTGTTTTTGAAAAAAATACTTGGCCACAAGACAAGGTTTGCGGAGAAGGCTTAATGCCAAGCGGCGTTGAGTTCCTGAAGAAATGGGGAGTTTTTCCTTACTTGTCAAAAGAGATGATGCGACCTTTTCAAGGAATCTACTACCGCGACCCACTAGGGATCATAGCTCAAGGAAAATTTAAGGAAGGTCCTGGGCTGGGTATTCGGCGCACGAATCTTAGTCAAGCTCTATGGCTAAAGGCCCAAGAAGAAAAAAGAATTGAGCTTAGAGAAGAAACCCAATTTATCCGTTTCACTTTGTTAGAAAAATCCATTCAAGTAACAAGCCAAAAACAAAACGAGTTGAAAGAAGAAAAATTCTCACTTCTTATCGGTGCCGATGGCCTACGTTCTCAAGTTCGAAAGCAAGCTAATTTAGAAGCTGCTTCACCGGGAAAACAAAAGAGATGGGGAGCCCGCCAGCATTTCGCTATTTCTCCTTGGAATGATCATGTCGAAATTTGGTGGGAGAGAGGCATTGAGGCTTATATTACTCCTTCGGGAGAAAAACAAGTAGAAGTAGCTTTTCTTTGGGATCGAGAACAGTTTCGTCCCATCAAAGCAAAGGGAATCGAAGGTTTTTTGCCTTTTTTTCCAGGTTTAGCTCAGCGCCTAGAGAAAGCACAGGCTCTCTCTGCATTTCGAGGGATTGGCCCGCTAGCCGTAGCTGCTGACAAACCCACAGCGCAGAGAATTCTCTTAATAGGTGACGCATTTACCTATTTAGACGGTATTACCGGGGAGGGAATTTCTATTGGTTTTGCCCAAGCGCAAATCTTAGCAGAAAAACTCCCCTCTCTCTGGAAAGAAAATAAACTGAATAATCCAGACCTTTTTTCTTTAGGTAAACAAATCCAAGAAAAAACTCGAACATACCTAACCATGACTCACTTAGCCTTAGTTTTAACACGCTATCCCTTCTTGCGCACCCAAGTGATCAAAGCCCTTTCTCGCTCTCCTCTATTTTTTCAGCATTTTCTAGAGGTCAATATGGGCAAACGCCCTTTATGGAAAATTCCCCTCAGGGCTATCCCCCAACTCATCTGGGGTTTAGTCGATCCTCGTCGTTTTTCTTAAGAATCTATTTCTTTCTTCCACGGCATTTGTTTATAATAAGCCCAAAAATTATGCTTAGAAAAATTAGAGAAAAAGGATATCAGACAAGAAATGCTCGATCAAGAACACAATCTACCACAAAACCAACTGATTGGAGAAGGTAGATCTGGACAGGTATTTTCCTCTTACGACGAAGAGGGGAGGCATCTTGCCAACAAAGTATTTGTAGGAGAAACTCTTGCCAAGCTAGTTACTTACATTCTTTCCGGAGCTCCCCAAGGCTATATTTGGAATAGAGATGCTATTTCCTGTGCCCACCATCGAAGAAGAATACTCGCTCTTTTAGTCGAGTATTGGTTTCCCGAGAAACTTCGCGTAGCACAATCTTATGGAGTAGCCTGGAATGAAGAATTTTTAGGCTTTGAGCTTCATACTCGGTTTGTCGAAGGACGCTATGCTAAACTAACAAATCCTTTTTCAGGGGAAGGAAAAAAAGAGTTTAAAGAGCTTGTTCACTCCATTATGGAACCTATCCAAGGGAAACTCTTAGAGTCAGGTTTTGATGGATTGGTTTGGCAAGCAGGTTATGGCAATCCTGTTGCCGCCAATAACTTTCTCTTGGAATACAAAGAAGATGGCCAAAGAGTTTGGCATTGGATTGATTTAGAGTCAGGGGTTCCTGCCCTTTTTCCGATCAATCCACTCAAGCTTTTAACCTTCTATCTTCCCAAATCATTTGAGCATAAAAGAGCTCTTTTTGACGATGTCAACACCTCGAAGCTTGAGAATTATTTTCAAGAACATCGTAGTGCTTTAGAGGAACAGTTTGGTTCTGCAGCGATCAAAGAATTTGAAGTGGACTTAGAAAGACTAGCTCATCACCAAAAAGAGTGGAAGTCTCTCTCGCGAGTTCAAGGAGCTATCCGCTATAACGAAGCCAAGCAAAAAATAACCACTGAACAAGCCGACTGGTACATCCGCCATCCTCTACTCTGGTATTTACGAGAGTCCAGTCGCATGCTTGTACAGGGAACAAAAAAAGTTATAACCGAAGCCATCCCTAAAATAATATCCGCTATCCTCCGAATTAAGTACTTAGACTCCCTTAAAACAACGGTTAAGCTTATCATTTCTTCCGATTTTCGCATCAAAAAAACGAAAGAATATACCTTTAATCGAATCCAAGAGTGGGGACAACGACAACAGCTTAGTCCCGAAGAAAAAGGGAAGCTCGAAGATCAGCTAGACCACATCGGAGAAAAATCCTATCTCATGGATTTTGGGGTTCATATAACGCTGTGGCCCCTTGTAAAATTACTCCAATACTTTATCTTTCCCTCTCTTTATGCCATGGGTTTAGTCAATGGCTACTTTGTCCTTTTTTGCTTAGTATTTGCCGGATCTATCTCACGTACTCTCTATACTTTAGGGAAAATTATTTTCGGGAAAGGCCCTGAAAAGCCTTGGCTTGCCCTTATTGTCGGGATGATCCCCAAGGCCGGAAATGGAGCTTACCTCTTACAAATGCTTTATAGTGCGAGCAAGAATAAAGAAATTGCTAAGTTTCTTTGGTATGACTTGTTCTCTAAAGTCGGAGCCTCGTTTCCCATTTGGGGAGGGGAAGATACCCAAACCGAACATTTTTTTAACTGGCTGGCCCACTGGCTGGTGCGAAGGCAAGAGACCGAGTAAATCCTTGCGTTCTTATCTCGTCAGATTTACAATACTGTCATATTTTTGTCAAGTGCTTGCCAAGTGAATTTTTCATAGAAGCTTCCTCGTTTCAAGGAAAAATACTATGTCTTCTGATTTATTAGATTTTGTTTGTCCTCACTGCCAACGTATTATTAAGATAAAAAAAGAATCCAATCCTATAGGAAAAAAAATATCTTGTAAAGGGTGTCAGCAGGTTTTCTCTCTGGAAAAAAAATATCTGCTCTATCCCGAAACAAAAACCCCTATCCTCGATACCTTAATCTTTATTTGTTCTCACTGTGCAAGAGAGGCTAAGGTTGCTGCTCAGAGTGGATTGTTTGGGAAAAAAATGAAGTGTAAGGGATGCCAAGAAGTTTTTGTTTTAGATCAAAATAGTCAAAAAGATTTTTCTCCCTCTCCCGAAGAAAAAACAGCAATAGAGTCTCCCACCCAAAAAGGAGCAATCGGAGAGAAAGAAGAAATGGTTGAGGAGAAAGAGGATCTCTTTGAATTTGGAGGATACAAGGTATTAGAAAGACTTGGAAAAGGAGGAATGGGAGAAGTTTTTCGAGCTTTTGACGCCCACCTGCAAATAGAAGTGGCTTTAAAAATGTTAATTTTGGATCTAGAAGAAAACTCAGACTGCTCAACACGCTTTCTACGAGAAGCTAAAGTCTGCTCAAGGTTAGACCACCCTAACATTGTTAAATTCTATGATGTGGGATGTATGGACGAAAAGTATTATTTTACCATGGAATTAATCGAAGGAACCTCTTTTGATCAAGTAATCAAATCTCTTTCCTTAAAAGAGTCTTTGAGAATATTAATCCAAACAGCTCATGCTATTGCTCATTCTCACGAGCTAGGAATTCTCCATCGCGATCTTAAGCCTAGTAACATTATGCTAACAAAAGATAATCAAGCTAAGGTTATGGATTTCGGATTAGCTAAGCTAGTCAATGAAGCTTCTGGCTTAACCGAAACAGGCACTATTCTAGGAACTTTTGACTACATGTCACCTGAGCAAGTCAAAGGGAAGTCAAAAATTTTAGATTCTCTCAGTGATGTTTACTCTTTGGGAATAATTCTCTACGAAATTTTAGTTGGAGAAACTCCTTTCAAAGGAAAAACCTACATCCAAAAAATGCTCCAAATCGTTCGAACTCCCGCAATACCACCTTGCGAAATTAAGCAAGAAATCCCTCAAGCCCTTTCTGATATTTGCTTAAAAGCGATTGCTAAGGAGAAAGAAGACCGCTACTGCACAGCGACAGATTTTGCTTTAGCACTGGAGCCGTTTGTTCAATGAGAGCTATGGCGAATTATTTTTGCTCTTTCCGAAGCGTCCCAAACCCAAGCCTTAGGCTGATTTTCGGAGCTAAAGCTAAAGATTTTGTCCCCCTTTAGGCTAAATAGACATTTAGTGATAGGAAAATCTTGCGAAAGAACAAGTAGAGGGCGCTCCTCTTCAACCGTAACCACTGTATCCCAAATAAACATATTTTGCTCAGAGGAAGCAAGGATACGCTTTCCTGATGAACTAAAGGAGTAAGAAGTAATTTTTTCCTGAGGCCCCATAAAACGAGCTAAAGGCTCGTATTTTTCCTTTTCACTGTCACAAAGAATGAGCTTTTCCTCAGAAACAAGCAAAATCTTTGCTTCAAAAGGATGAAAAAGACAATGAGTTAAATTCAAACTATCAGAGGGAATTTCCCAACTCTTCCCAAAGCTAGATCTCCAGTTTAGAAAATACAACTTGTTGTCTTCATCCATCATAGCAATCGTTTCTCCACTTGAGTTGAAAGAGCAAGAGGAGAAGGAGAAGTGCTTGGATTGGTCAGAGGAAAATATTTTTCTTAGATCATTACGGGTATACTCTTTGATTTTACTCTGGGTCTTCACATCCCAAATAACAACCCCTTCTCCGACCAGACAAAACCAATCTTTCTCGTCTTGGATATAGCTAGTTCCACTTAAAACGGGAAAAGTGAGTTTCTCCGACCAAATTTCATTGCCGCGGGAGACATCCCACATTTTAACAAGAGCGTCTTTTCCTCCGCTCAAAATATAGTTTCCATCGGAGCTAAAATGCAGGGCTTGAGCAGGTTCTTTGTGTCCAGGAAAAACTTGCTTTTCTTGAAAATCTATTGCACTAAGAAGTTTTATGCTAGGATCAGAGGAAGAAGCGATAGCTAACTCCTGTTTATTGAGAGAAAGTTGGATTAAATTCGGCGAAAAGTCGGCAGGAAAAACTCTAAGATTTTCTATGTTTTGAAAATCCCATGTTTTTATCGTTCTATCCATTGCAGAAGAAAAGATAAACCGGCCATCGGGAGAAAAAAAACACTTTTGTATGGGTCCTGTATGCCCAGTAAGAGTCAGGGATGTTTCTTTAACTAAGTCCCGTACATAGAGAATGCCCCTTTCGTCCCCTGTAACAATTTTTTTCCCATCAGGACTAAACGAACAATGAGAACGAGCATCTGTGTGATCTATTTGGTCTACTATGCGACCTGACTGTGTTTCCCAAATGATTAGCTTTTTATCGCCACCTAGAGAAGCGAGATAACGACTGTTTGGACTAAAACAAATACCAAAAATTTTGCTTTTATGACCTTCCAGAACAAGTCTCTCTTCCTTTTCTTTTCCTTGCCAAATATTTTTGTTAGTCAAGTTCCAAAGATAAATATTATTATCTTCATAAACTCCTGCTACCATCTTATTATCTGGACTAAAAGCGCAAGCTGTAACATTGTTTTGATAGGTACGCATAGGAAAACTCAGATCGACTATTTTTTTCATCGTTTTCCATTGCCATAACACTAAAGACTTATATGTCTCTGGCTTTCCTAGTTCCTTTGCCCTTTCGGGTTTATTTTTGTCATAATCAAAAACTTCACTAGATGTAAGAAGAAATGTGCCATCAGGGTTAAAACAACAATCCAATATATTCTGGCCCCAAGGAGGAGTTTCTTCAATTTTTTCTTTTTTTTCCAGATCCCAAATCTTCACTCGATTATTTTGAGCTACAGCAACAATTTTTCCATTGGGATGAATCGATAAGGCATGCCGCCCCCCACCTATATGTTTTCTCCATATTTCTTTATAAGTTTGAGCATCATAGACCACCAGGTAGGAATGCTCAAGGGAGACAAGTCGTTTTCCATCGGGAGTCATTTCTAGATCAAGAGGGCGATGTTTGGGGAAAAACGTCTTTTTCTCTTGGTGTTTTTCATTTTTTAGCCAATACCATTCCCACTCTCTTTTCTTTTGAGGGCACTCCTTTAGATTTGTCTTTACTTCTTGTAGTTGCAAATCCTCATTAAATTGATTGGCAAGAATGATGTAAGAGAAATAAGCATCTTTTTCTGCTTTGTCTAGAAGTCTTATCTCTTCTATTTGTAGTTTTTTTCCCTGAACAAGAAGCTCTTCTGTTTCTCCTATTTCTTTTCTCACAAGACTTTTGGCTTTTTCTATTTTCCCTAGTGCTTCTCGTGTCTTTTCTATTTGAATATCTTCAAGATCATTTTTCTCTTTTAACTTCCAATAAAACACCCCCCCACAAGAAAATATAAACAGAAGCGAAAGAGAAAGAGTGAGACTCAATTTTTTATTGCGTACAATCCACTTTCTTAGCCGCAAAAAATGGCTCACAGGACGGGCGTTAATCGGACGATGGTGGATAAAGTTATGAAGGTCTTTCGATAATTCACGTCCACTTTGGTATCTTTTATCCGGTTTTTTCTCTAAACATTTGAAGCAAATAGCTTCCAAGTCTTTCGGAATATCAGGGTTTAAATCTGTCAGAGGAAGGGGGTCTTCCGAGAAAATTTGTTTAAGAAGTCTAAGCAAGCTATCTCCCTGAAAAGGGGGACGTTTGGCTAAAATTTCATAGAGAGTTGCTCCTAGGGAGTAGACATCACTACGAGCATCCACATCTTGTCCATTAGCTTGCTCAGGTGACATGTAAACAGGGGTTCCCAAAACGTCACCACTTCTCGAAAGTTTTTGATCTCTTTCTACATTTTTCGCTAATCCAAAATCCATGATTTTCGGCTCAATATTATTTTCCATCATGATATTAGCAGGCTTAATATCTCGATGGATAATCCCCTTTCGGTTAGCATGGTGGATAGCCTCACCACACTTAGCTATAGTCTCGGCTGCTTTTTGAAAGGTTAAGCTCTTTCTGTGAAAAAGTACCGACAACGGACGTCCCTCTACATATTCCATCGTAAAATAGTTCTGAGGTTGCTTTCCTATTTCATATATTTCCACAATATTCGAATGTTTTAAGTTGGCCACAGACCGGGCTTCTTCTAAAAAACGCTTCACTTCTTTATCTTGTTCATTTTGGCCTTCTTTTCCCGAGATAATTATTTTGAGAGCAACGCTGCGAGAAAGTTGATCATCAAAAACTTTATAAACGGCTCCCATACCTCCTTGCCCTAATTTAGCTTCTACCGCATAGCGTCCAAACTTTTCTCCCGGCGATAAATCTCCTTGCCTAGTTTGACTAAGCGTACTTTCTGTTAGGGCAGTTGTAGTTTGCAAACTTTGTTCGGGAGAGTAGTGAATGTTTTTACAATTCTCTAGGTCATCGGCAAACTCTTCCGCTGTCTGGTATCTTTCCTTTGGATCTTTGGCCATAGCTTTTAAGCAAATCTGAGACAAAGCTTCGGGGATATCCTTTTCAATTTCATGAGGAGCAATGGCTTCCTCTTGAGTAATTTGATAAACTAACCCTATTTGATTAGGTGCTTCAAAGGGAAGTTTTTTCGCGATAATTAGATAAAGAATAACCCCTAGCGAATAAATATCACATCTCTGATCCACCTTACTACTATCTTCTGCTTGCTCCGGGGGCATATATTGTAAAGTTCCCATAACAGAGCCACTTTTAGAAAGAACAGAGCTTTCCTTGGCTAGTTTAACCAGTCCAAAGTCCATTATCTTTGGTTCCCCGTTTTCATCCATCATGACGTTTGCTGGTTTTAAATCGCGATGAACAAAGCCTTGCTGATGAGCATAGCCCACCCCCCGAATTACTTTAATAACAATATCTAATAGAGTCGATAGATTGACTTTCTCTTCTTTTATCCAGCCCTGAAGACTTCCCCCCTTTAGACAGTCCATCGTAAAGAAAAATGCCTTCTCATGAAAACCGATATCATAGACAGTCACAATATTTAAGTGATTGAGCTTGGCAGTAGAGCGAGCTTCTCGCAAAAATCGTTTTTTATAACTCTCTTTAACCGCACCATCGGTAAGCATAGTTTTTAAAGCAATCGTTCGCTCCAAATTAGGATCATAAGCTTGGTAAACCTTCCCCATACCTCCTTTGCCCAGTTCTTTCTCAATGATATAGCGCCCAAATTGTTTCTGATCAGATTCTTTTTTATTTTCTGAAAAACTAGAGGTTGTAGGAGAAGAAGTTCTTGATAAGCTATCTTCATGAGCGAAAGATTCTCCGGCAGGGCTATGATCAGGAGTAGAGCGAATAGAATCCCAAACATTTTTTGCTTGTTCAGGAGTGAGAAACTTAAAATGCAGCATGGTCTCCATCAAGCTCACTTTTTTACCTTGAGAATGCAAATGATTTAATGCTTGAACACAGTACTTTATTCTCTCTTCATCTAGTAAACCTAGTTGAAAGACTCTTTTTCCGTACTCCATATCTTCTTTTGCTAACATTTTTCCCTCTATCCAATAAAAAAATTATTCGGAAGTATCCCAAAGACGTATGGTATTATCTTCTCCTAAGCTAAGGATTTTATCTCCTTGCTTACTAAAAGAGCACTGTAATACTTTTCGAGTATGGCCTTTAAGAACTAAAATAGGTGTTATCTTAGGCTTATCTTCTTCGAGCATCCAAAGGTAAATTGTTTTATCGTCTCCTCCTGCAAGAAAACGTTTTCCATCGGGACTAAATGAACAAGAATAATTAGATCTAAAATACCCATTTAACTCCTTTAGCGGCTTAAGCTTTTCTTGGTTCATATCACAGAGGACAATCTTGGACCTTAAAGAGACTGCTATAATGCTTTGGTGAGGATGACAGGCCATACTGCTAACATAAGTAGGGGTTTTCCACATCCATTTTCTAGGGGGGGTTGATTTCCAGTTTATAAAATACATAAACCCATTCTTATCTTCTAGTTTCCCTGTTCGTCTTAAAACCAAAGTCTCTCCATCATGGCTAAAAGCACACCCATGTAGTTCCCCATGATTTTTTATTTCAGGGAAAAGATCTTTTTGATTTAGGCTATAGTTTCGAATAACTTCTTCAGTTTTTAGATCCAAAATGAGCGCTCTTCCCTTATTACCAGAAGCGCAAAATAGTTCTTTTTCGTAATCAGAGTGTATATTACAAGCATCTACTCGAAAATTGATATCCCAAGATTTGATTTTTTCTCCTGTTAGAGTATCCCATATAAACATTCTCTGGTCTGCTCCCACCGTTACTAAACGAGTCCCATCGGCACTGTATCGGCCAAAAATTTTTCCTTGCTGTTCAGATATGTATAGCTCTGGACGAAGATCTTTGCTTTTTATTAATTTAATTCCCTCTGTAGGGCCTATCGCTATTTGTTCTCCGTTGGGATGAAATGTTGCTAAGTAAGACTTAGTGCCAAGATCATTAGATCGAGCTAAGTGTGTTTTCCCCTCAGAAAGACCTCTCTTCTTTTCCCAATACCATTCCCAGCCTTTCAAATTTTTACGGCATTGCTCTAAAACGGCTAAGGCTTCTTTTAAGCGCGAATCATCATTATATTTCCGAGCCAAGGCAATACTTGCACGGTAAGAAGTTATTTCGGCTTTTTCACGGAGTATTTTTGCCGTGGCATTGAGCTTGAGCACTGCTTCTAAAGCCTCCTTTTTTCCTTCCCGAATCCCCTCAATATCCTTAAGAACCTCTTCTTCTTTATCTTTAGCTTCGTCTTGCCTTGCGGATTCTTGCTTCTTTATCTCATTTTTTTCTAAACCTTGCCAAATAGCAAGACCAAGAAGACAAGAGACAAGAAACAAAGAAATAAAAGCAATAGAAGCGATTGTTTTGTTACGGTTAAACCATTTAGAGAAGCGGACAAAACCATTAATGGGTTTGGCTTGAATTGGTCGAGAGTGCAAGAAATTTTCCAAATCATCCGCTAGCTCTTGGGCGGTTTGATATCTTTTTCTTGTTCTTTTCTCTAAGCACTTCAGACAAATAGCTTCTAAGTCCTTAGGAGTATCTGGATTTAATGTTCGTAAAGTGATAGGGTCTTCATGAAATATTTGATTCAAGAGACGAAGTAAACTCTCTCCTTGAAAAGGCGGACGCAAAGAAAGCATTTCGTAGAGCGTTGCTCCCAAGGAATAGACATCACTACGAGCATCGACCTTACGCCCCTCTGCTTGTTCTGGTGACATATAAACAGGAGTCCCTAAGAGATTTCCCTCTTGAGAAAGATCTTTCTTGTTTTCCAAGTTTTTTGCCAAACCAAAATCCATGACTTTAGGCTCTACATTTTTTTCCATCATAATATTAGCAGGCTTAATATCTCGATGAATAATTCCATGTTCATGAGCATAATGAATTGCCTGAGAGCATTTCAGAAGGATTTTGGCTATTTTTTTAGGAGAGAGATTTTTTTCTCGTAAGATAGAGGAAAGGGGCTCTCCTTCAATGCACTCCATAGTAAAGTAATTCTGAGGTTTATTTCCTATTTCATAAACGCTAACTATGTTAGGATGTTTCAGAGTAGCTGTTGCCGAGGCTTCTTCCATAAATCTTTGGATTTGATTTTCTGTTTCTCCTTCTTGGGGAAGAATTATCTTAAGAGCCACATCCCGAGCAAGATTCTCATCAAAAGCTCGGTAAACTGATCCCATTCCTCCTTCCCCTAGTTTTGCGAGAATTCTATAATGTCCAAATTTTTCACCATCAGAGATAGTTTTTATCTCACTAGGCGAAGCGCTTTCGGCAAATAAAGTTGGTGAAGTACTCGGAGAAGAGTAGCGAATAGAGCGAAGTTTCTCTAAATCTTCAATGAGTTTACCTGCATCCAAGTAGCGATCTTCTGTATTCTTAGCCATCGCTTTCAGACAAATATGGGAAAGTTCTAAGGGGATTTTTTCATTTATTTCATGAGGAGGTATGGCTTCTTCTTTTTGAATTTGATTGAGGAGAGATCTAAAGTTTTTCGAGTCAAAAGGTAAACGCTGAGTCAGTCCTTCATAAAGGATCACCCCTAAGGAATAAGTATCATATGTTTTGTCTACTTTTGAACTACCTTCCGCCTGCTCTGGGGGCATATACTGTAAAGTTCCCGTAAAAGCACCACTGCGCGAAAGCTTTGAACTCATGGCAGCAAGTTTGACTAAGCCAAAGTCCACCACCTTGGGCTCTAAGTTTTGGTCGAACAGAATATTAGACGGCTTCAAATCTCGGTGAATAACTCCTTGCTCATGAGCATAAGCTACTCCACGAATTACCTTTATCATAATATCTAAAAAAAGAGCTATCTCAAAGTCAGTTTTATAGATAAAATCTTTCAATGACCCTCCTTGAAGATAGTCCATCGTAAAAAAGAAGTACTCCTCATCTAAACCAATATCATAAACAGTCACAATATTGAAATGGCGGAGTTTACCCGTTGTACGAGCTTCTCGAAGAAAACGTTGAGTATCTTTCTCATTAGTCTCTCCGATAGATATCATTTTTAAGGCAATGGTTCGGTCAAGATCTACATCGTAAGCTTCATGAACTTCAACGACCCCTTTTCTCAATTCTTTTTGGAGAACATACCGATTAAATTTTGTTTCCCCATGGGGAGTCTTTCTTGAAGTAAAGGCAAAAGAATTATCTGCTTCCTCTACTTCTTGAACAAAAGACTCCTCTATTTCTTGAACAAAAGACTCCTCTACTTCTTGAACAAAAGACTCTTCTACTTCTTGAACAAAAGACTCTTCTACTCGTTTTCTGGTGATCCGAGAAGTATCCTTTCGAACAGAAAGTCGCTGTTCGGGAGTGAGGGAACCTCTTTTTTCTCCTAACACTCGATCGGCTTCTTTTTGGACCTTCTGAATTTTTTCTGCGTTGTCTGGTACAGGGCCAAGAGCAATAGATTTTTGAATATACAGAGCTTGCTCTGTACTCAAAAGCTGAAAGTGCAACATTGTTTGGAGTAAAGTAACTATTTTTCCTTGAGCAAAAAGGGTCTTCTGCGCCTCAACGCAGTACCGAACTCTCTCCTCGTTAACAAGACCCAAGGTAAAGGCTTTTTTCCCAAACTCTATATCTTCTGGTGTTAGCATCTCTTTTCCCTAGCATTTAAATTCAGAAGGTCACAACCAATAAAATACTTGACTTTCCAGACTTACTTTTCTTCCATTTTCTTTACTAAAGCAATAAAATCTTCGACGGCATCATTGGGAACAGTGACGGCCAGATGGTAGTGCAAAATTTTCCATCCCTGGTCCGTTTTTCTCAAAACCCCTGACCCTCGGCAAACTCCCATCCAAGTATCGAGAGTTTCATCAAACCAAGCAAAAGCCCCCTTTTTGCCCAAATATATCTTTCTCTCTATAGTGGTAAAGCTCCAAGCCGACTCACGTTCAAAGGCAAATCCTGCCCACTGCCTAAGTTCATCGCGCATCCATCTTTCTGTTTTATCGGTTCCAATGTAAACGCCATTTTCGGCCATACTGCCAAAGAAAGTTACCTCGTCGGCAACGGCAGCAGCATGGTGCCAGGCATTCAAAAAATCATCTATTTTTTTTTTACGGCCGCTTTCTCTTGCAGAGCTTGGATAAAAAGCTCGACAAACTTTCGATCGGAAGCAGGGTTTTGTCCGGTAATCAACTCTCTGTCTCGAACAGCATTACTTCCCCACATCTTTCCGACCAAAACATTTCCGCCCGCCGCCTCCAAAGCTTTTTGAGGATAAAAAGTAACTTGCCCTTTAAGGATAGATTCTTCCGCCACTTTTTCTTCGTCATCGGAAAAAATAGTCATCTTGTATCCCCGGTAAGGCCAGTTTTGAACATACTGCTTTGCTTCTTCCTTTTTTCCCGCCTCTAAAGTCGCCAGAAAATTCACAGGATCAGCACTCGCTCCAATCAAAGCAATCGGCCCATGACAAATCAAAGCCGTCGGTTTGGAGTTTTTATGAAAATGCTGCAGAATTTGTCCAACCTCAGAGCTGCGAGCCAAATCGGTCATCGGAGCATGCCCGCCGGGAAAAAAGACCCCAGCATAATCTCCCAAACCACCAGAAATAACATCACTCAATGCCAGAGGTTTCTTGAGCCCTTTTATCCCATCATGAAACTTCTTCGCCTCTTCATAAGCTGCTTCATTCGGAAAATAAGACACAGTATCGGAACGCTTGTCCATCGCCGGAGTTTTCCCCCCAGGAGTAGCCACAACCAACTCATAGCCGGCCTTCCCTAAAGCCATCGCTGGAACCGTAAGCTCGTTAAAGTAATATCCCGTATCGTAGCTCTTTCCTTCTTTCAAAGGAAAAACCGTTTCACTCGAAACAATAATCAAAATCTTATTTTGAGCAAACAAACCCGGAAGCAAAAGCAAAAGAATTGTAAGAGCAAATAATCGCATAGTTTTTTCTCCTTGTCGCAGTAACAGTTTTGTTATTAAAAACATCTTGTAAATCAATTAATCTCGACTCTTAGGCTTTTTCACCTCCCAAACAGTTTCCACATTAGAAATAGGTGGAGGTATCGTTTTGAAAAGCTCCTCTTTGTCTTTTATGTCCTTTGCCGCAATAGGATCAAAGGCTGTTTCCAAAACCGACCCCTCAGCCTTAGCATAAATTTCTTTCTGCTTTGTCAAATCACACTGTAAATCAAGAGCTGTCTCTAAATCACGAGGATCAATTTCCTCAGCCTTAGCATGAATTTCTTTCAGCTTTGTCAAATCACACTGTAAATCAAGAGCCGTCTCTAAATTACGAGGATCAAACTTTTGAGGATTAACCTCGTCAGTAGGAATCAACAAAACCTCTTCCCGAGGAACAGAGCCTTCCGCCGTTTTCATCAAAACCGTTTTCCCCGGAGAAACAGGAATTGTTTGCATAGGAAGCGTCTCGACAATTTCGACTTCTCCCTCTCCACCTGCCCCTTGTGTCATCTGTTCACTCACCTCTTGAGACACCCACTGACGCTCAAAAGAGTGAATTGTCTCAGCAAAACTCTCCCGAATTTGAACACTAAGTAAGCGCAGTTTTTCTTGAACAACATTTGCATCTGCCCAAACCCGAATTTCTACCCGCGCTTCCTTTAAGCGAGCCACCTCTTGGAATATCTCAAAAGCGATTTCATTGCTAATGTCTATTATACCCTCTAAATTAAAAAGAACCTGAGAGCTTCCCCGAGGGCACTGTGCTTGGACTATTTTTGCAACGGAAGAATTTTCAAGAGCACTTTGCTCAAAACAAATCGTCTGGATTTTGTTACTCATAGCATTTTCCCCTGACCACTGATTACCACTGATTAAACTGATTACCATGATTTTTGATTTTTAGGCTTGGATTATAAGCGATTTTGGTTTTATTGGCTAGTTTTTTTGCAGGGGGATATTTTTTTGGAGTAATATACCATGAGCAAAGCACATCCCCTGCTCGGCAGGAGCCTCGCCCTCCAGGGAACATAAGCCTTAGGTTTGTTTTGGATTTTCCTTCGTCTTTGCCTCTGTCGTTTTTTTCGATACCTTTACACATTCATCCTTTTGATATCACCAGGCACTGAAACCGTTTTTGGCAGAGATTATCAAAATGAGTTCTGTCTTTATTGGGTGCTATAATCTTTTGAATGGAAAAGAAAGGATTAAAATGACAATACAAAAAACAAAAAGAAAACATCCCGTGCACAATATCATCTTTAAAGAAAATCAACCAGTAATTGTTTTCTTAACTGTATGCACCAAAGACCGTAAAAAATGGTTAGGAGAAGACAGAGTACACAAATCACTAAGAGAAATATGGACAAATGCCTCAGGGTGGCTAGTAGGTAAATATATCATAATGCCAGATCATTTGCATTTATTTGCCTTCCCTGGAGAACTAGAAATATCTCTTAATAACTGGGTTAAATATTGGAAGTCGCAATATAGTAAAACACATAAAATCTCATCCCACCGTTGGCAGACAGATTATTGGGATACCCAACTAAGAACGTCTGAACATTACGAAGAAAAATGGGAATACATGAGATACAACCCCGTACGTCACGGATTTGTCTCTAGTCCTGAGAATTGGCCTTACCAAGGAGAAATTCATAAGCTACTTTGGTAATAATGAAGGAAAAGGCCAATGAAAATCTAAAACCCCTCTAAGCACCATGTTCCCTGGAGGGCGAGGCTCCTGCCGAGCAGGGGATGTGCTATGTTTCCTGATATTGTAATCTAGGCATATCCCAAATATTATATACCCTGGAGGACGAGGTCTATCTACAAAACATTCCAAAAAAGATGATCGAAAACCCCCTCTAAGCACC